>JBEKVI010000056.1:0-36291 GCA_049514215.1 Burkholderiaceae bacterium
ACGAACGGCGGCCACGAGTCTCCGACTCACCGCCTGAAGCAGCTGATCCCCGATCGAGTGCCCCAGCGAGTCATTGATGTGCTTAAAGTGATCCAGGTCGATAAAAAGCAGCGCTAGCCTTCTTCCGTGACGCCGAGCTATTGCGATCGAGTGGGTGACCCGATCGTTCAACAGCAAGCGGTTTGGCAGATCGGTCAGAATGTCGTGTTGCGCGAGGTGGGACATCCTCTGTGTCATTGCCCGAGACTCACTCACATCATGAAAGACCGTAACCGCGCCGGTCACGCGACCGCTTCGATCGTGAATTGGCGCTACCGAGTCCTCCACGGCGAATTCCTCCCCATCACGACGAATCAGAACGCTGTTCGCCGACATTCCGACGGTCTGATTGGTACGAATCGCCAGGTCCATGAGGTCGGGACCTGGTAAGCGCGTCTGGCGATCGATTACATGCAACACTTTGGTGGCGGGCTTACCGATGGCCTCGTCGTACAACCACCCGGTCATCTTCTCGGCCACGGCGTTGAGATAGGTCACGTTGCCCAGGATGTTCGTGCTCAGGACAGCATCACCAATCGAGTTTAGTGTAACCTCCGCCCGCTCTTTTTCCGCAAATAGTGCTTCCTCCACGGCCCTACGCCCAATTGCACCATTAATTGCCCGGGCAAGCGTGTAGGAATCGAGGCGATCAACCAGGAGATAGTCTTGTGCGCCACTTTCGAGAGCGAGTTTGAAGAGTCCTTCGGTGTGCTCTTCAGCGATGACGATGATGGGTACATTCGGAACGTCGCGAGCGAGGGTCGATAGTGGTCCGAATCCCCGGTTGCCGGGATTGATCAAGTCAAGCATGATCGCCTCAAACTCCTCAGCTTTAAGACGTTCCTCCGCCACTGAAAGGTCTGCGGCGTGCTCGAGCACGAAGACCATCGGACCGAGTTCGAGTAGAAGACCACATATCGTCGCCTTAAGTGGCGCCGAGTCGCTAATCAAAAGTATGCTCGTATTCATGGCTGATTTTTTCACGGAGAATTGCTATCTCCTGTTGCGCTCTCGTCGTTAACTCCGACGGTTACTAACGACTGCTTTCGGAAAGGTGGTTGTCAACGCTTCGCTGATCAGAACGAAACGACATAAAATTCATCGGCCATTTTGGTTGCTAGCCTGTAACGTCGTGTATGACGTATAGCCCGCCTTGCATATGTCGCGCCGCGAATACCTTCGCCTCTAACAGAGCAGCGCCAGTCGCCTCTTCTTTGGTCAGGTACGCGCGAACCGTGCGCACTTCGCTCACGAGATGAGCCGGGCGCGTGGTCATCCCGTCGAACCGACGCACTGAGAATATCCGCTCCCAGAACATTCCCTGTGGAGTCGCGCGGGCGGAAACGACAAAAGGTCCCAAGGGCGCGAGTTTCATGGTCATTCTCATGTAAAGGCTGAGCGATGGAACACGATATCTCGACCGTGCGTGGCACTCTGTGCGGTGCCGCACGGTCGGCCGACTGGAGACTTAATGCCTAAGCTTCACCCCGACGAGAGCGATCGTAGATGTGGGGATAGCAGTGAGCGCAGAGTTCCTGCACAAAGTCTCGGGGAGCCGTCTCCACCATGAGAACGCTCACCCATGTCCGCGTTGCACCGTACTCAGGTTGAATCTCGGTCGACATCTGGCCAAGAGCAGGGCAGTACGTAAGCACAGACCGCTCTGAGGTTTCCTGTCTGGACGCACCCGCGGACTACGTTGCGAGCAGAATTTCTGGCATCAACAGCAGGATGATGCATTGGGCAAGGCTGAGGGGCCGCCCGACGCCTTAGTGCAGGGGAAGTCGTGAAAGGCCGAACCCACGGCAAACGTTTATGGATGCACTCCCGCGGCCCATATGAAAAGCCCCATCACTAAGAGAACAGCAAGGTCTGTAGCGACGATGCCTAGGATCTGCTTCATGATTCACTCCTCTCGTACATTTCTCGGTCACCACTGAACTTGTTGTCGTTGCGTTTTCGGGTGCTACGCGTCAAGCCCAGATTCAGTCGATGTGAGATGTCGCCGACCCGGCGCGAGTGTTGCTTCCTCCTTGTCCCGCACCAGCTTCATTGCATAGTTCACGTCACGCTCTAGCGAGGCGCTCCAGCCAGGCAGGTTTCTAAGATAGTGAAGCCACTTATTCCACTCTGACAGAGGCGCATCCACGTGGGGAGCAACGGGAAATATCATCAGGGCAAGTCCTTCAGTCTCGTGGTCGCGATCAATCTTGGGGGGCGCAGAATTCACAATCTTTAACGCGTTTTGACGATGCGCTTCGGACTGATCCTTTGGGTCGCACTACGAGACTAGATTGGGCTCAGACTTTTCGTCTGTGCAGTAGCGCACGTCGGCCGACAAATCCTCAGGCCCTAACGCTAGAAGGATATATCTGCGCGCTGCTTAAGTCGCAGGCTGAGGACGCCTGGACGCACTGGTAAGAGACGAGTATCGAGGTTCTGACCCTCGAAAAGGTCGCTCGTGCTCGCAAAGCCCCGACGAGCGCGGGCGCCGAGTTCAATCTTGCGGAGCTCTTGCATAAAATTCGGATTGCGCAAGGAAAATCAGCTTGGCATCCGAGATTTTCGGACTTTCTCGTATATGTGGTCGGGAGCGAGTTCCTCGCCGTCCGGCCACGTCGCCACTCCGTTGCTGATCGTGACTCGAGCGAAATACTCGGGGTCGTTAAGATGGATGAGTCCCGAACTCGTCTGGGACTCGTCCAAATGCAACACCCCTTCCAGCCCGTTCTCAAATCGAACCCAAAGATGCAGGGACGGAAGCGCTTTCGCTTCGATTAGGTTCCAATAGGACACAACGGCCCCTCTTAGATGTAGATTGAGAATTCAGTCTACGCCGAAAGCGCCGCTTCAGGCCTTGACGCCGCGCAAGCGTTGATAATGTGTGCGCAGGGGTCAAGTGTCTTTGCGCACAGACGGTTGACGCGATTGCGCAGATATTCAAATCGTTGACACGACGCCGTTCTGCAGACTGTCCCTATAACCCGGCCGAAAGTCGCGAAGGCGGTCAAGTTATTCCCAAAGTCGTCTCGGTCAGTCGGAGTAACTCGGGTCGGGCAAGGGTGGTGAAGCTGCAGCCCGTATGGGGCGATAAGAATGACGAGCTCGTGCTGCCACAATTGAAGTAAGTGAAGTTGGTAGGCGTCAATTTGACTCCTACGGCTCCACATCGAGTCGCCCTGAGCGACAGAAAGACCACATGAAGACCGATTTAGAATTGAAGAATGACGTCGTTGAAGAGTTACGGTGGGAACCTTCGGTCACCTCGGAGAACATCAGTGTCGTCGCCCATAATGGGGTGGTCACACTGAGCGGGACCGTGCCTTACTACGCTGAGAAGTGGTCAGCCGAGCGCGCCGCCCGTCGCGTTCATGGCGTCAAGGCGATCGCGGAGGAATTGGACGTGAGACGCTTTGAATACCATAACCACAAGGATGCGGAGATTGCGACAGCGGTGGTGAGTAGTCTGAAGTGGCACGTCTGGGTACCGGATGCGGTTCAGGCCACGGTTGAGAAGGGTCACGTCACACTCACCGGCAGCGTCAAGTGGGAATTCGAGCGAAACTCGGCTGAGGATGCGGTCCAGTTCCTGGCCGGCGTGACCGGCGTGTCCAACAAAATCGCGATTCAGCCCGGCGTTGAGCCGAAGGCCGTCAGCGCTGCAATCGAGAAAGCCTTAAAGCGCGATGCCGGAATTGATGCTGCGAATATCAAGGTCTCCTCCAGCGGCGGGAAAGTCACTCTGTCGGGCAGTATTCCCTCTTGGCAAGAGCGGCAAGGGGCGGCCTGGGCTGCGTGGAGCGCTCCCGGCGTAACGGAAGTGCAAAACGACCTTGCGGTCATAGACTAGAGAGAGTCTGCTGGACTCACTTCGGTGCCGTTCAGGTGCCGTCGTGATCCACATCTGGCGTCCTTTCGCGACGCCAGATGTGGATCACAAGAGTCGGGTGATCACAGTCACAACCTCAGGACTCGGTCACGCTATAGGGCCTCCGACGCGCCCAGGTTTCCGATGTTTGCGGCTTTACGAATAGAATCGTGACGTCAAGATGCGCCTCCTGAATAGCGGACTCGATTCGGTTCACACAATCTTCGATCTCGGTTGTATTGAGCTCATCGCGAAATTCTGCGCTCAGCGCCGCAATCACTTGGTTTGGGCCCATCTGAACGGTTAGCACGCCGTTAGCTGAGGCGATCCCCCGATCGCCGCGCGCTATCTGCAGTATGGACTCACGCACTATCGGTCGCGCCGCTTCTCCGATCAAAAGTGCCTTCGTCTCGCGCAGAAGCAGGATCGATGAGATGCCTAGGACAAGCCCGATTCCGATCGATGCGACACCGTCGAGCTGCGGAATACCGAGCTTCCGTGCCAGTCCGATGCCGAGTGCCGCGATGAGGATGCCCACGATGGCCGCGATCCCCTCAAACACGACAATAAAGGTTGCCGGATCCTTGCTCAGTTGAAACGCGTCAAAGTAACTCAAGCTGCCTTTTTCCTTTCGAAACTCCTTAAGCGCCAGCCATCCCGATGCTGCCTCACACACAAACGATCCCGCAAGAATAAGATAGTTAACCAAGGGATCTGAAATAAGCGTCGGATTCAAGATCCGTCCGATCCCTATGTAGAGTGCCGCGACTGAACCAAAAGCGAGCACAAGAAGCGTGACGATGAAACTCCAAAAATAAAGCTCGCGGCCGTATCCCAGCGGATGATTTAGGTCGGGGAGTTTAGATGCGCGACGCATCCCATAGAGGAGAAGTATTTCGTTGATCAGATCGACAAGGGAGTGAACCCCTTCGCTGACCATTGCGGAACTACCCGTATAGCCCGCCGCCGCGAACTTCATTAGGGCGATCGCGAGACTGCCCAGAAGCGAGACACACACCAGTCGCTGCTTCACCGCCTGTGACGACGAAGGATCAAATCGGGTCTTCAAGTGAAGCTTTCCGGCGGACCCGTGAAGAGTAATCAATGCCGCGCGGCCACGCCGGCCACACTGAAAAGGAATGGTCTATTCCGACGCACAGCCATTCCTTCGTTTCGGCTCAGGCCCGAGGACCTCCTCTTACCTCGTGAGTTGAGAAACCACGAGCGCACCAAGAATGAACAGGGGAATGGTCTGGATGATCGCCGCGTCTCGCGCAGAGTTCTGTACGCTAACGCACCTGCGAAACGAAGGATGCCCTCACACACCGAAGACACGGGATCTCCGAAGGCGACCCTTTGTGGTCTTCCACAAGCGCTTTTACTGAACGGCATGATGAGCTTGGCCAGCCCCAGGCTGAACCCGAGGCGCCCATATGAACCAACGGACTGTCATGGGCCATTCTCGCGATTTGCGACGAATCGCCATTATTTCGCGACATACATGAGCGAGCCGATGGAAGTATCGGGACGAGCTACCGTACACGAACCGCGCGACGAGCGGGATTCCATCCAGCCCGCGGGGGAGGAAGAGAATCTGATCGTGCTCAAAGTGCTGCCTAACCTCGCTTTGGCCTCTTCGAGTGGCTGGACGGCTCGACTTTGATTGCGAGTTTTCGCAGGAACAAAAGAGTATATCCTTTCTGTGCGGTAGCGCACCATCTGCTACCGCACAGACTCCAGTAGGTGGGTCGGTGTAGGCTCAAACGATCCGTCTCGGTAACCAATGTCTTCGGATATGGATTCGAGAAGCAACTTACGAAATACTTTGCTGGTTCCAGCACGCTATTTTTTGCGCGTTGGCGTACCGGAATTCCCGAAGGTGCGGTCAGTAGGAGCCGTCAGACATGCTCTACGAGTTCCTTTCCTTGAATCGCGACGAGCTGATTCGGCGCTGCAGATCAAAAGTCGCCGAGCGGCCCGCTCGCGAAGCTTCCGAGGATCAGCTTCAGAATGGCATCCCCATGTTCTTGGGCCAGCTCATTCAAACCCTTGAAATCGAGCGTGGTACGGCGCCGGCGACCAGCCGTAAGATCTCCGGCCCCGATAGCGGACGCGCTGCTTTCTCTGAGATCAGCGTGAGCGCCGCAGAACACGGTCGCGATCTCCTTCGCCTTGGATTTTCGATCGACCAAGTGGTCCACGATTATGGCGACCTCTGCCAGGCGATTACAGATCTAGCCTATGAAAGTCGAGCCGAGGTCTCCGTTGACGAGTTTCGCTCGCTTAATCGTTGTCTGGACAACGCCATCGCCGAAGCGGTCACCGAGTTCAGCTATCAGCGAGATTTCGTGATTGCCACGAAGCGGGCATCTGCGACCAACCAGCGGCTCGGTTTCATGATCCATGAGTTCCGGAACGAATTGAGCACGGCCACGCTCGCCTTCCAGGCAGCCAAGCTCGGTAATCTCAGCCTTTCCAGCGCAACCGGTACGGTCCTTGAGCGGAGTCTGGCTCGCCTGGCCGCCAGCCTGGGCCAGTCCCTCGACGAAGTGAAGATGGTGGCTGGAATCTCGCCTCGCTCTACGCATTTTTTGCTCGCTCCGATGGTTTCCGAAATTGAGGCTTCGGCGAGCCTCGTTGCCGCATCCAAAGGATGTACTCTGACGGTGGCAAAGGTGGATACGCGACTTGCTCTAAACGGAGACCGTGAGGTCATCATGGCCGCGGTTGGCAACCTTCTTCACAACGCCTTCAAATACACTCATCGCAATACGGAAATCGTCTTGAGCGCTTACGCGGTCGGTGATCGGATCATGATCGATGTCGAAGATCACTGCGGCGGCCTTCCGATAGGAATGGCGGAGCAGCTATTTAAGCCCTTCGTGCAGGGCTCGGATGACCGTTCCGGCCTCGGCCTCGGTCTAGCGATCGCGAAACGAGGAATCGAGTTGAACGGCGGAACGATTGCAGTTCGCGACGTCCCGGGTACCGGATGCGTCTTTACAATCAGCCTAGCCCGAGACGAGGTGACTACCAATTCGAGTGGATTCTGACGGGGCCAAGAGTCTGATCCACCCAGGCGACATCAGGTCCTACCGAGAACCCGCCTAATTCTCCACAGGCCAGGAATACCCGCCGACAGATTTCTGCGAGACCTTTCGATAGATTGGAAATCCCTAGGGTCTTAGGCGTGGCCCTCTGTTTCTAGGTTGGGCAGGTCTCTCATTTTCCACGTCCCGCGTGGGGTCGCGCCCGACAACCGTCGAGGTGGAGCGGGCACTCCAGGACGGCAGCCCTCTGAAATGGTGCGAAGAAAACTGCCGTGTGCGCTAGCGGACAGACGCCGCTTGCCTGACAGACCTAGGCTTGTTACGCGCTCCGGGAGCGCCACTACGCTTCCACCATCTCGCTGACCTCGTCGCCAGGGTGGATCCGCGCGACCTAGAAATCTTCTCTTTTTGAATGAGGCAATACGATGTCTTCCTTGTACATGTACGTCGCGCCCATCGTACTTATCGTAGCGCTGGGGCTCCTAAGGGCGACGGTTAAGATTCTTCGGGAGTATGAGCGAGCAGTTGTTTTTACGCTCGGACGCTTTCAAAAGGTCAAGGGTCCAGGTCTCGTGCTTCTCATTCCTTTCTTTCAGGAGATGGTGCGCGTGGACTTACGTATCCAGGTCATCGAGATTCCATCCCAGGACGTTATCTCCCGCGACAATGTTTCTATGAAAGTCGATGCGGTACTTTACTTCAACGTCGTCAATCCTGAGCACGCGATCATCCAGGTACAGGACTTCCTCCCAGCGACGAATATGCTCGCTCAGACGACGTTGCGCGCCGTATTAGGACAGCATGATCTAGACGAGATGCTCTCGGAGCGGAAAAAACTGAGCGCCGATGTACAGAGCATATTGGACGCCCAGACCGAGACGTGGGGAATCAAAGTGAGCAATGTCGAGATCAGAACCGTCGAGCTCACAGAAAACATGGTGCGCGCGATCGCAAAACAGGCTGAGGCGGAACGGGACAGGCGCGCGAAGGTCATTCATGCCGAAGCAGAGTTTCAGGCTTCGCAAACTCTGGTTAACGCTGCCAAGATCCTCGGTAGCGTGCCTGCTGCGATGCAGTTGCGCTACTTGCAGACATTAACCGAGATCGGTTCTGAACAGAACTCGACGGTCGTCTTTCCAATGCCGATCGACATCATCAAGCCATTTCTCGAGATTCTGGACAACGCTCGAAAAATCCCCAGTATCGACGCCCCGCTCCTTGCACCCGGTACAAAGGAGCGGCCTTTGGTGGCGGACAAAAGGCCCCTCAATGGAGAGTAGACCATCCACAGCCGTCTTGCCTCCGGGCGGAGAGCTCGCAAGAGTTTGGCGGGACCGGTTCCGTGAGGTCAAAGCCCACCTTGTGCCGGCGGCAAAGACGTCGGTTGGCCTGTGGCCGGCGCCCTCGCCTCCCCCATGAATTGGGGTCTCACATGCGAAGAGTGCTTCGAGGCGGCGTGACCGAGCAAGCGAGCGCTCCGGAGCGTCAGGGACTTATCTCACGCAAACGCGGCAAGTCGATACTACCAATCAAAAATGGGCTTGGATCTGCTCTGTGCTCTTGACCAGGGATCGACCAGAGACCTCGAGTTATCGATTCTAAGCCAGTGAGGATCAGATCGTGGAAACGCGACCGGATAGAGGGCGGCCTAGAGGCTGGGAAGCAAGCGATCATATTCTTTCCTCACCACCGAGTAACACTCGCAGGTTCTTTTTTCCAAGCCGATTCGATCAATGACCGTGATGTGGCCCCGCGAGTAGCGAATCAGTTTGGCCTTCTGCAAGTTCAGTGCTGCTTCCGTTACTCCCTCGCGGCGTACGCCCAGCATGTTCGCGATGAGTTCCTGGGTCATGTCGAGTTCATTTCCCGTCAATCGATCGATACTAAGAAGCAGCCACCTGCAAAGCTGCTGATCGAGCGAGTGATGGCGATTGCAGACAGCCGTCTGTGCCATCTGCGTGATCAGCGCTTGCGTGTAGCGCAGAAGCAGATGCAACACGATCGAAGACCGGGAGAATTCCGCTTTGATGACCGATCCCCGCATCCGGACGGCTTGTCCTGCGCTCTGAACGACAGCTCGGCTGAGAGTCGACTCGCCACCCATGAAGAGCGAGATTCCCACGACCCCTTCGTTGCCCACCACCGCGATCTCGGCTGACTCCCCGTTCTCCAAAACATAAAGGAGCGACACAATCGCCGTCAGAGGAAAGTAAACATGGCTCTGATTCTGTCCAGGCTCGTAGAGGACCTGTCCGAGGGAAAGCTCGACTCCTTCGAGCTGCTGACCCCAGCGCTGCCAATCGGCGTCGGGGAGTGCAGCCAACAGATGATTGGTGCGCGGGTCAAGGACGGCAGTCGTCATGCTTTATCTGAAATTCCTGGTCCATCGACGAAATGAGAGCTTTCCAGAACCTCACTGTCGGCAATTTCATTCCAACGTTCTGTTCGGTAGCGAACACTCCAAAGTGTGTTCCGAAAGCGAGCAAAAGGCACTACATTTGTCGCGCACGAGAAAGATTTTCATCGGTTGCCGACCCTTTTCGATCGCGAGGTGCCCTATCCTCCGGGCGCTTCGACTGCTTGTCCGAACCTGGACCACCCGGTCGCGTTTTGGGACGACTCTGAGCACGCAGATGTGCCCTGGCGCACGGACAAGCCGGGCCAGGAGCGCTAGCCTTTGGATACTCGCTTAGGGTCCGCGCACTTTCAGACCCCGGTCTGCCCTGGAACGGTCCCCAATTCTTCTTTTTGGGCGTCAAGGGCGGCGCTGAAGTAAAAACCGTACCAATGGTACTGCCGTTCGACCCGAACGTGCTTTGGCACAGGCCGCCCGAGACCAATAAGACTCCGCTTCGGCACTCTGGACTTCGGAGTGCTCGACTGACCGTTCATTCATCACCCAGTAATTACCAAGGAACACCATGAAAGCAACCGCCAACTTCGGCAGCCTATCAGGCGAACATCGAGGGGCTCACACCGTGCGCCCCACGCTGTCAACCAAGCAAGCCAATTCACTGTGGTCCGGAATTGTCGCGCGCTCACCTGAGGAAGAGCGAACGCTCGAGACACGGCTTCTGATGGAAAAGCTTGGCCTGCTACAAGAGGACTCGTCCCAATGAGCATCCCAACGATCCACTACAAAGGGTTCGAGCTCAGAGGCTACGCGGAGCAGATGTTTCCCACGCACCACGACCCGTTTGCAAAAGGGGATCGGCGCTTTTCCTCGGTTGTCAGAATTCAGTCTCCGGCTGCGCAGGGAAACACGACGCGCAGGTATGAAACCTTGTTCAAGTCCGGCTATCCCCCATCAGCTGCCGAAGCTCTTCGGCAGGCCCTCCGGTTCGGCGAGAACATCATTGACGAGCAGTCCGTCGCCGTCCCGTTATAACTGTTTGGGAACTCACTTGATCTGACAGGTGTGGTCTAGGCCCACTCGTCTACTGAACCGACGAGGGGGCAGCAGGGCTCACCTGGGACGTCAATTCGGCCGAAGGCGTGGCTGGTTTGGACGCCGGACCAACCAGACCTGGAAAATCGGCGATCTGCGAGGCTCCATAGAGCGGTTTGTAAGCCCCCTGGTGACACGTCGCGCAATCGACCTTCGGACCATCGCCCTGGGGCCCGTGGCGAGGCGCAGGAAGCGTATCGGCCAAGCCGTCGAGATATCCGTTGTTCAGGTCGCGGACCAGGCGGATCCCATACCAGGCCGTGGCTCGAGTGGGTGAACTCTGATCCCAATCTGAGAACGAACGCGTGTTGTGGCAGAAGGTGCAGTTCACTCCAAGCGAGCGCGACATGTGGATCATGAGAGCGTAGGTCCACTCCGTCTGTTTGATCGAACTCGCATCCTCGCCGGGAAGCGCTGCTGTGGCGACCACCCGGATTTCGTTTCTCGAATCAAAAAATGAGCTGAAGGGGTCAAACGGCAACGAGCTATATCCGGTCACGGACGACGGCGCGTTCTTGCCCGCGTGATTTCCAACAGGACCTAGAGCGCTGGCTTCACCGGCGTTCTTAAACCAGATCTCCGTGGGAACGTTCTGGCCGCGATGACAGGTATAGCAGGTCACCCCGGTGCTGCCGACGTGGTCCTTCCAGTCGGCGTTGACATGGCGTGTCATCTGCAGCATCCGCCGGGCCACCACCTTGGTATAGAGCGTGTCTCCGGCGAAGTCGGAGCCCGCATGGCAATAGCTGCATCCTTGCTCGGGTGCCACCCAGCGTGTCATTGCGGCCATGGTGGCAGTGAACGCGGCGACGTCCAGATCCCCGAGAACCTGCACATTCTTGTAGATCGTGCCTGCCTTTGGGCCATCGCCGATTCGGGCGGGTGCGACGACAGGCACCTGGTTCAAAGGAGCCTGTTCGGCGACCACGCGAGGATCATAGACCTGTTCCATCCCCGTACCCCGGTATCCGGTCTGAACGGTCGAAACAGGAGGGCGCTCACAGGCCGTAAGTAACCCCGCAAAAAAGAGGGTGGCGCCCAACCAGCGCAACGTCCGCACGGCCTTCATGGGGTGCTCCCGGGCAGGGTCGCCGGATCGACCACACTGCCGTAGACCTGCGGATAGAGGGGAGCGACGCCATGCTTGACCGCCCATAGGTACCAGTTGTCCACGACGGTGCCACTTAAGAGGATGCCAATTCCGCCGGTCAGTGGCGTCAATACCGCAAACCACCAGGCCCATCGATGGATCGACTCCATCGTCGCATTGAAACCCATCGTCCAACGCCAGAAGAGAGCCGCGCGTTCAGCCGCCGTGCCGCGATCGACCACCTGCTCGATCTCACGCTCTCCTCCGAAGCGACTGACCGCGAGGATGGTTGCGCCGTGCATGGCAAAAAGCAGTGTCGAACCATAGAGGAACGCGATCGAGAGCATATGGAACGGGCAATAGAAGAGATTCCCGTAGCGCAACGAGAATGCAGCGACCCAGTCGAGATGCGGAAAGATGCCGAAGGGCACCGACTCGCCATAGCTGCCCATCAGGACGGGCCGGATGATGCCTAGGACCAGCATGAGCCAGATCGCCGAGGCGAATGCCCAGGCGACATGGGTTCCCATATTCATCGCCCGGGCCCGCCGGTACATGCGCAACCACCACAGCAGTACCGAACTGGTCATGAAAAAGCCGGCCATGAGCCACCAGCCTCCTTCATTCATCGCAGGAAAATGCAGACCGTTCCCCGGTGGCGGGGGTTCGAGGGCGAGCCAGGGCAATTGGCGGACGAATTGAACAGGATCCCAGTTCACCGAGGCGAACATGTTCAGCCCGATGATCTCGAACGCGAGGAACCCGCAGATGAGCGACGCAAGACCCGTGGTCCCGAGATAAATCGGGCCCAGTTGCGCATCCCCAAATATCCCCAGCCAGTGGACGAGTCGCGCGCGTCCCTGCCGCTGCCAGGGGCCCATCCGCGCAGGTGCGCCCAGGTCAACTGGTACAACGGCCTGGACCCGCGTAAACACATTCTGATATTCGGCCATAGCGACTCCCGTACGAAGACTTCAATGCCAGATGGGAAGATTCAGCCACCACGTCCACCACTCCGGCCACCCGTGCGTCCAAAATGGGCCGCTAATGACGATGCATACGGCACTCCAGAATCCCGCCGAGAGTGCGAGAAAAAGACCCAGGCGGTGGATTCCAAGCGTGCCGATCGAATAACCGATGGTGTCGCGGAAAAACGTGTTTTCGTGCTCGACGGTGCGCACCGTAGCCCCCGGTGCCGGGTTGGTCGATGAGAGAATCAGCGAACCGTGCAACGACAGGGCAAACGTCGTCGTAAAGAAGAAGCTCACCGCGAGCATGTGCGCGGGGTTGTAGTGAAAATGCAGATACTGGTAACCGGTGTTCGAGACCCAGTCGAGGTGGCTCAAAATGCCATAGGGAAATCCGTTACCCCACGCGCCCAACAGGACCGGGCGCACGACCACCAGGGTGAAGTAGGCCAGAATCGCAATACTAAAGGCGAAGGGTACGTGCAATCCGATCGCAAGCTTTCGGCAGATCTCGACTTCGCGTAGCGCCCACGAGGAAAACGATCCCAGCGCGCAGATCGTGATCAGTTGCCAGAGTCCTCCTTCGCGCAGGGGAGCAAGGCTTAGGCCGTAGCTCAAGTCGGGAGGCGCAATGCTGATCTGCCAGAGATTCCAGGTCGGCCCGATCGCCGCGCCCCATACGATGAGGGCGATCCCGACAAAAGCAAAAAAGATCGTCGTGACTCCGAAAAATCCGACGTAGAACGGCCCGACCCAGAAGTCGAACAGATCTCCGCCGATGAGCGTGCCGCCTCGTACGCGGTACTTTCGTTCAAAACTGAGCATGGCCATGACTCACCCCTGTGCCAACTGCAAAGGCCCAAACCGCCCAACCAGCAGCGATTGCTACCGGATCGGTCGGATGCCACCGAGATGGCGTCCGACCTCTCCCACGCGTTTCGTTACTTCGATCCCGAACCTTGTGCTGCTGGCAGCGGGGCATTTTGCGCCGCAGCCATGTGCCCGGCATGGGGTCCATCCAACCAGTTGAAGCGGTCCGTGCTCAACAGGATGAAATGGATCACCAGCGCGAGTGCAAACAGGAACGTGAACAGGGCGATCAGCGTTCGACGCGGATCAAATAACAACCATAATCTCCACATGGCTCGATCCTCCTAACCAGAAATGCTAAAGGCGGTGGGAAGAACCTCGTAGGCCAGTGTCTTGGCCGTATCGAGCATGGAGGAGTAGCCGTGTGGACCAGGTAGCCACGGTCGCCACTGCCACGCCAGGATGTGTGCAACGATGGCCACGATGACGAAGATGAAGAAGCTAGCCATAAAGATTCTGTGGAAATCTTTGGCCTCCTGCTCCGACAACCCCGATAGTGACCCGTCTCGCTTCTCGGAATCAACCATAGGTATTTTCTCCAATGAGGCCTTGCGGCCGTTTTCCGCGCACCTCCGCGCGGCCGGAATTACCAGGACGATGACTTGTCTCGGCAATGCTTGAAATCGTCACTTTCCGGGCAGCGACGGTGCTAGGACCATCGAAGCGGTTCATGCTGGAACCTCGTGCAGGCCGCGGGTGGCCCTCAGAACCTCTTCCTCGACCACTTCGGTCGCGCCGCTTTGACGGGCGGCCCGTTCGATCTCGTCGCGCAGACGTTTCGCCGCCGAAATCCGGACCAGAACCGGTTGGGCCTCCACGACCGTATCGAGTAGGTCCTTGGCAGACTGGGTCCACGGCAAGGACGCCGTCAGTCGCGACGGGGTGGGGTCGGCGCGGTCGAGCTCGTTTGCAAGCGGCAAAATGTGAAAGAGAGCGTCAAAGAGGGCGTTACAGACTTCCTGGACGACGTAGGTCGCGCCGCTGTATCCCATAAAGGGGGTCCCGGTATGACGACGGATCACCGCGCCCGGAAACGAAGCGGGGATATAGCACGACCGGGCACCTGCCTGCGCCAGATACATCCTCTCGTTGAAGCTCCCGAAGAGGACCAAGGGTGGGCCGCTCGCGATGGCGTTCTTGACAGCTGCGTTGTCGGGTTTTGTACCTGCGGTTCGCGCGATGGCAAACTTGCAGGGAAGACCCATCTCCTCTTCGAGGAAATGGCGAATGCCGCGTGCGTAGGTTTCCGATGCGACGATCCCGAAGCTGGCCGTCGAAAAGAAATCCTGGGTGACCGAGCGCCACAGGTCCCAAAGGGGCTTGATCGTCGTGTGCTTTTCGCGTTCGATGAACGGTTCCGCATCGAGGCCCAGCATCTCTCCTAGCGAGCGCAGGAACTTGGTCGTGCTATGAAGCCCAATGGGTGCCTGCAGATAAGGGCGCTCGAGGGCTTCACAGAGCATCCTTCCGAATTCGCGGTACATGCACACGTTCGCATCGGCATTAACGAGCTTCGGAACGTCGGCCAGGTGGCTTCCCAGCGGAAACACCATGTTGATCTCGGCACCCAGGCCTTCGATGAGCCTGCGAATCTCCGCTAAGTCACTTGGCCCATTGAACATGCCGTACGACGGGCCAATGATGTTCACCCGAGGACGGCGCCCGGCTTCACGGGGTTTCGCGGGCGGAATGTGTCGCTCGCCGTATTGGGTCCAGAGCCAGAACATCGCGCGATTGGCGCATTGCCATTGATCCTCGTCGATGGTCCGGGGCAAAAACCGATGGACGTTGGTTCCTTCGGGGGTGACACCGCCACCGATCATCTCGGCGATGGAGCCGGTGACGACGACGGCCGGCAGATCCGGATCGAGAGTGGCGTGCGCGCGTTTCATCGCGCCTTCGGTTCCCTCCCTTCCCAACTGTTCCTCGCTTAAGCCCGTCACGACGATCGGCAGCTCGTGCGGTGGCAGCGCATCCGTGTAGTGAAGCACCGAGGTCACCGGAAGATTCTCGCAGCCTACCGGTCCGTCGATGACCACCTGAAGCCCCTTGATGGCCGTAAAGACGTAGACGGCACCCCAATATCCGCCTGCGCGATCGTGATCGAGCACCAGCATCAGACCATCTCCTCGGCCTTGCGTTTTTTCATGATCTTGATCACTTGCCGGCGCGTGTGTTCACGAAACTCGGGTCGATCCTTGGGAACCTCGCTCCAGACTCCGGCGGCGTGACCGTGACCCACCCCATCGAAGAATTCCCGCATCGCGTCGAAGCGGGATTTATTGCTGATGGCGGCATTGACGACCGAGGCGAGGGAGCCCGCTCCTGCGGGGCCCATCAGAGGGCGTGCCGAGATCAGGTTCGTGAAATAAAGCGCCGGTATGGCGGCTTCCTTGGCGGCCTGTACGACCGGCGTCGTTCCAACGGCGAGATCGGGCCGATATTCGCGCAGCGCGGCCAGATCGTCCTCAAGTGATGCCCGGTATTGGACCTGGACACCATGGGCTTCGAGCCAGGCGCAGTCGTCGGCGCTCCATGGCGTTTTTGGACAGGCCGTTCCGACGTAGCGCACGTCAGCTCCACTTTCCACCAAGAGACGGCCCACCAGAAGTTCAGAACCCTCGTAGCCCGAAAGGGTCATCCGGCCGCGGATAGGCGCTTTCTCGAGCGCGGACTTGATCGCAGGCAATGCCCGATCTTTGGCCGCACCGATGTGCGACTGGGCGATATTGGCGGCTTGTCCGATCGCCTGCAGCCAGGCTTCAGTTCCCTCATACCCGACGGGGGCAGAACCCACGATCGGGCGGCCGGCGGCTTCGAACTCCCGAATGCTCGCGGTATAAAAGGGATGGATCGCAGCGGCAACCACACCGTCGAGCGCGGCATAGAGCTCGCGCCATTCGCGTGTAGGTACGACGGGCCCGGCAACCAGCCCCATGGGCTCGAGCATGACGCCGATCCCCACTGGATCCACCGGAAACATTTCGCCCAAAAGGGCGACGCTGCGCGCGCCAGCGAATTTGCCGGCCGGCGCCTGGACGGGCCCCCGTTCCGCTTCGCTGCGCGCGTAGCGCAACATTGCCCCGGCGAGCACATCCTTGGCCTCCGCATGGGTGGGCACGCCGAATCCTGGTACGTCGATGCCGATGACGCGAACCCCTTTGATCTCGCGCGGCAAGAGCTGCAGGGGCACGCCGCTCGCGGTGGGTACGCACAGGTTGATCACGACCACGGCATCGTAGAGCGCAGGATCGGCGAGTCCAAAGACGGCCTCGCGGATGTCTTCGAAGAGTTTCCCCGTGACCAGGGTTTCCGAATTGAAGGGAACGTAGTTGACCGTCCGTCGGGCGCCATAGAAATGGGATGTGAAGGTCAGCCCGTACACGCAGCAGGCCGATCCACACAGAATCGTGGCCGTTCGCCGCATGCGCAGACCCACGCGCAACGACCCGAAGGCGGGGCACATCGACTGAGGCTGGTCATGCGGACCCTTGGGATAATCCTTGGCATACCCGGCAAGCAATTCCGCCTTGCCCGAGGCTTGGGCGAGCGCCGCCAATTGCTCCTTACCTGCGTGGCAGCCGGACCCGTCGCTCAGATGGCGTGCTTCGGGATCCTGCAGCGCCGCTTGCTCAGACGGTGTCATAGATCACCTCGAGGCTGGGTCGCGCGGTCTCGCTCTTGCCGCACATGTCGAACTGGGTTGCGGGTTCCAAGACGACATCGCGTCCGACCGAATCGGCGGAGAAAAGCGAGAGCAGCTCTTCGTGTCCGAGAGGATGCGGTCGCACCGGCGGCGCATTGGCGACGTTTTCGGCGAGCTCCTCGAAAAGCGATGCCCAGGCCGTGCCAGGGCGGCCTATGATCTCGTAGCTCGCGCTCTTGCGGCGGATGTCCTCGTGCGCCGGGATCGCCGAGAGGACCGGGATTGCGGCCTGCTTCGAAAAAGCCTCTGCCTCCCCGGTTCCGTCGTCCTTGTTGATGACCATGCCGGCCACGCCCACGTTGCCACCGAGCTTGCGGAAGTATTCGACGGCCGAGCACACGTTGTTGGCGACGTAGAGCGATTGCAGGTCGTTCGACGCCACCACGATCACTTTTTGGCACATGTCGCGCGCAATCGGAAGTCCGAACCCCCCGCACACGACGTCGCCCAAGAAGTCGAGCAGGACGAAATCGAACCCCCACTCGTGAAATCCCAACTTTTCGAGAAGTTCGAAGCCGTGGATGATGCCGCGTCCGCCACATCCCCGTCCGACTTCGGGTCCGCCTAGCTCCATCGCGTAGACGCCATCCCGCTTGAAGCACACATCGCCAATGGCCACCTGTTCGCCGGCGAGCTTTTTCTTGGACGAGGTCTCGATGATGGTCGGGCAGGCGCGCCCCCCAAAGAGCAAGGAGGTCGTGTCGCTCTTGGGATCACAGCCGATCAGAAGCACCTTCTTGCCTTGCTGGGCCATCATGTAGGAGAGGTTGGCCAGCGTGAAGCTCTTGCCGATTCCGCCCTTGCCGTAGATGGCAATGATCTGGGTGTGCTTGGCCGCAGGCGACGTCAAGACGGGATTCGGTTCGATCGCAGCCTCCGCTCGCAGGCGTTCTTTCATGACGAACTGCACGGCCGCACCACCTGCTGTCCCAGTCATTCGAATACTCCTTCTTAATCGGTTGCAGGGCCTACTTGATCACCAGTGTCATTCTAAACTTACGTTATAATCTGTCAAGTCTTCATTACATTACGGACGCACTGCGTGCAAAAGGCCGGTCTGCAGCGGCAGTAACGTGGGTACGCGGCGCACGTGTACGAAACCCGCGGCCTCGAGCATTCGCCCGAGTTCTTGTGCGCTGCGGGGTCGGCCCCGACCCATTGCGAGAAGATAAAAGCCGAAGTAAGCGTCGCCCACCGGTCGGGCGCCGCGCGTCTTTGAAAGAGGCTCGGCGATCAGCACACTCGCCCCGCTCTCGAGCGCAGCGTGTACCGCTCTGAGGATCTGCATCACCGTCTCGTCGTCGTGGTCGTGCAAGACGCGGGTCAGACAGGCGAGGTCGCACTCCCTCGGTAGTGGGTCACTCAGGAAGTCGCCCGCCACGGTCTTGATGCGATGCGCAAGTCCGTCTCGCGCAATGCGCTCGCGCGTGCGCGGGATGACGGCAGGCAGATCGAAGACGACCCCTTGAACATGGGGGACTGTGGCTGCGATCGTGCACAGAAAGCCCCCCTCCCCGCCGCCCACATCGAGAATGCGGCGGTGATCATGGAAGGGGTAGACGTCCAAGACCTCGGTTGCGACCAGCGGCAGCGATGCCGACATGAGTGCGCTATAGGCTGCGGCAGCGTGACCTTCCATCTCGAGGGGCTTATCTTGTCGGGAGTAGCCCCAGTAGACGCTCAAGCGGGTGGGGTGCGCCGGATCCTTCAGGAGTGCGATCGGATCCAGGAGGTCCGCGTACAGCAGAGCATGGTGCGCGATCATGGCCTCGATCCCGGGGTTGGCGACCAGCGCCGCTCCCAAGGGACCCAGGCCCACGGCGTGGCCCCGGAACTCGATTAGTTCGAGCGCGGCGGCCGCCCGTGCCAGGGTCTCGAGGCGCTCGGGTTCGAGCCCGAGCGTGTGCGCAAGGCGCTCAATCGTCTGTGGGCCCTCGGCGAGGATGCGAAACAGGTTCAGTTGCACGCACGCGTAGGTCACCTGGCTGTAGACGAATCCGGCACACAGATCGAACAGGGCCCGCGCGCGACGGCGTGCGATGGGACGGGTCAAAGGACAGCGCCGTGCCGCGTCGATGAATCGGCGATCCGACAGAATCCGATCGCGCCAGCGTTCCAGAAGGTGCCGCTGCCTTTGGAGCCAGGTGACCGGCTGTGCTGCCGCGGCCATGGATTCTTCCGGTGCTCAGGCCGCGAGGCGGGCGAGACCTTCCGGCAGGAAACGGCGCGCTTCGATCTGGATTAAGGCGCGTAAGCCCGCCCCTCCCGCGCACGAGGGGATCGAGGCGACTGCTTCTTCGATCAGAGAATCAAGATGTGCAACGGCGCCAGAAACGCCGAGCTCAAGGGCAACCGACGGTCGTCCGTGACGCGCATCCTGCCCGATCGGCTTGCCCGCTTCCTCCGCGGTAGAAGCCACGTCCCGGATGTCATCGGCCACCTGGTAGGCCAATCCCAGTTTTTCACCCAGGACGCGCCACGGCGCCGATTCGGACCCGGCTGCGGCCGCTCCGGCCATCGCCGCGGCGGCGAACAGGGCCCCCGTCTTTTGAAGATGGTATTGAGAAAGGTCGGCCTGAGGTTCGCATTCACGCGCCTGACCGGCGACGATGCCAGAAGGCATGCCAACCGCTCTGCTGATGATCATGACGAGCGGCGCCAAGCGCTGTGGGGCGCATTGGGTTCCGAGCGCCAGTGCCTGAAATGCCAGAACGATCAGGGCATCCCCCGTCAACAGTGCGACCTTCTCTCCATAGGCGCGGTGTACCGAGGGCTTGCCCCGTCGCGTTTCTGCGTCGTCGAAGCAAGGCATGTCATCGTGAACCAGGGACGCGCAGTGCAAGAGTTCGATTGCGCAGGCCGCCGCATTGACGACTTCGGGCTCGTTGGCCGCACAGGAATGCGCCACCGCCATGCACAGGCGCGGTCGCAGCCGCGCTCCGCCTGGAAAAAGGGCGTAGCGCATCGCCGCCTGAAGCCGTGCCGGAGCGTCATCCGAGCGGGCGCGTTCGAGCACCCGCGCAAGCGCCGGTTCAATCGAAGCCCCGAGGGCGTGATCGATGCGTGCCATCGCTTCCATCTAGAACCTCCTCGCTACACCGGCCGAAACGATTCGCCGTCCCCACCGCAACACGGATCAACCGAAACCAGCGGCACACCGGGCCGCCGAATCATGTGTCTATTTGTTGTTTCGCTATTTGTGTAAGATAATATAGACACTGAAAGCAAGGGCGTCAAACGTTATTCGATGGAAATGCAATGCAAGGCGAGCGGATAACGGTGGTGGGCGCGGGAATCGGGGGCTTGGTCGCCGCCGTGGACCTGGCTCGCCACGGGATGCAGGTCACCGTCCTTGAAGCCGCGGCCACCCCCGGTGGAAAGATGAGTGAGGTGAGACTCGATGGCCGATCGATTGACGCGGGTCCGACGGTCCTGACGATGCGCTGGGTGTTTGACGAACTCTTTGATGACTGCGGATCTCGCCTCGAGGACTGGATCAAACTGGATTCGCTCTTTGTACTGGCCCGTCATTTCTGGCGGGATACGGAACCTTTGGATCTCTACTCGAGTCTCGAATGCTCGGCCGATGCCATCGGCCGATTCGCGGGCCCGTCAGCCGCGCGCGGCTACCGCGCCTTTTGCATGCGCGCAGCCGAGGCCTACTATCTGCTCGAGGAGGCTTTCATGCGAAGGCCTTGCGCGAATGCCGCGGCGCTGGTTGCATCCGTCGGCATGGAAGGTCTCCGGCGCCTGTGGCGGATCGCCCCCTTTAGCAGCCTTAACGCTGTCCTTCGAGAGTACTTCGACGATCCCCGCCTCTTGCAGCTGTTCGGCCGGTACGCGACTTACTGCGGCTCTTCTCCCTACCTTGCGCCGGCCTCCCTCATGGTCGTAGCCCATGTGGAGCGTGAAGGGGTCTGGACCGTCGCAGGCGGAATGCACCGTCTCGCCCAAGCCCTGGTGGGGTTGGGCACGAAGCTGGGTGTGAGTTTCCGATTCAACGCGCCAGTCGATGCCATCGAGTTGGACAAAGGCCGACCTTCGAGCGTGGTGTTGCGCCAGGGCGAGCGCATCTTCGCCGATGCAATCGTCGTCGCAGCCGATGCTGCGGCACTGGCCTCCGGTTTGTTCGGACGCGCCGTGCAAGGCTCGGTCGCTGCCTGCGTCGCGGAAAATCGGTCGCTGTCGGCCGTGACCTGGGCCATGCAAGCGCGGCTCGGTGGGGTCTCGCTCGGCCGTCACAACGTCTTCTTCTCCGAGGACTACCCGGCCGAATTCAAGCAGATCTTCCGTGACGAACGACTTCCGGATTCCCCGACCGTCTACGTGTGCGCCCAGGACCGCGGCGAGCCCGACGAAGGGTCAACAGTAACGATGGAACGGCTTTTTTGCATTGTCAACGCGCCAGCAATGGGCGACCGACGTCGTTTGAATTTGGAGGAGATTGCCGCATGCGAATCTCGAACCTTCAACCAACTGCGCGATTGTGGCTTGACGCTCATGCACTCTCCCGATCGGACGGTGTGCTCGACGCCGTCGCAATTTCACGAGCGTTTTCCGGGAACCGGGGGAGCCCTGTACGGACAGAACTCGCACGGCTGGAGGGCGACATTCCGACGGCCGGGCGCGCGCACGAAGATTGCGGGTCTTTACCTCGCGGGCGGGAGCACCCACCCGGGCCCGGGAGTGCCGATGGCGGCACTCTCGGGTCGACTTGCGGCACAGGCCGTGATTGCCGACCGCACTTCGAACGCCCGATTCCACCCGGTGGCTACGCCTGGTGGTACCTTGACGCACAAAGTGACGACCACACGCAGGCGCTAACGGTCATCGCCTTTGTGGGAAGTGTCTTTTCTCCCTACTACGCCCGGGCGAGGCGCCGCGGCACCACGGACCCGGAACAGTATTGTGCGTTCAACATCGCTCTCTACTCACCCGGAAAGAGCCGCTGGGCCATGACCGAACGGGGGGCCAGCAGGCTCACGCGGTCGTCGGGACATCTGGCCATTGGCAGAAGCAGCGTTCAAAAAATCGGCCGGGACTTTCAATTTAACATCGATGAGCGCGGCGCCCCCATTCCGCGTGCCGTCAAAGGAGAACTGACGCTAGAGCCGTTCGAAGGCGGCTGCGCACCCTTCGAACTCGACCGATCGGCCCATCACTTCTGGCAGCCACTAGCGCCCGTGGCCCGCGTCCGTGTGGCCTTTGACGAGCCCGCGATCCGTTGGACGGGGTGGGCGTATTTCGACTCGAACTGGGGCGACTCGCCACTCGAAGACACTTTCTCGCGCTGGGATTGGTCACGCTGCCTCGAGCCCGAGCGCACCACCGTGTTCTACGATGTCGAGCGCCGGCATGATGCGCCGCTCGCATTGTCGATCGCGTTTGGCAGCGTGCAAGACCAGCCCCGCGAGGCACACATTCTCGGCCGACAGGCGCTGCCCCGCACCGCGTGGGGTATCGACTCCGCCGTGCGCTGCGATCAGGGCCAGACGCCCCAAAGAGTCCTGTCGCTGGAGGACACACCCTTCTACTCGCGATCGCTCGTGGCGGCCAGCCAGCGTGGTCAGCCGGTGACGATGATGCACGAGAGCCTCTCTCTGGACCGTTTTCGCAGTCGCTGGGTGCAGACGTTGCTGCATTGTCGCATGCCCCGCATCCGCTAACTGCGGATGCGATTAAGGGTCGATATGCTTATCAGGGGGAGTCTTGTCGTCCCTTTCGGGGCGATCTCGCTTCAGGCTCAGAAGTTCGAACACGATGAGCGCGAGAACGATACCGAAGATCGTCAGCATCTCGATCAATCCCAGATATTCGGATTTCATCTTGGCCCGAACGGCGGCCTATTCACGGTCTTGGTCACGCGGCTTTTCCTTGGCGCGGCGCTTGCGGACGCCTTCGGAAGGACGCACCGAGTAGAGCTCATAGACGATAAAGCCAAGAATTGCGAAATCGCCCCAGAGCCATGCATAGTCGCGAAAGAGGTGGGCCCACATCCTCGTCTAGCGCAAGAAGTTCGGGATTTCCATCCTGTCACGGTCCCGCAACTCCAGGTCGGTATAGAGCCCAAACAACCACCCCAGGCGCGCATCGATCCGCTGCCAGCGACCGATACGGGCTTCGCGCACGTGCTCGGAGGTTGTCGAGGCAACACAATCGACTAAGAACTGCGTGGAAGGCTCCGGGACGAACTCCGCCGGTGCGCCACGCGATGAGCGAAACATGCGAGGCGCAAGAGCCAACTTCCTAGCTGGGCTCACCGTTGCCCGAATGCTCACCGAATCGCCCGCGTTGCGACGCACTTCGCTGCCGATTTCTGAGTAGAGCACACGCGCCGTGCGAATGGCGGGCCGGCACGACAGGGGAAGAAGTCCGATGCCTGCGTCGGCCCGCTGATAGAGACGCTCGGCTTCATCGAGCAGCCGACCGATGACGCCTGCGAGATTCGGCGATGCCTCAGGCTGCAGAAGCCAGCGCTCGCCATCGAGCCCCGCCTGGCCTAGCCAGTTCAGCGGCAAGTAAAGCCGTCCGGCGCGCGCGTCTTCCCCGACATCGCGCGCGATATTGGTCAGCTGCATCGCAATCCCGAGATCGCACGCGAGTGCGAGCTCGCGTGCGCCTCTGCGACCCATGAGAAGGGCCATCATCGCGCCCACCGAACCGGCCACACGCGCGGCGTAGGTTTTCAGGCCTTCGATGTCGGCGTACGTGCGTCGCTGGGCGTCCCAGAAAAAACCTTCGAGAAGCGCCTCGAACAGTGCTTTGGGAATGTGATAGGTCCCAACCACGACCGACAGAATTCGATCTGCCGCTGCCGGGTGCGGCCGGCCCGCATAGAGGCCGTCCAGCCGCCGGTGGAGGTCCGCAAGCGCTGAATTCTGATCCGACCCTTCGTCGATCGCGTCGTCGGCCAAGCGACAGAAGGCGTAGAGAGCGCACGCGGCATCACGCACACGCGGCGGCAGCAAGTAGGAGGCGGCCAGAAAGCTTCGAGATCCGACCGAGAGCGCGCGACGGCACACGCGCAGATCAGCTGGGTACTGTTCGTGGCGGTCAATGTACATGGTGCGCGGCTTCGATCAACTCATCTAACGCGCGCGCCGACGACAAGACACCCGGCAGTCCCGCTCCCGGATGGGTGCCGGCCCCAACCAAGTAGAGATTCTCGACGTCCTCGCTGCGATTGTGCGGACGAAACCAGGCACTTTGGCCCAGTGTGGGCTCGAGGCTGAACGCGGCGCCTCGGTAGGATAAGAGCCTGTTCTGAAAGTCCAGGGGGGTCATCACTCGCGAAGTGACGATATGGGCTCCGAGCTCGGGGAGGACCGTCTCCGCGAGCCGCTTCTCGAGTCGACGACGGAAAGGTTCGGCTTCCGCAGTCCAGTCCACGTCCGCTTCAAGATTCGGAACCGGGGCTAGCACATAGAACGAATCACATCCGGCAGGCGCGAGACTCGGATCGGTCGCGGTGGGACGGTGCAGGTAAAGACTCATGTCGGGTGAAAGACGTTTGTGCTTGAAGATGTCATCGAGCAAGCCCCGATAGCGGGGCCCCAGCAGAATGCTGTGATGCGCCACTTCGGGGTACTGTTTGCGCGTGCCGAAGTACCAGACGTAAAGACCCATCGAATAGCGCGTGCGGTCCAATCGCGCGTCGCTCCAGCGATGACGCACGCCCGAGGCGAGAAGGTGACGGTAGGTCCACGCCGCGTCCGCGTTCGAGACGACCGTATCGGCGCCCAACACTTCGCCCGAAGTCAGACGCACGCCGCGCGCACGCCCGTTGGAGACCACGATCTCGGCGACCTCGGAGCCGTAGCGCATCCGAACTCCCTGCCCTTCGGCCAATCGCACGAGGCCGCTGACGATTGCGCCCGTTCCGCCCATGGCGAAATGAACGCCAAATCGTTGCTCAAGAAACGCGATCAGGCAGTAGATCGCGGTCGTGGTGAAGGGATTTCCGCCCACCAAAAGGGGATGAAAGCTCAACGCAATTTGCAGCTTCGGATCACGTACAAAGCTCGAGACGAGTCCAAAGACCGTCCGGTAGCCACAAAGACGCACGAGCTTCGGAATGATACGGACCATGTCACTCAGATGAAGAAAGGGCTTGTGCCCTAGTTCCTCAAATCCCACCCGGTAGATGGCCTCGCTGGCGCGCATGAAGCGGGCATAGCCGTCGCGATCGCCCGGGGACAGGCGCTCGACTTCGGCAGACATCGCAGCGGCGGATCCGCCATAGTTGAAGAAAGTGCCGTCGTCGAAGCGAAGGCGATAGAAAGGACTGATCGGGCGCAAGTCCACATGGTCGGACATTTTCTGGCCGCAAAGTCGCCACAGCTCCTCAAGGAGGAACGGCGCCGTAATCACTGTGGGCCCCGCATCAAACGTGAATCCGTCCTGACGAAAGACATAGGCGCGCCCGCCGGGAGCGTCCAGCTTTTCAAGGACCGTGACGCGATGGCCCCGGGCCGCAAGACGGATCGCCGCAGCCAACCCACCAAAGCCGCTGCCGATGACAATGATCCGGGAGGGCTCCGCGCTGGTCCTCGAACGTGCCGAAACATCGCAGAGCGAAGTGGCCAGGTCGTCGCCACCCAATGTGCCTCGAGCCTCCCAGGTCACGCTCACGCGGGCCGCCCCGGCGCGGATCGATGGGCGGCATGCCGCACTGCCTGAGACAGATCAAGAGCACCGACCTCGGGCAGCGCCAGATAACGCGCGCCTAGGGTTCTCGCGAGTGACTCTGCTGCCGGACTCGCGCGCACACCGGTATCAACTAACAGAGTCGGGGTGCGTCTTGCTCTGAGAGCCGTCGCCGCCTGATTCACATCGTTGGCGGCGCGCTCTCGTCCTTGCGTTCCGTCGCGCGCGACGTTCGCGCGCGCATCCGTCAGAAAGACCACGATGGGGGTCTGGCCCCGCTTGGTGATCCGCTCAACCTCCACCACGACCGTGTCGATCGCCGTGGCCAGCGGCGTAGCCCCTCCCCCCGGCAGCGCGGCGAGGCTTCGTTTGGCGCGTGTCAGGCTGCGCGTTGGTTCGAGCAGAATGTCGGCGGATCGTCCTCGAAAACTGATGAGGCCTACGCGGTCGCGACGCACGTAGCAGTCAGCGAGAAGGAGTTGAACGGCACCCTTTGCCTCACCCAGCCGATGGGCGGCAGAAGATCCGGAAGCATCGACGACAAAAAGGATGGCTAACGCGGGGCACTGTGCGCGTTCGCGCACCTTCAGATCCGAAGCGCGTATGCGCACCAGCCCGGGGATCGTGTGGGAGTCCTCGCGCGCGCGTAAGCCCTGCCATGGCGCTGCGGCCCGCAAGGTCTCGACCAGATCAAGGCGCGCGCCACCTCGGGGAGTGCCGGTGCGCGCGGCAAGCGGTCGACCTCTTTGCCCGGGCACCTTGTGCGTGGAAGATCGGCCTCCGCCCAAAGCGCGATGACCCGCGGGTGACGCTTGCATCGAGGCCAGAAGACCGGGTGGCAGTTTCGCACGCGCGGCAGCCACCAGCCGTTCACCGGTCGATTCTGCCGCTTCGGGCTCGCCGTTTGGCCCTGCACTGGACTTCTCGTGTGACTCGGGAGGCTCAGCTGCGAAAGGCTGCGGGGGTGGTGGGCCCGATTCCTCGGGCGTCGTCGACTGGGGCTTGGCCTCTGATGGGGAGGTTGTCATCGGCTGGCCGCGGCCGAGGGCGTCACAGGCGTTGGATAAGAGAACCAACTCTGAGGCGATTCGCACATGCTCCTCGCTCACTTGCTCGGCTTCTTCCAAGGCGGCGAAGATGCGTGCCGCGCGTACCGCAAAAAGTAAAGTGCGAAGGGATTCGATACCGAACGAGGCGGCTACTGTCGCCAAGGCTTCGATCAGATCCGACCCTACCGAGAGGCGCACTGCGCGGTGCCGTGCGGCAATGATTTCTTCTCGTTCGTAGGGAAACGGGGCGACATCGCACGAACGAACCGTGGTGAGGTCGATGCGCAACCCGAGCCTGTCGGAAAGCACCGGCAGGAGACCTTCGACCCCTGGATCGCCACCGAGCATCGCGACGATGGCGATGCGTGCACATGCGACCGATCCCTTGTGATCGCGCTCGATGCGCACCTCTCCGAAATCGAGCGCCGGGGTGAACCGCGCCAGGTGGGCGGCGCTGCGACACTCGGCCATGGAAAGTACCACGAGTCCCTGGTCCGCCTCGGCAAGCAGCCCCCGCTGCAGCATGGGCCGGCCGGCCTGAAGCGTTGCCGTGAGGTCCAAGCCGCCGATGAGGCGGGAGTCGTCCACATTCAACGGAATGCGCCGCACCGGGGAGCCCGGTGTCAGGCGTGCCACCAAACCCTCGAGCCACGCCTGGGCACAATCGCCATGACCTCCGGTCACGACAATGCCACCCAAGGCCTGCGGCTCCACAGCCAGGATGCAGGCCGCAAGCGCAGCCTGCGCCCAGGCGGGCTTGCCTTCTTGTGCTTTAGCATCGGTCACGCGAAGACCTCTCCCATGGCGCGTTCGACGCGCGTGGTCGATCCGGCGTCATCGAGCGGATTGCGGCGCAGCCGGTGCCGCAAAGCCGAGGGGGCGACCTGCTTCAGATGGGCGAGTTCAACGTAGCCGTCCCCTTCGAGCGCAGCCAAAGCCCTCGCTGCTCGCAAAAGCGTCAGTTCGCCACGCAACCCGTCGGTACCGAGGCTAAGGCACAGCCGCGCTGCGGTCTGCAGAGCCTCATCGGGCACCGTGACCGATTCGAGGCGCCGGCGCGCTTTGACGAGGCGCCGGCGCGCCTTGTCTTCCTCGGGCTGCCAGCGCGCCACGAACGCCTCGGGATCGCGTTCGAACTCGTCACGTCGCCGGACTACCTCGACCCGAAGCGCGATATCGCGGGGCGTGCGAATCTCGAGTGACAGTCCAAAGCGGTCGAGTAACTGGGGCCGCAGTTCGCCTTCCTCAGGATTGCCGCTACCCACGAGCACGAACTTGGACGGATGACGCACGCTCATCCCTTCCCGCTCCACGACATTCTCACCGGATGCAGCGACGTCGATCAAGAGATCAACGAGATGATCCTCGAGCAGGTTGACCTCGTCGATATAAAGATAACCTCGATGAGCCCGCGCGAGCAGGCCCGGCTCGAACGCCTTCTCACCGCGGGTCAGGGCGCGCTCGAGATCGAGGGCGCCCACCACTCTGTCCTCGGTTGCGCCCAGCGGCAGATCGATCACGCGCACGACCTGAAGACAGCTCTTTAAGGGGGCGTTCTTGCGCTGGGCCAAACATTCGGCGCACAGGCTCGAGTCCGAAGCGCTTGGATCACAACCGTAGCGGCAGCCGACGACCACGCGCTTTTGGGGGAGCAGTGCCGCTAAGGCGCGCACGGCCGTGGACTTGCCCGTTCCCCGATCGCCGAACACCAATACGCCGCCGATCGTCGGATCGATCGCAGTCAAGAGTAGGGCGAGCTTCATCTCCTCCTGTCCGACGATCGCTGTGAAGGGAAAAGGAACACTCATGGTCTAGCCTCCATTCATCGGGGAACGCGCTGGGCCTGCCAGCCAGGCAGCCGGGGATTGCCGCCAGCGCGCTCGCAGATCGGTTAGATGCGCTAAAAGCGATGCGGCTAGCCAGAACGCCACCCAGTGCCAAGCCCCGCCGGCAACCACCGTCCGTAACGCGAGCAAGAGCCCGAGCCCCGCGCAGAGATTGGGCCAAAGTTGACCCAAAGGGACACCGGTACCGCTGCACAGGCGCCAGAGGCCCAGCAGCGCGCCTTCGGCGAGCACCATGACAACGATCGCATCAATCAGATGCGCACGTATGAAGAGATCCTCGAACATCGTCTTTTTTCCTTTTGGAAGGCGTTGGCGTCACCGGCCAAACGGACCGTTGAGATTGACCACGGCCCCGTTCAGCACTGCAGCAAAACCAACCCAGAGCGCATAAGGCACCAAAAGAAAGGTACCAACCCTGGAGTCGGGCCATAACAGGACCATGAGGCAGAGAATCGAAACCCAGAGAAATCCGACTTCGGTCAGGGCCCAATCCGGTCGCTCCTCCCGGAAAAAAAGCCAGCTCCAAAGAAGATTGAGAGCCAGGTTCACCGCGAAGGCGAGAACGATCCGAAGCCCCCTACCGCGTCGACGCGCGTGCGTCCACCCGGCCAGACCTGCGGCGGTGATGAGGGCAAAGATCAGCGTCCAGACCGGCCCGAACAACCAGTCGGGCGGCTCCCAACTGGGTTTCTGGAGCGAGTAATACCAGGGCCCGAGGTTGGTCACCCACGCGCCCAGACTCGCTACGATAATCGCGGCCACGGCGGCGGCCGCGACCGGTTTTAGGGATATGCCCGACTTTGGCTTGGTGTTCACGGCGAAACCATGCCCATCAGATGGGCCACGTCCTTCAGAAGGATCCGTACATGCGCGAGGGGTCGCGCGCGCACGAGCCGCTTATTCATGTAGGCTTCAAAGGTCAGCCGTTGGACATCGGCATCGCGGCAGATCGCAACAAAGCGTTCACGCCGCTCGTCGCTGCGGTACCAGAAGCGTTGCATGATGCCGAGGATCCAGAAGACCAGACCGTGGGAGCGCATGAAGCGACGGCGCGCGAGCCCAAGACTTCGGGCGCGGCCGGTGTCCAAGAAGACCGCTGCCGCTTGCGCAGCCAGGCGCCCTCCCAACATCGCGTAGTAGATTCCCTCTCCCGACGCCGGCGCCACGACGCCCGCTGCATCGCCTGCCAGAATCACGTCTTTCCCGTTGTCCCATTTGCCCAGGGGTCTCATCGGCAATGGCGCACCTTCACGGCGCAGGGTTTGCGCGTCCCCAAGGCCGAGCCGCTGGCGAAGCTGGGCCACGGCCTGACGCTGCGAAAAGCCCTTTTCGCAAGATCCCGTGCCAACGCTGAGGGTCGCCCCGTGGGGAAAGGACCAGCCGTAGAAATCCGGTGAAATCGCCGCGTCGTAGATCACCTCGCAGCGGGCCGGGTCCACGGCGCCAACCGCTGGCGTACGGATCACTTCGTGGTATGCAAATACGTTGGCCCGGTCTTTGGCAGCCGCGATCTCCTGGCGCGCGACTTCCGAACGAGCGCCATCGGCGCCGATGACCAATCGCGCACGTACCGATGCAGGTTCACTCTTTTCGTCCGTTCTGAAATGAACGATTACGCCCTCGCACTGGTCGCGCTCCAGGCGCAGGAAGGTACCGGTGCAACAGTGCGCTCCGGCGGCCGCCGCGCGCTCGCGCAACCACGGATCGAACACTTCACGGTCGACCATTCCGACGAAGCCGCCCTCGATCGGAATGTCCACGTGACGCTGCGAAGGGGCGACCATGCGGGCGGCACTGATGCGGGCGGTCAGCAAGCTCTCGGGGATCTCGAATTCACGCATCAGTCGAGGCGGTATGGCGCCGCCACACGGCTTGATGCGGCCCATTTTGTCGATCAGGAGTACTCGCCGGCCTGCGCGCGCGAGATCCGTCGCCGAGGTCGCGCCCGAAGGGCCTCCGCCGATGACGACGACATCGAATTCGACCTGTTGCGTCACCGGGGGCCTCGCGATGGGAGTCGGGGAAACCCGCCTGCGCTCTGGCTCACGGGCCTCATCCGGTGGAGAGCGCCCGGAGCGCGAAGGCGCTCACGAGCATTCCTGCGACGTACAGGGTGATCCCGGTGCCGTTGTACCAAGGAGCGCGTTCGCGCGGGCTTGCAAGGAGGCGGAACATTAACCCGATCTGGCCCATGAGAAGCACCAGAACCGCAATCGCGTAGGCCCAGCAGCCCCAATTCACGAGGAGAAGGACGACGAGGGCCTGCGGGACTGCCATGACCCAGCATGCGACTTGACCCGCGCGCGCGACCCCGAGGCGCACGGGCAATGAGCCGATCCCCATTTTTCGGTCGCCTTCGACGGACTTGAAATCGTTCAAGGTCATGATGCCGTGAGCGCCCACGCTATAGAGGAGTGCGAGAATCAGGGAATGACTGTGGGGCATGGCGCCTCCCAGCATGACCGCGGCACCAGTAGCCCAGGCCACTCCTTCATAGCACAGGGCGCACGCCGAGTTGCCCCACCATCCGTTGCGCTTTAAGCGCATCGGAGGCGCGCTATAGATCCACGCGAGGACGAGACCGACTACGGCCGCGCAAAATCCCCAGGGGCCCAGCGCCGCGGCCACCATCAGTGAAGCCAGGGTCCAGAGGATGGCAAGATAAAGGCCCCACTGACCCGGCACCCGGCCGGAGGGAATCGGGCGCGACGGCTCATTGATCGCATCCACGTCCCGGTCGAACCAGTCGTTGACCGCCTGGCTGCTGGCGCACACCATGGGCCCGGCCAGTAGGACGCCCAAGGTCATCGTGAGCCAGTGGGCCCGCGCCGGAACTCCCGATGAAACAACCCCGCAGGCAAAGGCCCACATCGGGGGAAACCATGTGATGGGCTTAAAGAGTTCCGCGACGGCGGACAGGCTGGGACGGCTCATGCAAAAACATTAAACTTGACAGTCAAAATCGTCAAGTTGTATTTACACTAATGCGCCTTCCAATTGGGCTGCGGGAACGCCAGTGCCGCTGTGGTAATCAGGACTCGCCTTCATCGCTTAAGTCGCCCAGTCCGTGTCTACGTAGTTTCACGTAGAGGCTCTGGCGCGATAACCCCAGCATCTCGGCCGCGGACGCGCGATTGTCGTGCGTGAGTTCGAGCGCGGCCTCGATACACAGTCGCTCGATGAGATCGGTCGATTCGCGCACCAGATCCTTGAGCGAGACGCGGCCGACCAGTTGCGTGAGTTGTTCGACCGAACGCGGCAACGCGGACTCGGGAGCCACGCCGGAGCCCAGGCGCTGACCGATATTGCGCACCGTAAAGCCGACACAGGGATGGTCTTCACTGGGCACGAACACGGCGGAGACTTCCACTTCGGCTGTCGCTCCGTGATTGCCGCGCAGGTGCGTCGAATACAGCCGGATCGCTCCATGCTGCTTCAGATTGGCGAGCAGAACCTGGAGATCGATACCGGGACGCCCCAGCCAGCGATCCAGATCCTCGCCGCGGGCCGCTTCTTCGGTGGCCAGTTCGGCGAGATCGGCGAAGGCGCGGTTGGCAAGCAGGATTTTGCCATCGGGCGTCGTTACGACAAAACCGTCGGTCGCGTTTTCGACGACCTTCAGCAGCATCGACTTCGCGCGCGGCAGGGGCTCCAATGCGTCTGGGGAATTGGCCGAGTGAAAGCTGATCAGAAAAAGCGGCATCGACTCCTGACGCACCAATGACGCCGAGACGGTGAATTCACGCTGCGTGCCGTCGGCACGCACGACATGCACATCCTCGCCTTTACCTCCGATGCGCAGGCTCGCCATCAAGGCGGACAACTTTTCGGTGCTCGCCGGATTCAGTCCGAAAGGAAACGACCGTCCGACGACCCGTTTCGTCGCGTCTCCCATGACCTGCAGCGCAGCCGGATTGGCCTCGACGACGCGAAATGACGTCGCATCCACGATCAGAACCGGCTCGGCCGCCATCTGAAAGAGCAGCCGGTAGCGGGTCTCGACATTGCGCAGGCGCCAGTAATCCCGATCCATCGACTGCTGGGCTTCGATGAGACGCTGCTGGAGAGCACCCACGGGACGCAAATCGCGACCGAATGCGACCCGATAGCCCTGAGTACCGATGCTCGCCACCGAATAATGAATCGGGATATTCGCGCCGCTCGAGGAGGAATGGTTCACCTGCCGCCAGGGCTGCTCGGAACCGGTCGTCGTATCCCCGAGGAGTGCCTCAATCTTCGGCCGACTTTCGACCGTGACCGTTTCTATCCAGGGTTGACCGACCCATTTCCGAAAGCCCTCCTGGGAGAGCGACTCGCTGCCGAAGGCCACATCGCGCACGATTCCTTCGCCGTCCAGAACCAGGGTGATGTCGGCTGCGGCTGCCAATAGGTGTGCCGTCTCATCGGCGTCCAGACCCGCGAACACACTCTTGGGTGCATGAAAGGGCACCACCCGTGATCCACGTTCCTGGGCATCTTGCTCGACCATTGCACTTCGCTTCACCGCACGACTCAAATTATCGACTCCCCGTCACGTTCGCACCTGGCGCAAAGCCACCAATCCCTCGGCGCGCGTGATTGCATCGCGCGCATCGTGGGCCATGGCGTCCGCACCGACCATCTCCACATATTCCGGATGCGCAACGAAGATGGGACCTCCAACCAGGACCGCGATCGCGCGATTGCGCGACGCTGCCCTCATTTTCTGGATCATTTCTTTCATGCCTTCGACGCGCACCTCGCATCCGGCCGACACCCCGGCCAGATCAAACCACTCGGCGTGCATCATGTGCTCGAGCGCGCCCAAGGTGGGCGGGCTTTCGCCGCAGACCTCCCAGCCAGCCCGCCGGAAAAATTCACGCACCATGTTCAGACCCAGCGTGTGCTGCTCCCCGAAGGTCGGGATGAGCAAGGCGCGACGACCATGACTGCTTACGTCCTGCTCGTCCCGAAATTCGGGACCCAGGTCGTGCAAAACCTGTTGCAGCCGCCAAAGCCCGAGGGTGACCTCCGCGAAATTGGCTTTGTCCGCCTCCCAAAGCTGGCCCAGGTGACGCGCCGTCGGTGCCAGAAGGTCGAGGTAGATGGCCACAAGCGGTACACCGCGGGCCCGACGCCTGTCCACAAATGCTGACACATCGATCACTTCGGCGCGCAGAACCAGCTCGGCAAACTCCAAAACTTCCTCGACGCTGCCAACCGATTTCGCCTCGACGACAGACCCGACCTCGGACTGGGAACTCGCATGCGCGAGCATGAGACGAGGGATGATCTCTCCTTCGATCGTCCGCTCGAGCCACGCGACGCGCGCATCGTTGGCCGCATGCTCGCCTAACCCGTTGCCAAAGCGCGGATAGGCCACATTCGAGGTTGTTTCCTTTTGGGTCCATACCGCTGTCCCGCGCGCTCCTGGTGTGCCACCTGTCATTCCGTCTTGCGTCAGCCCATCCATCTGTTTTCTCCTCCAGATTTGACACGCGACGCGCGCTCACGGGGACTGCTGGTTTCGGTCAATGAAGCTCGCATAACCATCCGCGGCCTCTTTCTACCACCAGGCTTTGCTGCTCCCCGGGGCTACGCAGGCGCCTCTTGGCGCACTGTCGCGATGGTTGCACTGTGGCACGTATTCGTCAAAGGCTTATTGACAGTTTGCCAAAAAATCCACGCTTGTCAATGTTTAGTTACGTCCATTTCAGTTGACACTTTTTCCAAAGGGGTCTAGATTTCCCTTCAGACGACCTCTGACGGCACAGGCCATGCGGCGCATTTCCCGAGTTTCAGTCCGACCCCCTCTGTACACCGCGGAGGAGCGCGCGCGCCGCAACCGGTCCCCGTGGACACGCATCCAGGGGATTCTTGCTCCCCTCCAGTTTCTGATTTTTCTGGTCAGCTTCGGGCTGGTCATGCGCTATCTGGCAACCGGTAAACAGGAATCCCTGGCGCTCGCCTCGGTCGTGGTCAAGACCGTAGCGCTCTACGCGATCATGGTCACGGGCTGCCTTTGGGAGAAGGATGTCTTCGGCCGCTATCTGTTTGCGCCCGCGTTCTTCTGGGAGGACGCGGTCAGCATGCTGGTGATCGCGCTCCACAGCCTTTATCTCTATGCGTGGTGGTTCACCACGCTCGATTCGATCACCTTGTCCGAGCTCGCGCTGGCCGCCTATGCCACGTATGCGATCAACGCTCTGCAGTTCGTCACCAAGTTCCGGATGGCCCGCATCCAGCGCGCCCAGGCTCCTTCCTTCGGGCAGCTCGCCCCATGACTGCCGTGATCCCGATCGCAGAGCGCGCGGGCACGGAAGGAAGCGCATGCCCGGCCGAGCGCGATCGCGCCGTCTTGCGTGAGCGCGGACAGCGGGAAGTGTTCTGCGGCTTGACCGGGATCGTCTGGCTCCATCGCAAGATTCAGGATGCCTTCTTCCTGATCGTCGGGTCCCGGACCTGTGCTCACCTGATGCAATCCGCCGCGGGCGTCATGATCTTTGCGGAACCACGCTTCGCCACGGCCATCATCGAGGAACGTGACCTGGCCGGGCTCGCAGATGTCCACGATGAGCTGGATCGCATCGTCGGCCAGCTCTTGGATCGGCGCCCCGACATCAAGCTCCTTTTCCTGGTGGGATCGTGCCCCTCGGAAGTGATCAAACTCGATCTCTCGCGGGCGGCGCGCAGGCTCTCGCGCGAGCTCCATCCGCGGGTACGCGTGCTGAATTATTCCGGCAGTGGCATCGAGACCACGTTCACCCAGGGCGAGGACGCGTGCCTGGCCTCGCTCGTTCCGGAGATGCCCGCATCCCAAAGTCACGCCGGGCCTTCCCTTCTGGTGGTTGGAGCGCTCGCCGACATCGTTGAAGACCAACTGCGTCGCACCTTCGCGGCAATCGGCTTGGGGCCCGTCGAGTTCTTGCCACCGCGCCGCGCAGCGGACCTTCCGTCTGTGGGTTCGAAGACGCGGTATCTCCTCGCGCAGCCTTTTCTGGCGGACACCGCCCGCGCCCTCGAGGAGCGGGGAGCCGAGCGGATCGCCGCACTCTATCCCCTGGGTCTGGAGGGCACGCAAGGGTGGATCGAAGCCGCCGCTCGCACCTTCGAGATCCCCGATGCGCGCGTCGCCGAGGCGACGGCCCAAGCGCGCTCACGCAGTGCGCGCGCGCTCGAGGCCTATCGACTCGAGCTGCAAGGCAAACGTGTGTTCTTCTTTCCGGATTCGCAGCTCGAAATTCCCCTGGCCCGCTTCTTAAGCCGTGAGATGGGGATGGTTGTCGTTGAAGCCGGAACGCCCTACCTGCATCGCGCCCATCTCGCGTCCGACTTGGCGCTCCTGGCTACCGATACCTTGATTAGCGAGGGGCAGGACGTTGATCGTCAGCTGGATCGATGCCGCGCCGCAAAGCCCGATCTGGTGGTGTGCGGACTGGGCCTGGCCAATCCGCTGGAAGCCGAAGGATTCACCACAAAATGGTCCATCGAGCTGGTGTTCTCGCCCATCCAGGGATATGAGCAAGCCGCCGATCTGGCGGAGCTGTTCGCCCGTCCGCTGAGGCGGCGAACCAAACTGGCTGCGTGAGCCCATGCAACTGACCGTCTGGACCTACGAGGGACCACCGCATGTGGGCGCGATGCGCGTGGCTGCGGCATTAAAGAACGTCCACTACGTCCTGCATGCACCCCAGGGCGATACCTACGCAGACCTCCTGTTTACGATGATCG
>JBEKVI010000057.1:0-36288 GCA_049514215.1 Burkholderiaceae bacterium
ATCTCATCCAGAATCAAGATATCCGGAACCCGCGCCGTAGCAATGGCGAAAGCGAGTTTCATGTACATTCCGCTCGAGTAGTACTTCGCGGGGGTGTCGATGAATTCTTCCATCTCCGTAAAATCAACGATCTCTTTTTCGATCTCGCGCATCGCCTTCTTCGGGTAGCCGAGGACCGCGCCATTGAGATAGATATTCTCCCGTCCTGAAAGCTCAGCATTGAAGCCGGCCCCTAATTCGAGTAACGGTGCGATTCGTCCCTTGATCTCGATCGTTCCAGTGGTCGGGGCGTAGATTCGGCAGATCGTTTTCAGAAGACTACTTTTCCCTGCCCCGTTGTGACCTACAAATCCGACGCGTTCTCCGTGTCTCACGGAAAACGAAATCTTCTGCAGTGCCATAAAGGCGGATCGAGTACCAGTCCGGTGCTGTCCACGTAATACCTCGGCGAAGCGCTCCTTCAGGGACATGCCCCGGTCGTGGTACAGGAGAAACTGGAGGGAGACATCGCGTACTTCAATACTGGAATCCATCTTGCCCCCAGCTAGAGACGAAAGATGAGCCGTGCCTCCCGTCGGCGGAATTGCTTCGCGCCGAACAGAAAGGTGACAACTGCTATCGCTGTGGCAATCCCGACGTGCATGAGAGGTGGCAATGTATTGTTATAGATCGGCGCGCGAAACAGAGATACGAAGTAGAAGATCGGATTTAATTCGTATAACCACTGAAAGCGCGGTGGGACCAGATCTATGGGATAGATAATCGGCGTTAGAAAGTAGAGGGCCTGCAGCATGACTCCAGAGAGGTGATTCAGGTCGCGGAAGTAGACAAACGCAACCGAAAAAATCAGCGTAATACCAAGACAAAACACGTAAAGAATGAGGAACGAGACCGGCAAAAACAGCAGCGCATAGCTGAGCTTTAGGCCCAGAACCAGGCCAATGACGAAAAGGGCGCTCATCCCAAGCAGGGTGTCGACAAGAAGACTGATCGACACGGAAAGGGGGAAGATCATTCGAGGTATGTAGATCTTCTTGATCAATCCTTCGTTGGAGATAATTGATGCGCCCCCCTGGGTCATACAGGTCGAAAAGAGAGTCCAGGGGATCATGCCAGCATAAAGAAAGATCACGAAATTCTTCAGCGGAATTCTCATGATCATCGAAAACACAAGAGCGCTAATGCTCATGGTGAGTAGTGGATTGACCAGAGTCCAAAAGAATCCGAGGACGGTCCGCCGATACCTTAGGGTCAGTTGTTGAGAGACCATCTGCGTGAGCACGTGTCGATAGTCCCAGAGCTCTTGCGTGTACTGCCTTAGGTCCAATGGGCGTGCGCTCATGACTTGGAGGTGGGTTCAGAATGCGGGCGCCGCGCACGGCTCAGGGTCACCGGGTCCGTTTCCGATCTTTGCAGAACTCTTCGGAACGGATTCATCGGGCTGACGGGGCTGATCTTAATTCGGTGGCTCTTTGATAGGGACTCAGCGTTTGCGACGCGCTCACTGAAACGAGCGTATTGCTCCTGAACCCCAGGGAACCCGCAAGGACGTCTTTAACCGTGTCTCCTGCGGCGCGGGCCTTCGACAGACGAGTCGAAACGGAGTCCATATTTCCAGCGCCCCGACCCGGAAGGATCTTCAGATTCCGAACGCGGCCGAACGCTGCGAGAAGGGCCGGACCGGCATCAAAGCCGATTCGCTCGGGAGCAAACCCTTGCACAAAAGAAGGTACGTCGAGCGGCTTCCCTGTCTGCCCCGCAGTGTATTTGGTGGTTGGCGACGGCCAGGAATGCATGCCTGCGCGCGTGCAAGCGCCGATTTGATGAGGTCGGGCGAAATTATACATCACCGCAAAATTCGGGCCTCCGACTGGCAAGGGCCGCCTCAGGGGGCGGGTCACCGTCCAGACGAGGTGCGCTAATCGGAGACGGATTTTCCGGGACTTGCGACGGCGCCTCGATGACGCCCGGTTCCGTGTCGTACTGGCCGCGAATCGCAGTATCGACCTAACCGGTTTGCCCCACAGGCGATCCTCGCGTGGGCGATCAAGAATGGGCGCCGAGCAAACATTGCACTTTCCGGCGGGCCCGACTCTTGCCTTGTTTTACGAAATTGATATGCTTCAAAAGGGGCCCACCTAGCGAGGCTATGTGCCTCAAGGTCCGGCAACTTAGACCAGTACGAACCCATTTGGCATTTTCCCCGTTCGGAGAGACGCACGTGCTCCAAGCGACTGATCCACTGGGCAATATAATCCATGTCCCCGAGACGCTGGATGAGGATAGCTCTTACTTTTCAATCGAGCAGTTGGTCGCGGCCTGTGCCTACTACCGTGACCAAGGGTACGTCGTGATACGCGGACTGGTCGCGCCCGAGCTTTGCGATCGTGTGATGGCTGCCTTCGATCGGCAAGCGCGCAATTCCAAGGTCCCCATTCTGCGTCAGAAGAACATGCGCTACGAGCGCAACATGTTCGATTCAGATGGGCTGCTGGTGAACCCGATCTTCAACATCCAGGATTTGCAGTCGAGTCATTTTGGAATATTCAAACAGGCTGTGCTCGACATGTACACCGATTCCGGGGTTACGCGCGTCGCGGCTTCGGTATTAGGATGTGTCGGGGCGGGAGAGCGCGTGCGGCTGATCGAATCGATGTTTTTTGAGGCACCGGCTGGTACTTGGCCACACCAGGATTCCTACTATCAAGATAGTGCCGATTCACTGGGCGGGGCGACGGCGGCTTGGTTTGCCCTCGAGGACATCGGCGCGAGGGCTGGCCGGTTCTACGTGTGTCCGCGCAGTCACCGAGAGGCATCGCCCATTCTTAACCATGGCAAGAACAATTTTGGTACCGGCCATAATCACTATCGTGAGGCGGTTCTCGCTCTGGCTCGACAGCATCAGTTCGAGTGGCGCGCCCCCTACCTTGCCAAGGGGGACGTCCTCTTCTGGAACTCGCTGACCATTCATGGAAGCCTGTCCCAGGCTGCGGGCAGTCACGAATCGCGCCGGTCCCTGACCGGCCATTACTTACGCCGGACGGACGAGCTCCTTCAGTTTCACACGCGCTTGCGGCACCAGAAAAAGAGCCACCACCGAGGCGTGGAGATCGGCCTGCTTCACGACCAGGACGAGCTGCGCAATCGTGTGGCGCGAACGATGGCGTTCCATTTTCCGGGTTTGTGGGCCACTGCCCGGAGTGTGGCCATCAAGGCGCTGGTGCATTCGCGTGGCGGAGAAGACCTTCCCGCCGGCGTCACCGAGCGTCGGATCGCGAACCCCGTCAGTCGAGCTTCTGAATAGATCTTAGACCGTTCCCACGAAACGGATTCAAGTGGCGCGATCCTATCCGAGCGCTGAATCCGCCTGAATAGCCTTTGCGCGCCGCCCCTGGAGAACTTTCTTAAGCGAGAGGGAGGGCCTCTCGATGATATGCCACGACAGCGCTGCCAGAGCGATGATGACGGGGAGCGAGAAAAGGGCATTCAAATACCATTCGCGGCTCGCCGGAAAGAGATACGCAACGGTCTGCTGAACTGGAAAGCCATAGAGGTAGATCCCGTACGAATAGTCGCCCCGATCCATGAGAGGGAGTCGCGGAATCCTGCAGAGCCCAAGATACACGGTGCAATACGTTAGAAGCAGGGATCCAAGGTAGATCAGCAAAGGATTCTGGATGCAATATGCGCCACCTGCGAGCGCTAGGACGAACAAACGCCAGTCAAGAACGATTTTCTCCCTGTAGAGGTAAAACAGGTTTCCCAGGATGAAGCACAGAAAAAGATTGTCCTGGCCGGGTGCTGCGAGGATCAGATGCTGGTGAGAGAGATACTTGCGGCAGCCGATGATGAGAAGAACGATGAACATCCCCAGCATCATTTTCCTGCGTCGCAGATAGATGCCCGTCACGATGCACAGAGCCATGTAAAAATAACATCCCAGTTCGGGCGGGATTGTCCAAAGGGAAAAATTCACGAGCGGGGAAGGATTCGTGGTAAATACGCCCGGCAGCTGGTAACTGATGAGCCCAAAAACATTGGCGAAGTAGCGAAAAAAGAGGGGCGACGAGAAGTAGTCGCTCAACGGCAAACTCGTCAGAAGCGGACCCAGCACGAGCGCTGAGAGCAAAACCTCTGTGGTCAGGGCTGGCGCGATTCTCAGAACCCTAAAGGCCAGGAAACGCCGCAGGGACTGGGTGCGCACGGCGCTTGCCATGACCAGGAACCCGCTGAGTGCGAAGAAGACCGGGAGTACGGTCGCGGCGAGGGCGCCGGGCACGGAGTCATGCCAGACGTGCTCTTCGTAACGGCTGCCGTAAGAGATGTGCACGCCGTGCCAAATCACGACCGAGATCGAAAGCAGGATCCGCAGAGAATCGAAACCAGGGCCGATACCCTTCACCTCCTCCAAGGCCGCGCCGAGAGTGCGCAGTCCAGGGGAAAAGCGTGCCAGGATGAAGTTCAAAGTGGAGCTCCACTTGGAAGATCCGACCCGGGAAGGTCGGCATCAGCGTTCCTACTTCGTCTGCTGGGTCACTTGCCGTTTGCGCCAAAGAGCGGCCGGTGACCCGGTAGATGCTGCGCTTTGCGAATCGAACCCACACCGCCTGGAGTCTCGCACGCTTTCTCGTTGACTAGCCGCTGCGCCGGACTGCGAGCAGTCGGCCTTTTGCGGGAGCGCCCGGCCCGATGCAATGCACGGGCGCATTCCAATCGAGAACTACGCCTTCGCGTAGTTCAGATTGATCCAGTCCCGGTAGGATCCGTCCTTGACGTGCCGTACCCAATCCATGTGATCCAGGTACCACTGAACCGTCTGCCTGATGCCGGTCTCGAAACTTTCCCGTGGCTTCCAACCCAATTCGCGAGCGATCTTATCGGCATTGATCGCATATCGACGGTCGTGGCCGAGTCTGTCCTTCACGAATGTGATCTGGTCGAGATAGGATCCTTCTGCCTTGGGCCGCAGCTCATCGAGCAATCCACACAACGTTCGAACGACTTCGATATTGGTGCGCTCATTGAGTCCGCCGATGTTGTAGGTTTCACCGGCACGACCCTCGTCCAAAACCTTCATGATGGCTTCGCAGTGATCGGTGACGAAGAGCCAGTCCCGCACGTTCTTGCCGTCGCCGTAGACGGGAAGGGACTTTCCTTCGAGGGCGTTGGTCAAGACCAACGGAATCAGCTTTTCGGGGAACTGGTAGGGACCATAATTGTTGGAGCAATTGGTCGTGACGCAGTCGAGGCCGTAAGTATGGAAATAGGCCCGCACCAGATGATCCGAGGCCGCCTTAGATGCCGAATAGGGGCTATTGGGGGCGTAGGGCGTGGATTCCGAGAACGGGGCTGCGTGGGGCTCGAGCGATCCGTAGACCTCGTCGGTCGAGACGTGGAGGAATCGGAACGGCGTGGCGCCCGGTGCCGGCTTCTGGAAGGCGTAGTTCCTGGCCGCCTCCAAAAGGGTGAACGTTCCGTTGACATTGGTCCTGATGAATTCGGCCGGACCATGGATGGAGCGATCGACGTGGCTTTCGGCGGCAAAGTGGACGATCGCGCGCGGTTTGAATTTTGCAAAAAGCGTCGCGATCGCCTCAGCATCGCAGATGTCCGTCTTCGAAAACTGGTAGCCGGGCTCGGAGGCCGCGGAAGTGGGAAGGTCGGCGAGATTCTCGAGATTGCCCGCATAGGTCAGAGCGTCGACATTTAAAACCGCTTCCCTGCCGGCGCTAAGCCAGCTTCGAATGAAGTTCGCTCCGATGAAGCCGGCGCCGCCTGTTACAAAAATCATAGTCTTAAGCCGTGTTTGGCATCGCTTTCCGCAAGCATCGGAGTATACCCAATATGGATCGCACCCCTAGGGTAAACCCGTGGAAGCGCCCATTGCCCGCCGATGGCCGACTTTGCTCTAAGGAAGGTGTTCCTGTGGAGCTTGGTACACTTGCATCTGCGCTTCGTAATGCCCCCTTCCAACCCGCTGCAGCCCTCGTTCCGACACCCCATGACGCCTGTCTCTTCCTCGATCTTTAAAGCGTACGATATCCGTGGCATCGTCGACCAAACGTTGACCGAAAGCGTGGTGCGCCTCATCGGCCAGGCCATCGCCAGTGACGCGAAGGCGCACGGCCAAACGCGCTTCGTGATCGGCCGGGACGGGCGCTTGTCGGGGCCGGGTTGTGCTCGCGCCCTGGCCGAGGGGATCCAAGCTGCGGGCTTGGATGTCGTAGACCTCGGGATGGTGGCGACCCCCATGATGTATTTTGCCGCCTACGAACTGGGCACACATTGTGGGGTCATGGTGACGGGCAGCCACAATCCTCCCGAATACAATGGATTGAAGATGGTCATCGCCGATGAGGCCATCTATGGAGAGCGCATTCGCAGCCTCTACGAGCGAATCGAACGCAATGATCTCGCCTCGGGGTCGGGAAGCTATTCAACCCAGGACATCCGGCAGGCCTACCTGCGGCGCATCCTGGGCGACGTCAAGCTGAGCGGCGCGCTCAAAATTGCCATCGATTGTGGCAACGGGGTCGCCGGTGCCTTTGCGGGAGAACTCTACAAAGGCATGGGCTGCGAGGTTCGCGAACTGTTCTGCGAGGTGGACGGGACCTTTCCAAACCACCATCCTGATCCCGCGCAGCCTGAGAATCTGGAGGATCTGATCGAGTGCCTAAAGACCACCGATGCGGAGATTGGACTCGCCTTCGATGGCGACGGCGACCGTCTGGGCGTGGTCACCAAGGACGGCAACGTAATCTTTCCGGATCGCCAGCTGATGCTCTTCGCGGGCGACGTTCTCGAGCGACACCCCAAGGGTACGGTCATCTACGATGTGAAATGCACACGCAATGTCGCGCTTTGGGTCAAAAAGCATGGAGGCACTCCTCTGATGTGGAAGACCGGTCACTCGCTCATCAAGGCCAAGCTCCGGGAAACGGGCGCGCCTTTGGCCGGAGAAATGAGCGGACATATCTTCTTTAAGGACCGCTGGTATGGCTTCGACGACGGTCTGTACGCCGGCGCGCGCTTAATCGAGATTGTCTCGCGTGCCAAGCAAGAGGGAATCGACCCGAGCCAACTGCTCAATGACCTGCCCAATTCGATCAGTACGCCCGAGCTTCAGATTCGGCTTGCCGAAGGAGAGAACTACGCGCTCATCCAGGCGCTGCAGACAACGGCCGACGCACAGTTTCGCCAGCGCGGCGCCACGGAAGTGGCCATGATCGATGGCGTGCGCGCCGAATATCCCGACGGGTTTGGGCTCGCGCGTTCTTCCAACACCACTCCGGTGGTGGTCCTGCGCTTCGAGGCCGATTCGCAGGCCGCGCTCGAACGCATCCAGGAAGATTTTCGAAGCGTTATTCAAGGGGTGATGCCCTCTGCGCGCTTTCCTTACTAGGGTGGTTGAAGCCTTCAGGTATAGCGGTAGTAGTCCTTAAACCACTGTGCGAACACGCGCAGTCCGTCTTCCAGACTCGTGCGGGGAGAAAATCCGATGGCCGACTGGATGCGATCGGTCGCCGCATAGGTGGCTTTGACATCGCCTGCCTGCATGGGCAGGTAGATCTTCGCGGTCGATCGGCCGAGGACGCGCTCGAGCGTGTCGATGTATTCCATAAGGTTGACGGAGCAACTTTCCCCGATGTTGTAGATCCGATAGGGGGCGTTGCTCGAGGCGGGGTCGGGTTGGCCCGGATCGAAGGACGGATTGACGGCCGCAGGCACATCCACGATGCGCACCACACCCTCGACGATATCGTCTATGTAGGTAAAGTCGCGCGCCATGTCGCCTCCGTTGAACACCTGGATCGGCGTGCCTTCCATGATCGCGCGAGCAAAGAGCATCGGCGACATGTCGGGACGGCCCCAGGGTCCGTAGACCGTAAAAAAACGCAGCCCGGTCGTCGGAAGCCTGAACAGATGGCTATAGGAATGGGCCATCAGTTCGTTGGCCTTTTTGGTCGCCGCATAGAAGCTCACGGGGTGATCGACAGGGTCCGATTCAGAGAACGGCAGCTTCGAATTTCCACCGTAGACGCTCGAGGTGCTAGCGTAGACGAGATGCCCCACCTCAGCGCGGCGACAGCCCTCGAGGACGTTGGTAAATCCCAGCAGATTGCTCTGGGCGTAGGCCATGGGATTCTCGATGGAATAGCGGACCCCGGCCTGGGCCGCCAGATGCACCACGGCGCCAAATCGGTGCTTCAAGAACAGACGCGAGATCGCCGCGGAGTCCGAACAGTCACAGCGTTCGAAAGTGAAGCCGGAATGAGGCGATAAGCGGTCGAGTCTGGCCTGCTTGAGGTCGACCGAGTAGTAGTCGTTCAGGTTGTCGATGCCAACAACCTCGTCTCCGCGCTCAAGCAGTCGCAGGGCCGTGAAATAACCAATAAACCCCGCCGCACCGGTCACGAGGCACTTCATGTGCGCTGCGCGCGCAAGGCGCGCAGTTTGGCGTATTTCACGAAGCTATTGAAGCAGCCGATGGCGACGTGGACGAACCCAGGTACGCCATCGAGGAAACCACCACGCAGAACATAGAACTTCACGAAGCGCAAAATTGGAGACACGAGAAGGCGGCCAATTCCTGCCTTTTCGCCTGCGGCGAACAGCGATTCGGCTTGCAAGGTGGTGTAGCGGTTCTGCTTGTCGAGATAGGTCGCAAGAGATTCGGCGGAATGATGCAAGAGCGCTCCGGCATGGCGAATGCGGCCCACCGGCCCGTGCGCTAAGACCTTCTCGTGGACGACATCCGTGCTCCATTGCGCATGGCGGCGATCAAACAGACGCAGACTCCAGTCCGGATAGCCTTCCCCGTGTCTTAAATACTGCCCCAGAAAAAAATTGGCGCGCGGAAGCTCATAGGCAGTGCATCGCGGATTTCGAATCTCCTTGACGATCGCCGCGGCGAGCTTGGGACTCACCCGTTCGTCCGAATCGACACAAAGCACCCAATCGTGCGCGGCCTGCTCGACTGCGAAGCGCTTTTGGGCGCCATAGCCCGCCCACTCGCGATGGATCACCTTCACGCCTCGAGCACGCGCGAGTTCCACGGTGCCGTCGGTGCTGCCCGAGTCGACCACGACGATCTCGTCGGCGAATCCGAGAGAAACCAGGCATTCGGCAAGCTGCTCGGCTGCATTGAGGGTGATCAAGACCGCCGAGAGCGGGGGACGATGATCCATCCATGAATTAAAATAGTCTCGGATTCTTCATTGTACGCGAGTCACACGCGACCGCACCTGGGCACGAATGTCCCGTCTGCTGATCATAAAGACAAGCTCGCTCGGAGACGTTGTTCATAATCTTCCGATCGTCGCAGATATTCTCAAGGCAGCTCCGGACACCACGGTGGACTGGGTGGTCGAGGAGGCCTATTCCGATTTGCCGCGCCTGCATCCGGGAGTGCGCCGTGTCATTGCCGTGGCGCAGCGCCGATGGCGCCGCTCGCTCTCCGAGACCGTGGCGCGCGAAAAGGAGGCCTTCGAAGCCCTCTTGCAGGACGAGGCGTACGATCTCGTTCTCGACACGCAGGGGCTTCTCAAGAGTGCGCTGCTCGCGCGCATGGCCCGCCTCGCCCCGGGCGGCGAGCGCGTCGGCTTTTCGAGACGATGGGCCCGCGAGGGTCTGGCGAGGCTCTTCTACGATCGGGGATACGACGTGCAGTCTCACCTGCATGCGGTGGAGCGGATACGTTCCTTGGCCGCACAGGCCCTGGGCTACCAGCCAGAAGGCAACCCGCGCTTTGGTCTCCAAGTCGAACCGGCCCGCTTCGACTGGTTGGCCAGTGGCCCCTACTGCGTGCTCTTGCACGCCACCTCGCGGCCGGAGAAGGTCTGGCCCGGTGAAGCCTGGAAGATCCTGATTCGTGCCTTCGCCAACGAGGGCGTAACGAGCGTGCTCCCGTTCGGAAGCGAGCGTGAGCGATCGGATGCCGAGGAACTCGCGGCAAACGAGCCAGGCGCGATCGTCGCCCCCAAGCTCGCCTTGTCTTCGGTCGCCGGTTTGCTCGCGGGCGCGCGCGTCGTCGTCGGGGTCGACACCGGACTGACGCACTTAGCTGCCGCGTTGGAAGTCCCCACGGTCGCTCTGTTCGGAGCCACGCCACGATGGCGCTACGCGCCCTACTGGACGCCCAAGGCAGTGAGCCTCGGAGAACATGGCCGTCAACCCTCCGCTACAGAGACGCTGGCCGCGCTCCACGGTCTTGGGGTCCTGGGCCGTGTCTAAAGCGGACGTGCTGCGCAGGATCTATAGCGTAGCCCTGGTGCTGGCCACGCCCTGGGTGGTGATTCATCTATTGTATCGAGCGATCCGGCAGCCCGACTATCTGGGTCACTGGTCGGAGCGTTTTGGCTGGTTTCGCGGACCGCCACGGGACCCTGGTTGCGTGTGGATCCACGCGGTCTCGGTCGGCGAGACGCGCGCGGCGCAACCCCTTGTGGAGGCGATTCGCATCCGCTGGCCCGAGCGCAGGATCTTGCTCACACACATGACGCCAACGGGACGCGATACCTCAGGACAGTTGTTCGGACAGTCCGTCGACCGAGCCTACCTGGCCTACGACTACCCTGGCGCGACGCGCCGCTTTTTACACCATCACCGTCCCGCCTTGGGCGTTCTCATGGAGACGGAGCTCTGGCCCAATCTCATCGCCCAGGCCGCCAAGGAGCAGGTGCCCCTGATTCTCGTGAATGCCCGTCTTTCTGAGCGCTCGATGAAAAGGGCTCAACGATTTCACGTGCTAGCGAACGCGGCCTTGCGCAGCCTAAGCGCACTTCTGGCTCAAAGCGCGGCCGACGCCGAGCGCTTTAAGACCCTTGGTGCAAACGTGACGGCGATTACGGGTAGCCTGAAGTTCGATGTCACGGTGCCCCCCGAGCAACAAGTCCTTGGGGCCCAGTTTCGAGCCCGTATCGGGGCGCGGCCCGTGCTCTTGTGGGCAAGCACGCGCGAAGGCGAGGAAGAACTCCTGCTCGATGCATACTCGCAGTACGCCCTACCGGAAGGAACCCTCGTCATTCTCGTGCCCCGCCACCCGCAGCGTTTTGGTGAGGTCGCCGGGCTCGTTGAATCACGCGGGCTTCGCATGCAGCGACGCAGCCAGGAGGAACCCATCCTCGCCTCGACGCAGATCTGGCTCGGTGACTCGATGGGGGAGATGTTCGCCTACTACTGCGCAGCCGATCTGGCCTATATCGGTGGAGGATTGCTGCCTTATGGAACACATAATCTCATCGAGGCAAGCGCGGTGGGCTGCCCGGTGGTGCTGGGACCGCATACCTACAACTTCGAGGATGCGGCCGTCTCGGCGATCGCGGCGGGTGCGGCTAGAAGAGTCCAGGACGCGAAGGGTCTTTTCGCTGCTGCTCAGGAGATTCTCACGGACACGAAGACCCGCGCCACGATGGCTAAGGGCGCCTTGGAGTTCGCGCTCGCCCATCGGGGTGCGACCCGGACCACCCTCTTGACGCTCGAGCGCTATCTCGGCGACTGATCTCGCCCTCAGTGATCAAGCAAGGCGTTCATGACCTGGAGATCCTGTTCGGAAAGCGTCCCGGCAGCGCCCTTGAGCTTTAGGCTACTCATCAAGGTGTCGTAGCGCGCCTTCGCCAGATCGCGTTGCGTCGAAAAGAGCTGCTGTTGGGCGTTCAAGACGTCGATGTTGATGCGCACTCCCACCTGATAGCCGACCTTGTTCGATTCGAGGGAGCTCTGGCTAGATTGCTCGGCTGCCTCAAGTGCCTTGATTTGGGCCAGTCCGCTCGTTACGCCCACGAAGGATTGGCGCGCGTTTTGCACCGCAGTCCGCTTGGCGGCTTCGAGGTCGTTGGCGGCCTTGTCCTGCAGCGCGATGGCTTCGCGCACCTTGCTCGAGGTGTAACCTCCGGAAAAAATCGGGATCGAGACCTGAACCCCGATGGAATTGGTCGCGGTACTGCCGATCGCAGGAGGAATGACGGACGTGGGCGACTGGCTGAATTGGCGCGCGGCGATGAGGTCGGCCGTCGGATAGTGCCCCGCGCGATTGACCTCGATTTGTCGTTGTGCAATCTGATAGCTCGCTTCGGATTGAATCACGATGGGATTGCCGGTCTCGGAGGCGCCGATCCAGGCGTCCAGTCGCGCCGGCTCCGGATTGCCAATCGTGATGCCGTTGCGCAAGGGGGCAAGTCCCTGCGGCGGTCGGCCGATGATCTGCTCTAAGGCCGATTGCTTGACCTCGAGGTCGCTTTGCGCGGCGATCTCCTGGGCGTTGGCGAGATCATAGCGGGACTGCGCCTCCTTGGTGTCTGTGATCGTCGATGTCCCCAGATCGAAGTTGCGCTGGGCCGACGCCAGTTGCTCGCTGATCGCGGCCTTTTGTGCCGTCAGAAACGTGATGTTGTCCTGTGCCTGAAGCACGTCGAAATAGGCCTGGGCGACGCGCAAAATGAGGTCTTGCTGCGCCTGAAGGAATTGCGCTTCGGCCTGGGCGACCTGCAGCTTGGACTGTTCATATTGCTGGAAGCGATCCCAGCGAAAGAGCGGCTGGGTGAGCTGGATGGTGAACCCGCGCGAAGGATAGGTGAGGGCGAATGTCGGCAAGGGCGGCTCGACGATCGTCGTCGAGTTGTAGGTGTCGACCGCCGTCACATTGAATTGCGGCAGGAGCTGCGACAATCCCTGGGGCAATTTCTCGCGCGAAGCCTCCAGGCTCGAGCGTTGCGAGGCGAAGGTCGCATCGTGAACCAAGGCCTCGCCATAGTACTGCAGGAGATCAGCCGCCTGTGCCGCCGGGGCCATCCCGAGGCAGAAGGCGACAAAGAAAAACGGGGATCTCCAAGAAGGCATCGGGCTGCTCGCTTTCGGTGGTCGTCTTAGTAACGGGGAAAGCCCGGATCGACCTGCACAGCCCACGCATCCAGGCCTCCGCTCAGATTGAACACGTCAGGCACTCCGCGACTTTCGAGAAACAGGGCGACCTGGGCGCTGCGCGCTCCATGGTGACAAATGCAGACGATCGGTCGATCCGCCTCGAGGTCTTGCACCCGCTCGGCGAACTCACGCATCGGAACCAGTTGTGAGCCCGGAAGGTGGCAGGTCTCGAATTCCCAGGGCTCTCTGACGTCGAGGAGCCGCGGCTGCGGACGAGGCGAGTCGGCCGACTCGGATAACCACTGCGCCAATTCGGATGGGGATAGACTTTTCACTCTAGAACTCGAAGCGCACAGGCTGCAGCGCGTTGCGTAGCGGCTTGGCGCTGGTTTCGAAGAGTTTGACCGTCTCAAAGCCTGCCGGACCGATGCGAGTGACGATCTCGGCCGTCATCACCGGGGCGTCGCCCACGATCGCGCACAGTCGCCCTCCCGATTTGAGTTGCTCGAGCATCTCTGCCGGGATGAGAGGCAATGAGCCGGATACCATGATGATGTCGACCTCGCCCACCGACTTCCATCCGCGCGCGCCATCGCCTTCGATGACCGTCACGTTCGCGCATCCGGCACGCGCGAGGTTTTGCGTGGCCATGGTGACGAGTTCCGGAAGGATCTCCACGCTCGTGACGTGACGTGCCTGTCGGCTAAAGAGGGCCGCCATATATCCCGAACCCGCTCCAATTTCGAGCACGACCTCGTTCGGCTTCACTGAAAGCTCTTGAAGCAGTCGCGCCTCAAGTTTCGGGGCAAACATGCTCTCGCCCCCGGGTAAGGGGATTTCCATATCGACAAACGCAAGTGTCCGATACACCGGGGGCACGAAATCCTCGCGTTTGAGCACCGTGAGCAGATCGAGGACATTTTGGTCCAGGACGTCCCACGTACGGATCTGCTGCTCGATCATGTTAAAGCGGGCGGTTTCGATATCCATGGCCGTATCCATCCAAATGACTTTCCGAAAAATGGGGACCGACAGCAAGCCGGTAGCGACGAACTGCGCATTGAAGCGACGAAACGCAGAGAAAAGGCCCCGGAATTCTAGCAAAACGAAGGGGGGTTCTCGCGAGGATCGGCCATTCGGAGCGAAAAAGAACGAACAGGCGGGGCGCGCGTACAACTGTGGGGCCGAATGCGCGGTACTGGCGGACGGCCGCACGCGGCTTTGATAGTATAGAAGTCCATCTCTGCTTCGGACTCCTCTCTTAAATCCTTTGACGTGAGGCTTCTTGAAATACGCTCATGGGGCCTCTCGTCGCGCGGATCGCGACCGTGGACCGATTTCTACCCCTCTCGATTCCTCCTTCGATGTTGCTTGATGTCGGCCTTGCCTCGTCTGCGAAATAGTGGGCTGCCCGTCGGTCATGAGTGCTAGATCCGACCTCGCGACGGCCCCGGATGCGCGGCAGGCCCAGCCGCTGCGATTTCGGATCGAATCGGTCGATCCGAAGGTGCCAAACCAATGCACGGGACGGCTCTTGAGTGGTTCGATTCGAGCGGGCGATCTGGTTTTCTCTGCGCCCGGCCGGCGCGGGCCGCTGACGGTGCGCACGACCGCCCCGCACACCCCCGCCATCGATGAACTCAGTATCCTCGAATTTTGGGAGAACGCAGAACTGCTTCCCGGCGATCTGCTCGCCCCCGGGGATGACGCACCGCTGGCAGCCGACCAATTCCAGGCCGACATCATCTGGAGCGGTACCGAGGCAATGCTGGTTGGCCGGAAATACCACCTCGGCCTGGGGCCTGTCAGGGTGGCCGCTACGGTCACCGCCATTCGATCCCGCAGCGATCCGAACGATAAGGGATTGTCCTCCGTCAAGCGCCTCGAGACCGGTCAGGCCGGTGCGATCGGCTTGGCGACCGAGCGTGCCATCGCCTTTGATCCGGCCAAACGGAATGCGGCCACGGGGCGCTGCGCGATCTACGATCTCGATTCCGGTCGGCTCGCCGGGATGTGCGAGCTCAGTGGTGGAGTCGCCGAGGCAAACGATCTGCATTTCCAGGTCTTGAGCATCAACAAGGGTGCCCGTGCGCGGCGCATGGGCCAAAAGCCCTGCGTGATCTGGTTTACCGGGCTCTCGGGGGCCGGCAAGTCCACCATTGCCAATCTGGTGGAGAGTCGATTGCACCAACTGAATCACCACACCTATCTCCTCGATGGAGACAATGTACGTCATGGTCTGAACAAGGATCTGGGATTTTCCGACGCGGACCGGGTCGAGAACATCCGGCGCGTGGCGGAGGTCGCGAAAATGATGGTCGACGCGGGTCTTATCGCGCTGGTCTCGTTCATTTCGCCCTTTCGCAGCGAGCGCAGAATGGCACGCGCCTTACTCGACGCGGACGAGTTCATCGAAGTCTTCGTCGACACGCCTTTAAGCGTGGCCGAGTCCCGAGACCCCAAGGGGCTCTACAAGAAGGCGCGCTCGGGGCAGCTGAAAAATTTCACGGGACTCGATTCCCCCTACGAGCCGCCAGAACATCCCGAACTGCGCGTTCAGACCGTCGCAGTCTCGCCCGCCGCGGCGGCCGAGGTCATTGTTCAGTACCTCAAGGAGCGCGGGTTTCTTCCCGACAATCACCGACTGCCGCAAGAACCATAGAATCCCGCGGCCTCTGCGCACGCACATGCAGCGACGCCGGCCAGAGAAGCGGTACGACTGGCTTGCCTACGGAAGGCCCTGGGCGCGCGAGCGGGGCCGCAAGCGACTTTTGAGCTTGAGCGCCTGTTTTTCGACGAGATGCCAGGAAGCGAACCCCGCCAGACCGGTGATTGCAGCACTGGCGATGAATCCCTGGAGTGTCGTCAGCGCATTTCCCGTCAACTGGATCAGCGTTTGCTGAACGACGAACGCATAGATGTAGACACCATAGGAAAAGTCGCCGAACCGGCCCGCATCGCGGATCCCGGGTGTCGAGCGCGTGCCCAGGGCGATCACGAAATAGGCAATCCCGAGCGTGTAGCCGGCAATGGGGAAATGGCCCATGACCAGCCCACCACTGACGATGGCCATCACGACGCTGATTTGCCAGAGTCGCGCTTGCCAGACCTCGCGAAAGCACCAAAGGCAGGCTCCTGCCACGAAAAAGAGGCCGAGTTCCGTGTTCCACCAACGATCACCCCCTAAGGGCGCGACGTGATCGACGTTGTAGACCATGAAATAGTTGATCGACATCGCCACGAGGACGAAAAGCAGCGCGATGCGAAACCGAAGCAACTGCAACAGACCAAAGAGCATCAGGAAAAAGTACCAACGGACTTCGACTGGCAGGGTCCAAAGCGAGCCATTCACGAACGGCAGCGGGTTTGAGTCGAACACGCCGGGCAGGCGGTACACCATGGACAGCCACAGGACCTGAAGAAAGCGAAAGGTCTCGGGCCTTGAGAAATAGTCCTTGACCGAAAGGCTCGAAAGCGCCGGTGCCAGCACGGCCCAGACGATCAGAACCATCGCGGCGAGTCCAGGCCAGATGCGAAGAAAGCGGCGCAGGGCGAAACGGAAAAGATGAGGATCGGAAGTCCAGCTTTGGGCGACGAGATAGCCGCTGAGGGAAAAAAACACATCCAGCGCCAGCCCGCCAAAGGTCTGATAGCCCGGAAGCGACGGCTCGAGATGTCCGGTGAGCGAGAACTGGTGACTGTAGAGAACGAGATAGGCGGCGAAAATCCGCAGGAAATCGAAGTTATTTCGTTCGTGCACGAATGGTTGTGAAATCAAGAACACCCTAGGAGATTGACGACGATCGGGCCGATCCTTCCCGCGAGAGTCGAGGGAAATGGAGCGGGTGAACGGGATCGAACCGTCGTATGCAGCTTGGGAAGCTGCCGTTCTACCATTGAACTACACCCGCGAGAGCGTCGAGCGCATTTTAACGCTGCGCGAGCGGAATTCAAATTGAGGCGGCCCAATCCGTGCACTCCGGTCTGTGGGGCGCGGGCTCGCCCTGTTCATGGCGGGGGCTTGAGCGTGTCACGAATCCTGCTCAATGCAGAAAAACCGTGCGCGGCAGGAGAGGCCTCTGAAACAGGGTCGCTAGCGGAATGACCAACGCTTGTGTCCGAGGTAACTCGTAAAGGCGGGCACCATGACGCCCACGCCATGAGCGATCTCGGGTCCGCCCTTCTCGACGCCTAGGGCCGGCAGGAGATAGTAAGCCAGTCCCATGCTCACCAGCCAGGTCTGCAAGAGCGCGGCCAGATTCACGAGCACGAAAAAGGCGACCGAGCGGTGCAGTGGCTGCGCGCTTTGCCGAAAGACAAACAGCTTCGCGAGCACAAACGCGGTCACCATGCCCGCCAGGTAGGCGAGAACCACGGCAAGGGAGAAACTCATCCAGCGGTTAAATACGATGCGCGTGCCAAAATTGACCGCAGCGGCCGCCGCTCCGGTGGCCAGGAAGTTCACGAATTCCCGCGACAGGAAGTGACGTATCAAGCGAGGGCATCCCGGGCCATCTTCCGGCCAAAGTCCACACTCTCGGAGATCCCGCGGTCCTCGGGGTAGTAATACGAGGTATCGGCCACCCATAGTCCGGCCACCGGTAACGCCACCGGTGGCAGCGATTCCAGATGCCCCGGGCTGCAAACGGGCTGGGCGAAGCGATAACGACTCACGCGCACATCGAGGAAGTCTTGCGCGACGATGTCCGGATTGATCTTTCGAATGTAGCCTTTGACCTTGTCGGCAAAGATCGTGTCCGCATCCGAGAACTTGGGATGCTCGCCTGGAAGGTAGAAGGGCACATACACGACGTGCACGCCCAGGGGCCTTAAGTTGGAGTATTCCACGAGTCCGGGAATGTCCATGTCCGGATCGTTCGTGTTAAGCCAGAAAAAGGGCGTGACCGGTTTCTTCAATTTGACGATCACGCAGACCACCGCGATATTTTTGACCGATGAAAAGCGTGCGAGAACAGGCTTGGGCAGATCGGGCATGAGTTTGGGCACGTAGGGCAAGGGGATGGTGCTGATGACCTTCTCGAACACTTCATGGCTGCCGTTGACCTCGATGCCCTGAACCTGGCCCCCAGCGATTACGACCCGACTCACCCGCGCGCCCAGGCGAATCTGACCTCCCATCTTCTCGATGGCCGATTGCATTCCTGAAAGCAGCGTGGTGGAGCCGCCTTCGAGGTATCCGAGCTTTTCGCGAAACAGATCGTAGCGCGAGCGACCCACCCGGCGAATCCGGCTCCAGATCCACGCCGCCGAGAGCTCCTGGGCATATTCGTAGAATTTGTAATCGAAGAGCCTGCGCCAGAGCACTTCGTAGGCCTCCTCTCCCACCCAGCGCCGGATCCAGCCGGTGGCTTCGAGTTTGTCCAGGGATCGCCAGTTGGTGCGCTTGGTGGACCAAAATGCGTGCACTCCGTAGCGTATTTTGGCGACCAGGCCAAGCCCCTGAAACCGCACAAGCGCGACCGGGTTGCCCCAGGGCTGTAGGCGCTGCTGGTACCAATAGCCCATCTTCGTCTCGACCCAATGCATCTTCCCCGATAGTCCAAGCTCGTCGAGCAGCGCTAAGAAGGCATGGTCCGAGATGCAATGGAAGTGGTAATAGCGCTCGATCGCAAGGCCCCCGAAATCAAAGCAGGCCGCCATTCCGCCCACGCGATCGTCGGCTTCGAACACGATCGGCTCGTGGCCATCCAAAGCGAGCTGATAGGCGACGGCCAAGCCCATCGGGCCGGCTCCCAGGACAGCGATGCGTTGTTTCATCTCAGAATTCCAGGGCAATGGCGCTATAGCGGGGATCCTTGAATGTTTCCTCGATCGCCTGCGCAAACGGGGTGGACTTCACGCCGAAAAGAGCTGGCCAATCGATCACTTCGAAGCTATCCCGGGCGATGAGCGCTGCCAGCTGCTGTGTCGTGAAGGGCGGATTCTTGTCGAACCAGGCCCAGATCGAGAGCAAGGCAAAGAAAAGGGTGTAGGGAATATGCACGATGACCGTCATGGCACGAGTGGTCATTCTGATCTGCCTGATGATCTCGACATAGTCGACCTCTTCTTGTCCGGAGATATTAAAGACGCCCGTGCGCACGCGCTCCTCGATGCAACGGAGGATGATCTGGCAAAAGTCACCCACGTAGAGCGGCTGGCGCATGTAGCGCCCGTGACCTGGAATCGGAAAGACCGGGCTCTTTTGCATGAAGCGGGAAAGCCAGCCCAGATGCTTGCGATCAAACCAGCCGAACATCAGTGTGGGGCGCAGGACCACGCACTCGATGCCACTCTCCACGACGATGCGCTCCTGTTCCTTCTTGGTCTGCGTATAGAAATCGTCGGCAACCGACTCCACTACGGAGGAGCTGATATGAACCAGCCGGCTCACCTCGAACCGCTTCATGACATCGAGAACGTTGCGCGTCGAATCCAGATTGTTGCGAACGAACTCCGTATAGTCGATACCTCCGATTTGAGCCTGCAGCATGACCACCAGGTGCGCGTTTTCGAAGTGGCGCGACCAGGCCCCAGGCTCGGCCAGGTCGGCGTACTCGGTCGCAACGTCCGGATGCAGACGCTTTAACACCTCGAGATTGCCGTGACGCTTGTCCAGGACGACGAGGTTCGAAAATCCCTGGGCCTTGAGCCGGATGACCAGATTCTGACCGACAAGCCCGGCTCCCCCGGGCAGGATGATCTTGTTTTGGGGATCAGTCATGGCGCGTACCGCCTTTGAAATCCAAGGTCGCGGCGAGAGGGCGAGCCGATTCGAGCACTTAGATGTCCATCCGGTTGAAAATCCAGCGCGGCAGGTGGCGTATGACGAGCATGATCAAAAGCCAGCGTGCCGGAACATAGATCTCGGGGCGGCCTAGATCGATGCCTTTCACGATGGCCTGTGCCACCGAATCGACCGAGGCCAGGCGCGAACCGGCCGCTTTCAGATGGGCCGTCATCGGGGTATCGGTCGGTCCGGGCTTGATGAGTACGATCTTCACGCCGCTACCGGCAAGACGGTGTTGCAGGCCTTGGGCGTACCGAGCCACCATGCCCTTGGCCGCGCCATAGACGTAGTTCGACTTGCGCCCGCGCTCGCCTGCTACCGAGCCGATGATCGCAATCGTTCCGCGCCCGGCGGCCTGCATCGGTTGAGCCAGGGCCTCGGCGATCAACACCGGGGAAAGACCGTTCACCGAGAGGGCCTCTGCGACCCGGCCAAGATCGCGCTCGCACTCCTTTTGATCGGGCAGTGAGCCATGTGCAATGAGGGCGATGTCAATCGCGCCCAAGCCCGCGATGGTCTGGACAAGCGCCCCGATATGCTCAAGATCGACGAAGTCGGCTTGAAGACAACGGATGCTCGAGGACGGGCTGCGAACGCGAAGATCGGCCGCCACGAGTTCGAGCTTGGACGAGTCCCGTCCGACCAAGAGCAACTCGATCACACTCTGTCGAACCCAGATGCGGGCACAGTGCTCGGCAATTGCCGAGGTGGCGCCGAAGATGACCACGCGCCTTGCGTGCTCGGACACGATCAGCTTCCCAAGAGCCGGCGCGACATGGCCGAACTGATGCCGGGGTCACGAAAGCCGCGAAACTCCGGAAGACGCGGATAGCCGGATTCAAACAGATCGCGTGGCATGCGTGCATCCTTGGCCATGTAAATGCGACCCCTGACATCACGCACGATCGCATCGAGCTCTAAGAAGAGCTTGAGCGTCGCTTCGCCTCGATTCGGGAAGTCGAGCGCCAAGGTGACGCCGGGGCGTGGAAAGCTCAGGAGCCCAACGGATTGACGGGTGAAGGTCTTCAAGACGGCCAGAAAGGAGCCTTGACCGGAACGCGCGATCGCCTTGAGCATGGCCTTGGTCGCATCCTCGCCCGATTCGCGGGGTAAAACGCTCTGGTATTGATAGAAGCCTTTGGGCCCGTACAGGCGATTCCATTCGAGCACGTGATCCAGCGGATAGAGATAGGACTCGTAGTGCACCGTGGCGCGCTGCGATCGCCAGGTGTTCGCGAGCCGGTAGGCGGTGTTCAATGCGCGCAGCGAGAAGCGATTCACGAGCGACAGCGGCGGAACAAGGGGCACCGAACGGCTTTTTGTCCGAAGTGGCGTCGGTGTTTTTTGGAGCTCGGCCGGTGCATGATTGGCACGGAAGAAAAGACCGCGCCCTCGCTCGCCTGAAAGACAATCGATCCAGGACACGGTGTATTCCCATGCGGCCTCTGAGGCATCGGCCAACGCGAAGAACTCACCCAGATCGGAGTAGGGCACCGTCTCGCTCTCCAGCCACGGGCCGGCGACGCGCCTTAGCTTCAGTTTGGCCGCCAGGATCACTCCGGTCAGCCCAATCCCTCCCAGGGTTGCAGCGAACCATTGCGGATTCAGTTCCGGACCGCAGACCCTCTGTTCGCCGTCTGTGCGCAGGAGGGTCATCTCCATGACATGGTCCCCGAACGACCCCATCGCGTGGTGATTTTTTCCGTGCACATCGTTGGCGATGGCGCCGCCCACAGTGATCAGCTCGGTACCCGGGGTCACCGGCAGCATCCATCCCAGAGGAACCACCAAGCGTTGGATCTCGCAGAGCAAAACGCCTGCCTCGCACACCAGGATTCCCTGCTCTGCGTCGAAACTGATGAACCGGTCCAATCCAACGGTGTTCCAGATCACGCCATTTGGATTCAGGCACGCGTCCCCGTAACTTCGGCCCATGCCGTAGGCCAGAGCGGGCTTTGCGCAACGCAAGGCCGAGGCGACGCGACGACGATCGGTGAGCGGCACGACGTCGTGCGCCCACTGCCCAAGCCGCCCCCAGGAGGTCACCATCACCATGGCCAACCGGCCGCACCCATGGCCAGAACCGCCCCAAAGACCACGCCCGCCATCCAGCTCGCCGGATCCTTGATGGCAAAAATCAAGGGATCGTCATGCATTTCGCCGCGATGCGCTTTCATCCACATCCAGTTCACCCAGAACAAGGCAACTGGCACCGCGCCCCACACCATCTCGGGCGTCTTGTAGAGCTTCACAACCGCATCGCTATTGATATAGAGAGCCAGAACGAGCGATGCGGCATAGCCCGAGGCAATACCGATGGTTTGAACGAGCGCGGCGTCGGACGTGTAGTAACCGCGTCCGTGGGCCTTTCCGCTCCCATTGTGGATCTGCACCTCCAGTTCGGCGTAGCGCTTTACAAACGCCAGAGACAAAAACAGGAAGACCGAAAATCCCAAGAGCCAGAAGGACAAGCCCAGGCCCGCGGCGGTCGCGCCCGCGATGATGCGCAGTGTGTAGAGCACGGCCAAGGTCAGACAGTCGATGAGCAAAAGGCGCTTCAGGCGCCAGGAGTAGAGGGACGTGAGTACGAAGTAGACCAGAACGCAGCGCAGGAATCCGGAGTTCACGGCTTGCGCGGCGGCCAGGCTAAAGACCAAAAGAAGGGGCGCCAAGACGACGCCCACCCAGATGGGCAAGCTGCCCGAGGCGAAAGGTCGATGGCGCTTGCGAGGGTGCAGGCGGTCGCTATCCAAATCGAGCAGATCATTGGCGATATAGACCGAAGAGGCACACAGGCTAAAAGACCAGAAGGCGAGAATCAAAGACCCCCAGGTGGCCAGGGTGCCCAGATGGTGTGCCGCGAGCATGGGGACGAACAAGAGCAGGTTCTTTAGCCATTGGTGCAGACGAAACACCCGACCCCAGGTCGCAAGCCCCGGTGTGGCTGTCGGAAAGACGCGCTCAATGGCACAGCATTGGGCGACTTGCCTGACCAGACTCGGAGATGCGTTAACCACCACGGCGCGCCGGGCACGGCGCCAGACGTGGAGATCAGCGCGCGAGTTGCCCGCGTAATCGAACCCGGCATGCTCGAAGCGCTCTTCGAGCGCACGCGCCTTGGCGTCCCCCGAGAGATTGTGGGACCCGTCGCTCGCGATGACCTCATCGAACAGGGCCAGATGTTCGGCGATGGGAGCGGCGATCGTACTATCGGCCGAAGTGCAGAGGACGAGTTTGCGACCCGCCGTCTTCTCGCTTCGCAGCCATCCGATCAGTTCGCTGTTATAGGGCAGGGAATCGGGTAAGACCTCGGTGTGGGAGGCGACCTGCCGCTTCAGTACGGCGCGACCCTCCCAAAGCCAGAACGGGATCCGCAGGGCTGCGCCTACGCTGTCGCGCAGGACCTTTAGGGCGCCCTCGTGGAGCATGTCGGTGAAAATCAGTGTTCCATCGAGATCGACCACGAGCGGCTGCAAAAAAGTTCCTTTTATCGGCGATGAGCGCGCGTGCTCTCGAGGACCGCGCTCTGGTGGGCAAACGCAATTCTATCTGGACCCAAGCAGGCCCTCTTTCTGCCCAATGACGACGGCCTGGGTCGGGCACCCCTGGTTGCGTTTGCGTCTCGCGTCAAAACGACCATCGTGCCCCCCCGCAAGAAGTTCCAGCCAAAAGAGGGGCAGCGCAAGAACGTCCTTGGCATCAATCGCGTCGAATGAACGTGCGGCGATGGCGCGAACGAGGGGCTCGAGCCCTGGCCGCTGCGGAAGTCACCAACGCACTCAGAAGTCAGCGCCGAAAAGAGGCTACCTTGCCCCGGGAAGCCTTGCGAGGTTCACGCACGCTCGCTCAATCGGGATAGGGCGAGCCTCGCAATCACGGGCTTGCCCGGAAGAGGGTCCCGACGCGAACAGATCGCGGATCTAGTAGTATCTTGCAAGCAAATCGCCAATCTTGGCTAAATAATGCCGTTCTGGCATAAAAGTTGCCGCGCAATTGCGAATCATGGCCCATCCGAAGACCGTCGGAAACCCCGGCGGCATCCCCAAGTCTACTGTGTGTAGCAAGTTCGCCACCACAGCGTTGGTGGATGGGGGTTGTGAGCTTCCCAAGGAATAAGAAATGGACGACATCCAAGAAAGCGCGTTGCCTTGGAGCATGGACGAGATTGCCTATGACCGGATCGAACTGGATCGCATTCGCCACCGGGACGACATTTTCTATCTGCTGACGGCCTCGTCCTTCGTCGAGATCATTTCCGATCTGACCACGCGTAACCTCGTGGGCTTTTTCAGTGGCGATGACGAGGTTGGCAGCTGGCTTGCCGAACACTGGGAACACGAAGAAATCCAACACGGCAAAGCGCTACGCGAATATGTGCTTCGCGTCTGGCCCGACTTCGATTGGGATACGACCTACGCCAAGTTCTTCGCCGAGTACTCGCAGATCTGCACCGTCGACGAGTTTGAACCGACGCGCTGCCTGGAAATGGCAGCGCGGTGTGTCGTGGAAATGGGCACGGCGACCTACTATCGATCGCTCAGTTCGTTTGCCCCCGAGCCCGTGCTTCAGGATCTGGCAGGCCGGATCAAAAGCGATGAAGTGCGCCACTACAAGCACTTCTTCCGATACTTTTCCAAGTACCGCGAACTCGAGTCGCTTGGACGATTACGGATCCTGGGAACGCTCAAGCGTCGCTTGGGTGCGGTACGGTCCGACGACGCCGAGATCGCCCTGTGGCATACCTACGAGTCCCGTCATCCGGGGGCCGACCGCCACGGCGCCGAATTTAGAGCCATGTTTAGCTCGGTTAGCGGCTTGGTGCGCAGTCATTTTCCTTCGGGTATGGCCGCAAAGATGCTGCTTAAGCCCTTGACTCTTCCTCCTTTGCTCACGCTCGCTGTCACGACGCCCCTATCGAAGCTCACCCAGATCTGGATCCTGCGCTAGGTGGGTTATCCCGGGTCCTGCGGAAAAGAGCAGGGCGCGCGCTGCCGAGTTAGAATTTCGCCACTGACATTCGATTCCACTTCGTGATTCAAATCGAGCTCAACGGCGAGCCTCTCGAGCTTGCTCCTTGCACGCTAAACCAGTTGCTCGAAAGCCGCGGCTGGCTGGGCAAGCGCATTGCGGTGGAGCGTAACGGCGAGATTGTGCCACGCAGCCTGCACGCGTCCACGCACGTGCTGCCGGGGGATTGCTTTGAGATCGTCGTGGCGGTCGGCGGAGGATAGATGTCGGATCTCGGCGAAAAATGGATGGTTGGCCAGAGAACGTTCACCTCGCGGCTCTTGTTGGGAACGGGGAAGTATCGCGATTTTCAGCAGACCCGCGAAGCCGTCGTGGCCAGTGGCGCAGAGCTGGTGACGGTGGCGATCCGAAGAACGAATCTGGGCCAGGATCCCGCACAGGCCAGCCTGCTGGACTACCTTTCGCCTCGGGAGTTCACGCTTTTGCCCAACACGGCCGGATGCTATACGGCCGAGGAAGCGCTACGCACCCTGCGTCTTGCCCGCGAACTTCTGGACGGACACAGCCTGGTCAAGCTCGAGGTCCTAGGCGACGCGCAAAGTCTCTATCCGAACATGCCCGAGACCTTGAAGGCGGCTCGAACCCTGGTCGCCGAAGGCTTCGAGGTGATGGTCTACTGCAGCGACGATCCTATTCAAGCGCAGGCGCTCGAGGAAATCGGCTGCGTTGCGATCATGCCCCTGGCCTCCCTCATCGGATCAGGAATGGGAATCTTGAACCCGTGGAACCTGCAGCTCATCCTCGAGCGCATCAAGGTGCCGGTGATCGTCGATGCCGGGGTGGGGACCGCATCGGATGCGGCGATCGCGATGGAACTCGGGTGTGCGGGCGTACTCATGAATACCGCTGTTGCGGCAGCCAACGACCCGATCCTCATGGCCCGCGCCATGCGCCTTGCCGTCGACGCCGGTCGGGCGGCCTATCTTGCAGGCCGAATGCCCAGGAAGTACTACAGCGCGTCCCCCTCTTCGCCACAGGGGGGCCTCGTCGGTCGTTCCGGCCCGTGACCGACTCCGCGTTTCCCAGACGGATTCGAAGTTATGTCACACGGGCCGGAAGGGTGTCGCCCGCGCAAGAGCGTGCATTGGTCGAATACGGACCGCTTTATTGCGTGCCCTTCACTCATCGCATCCTGGACTTCTCTACGCTTTTCGGGCGCGAGGCACCCACGGTGCTCGAGATCGGGTTCGGGATGGGAGAGACCTCTGCTGCCATCGCGAGCGCAAGGCCGGATCTGAATTTTCTGGGAGTCGAAGTGCACACGCCAGGCGTTGGGGCGCTGTTAAAGCGCATAGCACAAGAGAGCCTTCAGAACGTTCGCATCATCCAGCATGACGCGGTCGAAGTCCTGGAAGCCATGATTCCCCTCGATTCGCTAGCCGGCGTACACCTCTTTTTTCCCGATCCGTGGCACAAGGCGCGGCACCATAAACGAAGACTGGTGCAGCAGGCATTTATCAGCGATCTGGCGCGACGGCTCCTTCCTATGGGGTACATTCACTGCGCCACGGACTGGGAGGATTACGCCTTTCAGATGCTCGAGGTCTTAAAGGGGGAGCCGCTCCTCGCCAATTCCGTGTCGGAGTTTGCGCAGATGACGAATCCGCTCGTGACCCGGCCGCGTACCAAGTTCCAGGAACGCGGGATTCGCCTCGGACACGGGGTCTGGGATCTCGTCTTCCAGCGCCAGCGTTAGGCGTTTTCGCGCTGCAGCAGCTGTCACCCGGCATTTTGCCGGCGCGGCGGACGGGCGCAAAATGCTGTAAGGATGTCCCACGTGGCGCGACAGACTGCTCGGGGATCAATTCCTCTTGACCACCAACCTAGGAGAACCAGAATGGACAAACAAATCATCATCCGTGCCGCATTAGCCTCCGTTTTTGCCTTCGCCGCTGTCGGTACCGCTCACGCGGCTGACGATCCCACCAAGGAAAAATGCTTCGGTATCGCCAAGGCGGGCTCCAACGACTGTGCCAGCGCAACGGGCACCCACTCGTGTGCCGGACAAGCCAAAAAGGACGGCGACGCCGGTGACTGGAAGTACGTGGCCAAAGGCACTTGCGAGAAGATGGGCGGCAAAATGATGGCCCCTGATGCAATGAAGAAGTAATCAGCGTCGATCATTCCCGGCCGGTTACCGATCGCGACGCGATCGAGCCGGCCATTATTTTCACTTTGGATTGATGATGAAGCCCACTGCCGTCGGAATCGGTTTTCGCGAGCGCCACTACGAAGAGCTTCTCGATACTCGTCCCGCGCTGGATTTCCTCGAGGTCCACAGCGAGAACTTTTTCGTCGATGGCGGCCCTTCGTGCCGACTGCTCGAGCGCGCGCGAGCGGCCTACCCCTTAAGCCTGCACGGTGTGGGTTTGTCGCTTGGATCCGCGGACGCTCTTTCCGAGGCTCACTTGGCCAAACTGAAATCCCTCGTCGAGCGGGTCGAGCCGGCCCTGGTTTCCGAGCATCTCTGCTGGGGAGCGATCGATGGTATTCATTTCAACGATCTCTTGCCCATGGCCTATACGCGCGAGGCTCTGGATCTTTTCGTGGCGCGCGTCGAGCGCGTCCAGGAGGGGCTCAAGCGGCCCATTCTCATCGAAAACCTCTCGGCCTATATTCAGTTCCGAGAAAGCGAGATGACCGAGACCGCGTTTCTCGCGCAGCTCGCGCAACGCACGGGCTGCGGCATACTTTTTGACGTCAACAATCTTTATGTCAACGCCTCGAATTTCGGCTTTGATCCCAAGGCGCTGCTCTTTGAACTTCCCGCGGAAAGTGTCGGGCAAATGCATCTGGCCGGCCACTTGAAGACCGGAGAGTGCCTAATCGACGATCATGGCTCGCGCGTATCGCCTGCAGTCTGGGATCTCTATGAGTCTGCGATCGCCGTGCTCGGACCCAAACCCACGCTCATCGAATGGGACACCGATGTCCCCGAACTCTCGGTTCTCCTCGATGAGGCAAGCCGGGCCAAAAACGTGGTGCGCAACGCGCAGGCGCTCCATGTCTGATCTGTACGGAACGCAAAAGGCCTTCGCGAACGCGCTACGGGGCAGTGCGGCCGCAGCCGTCCCGTCCTCTCATTTCCTGGGCGACGAAGAGCTCATCGAGCGTCGCTTGGCGCTCTATCGGGGCAATGTCCTAAGCGCCGTACGCAAGGCGCTCGTGGCCGCCTATCCGGTCTCCCGGGAAGTCGTGGGCGACGAATTCTTCGAGGCGCTCACGCGCCGCTACTGGCAGGAGTCACCTTCCAAAAGCGGAGATTTGCACGACTACGGAGCCACTTTCGCCTCCTTCGTTGCGGACTTTGAGCACACCCGCGATCTTCCCTATCTTCCCGACCTGATGCGCGTCGAGTGGAGCGTGCACCGAGCCTATGGCGCAGCGGATGCTCCGGGGCTTAAGCCCCAGGCGCTGGCTGCTGTCACGGCTGAAAATCAGGGCGCGCTTAGGCTTTCTCTTGTGCCCGGGACGGCATTGGTGCGATCGAAGTATCCCGTTGTTCAGATCTGGAGCATCCATCAGCCCGGCTATGCGGGGGAGTTCGCGGTGGATTGGGAGCAGGCGCAGCGGGCTCTGATCGCGCGCGTGGGGCAGCGCGTGGCTGTGACGGCAGTCAGCGCGGCCAGCTTCGCTTTTTTTGAGGCGCTCGAGCGTCGCCTGGTCCTTCAGGAGGCCTTGGCGTACGTCCAGAACGAGGCGCCCGATGCGGATCTGGCTCAGGTCGTGACCGAGGCGATCGCCCGCGGCCCGCTTGCGGCGCTGTCCTACGGAGATGCGACATGAAAGAATGGATCAGACGCGCACAGCGCATCACCTCGGTGGTCGATTGGGCGCAGCCGCTCGTATTGCTGGCCGCGAGGCTCTATATCGCAAGCGTCTTTTTCGCGTCGGGCAAGGAAAAGCTGGCCGACTGGAGCAGTACCTTAGCCCTGTTCCACGACGAGTATCAGGTCCCAGTTCTTCCGCCGGACCTGGCCGCTTACGTGGGTACGTTCGGGGAGCTGTTTTTCCCCGTACTCCTCGTTTTGGGATTGTTCGGACGCTTCGGCGCGGCCGGAATGTTCGTGGTCAATCTCATGGCCGTGCTGTCCTATCCGCAACTGTGGAAGTTCGACTGTCCGGCGGCCATCGACAATCATTTTTACTGGGGAGCGATTCTCATCGCCCTCATCGCCTTCGGTCCGGGCGCGCTGTCGCTCGACCGGATTGGACTAAAGCGCTTGGGCCTTGCGACCTAGGCGGTGATCTCATCGGGCGGGGGCGATGCGGTTTCCTTGGCGCGATTTTCGGCGGATGCATACATCCAGTCGCGCGTCATCGGGAAAGGATTGGCTTCGGGGCCTCCCAGTCGGCACGCGAGCATCTGGTAGATATTCATCCAGTTGTTGAGAAATCCGTAGGCGCAGCCGGCCAGATACACGCGCCAGATCCGAAAACGCCGCTCACCGGCTGCGCTGCGGGCCTGTTCGGCGTGTTCTTCGAGTCGATTGGCCCAGTGCGTGAGCGTCTTGTGATAGTGACGGCGCAGCGATTCGGAGTCGACGACTTCAAACCCCGTCTCGGCCATGGTGCGGATGGCAAACGACAGGTGCGGCAATTCGCCGTCCGGAAAGACGTACTTGTCGATAAACTCCCCGCCCCCGCGGCCGACTTCGCGCAGTTCGGGGTGGGTTGCGGTGATGCCGTGCATGAGCATGGCTCCCCCGTGGGAGAGCAAACTGTGCATTTTCTCGAAATACCCCTTCAGATTTTTCAGTCCCACGTGCTCGAACATTCCCACGCTCGCGATCTTGTTGAACTGCTCGCTGGCCGGGATATCACGGTAGTCCTGGAGCCTCACTTCACACAGGCCCGACAGTCCAAGCTCGGCAATGCGCTCGCGCGCGAGGTCGTACTGGTTGCGCGACAGAGTCACTCCGACCGCATGCGCGCCCCGCTGCGCGGCCCGGATGATGAGCGCGCCCCAGCCGCACCCGACATCCAAAAGCCGGTCGCCGGGCTTGACCTGCAGCTTGGTTAGGATGTGATCGAGCTTTTGCAGCTGCGCGATATCGAGGCTGTCGTCCGGGTTGCGAAAGTAACCGCAGGAGTAGACCAGATTGCGGTCCAGAAAGAGCCGGTAGAAGTCGTTGGAGACATCGTAGTGATACTCGATTGCGCCCCGGTCCCGCTTTCGGCTGTGGGCGAGAAGACGCTGCAACAGGCTCATCGACGATTCGGTGAAGTCGTCGCCCCCGGTAAATTTCGACAGCCCGACGGCGACTTCGACGATGTCCTCGATTCGACCATCGATGTCGAGTTGCCCCTCGACGTAGGCCGATCCCAGATTCGAAAGCGTCGGATTCATCAACGCGCGAATCGCTGAAAAATCCCGCAGCCGCATGACGACCTTGATCGGCGTACCCAGTTCGACGCGTTGCCCCGACGGAAGCACGAGGGCGACGGGAAGCGGTTGGTTAGCCTGCGAAATGATCCACTTCTCGAGTTGGGACTCCAGCATGGTTCCTCCAGCTTGAACAACGCTCACTCGGGGTTCACCCGACACGACACTCCTTAGGGCCGACCGGCCCGGCGGTCCACCCACCCCAAGACGCTCGATCCAGTCGGACCGAGGCCGCGGGATCGACGACGTCAGCTAGCAGGCCCCAAGTAAGCATTATGCCTTCTGATAAATTTCTCCGCCCTTGGCCAGAAATTCAACCCTTTTTTCCTCCATCCCCACAGAGACCGCGGCGCCGGCTTCAATCCCCTGCCGGGCGGCATAGTCCCGGACATCCTGGGTGATCTTCATCGAGCAAAAATGGGGCCCGCACATCGAGCAAAAGTGCGCGACCTTGGCGGATTCCTTGGGCAGGGTCTCGTCATGGAATTCACGCGCTTTGTCCGGGTCCAGGCCGAGGTTGAACTGATCGTCCCATCGGAACTCGAATCGTGCCTTAGACAGGGCGTTGTCGCGGATCTGGGCGCCGGGATGCCCTTTGGCGAGATCGGCCGCATGCGCCGCGAGCTTGTACGTGATGATGCCGTCCTTCACGTCCGCCTTGTTCGGCAGCCCCAGGTGCTCTTTGGGGGTGACGTAGCACAGCATCGCCGTCCCATACCATCCGATGAGCGCAGCCCCGATGCCCGAAGTGATGTGGTCGTAGCCAGGGGCGATGTCGGTCGTCAAAGGGCCCAGCGTATAGAAGGGCGCCTCGTCACACTGCTCCAGCTGCAGGTCCATGTTTTCCTTGATGAGCTGCATCGGAACGTGGCCGGGGCCTTCGATCATGACCTGGACATCGTGCTTCCAGGCGATCTGCGTCAGCTCGCCCAAGGTTCGCAGTTCCGACAGTTGCGCCTCGTCGTTGGCGTCGTAGATTGATCCCGGCCTTAGGCCATCGCCCAGCGAGAAACTAACGTCGTAGGCCTTCATGATGGCGCAGATGTCTTCGAAATGCGTGTAGAGGAACGATTCCTTGTGATGGGATAGGCACCATTTCGCCATGATCGAGCCGCCTCGAGACACAATTCCGGTCATTCTTTGTGCCGTCAGCGGGATGTAGCGCAGCAGCACGCCCGCGTGGATGGTGAAGTAGTCCACGCCCTGCTCGGCTTGTTCGATGAGCGTGTCCCGGAAGATCTCCCAAGAGAGTTCCTCAGCCCGGCCGTCCACCTTCTCAAGGGCCTGGTAGATGGGAACGGTGCCAATCGGCACGGGCGAATTGCGCAAAATCCATTCGCGTGTCTCGTGGATGTGCTTGCCCGTTGAAAGATCCATCACCGTGTCGCCCCCCCAGCGGATGGCCCAGGTCATCTTCTCGACTTCCTCGCCGATGGAAGAAGTGACGGCGGAGTTGCCGATATTGGCGTTGATCTTGACGAGGAAATTCCTGCCGATGATCATCGGCTCGGACTCCGGGTGGTTGATATTGGCCGGGATGATGGCGCGGCCGCGCGCGACTTCGGAGCGTACGAATTCCGGGGTGATTTCGTCGGGAATGGATGCGCCAAAGCTCTGGCCCGGATGCTGGCGCGCCAGGAAAGCGGCCATGCGCAGGCCGGTCGGCCCGGCCGACCTTAAGCCTTCGAGGTATTCGCGCCGGCGCAGATTCTCACGGATTGCGACGAATTCCATTTCGGGTGTCGTAATGCCCTGCCGCGCGTAATGCATCTGAGTCACGTTGGCGCCGGCTCGGGCGCGCTGGGGTGAGCGCTGCAGCTCAAAGCGCAGGCTAGCCAGTCGCGAATCGGCGAGCCTCTCGCGGCCGTAAGCCGAGGAGGGTCCACCCAGGTCTTCCGTGTCGCCGCGCTCGGTGATCCACCCGGACCGCACAGCCGCGAGTCCCTTTCTGACGTCGATCTTCACGGCCGGATCGGTATAGGGCCCCGATGTGTCGTAGACATAGACGGCGGGGTTGGGCTCTGCGCCAAAGGAAGCCGGCGTATCGGACTGCTCGATCTGGCGCATGGGCACGCGCACATCCGGTCTTGAGCCCTCGACGTAGACTTTCCGGGAGTGAGGCAGCGGCGCAACCGCGGCTTCGTCGACGACGGCCGTGGCAGCGATAAATTTCGGATTGGCGTTCATGACGGCTCCCGGGGGAAGCCGCAGGAAGTGGCTACAGCGCGATGCTGACGACTCCCTGCAGCGGCATTATCCGTACAGGTACCAAGGGTTTTTCTCACCCTGCCCGATCGGACAAGGACCCCCGCGTAATGTTCAAAAGGTACTGCTTTCCACCCACCTGCGCAAGCCAGGCGGGGCACGGCCTGCGAGACGGCACCAAAGGAGCGGGCAACGAGGCTTGCGACCGCGGAGGTGCGACGCTATCCCGGCGCTTCGGACCGGCTCAGTTCTTCAGAAATCCGGAGAGCACTCCAATCATGAGGGCGAGCCCCATGAAGAAGCGATACCAGACGAAAGTCCAGGTGCTACGCCTTTCCAGAAAGTGCAACAGCCCGTAGATCACTCCGAACGCCGTGATGCTGGCCGTGACCAGGCCAACACCCAGGAGGTACCAGGCGTGCACCGGCAGGTCTGCGCGCAACAAGACGTAGATCTCGTAGAAACCGGCGATGGTAATGGCCGGCAGTCCAAGCAGGAAGGAAAAGCGCGCCGCGGTTTCCCGCTGCATGCTGCAAAAAAGACCCGCCGTGAGTGTCGCGCCCGAGCGCGATACCCCGGGAATGACGGCAAACGCCTGCGCGACGCCCACCCAGATGCAGTCGCGAAGCCGCAAATCCGCGAAACCGCGGATGTGGCGCGCTGCACGCTCGGCCACGGCGAGCAAAAGCGCCATCACGATCGAGGCACCTCCGACGACGAGCAAGCTGCGCAAGGGCGAATTACAACCGTTCAGCACAGGGCGCAGCAGCCATCCGGCAATACCGAACGGAATCGTTCCGAGAATGATGCCAATCACAAGTCGAAGTGGAATGGAGGACCAGTCGCGGCGCAAGACGGCGCCGATGCTGCCGAGGGAGAGTCTACGGATATCGTCGCGGAAAAAGGCCATGACGGCGACAAAACTAGCCAGCTGCATTGCAGCTGAAAACGCCGATCCTGGGTCGCGCCACCCCAGAAGGCCAGGAATGACGCGCAGATGTGCGGTGCTGCTGATGGGCAGGAGCTCAGTGACCCCTTGAACGACGCCCAGGACGATGACTTGGAGCCAATCCAGCTGCATGAATCCGAGATCGAGGGCGTGGGGGTCGAGACAATCTGCTACATCTGCCGGGGATGGCGTCATAGGGGCTCGCTACGAGGATGGTTCGACGATCGAAAACCGACAGAAGCGCATTCTACCTTCGCCCGAACGCGGGCCCCTGTCCGATGACGCCCTGGACAGGACGAGGCGGGAGTGGGCCGCCCCGGCGGGACTAGACGATCCCGCCCATGCAGAGATATTTGATCTCCAGGTACTCCTCGATGCCATAGGTCGAGCCCTCGCGACCCAGACCGGACTGCTTGACCCCTCCGAAGGGCGCGACCTCGTTGGAGATGAGACCGGTGTTGATACCGACCATCCCGTATTCGAGGGCTTCGGCGACGCGCCAGATGCGGCCCATATCGCGGCTGTAGAAGTAGGCCGCCAGGCCGAACTCGGTGTCATTGGCAAGGCGGATCGCCTGTGCTTCATCCGAAAACCGGAATACCGGGGCGACCGGACCGAACGTCTCCTCACGGGCGGCCAGCATTTCGGGCGTCATCCCGGCTAACACCGTCGGCTCAAAAAATCGCCCCCCCAGGCTGTGGCGTTTGCCCCCAGTCACCACATGGGCGCCGTGGGCGAGGGCGTCTGCGACGTGTTCCTCGACCTTGGTGAGGGCCGCGTCGTCGATCAGGGGCCCCTGCTGGACTCCGGATTCAAAACCGCTGCCCACTTTCAGGTTGGCCGCGCCGCGCGCCAGCTTCTCGACGAACTGGTCATAGATCGCTTCGTGGGCATAAAACCGGTTCGTGCAAACACAGGTCTGACCGGCATTGCGATATTTCGAGGCCAGTGCGCCTTCGACAGCGGCATCGATGTCGGCATCGGGGAAGACCAAAAACGGTGCATTGCCCCCCAGTTCAAGGGACAGCTTCTTGACGGTGGGGGCGCACTGAGCCATCAGAATGCGTCCAACCACAGTGGATCCCGTAAACGACAGTTTACGCACGACGGCGCTCTCACAGAGGACTTTGCCGACCTCGATGGAGCGCCCGCCATCGGCCGTGACGACATTGATCACCCCGGGTGGGAATCCCGCGCGCTCGGCGAGATCGGCCAAGGCTAAGGCCGACAGGGGAGTCTGCTCGGCAGGCTTGATCACGATGGCGCAACCGGCGGCGATGGCCGGGGCGACCTTGCGGGTAATCATCGCAATGGGAAAGTTCCAGGGCGTAATGGCCGCACAGACCCCGACGGGCTCCTTGACCACGAGCAAGCGGCGGTCGGGAGCGACTGTAGAGAGGGTATCGCCAGAGACGCGTTTGGCTTCCTCGGCGAACCACTCGATGAACGAGGCTCCATAGATCACCTCGCCCTTGGCCTCAGCCAGCGGCTTGCCCTGTTCGGCGGTCATCAACTTGGCCAGATCGTCCTGATTCGCAATCAGCAAATCGAACCATTTGCGCATGACCCCAGCGCGTTCTTTGCCGGTCTTGGCGCGCCAAGCCGGAAACGCCACTCGCGCAGCTTCAATGGCCAGCGTGACCTGATCGGTCGTGATATTGCTGACTTGGACGAGGACCTTGCCGGTGGCCGGGTCGCAGACCGCGAACGTGGCCTGATCGCCAGCGTCGACCCAGCTGCCGTTGATATAGGCCTGATGGTGGACCAGGCTGGGATCGTTGAACTCGGGGAGGTGATTTGCGCGCTGTAGCATGTTGCCTCGCGGGTCACGGGAGGTCTACAGCATAACGCAATTGTCAAAACGAAGAGACTAGGGGACTTGGACCGCTGCTATCGACGTTCGTCCGAGCCGAGGACTCCGACGACGGGGTCTCGCATTGACGATTAGAAGGGTGGCAGCCGCGTTTGTCGTGCGGCCACCCCACCTTCTAACGGCCTGCGACGTGCCGAATCCGTTTTCTGCGCGTCAGGTCCGGTCCCCGATTCTGGGCCGCGGTCCTGCGTAACCCTTCGATGATGCTCGTCAGGGCGGGTTCGGAATAATATTGAAGAAGCAATTGGCGAAGATGTGCGTAGCCATAGGGAGTGAGATACAGCTCACCTGTATGGTAGAGGCAGAGCTCGCGCAAGAGCGACTCTTTGGTGGGTTGGGGTGGGGGCTTAGTAGTCATGCTGGCCTTTGAGCAGGAACTATGCCGACGCGAGTCCCACGCGTCGTTCCAGTCGTGAATGAGGCAGCTTCAGTCGAGAGCGCATCGCGCGATGCGCGCGATCGGAGAGTCGAACGTGCGCAGATGATTTTTTCGATTGACACGTTCTGTCAGTTTCTTCCCAACCGCGCCTAATGCACTCCTCATTTTTGACAGCGACTCCAAGTTGTCGTGACGATGCATTTAGAGCATCGGTCGCGAAATCAGCATGGCTCGATTCAATTTCGGGTGCGCAGTTCATCAGCGAGGATTGTCAATATCGCCGTTGTGTTGCGCGCGCGCCGCGAGCGATTTGCAGTTGTCAACGATTCGGTTCGCATTGCACGCGCGCACTTTGCCATAGACCAGCTCGAAGCCGACTTCGAAAATCCGATCAGGATCGGGTCTGAATCTAAGTTTTGGCGCGAACTTTAATGGCCAACTTTTTCCGAGCCGTCCTCCCACGCGCGCTCGGATATGCGCCCGGTCGGACTCTCGACGGGAGTTCACGGTCCCAATCCGCAGCAGATCCGGCCCGCTATTTTCAAACTGTCAAAACCACGTTTGAATCGCAGGCGGCGCGGATGCCGCGGAACGCGTCTCACTGCTCGCGTGTTCTTTACCCAAAGAGCACACTGGCCAACGCCGCCAACCGGCTGATGGAGTCGACTCCGTATCGCCGCGCTTGTGCTGTCGATGGATGCCGACTTAGGCCACCGTTCGCGCCGCGGTCGACGAGGATCTTCGTGGCGGAACGTGCGCCGCGCTCGCCGGTGGCTTCGGCATATCGGCGCCATGACTTGCCCCAGTGAAATCAGCT
>JBEKVI010000058.1:0-40745 GCA_049514215.1 Burkholderiaceae bacterium
CTCACGCTTCACCGCCGCGAGCCGCTCCAGCGGTGAGCGAGCGACGACGACAAGCGACACCTTCTGAGAGAGGTCGTCGGCGTTGCCGTCCCAGGCGTCGAGGAGGTTCGTGCACATGGGGCAGGGCCGCTGCCTCTCCGGGCCAAACATGTAGTTGTAGACCACGAGAGTTTGCTTATCCCCGAACAAGCCGGCGAGGTCACTTGGGCCGTTCTCCGTCTCGAAACGATAGTCACCAGCAACGGGAGCTCCGGGTGGTAGCGCCCGGCGCATCGCCGCAACTCGCTCGATATGGCGACGGAGCTCGAACTCCTCGGCGAGCAATGCTTGTCGCGCCACCCGGTACTGAATACTCTCGTTTGGAATGCGAATGGGATTTTCGCGGGCGAGCTGATCGGCGGGGACCAGGGTCTCGGTTCTGGCGTGCATGGGCGGACTCCGGAATGATTAATCTCAAGGATGATTATAGAGTTTCCGAGGCACGACGACCCACGCTCCATTAATATCGGAACCGCCTCGGGGTCAGTTTTGCTCAACTGGGCGCGAAGCGAAGGCCAGCTCCGGTCCGAGAGCGGCAAGTACTGCTTTCCTTGATCTGATCGCGCGCTGCAAGCAAAAATATGGAAGAGTTCTTGTAATCTAACGGCCCTCGATTATCGGGCCAAGACCAGACTGTTACGAGTCTCCTCCAGAGCGGCCTCCTGGACCTGATTGAACACGGGGAAGTGGCTCTTGATCGATGATACAGAAATCTGTATCATCAATGGAATGAAGACCACACTGAATCTCCGCGACGACCTGATCGCGCGTGCGAAGGCCGTTGCGACGAGGGAGTCAACTACCCTCACGAAGTTGATCGAAGAGGGCCTGACGCTCAGGTTGCGGCGGCAACGATCATCACACAAGGCAGAACTCGCGGAACTACCACGTTCGCGTCGGAGCGGGGGGTTCCGCTCAGGGATCGACGCCTCGAGCAATCGGTCTCTCTTCGAAGCGGCCGATCTTTGACCCCCGACGTCAACGTCCTCGTGGCTGCTTTCCGGCCGGATCACATGAACCACGCCACCGCGTACGAGTGGCTCTCCAGAGCTAGGCTGGACTGCGCGCGCGGCACGCAGACGCTGACCCTGGTTCCCGTTGTGATATCGGGCTTTCTTCGCTTAGTCACGAATTCGCGGGTTTTCGTGGATCCAGACAGGATTGACGAAGCGGTCGGCTTCGTCGATGCAATCTTGGAGACTCCGGGTTCCGAGATTCGATCGAGTGCAGATGAGTGGCCCCTCTTGAGAAATAAGTTGCTCGACCAGAGGCTCGAGGGAAATATGATCACCGACGCTTGGATCGCGTCCGCCATCGAGGCACATGCCGAGCATCTCGTCACTTTCGATCGGGACTTTATTAAGCTACTGCCTCAGCGAAACCTGACGTTACTCTCGGTAGGCGCGTAGAGTTCCCGGCACGATAGTCTGCCACCGGGCAGAAGCGGACATTCGAGTACCGCCCCGACCGCCTCGTACCAGGTGCGTCGCTACCAGTAGGCCGATTCGTATTGAGGATACCCAGATGCAAACAAATACTCACGAAATAGCAGATCGCGTCTACCGTCTTTCAACCTGCGTGCCTGACGCGGCACCGGGCGGCTTCACATTCAATCAATTCCTTATCGACGCCGACGACCCGCTGCTTTTTCATACCGGCCCGCGGCGCATGTTTCCGCTCGTTTCGCAGGCGATAGCCCGCATTGTTCCCCTCACGCGGCTCCGGTGGATCGCCTTCGGGCACGTGGAGTCGGACGAGTGTGGGGCGATGAACGAATTTCTCGCCGCCGCGCCGCGCGCCGAGGTTGCGCATGGCGCGCTCGGTTGCATGGTTTCGCTCGACGATTTGTGCGATCGACCGCCGCGCAAACTGGCTGATGGCGAGGTCATCGATCTCGGCGGCAAGCGCGTTCGTCACATCGATACTCCGCACGTTCCGCACAACTGGGAGGCGCGCGTTCTGTTCGAGGAAACGACCAAGACCCTCTTCTGCGGTGATCTCTTCACCCACACCGGCGATGGTCCCGCACTTACCGAAGGCGACATCGTCGGACCCGCGCTCGCTACCGAAGAGATTTTCCGTGCCACGGCGCTTTCGGCCGCTACTGCGACGACGATTCGCCGGCTTGCAGAACTCGACCCGCAGATGCTGGCGCTTATGCACGGCTCGTCGACACGGACCCGCTGCGGCGAATCCCTCCTTAGGCTCGCTGACGCGTATGAGTCGATGATCGAGCAGGGCTAAAAGAGATTCATGGACACGTCGAGTCTCCAGAATCCGTTCTTTGCCACCTACGTCATCGCCGCTTCATTGATGATTCTCAAGGCCGTGAGCATGTCCTGCTGACGTCGTTCGAATGATGCAAGTGAAAGGTGGCTTCCGGGTTGATTGAAGTCATCCACTACGCTAGCGCAATAGTATTTTCCCACCAGCGACAGCCTTTTCCTTCCCCCAATCTGCCAAAGCGAAAAAGGGTTAGTCGGCGCTAACCGGCTAACCCTTGTGCTACTGGTGGCGGATCAGGGACTCGAACCCCGGACCTGCGGATTATGATTCCGTCGCTCTAACCGGCTGAGCTAATCCGCCAAAGTCGCGTATTTTCCCGTGAATCGGGCGCCTGGTCAAACGACTGGGTGACGTCACCCCACTCTTCCACCCAGAATCGTTGGACGAAGGGGCCCGCCGCGCGAGGATTTGCGCCCCGCGACGGCGGTAACACGATTTCGATCTAATTCGCCAAGATGTCGACGTCCTTGGTTTCGCGCACGAAGAGCAGACCCACGACGAACGAGATTCCCGCCACGATGATGGGGTACCACAGTCCGTAGTAGATGTTTCCGTTTAATGCGACGAGGGAAAAAGCGATGGTCGGAAGGAATCCGCCGAGCCATCCGTTGCCAATGTGATAAGGCAGTGACAGCGACGTGTAGCGGATGCGGGTGGGGAACATCTCGACTAGCATTGCTGCGAGCGGCGCATACACCATGGTGACGTAGATGACGAGAATAACGAGGAGCACGAGCACCATGAACCAATTCATCTGCGCGGGATCCGCCTTCGACGGATAACCGACTGCCTTGATTTCATCGGTGAGAGTCTTGTTGAGCGCTGCCAACTTGGGCTTGAACGTCGCGGCGTCAAGCGGGCCACCTTCAAAGCTGTCGATGGACTTGTCACCCACCTTCACCGTTGCAGTACTGCCAGGAGGCGCGGGTTGAATCGAATAGGACACCGAAGCCTTGGCCAGAATCGAGGTCGCCAAGTCGCAAGAGTCCGTATAGTTCGGTTTGCCACCGGTGCTCGGGAAGAACTCGAACTGGAAGTGACAGCTCGCCGGATCCGCGACAACCGATACGGGCGCTTTCTCCTGTGCCGCTTCGAGCGCGGGATTGGCATAGTGGGTGAGTGCCTGGAAGATGGGGAAGTAGGTCAAGGCCGCCAGAAGAAAGCCAGCCAAGATGATGGGCTTTCTGCCAATCTTGTCGGAGAGCGTTCCAAAGATTACGAAAAACGGGGTCCCGATGACGAGCGCTCCGGCAATGAGCAAGGTCGTAGTCACGCTATCGACCTTGAGTGTCGTGCCCAGAAAGTAGAGAGCGTAGAACTGGCCGCAATACCATACGACGGCTTCGCCCGCGGTCAGTCCGAGCAGGGCCAGGATGACGATCTTGAGATTGGACCAGACCAAGAAGGACTCGGTCAGCGGCGCCTTGGATCCTTTGCCTTCGGATTTCATTTTTCGGAAAGCCGGCGATTCGGACAAGGACAGTCGGATCCAGACCGAAATGGCCAAAAGGACAATGGAGACCAGGAAAGGAATTCTCCAACCCCATTTTGCGAATTCGGCCTCGCCCAGCCAGAGGCGCGTTCCGAGAATGATGAGCAAGGAAAGCAGCAAACCCACCGTTGCCGTGGTCTGAATCCAGCTCGTATAGTTGCCCCGTTTGCCCACGGGCGCGTGCTCTGCAACATAAGTTGCCGCACCCCCATATTCACCGCCAAGGGCAAGACCCTGGAGGAGCCGGAACACAATCAGCAGCACCGGAGCCACGACCCCGATTGTTTCGTAGTTCGGCAAGAGGCCTACGACGAAAGTCGATAGACCCATGAAAAGAATGGTGATGAGGAAGGTGTACTTGCGACCGATCAAGTCACCCAGTCGGCCAAACACGAGCGCGCCCAACGGCCGCACGGCAAATCCAGCGGCGAAGGCAAGCAGGGCAAAAATGAAGCGTGAAGTCTCGTTTAGCGCGGTGAAAAACTGATTTCCGATGATGGCCGCGAGCGTGCCATAGAGATAGAAGTCATACCACTCGAATACCGTTCCAAGCGACGACGCGAAGATGACTTTCTTCTCCGCCGACGTCATGGGTGTGCTGCTGGCAGTTGCCATGACTCCTCCTTATAGATAGCTTTTTTGATGGCGTGGTATCGCCGACGATGATTCTTGGAGGTCAAGCTTACTGCGACCTGACAAACCGCCGGCCGAAGGCTTACGGGAAAACCCTAGCGTAGTAGCCCGGTATTGTCAGACGCGAGCGGGAATGCAATGCAGATGACCGTGCCCGGGCGCTTTGGATCCTGGCAGGATTTGGGATTAGAGAGACTGACCTGGGCTGCATGCTGCTGCGCGATCTCGCGTACGATGGCCAGTCCGAGTCCGCTGCCGTCCGAACCGCTGCCCAGAATCCGGTAGAAGCGCTCGAAGACCAAATTGCGCTCGGCCTCGGCAATCCCGGGACCATTGTCCTGGACCTCCAGAATGGCCGTCCCCGCTGCGCGATCGGCCCCGACGCGCACCGTGACCGAGCCCCCCACGTGCGTATAGCGGATCGCATTGTCGAGGAGATTTTTCAGCAGTTCGCGCAAAAGCACGGGATCTCCTCTGACGAGGACCTTTTCGTCGAGCCCCTCGAAGCCCAGATCGATACGCCTCTCGAGCGCCGCCGGCACCCAATCCTGAATCACGTCGCGTGCGAGAGACTCGAGGGCCACGGCGACGAGACCTCCCTGCGGCTCGGCGCGGTTTTCAGCGCGCGCGAGCGAAAGCAACTGATTGATAAGACGGGTGGCTCGAACGCTACTGGTTGCGAGCTGCTGGAGGCTGCGCTTGAGCTCCGCATGATCGTTCTCGCGCAAAGCGAGCTCGGCCTGAGTACGAAGCCCCGCCAGCGGCGTTCGCATCTGATGCGCCGCATTGGCGATGAAGCGGCGTTGATCCTGAATGTTACCGTCCAGGCGTTCCAGCAGTTGATTGAACGAGGCCACGAGGGGCGCCACCTCCTCGGGCGCCTCGCGAGGGTCGATTGGTCTTAAATCGTTGGGACCGCGGGCCTGGATTTTTTCCTGCAGGCGCGACAGAGGTCGAAGCCCTCTCGAGAGTCCAAACCAGACCAGTACCACCGCAATCGGCAGGATCAGGAATTGAGGCAGGATCACGCCCTTGATGATTTCGTTGGCGAGCTGGGAGCGCTTGCCCAAGGTCTCGGCGACTTGAATGAGCGCCGGATGATCGCTTTGCCCGAGTCGAGGCTCGAGGACCGTGTAGGCTATGCGGACCTCCTCACCGCGTACCAGTTCGTTGCGAAAACGCACGATACCCGAGGCCAACGTGTCCTCTTCCACGGGAAGCGGCAGCTCCGAGTCTCCCGCGACGAGCTCTCGGTGGCGTCCCAGAACTTGGAAATACGTTCGATCGGCGTCGTCGGCTCTGAGGAGATCGCGCGCCGGCAAGGAAAGCGGCAGCAGGGTCTGACCATCGACGAATTTCACCTGCTGCGCGAGAACCGTGACACTGTCCTCCAGGTTGCGATCGAAGGGGACATTGGCGATCGAGGCGGCAACCAGATAGGTCGCAGCGATACTCATCGGCCACACGAGCAAGAGGGGCGCGAGCATCCAGTCCAAGATCTCGCCAAACAGGGAGCGCGGCTGCGGCGGCGGCGGATGATCCGAGCGAATCGCTGGCGCGCTCTCGCTTGCCGCCGCAACCAGCGGGGTCTCCAAAGGTTTCATGTGCGTTTGCGCTCAGGCCGGATCGGATGCTGCCGGTTGCAAGTACTTCTCCAGGCAGTAACCCAGGCCGCGTACGGTGGCGATACGAATCCCCTCGATCTCGATTTTCTTGCGCAGGCGATGAACGTAGACTTCGATCGCATTGTTGCTCACCTCCTCGCCCCATTCGCACAGATGATCGACGAGCTGCTCCTTGCTCACGAGTCTGCCAGCCCGCTGCAAGAGGATCTCCAGGAGACCGACTTCGCGCGCCGAAAGCTCGATCGCCTGATCGTTCAGATAGACCATGCGACCTACTTGGTCAAAAGCCAGGGGCCCGTGCCGCATCACGCTTGGCCCGCCTCCGGCGCCGCGCCGCGTGAGTGCCCTCACCCGGGCTTCAAGTTCGGACAGGGCAAAGGGCTTGGCCATGAAGTCGTCCGCGCCCAGATCCAAACCTTTGACGCGCTGATCAACGCTATCGGAGGCGGTCAGAATGAGCACCGGCAGGTGGGAGTTGCGCCCGCGCAGGCGCCGCAAGACTTCAAGTCCCGGGAGTCGAGGCAAGCCCAGATCGAGGATCAGAAGGTCGAATTCCTGATTAAACAGCGCCGAATCGGCATCCGTGCCCGTTTTGACGCAATCCACCGCATATCCGGATTGACGGAGCGACCGCGAAAGCCCGTCGGCGAGAACACTGTCGTCCTCCGCCAAAAGAATCCTCACGACGCTCCTCCTCTAATCGAGCCTGATCCGCGCCTCGCCTGCTCTTGCTTGCTCAATTTCCGACATTGTTTTATATTAGTGAACAATTGTTCCCCAATGGTCCGGATGACTTCGGCCATGGGAGTCGCGAGCACTGACTGTCAGCGCTGCCGTACCCCTGGGAACACGGGTTCAAACGCATTGTAGCGAAGTTGACGACGCGCTTGCGAGGCCGCCGAGGTCTTGCGCGTTTCTGCGAAATGTCGCGGAAAGCAGGCGGCAAATCCAAGGGCCGCTGGGCTTCCGACGGGACGCAGGTTTTCGCTTCGGTACGACGTCAGTCTTCCCGCGGAGCGCGCAAAAAGACGCGGTCTGCGACACGCCGCGCACGGCTCGTGAGCGTAGAGCAATAGGGTATATTGGCTAGCCGGAAAGAAGGTCATCGCAAATGGAATCGAGCCTAAACGGTCATGCCCCAAGCGCTCGCGGGCCGCACGAAAAGGCACGCAGTCTCATTGATTCACAGGGAGTCTCCATGGAAGAAGGTAAGGCGAAGTCCCAGGCGAGCGCCGAGAAGGCCAAAGCCCTCGCGGCTGCGCTGTCGCAAATCGAAAAGCAGTTTGGCAAGGGGTCGATCATGCGCCTGGGTGTCGGGGAAGTTGTCGACGACATCCAGGTTGTCTCCACCGGGTCTCTTGGCCTGGACATTGCCTTAGGCGTGGGGGGGCTTCCGCGCGGCCGGGTCGTCGAGATCTACGGTCCGGAATCCTCCGGAAAGACAACTTTGACCCTCCAGGTCATTGCCGAGATGCAAAAGATCGGTGGAACCTGCGCGTTTATCGATGCCGAACATGCCTTGGATCCCCAATATGCTCAAAAGCTTGGAGTCAACCTTCAGGAGTTGCTCATCTCTCAACCAGACACTGGTGAGCAGGCCCTCGAGATCGCCGATGCGCTGGTGCGATCGGGATCGGTCGAACTCATCGTGATCGATTCCGTCGCGGCCCTGACCCCCAAGGCGGAAATCGAAGGGGAAATGGGGGATTCACTTCCCGGCCTTCAGGCCCGCCTCATGTCGCAGGCGCTACGCAAGCTCACCGGAACGATCAAAAGAACCAACACACTGGTCATCTTCATCAACCAGATCCGCATGAAGATCGGCGTCATGTTCGGTAACCCGGAGACGACCACCGGGGGAAACGCCTTGAAGTTCTACGCATCGGTGCGCCTGGATATCCGGCGTACCGGCTCGATCAAGAAGGGCGAAGAGGTGATCGGTTCGGAAACCAAGGTCAAGGTTGTGAAAAACAAAGTCGCGCCGCCCTTTAAATCGGCGCAGTTCGACATCCTCTATGGCGAGGGAATATCGCGCGAAGGCGAGATCGTCGATATGGGTTCCGATGCGGACATCATCCAAAAATCCGGAGCCTGGTACGCATACAAAGGCGAAAAAATCGGGCAGGGCAAGGACAACGCGCGAGAGCATTTACGAGAACATCCTGAAATCGCTCACGAGATCGAAAACAAGATCCGCGAACAAATGGGCATCAAGCCCCTGGAAGCCCTGGCTGCATCGGAGACTCCCTAGAGCCGCGCGTGGCGGAGCTTTCCCTCCGCCAGCGGGCGCTGGCCGCCTTGGCTCGCCGGGAGTACAGCCGAGCCGAACTGACCCGCAAGCTCGCCCCCCACGCTGAGAGCGCCGAAGAAGTAGCCCGCGTCATGGACGGATTGGAGGGCGAAGGCCTGCTGTCCGCCGAGCGCTTCGCTGAAAGTCTCATCCATCGAAGGCAGGGGCGCTACGGCAACCGACGAATCGCGCTTGAACTAAAACAGCACCAGCTCGATCCGGACGTCATCGACAGGCACCTCGCAAGTCTTGCCGTCTCCGAAGTGGAACGCTGCCGAGCCGTTTGGCAAAAGAAATTCAAAAGACTTCCAAGCGGGTTCATCGAGCGGGCACATCAGGCGCGATTTCTGAGTTCTCGAGGGTTTAGCGCCGAAGCAATCGGCACGATCCTCGGCGAGGATTCCACAGAGTAACGCGTATGTTGCGCTGCAGTGCGAGCGGCATCGCTATGCTATGATTCTTCGCGATCCGCGCAGCGCGTTCGTGGCGTCTAACGCTTGCGCGCAACCTCAAAAGCCGGGTCGGAGTTGCAAGGTATCGCGCCTGAAAATCGGCCCGCGACTGGACTTAAGTCTAGGATCCCGAAGGATTCCCCATGAAGATTCACGAATATCAGGGCAAGGAAATTCTGAAGAAATTCGGGGTTCCGGTGCCGCAGAGCCTGCCCGCCTTCAGCGTCGAGGAAGCGGTCGATGCAGCCACTCGCCTCGGGGGCAGCGTGTGGGTCGTCAAAGCCCAGATTCATGCCGGCGGCCGAGGCAAAGGCGGGGGCGTGAAGGTGGCAAAGTCGATTGACGAGGTCCGCGAAAAGGCAAAGCAAATTCTCGGAATGCAGCTTGTCACGCATCAAACCGGACCGGCCGGCCAGAAGGTGCGTCGGCTTCTGATCGAGGAAGGCGCTGACATCAAGAAGGAGCTCTACGTAGGCATGGTGGTCGATCGCGTGAGCCAAAAAGTCGCGCTCATGGCCTCGTCTGAGGGCGGCATGGATATCGAGGAAGTGGCCGCTCATACCCCAGAGAAGATCTTCAAGGTTTTCATCGATCCGCAAACCGGTCTGACCGCCGCTGACGCGGACGCGACGGCCCGCAAAATCGGGATCCCGGAGGCATCGGTCACCGCCGCGCGCACCGCCTTTCAGGGACTCTATCGTGCCTTTTGGGAATGCGATGCTTCTCTGGCCGAAATCAATCCCTTGATCCTGACCGGCAGCGGCAAGGTGATCGCGCTCGACGCGAAACTGAATTTCGACGACAACGCCTTGTTTCGCCATCCCGATATCGTGGCCTTGCGCGATCTGGACGAGGAAGACCCCGCCGAGATCGAGGCCTCCAAATTCGATCTGTCCTACATCTCCTTGGACGGAAATATCGGTTGTCTGGTGAACGGAGCGGGCCTTGCCATGGCAACCATGGATACGATCAAGCTGTTTGGTGGCGAACCCGCCAATTTTCTGGATGTGGGCGGCGGGGCCACCACGGAGAAGGTCACCGAGGCCTTTAAGATCATGCTGAAGAATCCCGGCCTTAAGGCGATTCTCGTGAACATCTTCGGGGGCATCATGAAATGCGACACGATCGCCGAAGGCGTGATCGCGGCATCGAAGGCCGTGTCGCTCAAAGTGCCGCTCGTGGTTCGCATGAAGGGGACCAACGAGGACCTGGGCAAGGAAATTCTCGCGCGCTCGGGGCTGCCCATCATCACGGCAAACAATATGACTGAAGCCGGTCAAAAGGTCGTTGCCGCCGCCCGCGGCGAATCGACGCGTTAGGCATTCGGCGCGGATCAACGCATTTGAGAGGACGGCAATGTCGATTCTGGTGAACCAAGACACGCGCGTGATCACGCAAGGCATTACGGGCAAGACGGGACAGTTTCACACCCGCATGTGCCGCGAGTACGCCAATGGTAAACAGTGTTTCGTCGCGGGCGTCAACCCCAAAAAAGCCGGTGAGGATTTTGAAGGCATCCCGATTTTCGCATCGGTGTCGGATGCCAAATCCCAAACGGGCGCCAATGCCTCAGTGATTTATGTGCCGCCGCCATTTGCCGCTGCCGCCATCTGGGAAGCGGTGGAAGCCGACCTGGATCTGGTCATCTGCATCACCGAGGGCATCCCGGTGAAGGACATGATCGTGGTGCGGGATCGCATGCGCAAGGAAGGGCGCAGGACCCTTTTGGTCGGACCCAATTGCCCAGGGGTCATTACCCCGGACGAGATCAAGATCGGAATCATGCCCGGTCACATTCACAAGCGGGGACGCATCGGTGTTGTCTCGCGCTCAGGCACCCTGACCTACGAGGCCGTGGGGCAGCTTACTGAACTGGGGCTGGGTCAATCGACGGCGGTCGGCATCGGGGGCGATCCGGTCAATGGCATCAAGCATATCGACGTGCTTCAACTCTTCAACGAGGACCCCAATACTGATGCCGTCATCATGATCGGCGAGATCGGTGGCTCGGATGAGGAAACGGCAGCGCACTGGGTCAAAGACAACATGCAAAAGCCGGTGGTGGGGTTCATCGCCGGCGTGACGGCGCCCCCGGGCAAGCGCATGGGCCACGCGGGCGCGATCATCTCGGGGGGGACCGGGACGGCGCAAGCCAAGCTCGAGGTCATGGCGGCTTGCGGCATCAAGGTCACGAAAAATCCGGGCGAGATGGGCAAACTTCTGCAGTCGGTCCTCTAAGCCGGCCCCGGCCTCCCGGACTATCCCCACGGCCTGTGGCGCGGGCCTCGTCCGCGGCTTTGGGACCAGGGGCCCGTCCATCGCCTTCACACCGCCGTACATCGCCCCGATTTTACGGGACACCCCAACTTTGTCATTGTGATCGATCGCATCCAAGTCGCGCCGGAGGCGAAGCTTGCAGCGCCCTGCTACTACACCCAGTTGGGGCCGCCCGGGCGTTTCTTCTGCCCTCTTTATGGGACTTGTTGGATCGGTGCCAGTAACCTCGGCAATCTAGGGCGAAATTATTGACGAACCTCATAATAAATTGTATCAATGCGGCTTAATCCACTGATTTTATGGAGTTTCAGCGCGCATTCACCGGCGCGTGCTTGGAACGGAACCAGGGGCATGGGGAAAAGGCCTTCCTGAACCGTAACGACTGGGAGACGCGGGAGATGGTGAGGGGGGGCTTTTGGAAGACCGACTGGTTCCTCGGCGTCGTGGTCGTGGTCGTCGTCCTATTGTTCAGTCGCAGCGACCTGCTCGATAGCCTCGAGAACAAGGCCTACGACCTGGGCGTGCAGATGTCGTCCAAGCAGCCATCAGACCAGATCGCCATCATCGCCATCGATGATGAGAGCATCTCCAATATCGGACGCTGGCCATGGTCGCGCGATGTCCACGCGAAAATGATCGACCTGCTTGCCGCGGCCAAGGCGAAGGTTGTCGGCCAGAGCGTGTTCTTCTTCGAACCCCAGCGAGACCCCGGTCTGGATTACATCGACAAGATCGTCGAGATCTACAACAAAGAGGTGACCGCGGGCGCGGGCGCCACCCCGGCCCCGGAGATGGCCGAGATCGGCCAGATCCTGCAAGAAGCCGAAGTCAACCTGAACACCGACAAAAAGCTCGCCCAGAGCATCGCCAACGCGGCCGATGTCGTCTTACCCATGAATTTCGTCCTGGGCGAGCCCAACGGTCGGCCGGACAATCCGACTCCCGAGTTCGTTGCGCGCTTTGGGCTCCACGATGAGAACGGCAGCCTGGTTGCAGCCAAGGCGGAGCAGCATCCGCTCGAGGTTTTAGGAAGCCATGCCGCTGGGATCGGCTTTTTGAACACCATGCCTGACCGCGACGGGGGCATACGGGAAGAGCCCTTGTTTGTGGGATATTTTGACAAGGACTACCCCTCGCTCGCACTCATGATTGCCGCGCGCAGCCTGAATCTGGGCGTGCCTGACATCAAAATCCGTTCCGGCGAAAGCGTCGAACTGGGACGTTTGTCGATCAAGACCGACTCCGTCGGGCGCATGTTGACGCATTTCTACAAGGACCGGGACGGAAAACCGCCGTTCCAGGTGGACTCGTTTTATGACGTTCTCTCGGGCAAGATTCCCGCCCAGAAATACGCGGGCAAGATTGTCTTGATCGGAGCCACCGCCGCGGGCGTCGGTACGCTCTTTCCAACCCCGGTATCGCCGGGGATGGCACCGGTTGAGACCCTCGCCCATTCGGTTTCGAGCATCCTATCGGAGCATTTTTTCGTGGCGCCCTGGTGGGGCACCATCGTCGAGCTTCTCGTTAGCCTCCTGATCGCAGGCTACCTGATCGTCCTGCTGCCGCGTCTGCGGGCGGGGATGGGGGCGGCCATTACTGCCGGTATCCTGGTCGTTCTTCTTGCGACGCACTTTGGCCTCATGATCGGGCCCGGAATGTGGCTGCGCCTCATGGTCCCAGCGACGCTGCTCGTCATTGGACATCTGGCGCTCACGACCAAGCGCTTCCTTGTGACCGAGGCGGGCAAGGACAAGTCCGATCTGGAGTCGGCGGAGTCGAACCGGATGCTCGGTCTCGCGTTTCAGGGACAGGGGCAGCTCGACATGGCCTACGAGAAGTTTCGCAAATGTCCGCTGGACGACTCCCTGATGGAGAACCTGTATAACCTCGCCCTCGACTTCGAGCGCAAGCGCCAATTCAACAAGGCGCAGTCCGTCTACGAGTACATGTCGAGCTACAACCCGAAATTCCGCGATCTGCCAACCAAGCTCTCGCGGGCGAAGACCATGTCCGAGACCATCATTCTCGGGGGCTCGAACCCGCGCACGAATGCGAGCCTGTTGACCGGAGACGCAGCCGGAGCAGTCGAAAAACCGATGCTCGGTCGCTACCAGGTCGAAAAGGAGCTCGGCAAAGGGGCCATGGGCGTGGTCTATCTGGGTAAGGATCCCAAGATCGGCCGGGTGGTCGCGATCAAGACGATGGCATTAGCTCAGGAGTTCGAACCCGACGAGCTCCAGGACGTAAAAGAGCGCTTCTTTCGCGAGGCCGAGACAGCCGGGCGCCTGAATCACCCGCACATCGTGACGATCTTCGATGCGGGCGAGGAACACGATCTGGCGTACATCGCCATGGAGTTCCTCAAGGGCAAGGATCTCGTCCCCTTCACGAAACCTGACACGCTTTTGCCAACTGAGCGGGTCGTAAGCATTTTCGCTCGCGTCGCCGAGGCCCTGGCCTATGCGCACCGCCAGAATGTCGTCCACCGCGATATCAAGCCCGCCAACATGATGTACGAAGTCGAGAGCGATACCATCAAGGTGACCGACTTCGGGATCGCGCGCATTACGGACTCCTCCCGAACCAAGACCGGAATGGTCCTGGGCACGCCTTCCTACATGTCTCCGGAACAATTGTCCGGCATGAAAATCGACGGGCGCTCCGACCTTTTTTCCTTGGCCGTGAGCCTGTTCCAAATGGTAAGCGGCCGCCTGCCGTTCGTGGGTGATTCGATGGCTCAATTGATGTTCAAGATCGCCAACGAGGAAGCACCGGATATTCGAACCTACAACGGCTCGGCCCCCGAGGCGCTTGCGGCCGTGATCCGCCGCGGCATGGCCAAGGACATCAATCTGCGCTATCAGAATGGGGACGAAATGGCAGCCGATCTGCGCGCCGTTTTCGGTTCGGCCCCCGTCCGCCCCGCGGCGTCGCAGGCGACTCCGGTTGCCAGTGCGGCGCCCGTTGCGCCGGTCGCAAGCGCATCGCCCTCGGCCATGGAGGCGACCGTTATCGCGGCAGCCCCCCCCAGCGGTTTAGGTCCAGGTCCGACTGCAGCCCCGCGTCCCGCCGAGGCGATCGTCAAGACGGACGTGTTGCCGCAGCCAGCCAATCCAACGGGAGGCGGAACACCGCAGGTCGACTTTGAGCTCTAAAGGACGCATGAAGCTGAACGTCGCGCTCGAAGTCGCGTTTATGAGCCACTCGGGGATGGTGCGCTCGCACAATGAAGATTCGGTGGCGGTCGCACCGGAGGTCGGCCTGGCGATTCTGGCCGATGGTATGGGCGGTTACAACGCTGGCGAGGTGGCCAGTGGCATGGCGACGGCCGTGCTGAAGAACGATCTGATGGCGGATCTGAACGAATGGTATCGAGAGCTCACCCGCAAAGGCACGACCAAGCTTCACACTCTGCTCCAGGCACGTGTGGACGGGGCGAACACGGCCATCTTCCAGTCGGCGCAAAGCCAGCCCCAGTACGCGGGGATGGGGACGACCCTGGTCATGGGGCTGTTTCGGGAACAGGCCGTCACGGCGCTGCACATCGGCGATTCGCGCATGTACCGTTTGCGCGGGGAAGAATTTGTTCAGATCACCCGCGACCATTCTCTCTTGCAAGATCAGATCGACGCTGGCATGGTTACGCCCGAGCAGGCCAAGTTGTCGATGAACAAGAATCTGGTGACGCGAGCGCTGGGCGTCGATCCCACGGTCGAGGCGGAGATTCATGACTTTGAGACGGCACCGGGTGATATCTATCTGCTGTGCTCGGATGGACTTTCGGACATGGTGCCCGAAAATGAGATCCGGGAGATCTTGCAAACGCTCGGGGGAAACCTTGAACTGGCGGCAAGCACGTTGGTACAGAAGGCCAACGACTACGGCGGACGTGATAACGTATCTGTCATCTTGGTTAAGATTCAACCGAACAGCAGGGCAGCGCGCAGCGTTTTCGCCCGGTTCATCAATTGGCTGAAATAGCGGAGTAACTCATGGCAAAGCTGATCCTCTCCATGGACGGTCTGGTGTTAAAGGAAGTGCCCCTGACGAAGGAGCGCACGACCATTGGACGCCGACCCCACAACGACATCGTCATCGACAATCTTGCCGTCAGCGGCGAGCACGCCGTGATTGTGACGATTCTGAACGACTCCTTCCTCGAGGATCTGGGGTCGACCAATGGGACCATGGTCAACAGCCAGCCGATCAAAAAGCACTTCCTTCAGAACAACGACATGGTTGAACTGGGTAAATACAAGCTCAAATTCGTGGCCGACGCAGCCCGACCGACATCGGCCAACGATTTCGAGAAGACGATGGTGTTGCGCCCGGGAATGATGCCTAAACCTTCGGGAGGAGCAGCTCCTGCACCCAGTGGCGGTTTTAACGCGACAGCGACCCAGCCGCAGGCCTCGCCGGGGCCTTTGGCCTCCCCAGCGGTACCGCCCGCTGTGCCCTCGGCCGCAAGCGGCCCTCAGGCCGTCATTCAGATCCTCAATGGCCCCAATGCGGGCAAGGAACTGGCTCTGACGAAGGCTTTGACGACGCTGGGGCGTCCCGGCGTGCAGGTGGCCGTCATCACGCGTCGTCCCCAGGGCTATTTCATCACCCACGTCGAGGGGGCAACTTTTCCCGTCGTCAATGGCAAGACGCTCTCGCTCGAGGCCCATGCCTTGAACAACCACGACATCCTGGAACTCTCCGGTACGAAGATGGAATTCTTCTTCAAGTGAATGGGCCCGGGATCCCCATGGCCTTGTCCGCCCTGTGGATGATGTGAATCCCGGAAAGCCCAGACTTTGAAGCAGAATCTGCCGCGCATCGTGCTGGCCCTCCTTTTGGTGGGCTTTTTTCTGGCCCACGCCACCGGCATCTTCCGCATCGAGGCCATTGACCGGCTCGATCAGGCGGTCTACGACGCGCGCTTGCGCGCGACCATGAACAAGACGCTCGATCCGAACGTCGTCATTCTCGACATCGACGAAAAAAGCCTCGAGGAAGAGGGTCACTGGCCCTGGGGCCGCGACAAGCTCGCGCGCATCATGGACAAGCTCTTCACGGTTCACAAGATCGCGGTGATCGGCTTTGACGTCGTCTGGGCCGAGCGCGATACGAGTTCTGGACTCGCCACCCTAGACGCACTGGCCAAAAACGAATTGAAGGACGACGCCGGATTCGTCTCGCAGCTGGAGCATCTGAGGCCCGAACTCGACTACGATCATCAGTTCGTCGAATCGATTCGCAACCGGCCCGTGGTTCTGGGTTACTTCCTGACCGGAGACCGGCAGGGTCGCAAGTCGGGTCTGTTGCCCGAGCCGGTCCTTCCCGCGGGGACGTTCAAAAACCGCCCGATCCAGTTCACCCTGTGGGATGGCTACGGTGCGAATCTACCGGAACTGCAGAAAGCCGCCTTGGGAGCCGGGCACTTCAACCCGATCGCGGACAACGACGGCATCGTCAGACGTGTGCCGATGCTAGCCGAGTTCGAGGGGGCCTACTATGAGTCCCTGTCCTTGGCCGTGGTCCGAGCACTTCTCGGATCTCCGGGTATCCGTCCCGGCTACCCCGAAGACGCTCCCTGGGTACCGCGCAGCTACAGCGGGCTTGAGTCCTTGGATCTTCCGATCCGCGAGAAGGGGATCTTGCGGGTTCCTGTCGATCGCAATGTGGCAACACTGGTTCCCTATCGGGGCGAGGGCAGTGCCACCGGAGGCTCGTTCCGTTACATTTCGCTCACCGACGTGCTGCACGACCGCGTTCCCCCGGGCGAACTCACCAACAAGATTGTCCTTTTGGGTACGACCGCACTCGGTCTTTTGGACATGCGTTCCACCCCCGTAAGCCAGGTCTTTCCCGGGGTCGAGGTGCACGCCAATCTCATCTCCGGGATGCTTGAGGGCACGATCAAGGAGGCACCGGACTACACCTTGGGCGCCGAAGTGGTCATGCTCCTTCTGGTGGGCCTTTTGTTGGGTCTGGCTCTGCCTTTTTTGTCCGTGATCCGCGCGGTACTGCTGACTGCCATCCTTGCGGTATTGCTCGTGGCGTTCAACCTTTTCGTCTACACCAAGGGCAACCTGGTCCTTCCGATTGCAAGCTCAATGCTGCTTTTGCTCGCGATCTTTTCGATCAACATGATCTACGGCTACTTCATCGAGTCGCGCGGCAAGCGCGAACTAGCCGGGCTCTTCGGTTCCTACGTTCCGCCCGCCCTCGTCGAAGAGATGTCGCGAGACCCGCGTGCCTACAACATGGAAGGTCGAAGCGAGGAACTGACGGTCATGTTCTCGGACGTGCGCGGGTTTACCACAATCTCCGAGTCCCTCAAACCCAAGGACCTGGCGGAATACATCAACGAGTACCTCACGTCCATGTCGCTCATCATCCAGAACTATCGGGGCACCCTCGATAAGTACATCGGGGACGCGATCATGGCCTTTTGGGGTGCGCCGGTCGCCGAAAGCCGCCACGCCCAGCTTGCCGTCGAAACGGCGATGGCCATGCAGGCAGAGGTTGGGCGACTGAACGAACGCTTTCGGGCTCGTCAGTGGCCCGACATGCAAATCGGGGTGGGTGTGTCGACCGGAATGATGAGCGTGGGCGATATGGGCTCGAAGATCCGGCTCGCCTATACCGTCATGGGTGACGCCGTGAACCTGGGATCGCGCCTGGAAGGTGTCACCAAGTCCTACGGTGTCGGTGTTATCGTCTCCGAAGGCACGCGCAAGGTGGTCAGCGGCATCGTATTTAGGGAGCTCGACCGCATCCGCGTCAAAGGAAAAGACGAGCCGATCGCCATCTACGAGCCCATCGGCAAGGAAGGCGAGGTCGGCCAGGCAAGACTCGATGAGCTCAAACTCTGGCACCAGACGCTCAAGGCCTATCGGGCCCAACAGTGGGATCAGACCGAGCTTCAGTTATTTAACTTGCAAAAACTGGCTCCAGGAACCAAGCTCTATACGGTTTTCGCCGAGCGCGTGGCAGCGCTTCGCCAGAATCCGCCACCGGAGAATTGGGCCGGCGTGACCAATTTCACAGAGAAGTAGAGCGGTCCCCAGTACGATCATACGATGAAAGTTCGAATCCTCGGCTGCAGCGGCGGAATCGGGGGGCGCCACATGCGCACCACCTCGATGCTGGTCGATCACGACGTCTTGATCGACGCCGGCACGGGGGTGGGCGACTTGACCTTGGCCGAACTGGCCCAGATCGATCATGTCTTTCTGACCCACAGTCATCTCGACCACATCTGTTCCATCCCCTTTTTGGTCGACACCGTCGGAGGTATGCGGACCAAACCCCTGTTCGTTCATGCGCTCACCGAGACCATCGAGGTTCTTCGAGCGCATATCTTCAACTGGAAGGTTTGGCCCGACTTCACGGTCATTCCAGACCAAGAACACCCCTTCATGACCTATGTTCCCCTAACGCTAGGGGACAGCGTGACGGTCAAGCGGCGTCGCTTTACGACCCTTCCGGCCAATCACACGGTGCCAGCGATCGGCTACGCCGTCACGGGCGAGTCGGGTAGCACCCTCGTCTTCACCGGTGATACGACCAATAACGATGCGCTCTGGCCGGTCGTGAATCGCATTCGCAACCTGCGCTATCTGATCATCGAGACCGCATTTTGTAACCGGGAGCGGGGGCTTGCCGAGGCCTCAAAGCATCTTTGCCCTGTTATGCTGGCCGAGGAGCTCTCCAAGCTGGAACGAGATCCCGAGATCTTCATTACGCACTTAAAACCTGGGGAAATCGAACTCACCATGCAGGAAATCGAGGCGGATGCGGGTGACTTCAATCCGCGCATGCTGCAAAACGGCCAGATCTTCGAGCTTTAGCGAGACCAATGAAATCGCCTTCCGTCGCGACGCTCAGCCATTTGGATCCCTTGTGCGCACTCTCCCCGGACCGACTCGCGGAGCTCTCGAGCTTTTGCCGCACCGAGGCGATTCCCGAGGACGCCGATCCGTTCGATGCGAACGAGGGCGACGGTTATTCGGTTTACGTGCTGCACGGTGCGATCGAAGTCACGTACCAAGACGGCGAGCGCGAAGTGGTTTCGGATACGGCCTCTTCGGGTCGGCGACCCATCGGGAAGGGCCGCCGCGTACTCAAGGCGCGCGCGCTCACACCCACGGAGTTAATGCGCATCGACGACGATCTGATCGACATCATGGTCACTTGGAACCAGATCGAAACCCTGGGGGAAATGGGCCTGCCCCAGAGCGGGTCAGAAGGCGCTCCAAGGCACGACCGCCGGGGTGGATGGACCCAATTCATCGGGGTTTTCAGTCTCGATACCCTCTGTTCCGGCGCTTTCGCCAGTCTTCCCCCGGCCCATATAGCCGAGCTCCTGAGGCGCTTTGCGACCCTTGAAGTCCGGCGCGGCGATGTCATCGTTCAGGAGGGCGATCCGGGCGACTACTACTACGTCATCGAGTCGGGGCGGGCCCGGGTCACGCGTCTTGTGGGCGGCACCAGCATGCCGCTGGCGGATCTGAAGAGCGGTGACGCATTCGGCGAGGAGGCGCTTTTGATGTCGGGCCGGCGCAACGCGACGGTCACGATGCGCACCGACGGTCGATTGTTGCGCCTGGCTAAGGAAGATTTCGACACGCTCCTAAAGCGACCCCTCCTGACGGAAATCGAGTACGCGCAAGCCCAGCTCAAAGTGGCCCAGGGCGCGCAATGGGTAGACGTACGCTTTCCATCCGAGTACCAGCATGACAGAATACCGGGAGCCATCAACGTGCCTTTGGGAGAATTGCGCGACGCGCTCGACCTCCTCGACAAGGACGTCGAATATGTAACATATTGCCAAAGCGGTCGCCGCAGCGCGGCTGCCGCCTTCCTGCTCGCGCAGCGCGGCTATCGCGCCGCGGTTCTGGCGGGGGGCATTTGGAGCAAGAACACCTCGGTCTAAGCGAGACCCGAAAGCGGGCCTGTTTTGACCGCACGCCGCCACAGGAAGGATCCAGATGAATTCAGCCGTCGTCGGAGGCCAAGCCTCCGAAAAAGGAGCGGGTAAGGGCGCGACGCCAGGTGGCGCTCGTGAGCTCAACCTCAAGCTGCTGTTCTCCAAGAACCTGCAGCATGTGGCCAATCGTATCCACGCAACGCAAAACGTGGACGAGATCATTCTCGAGGTCAGTGGCGATATCTGTCGTGTCTTCAATGCCGACCGATTGACCATCTACGTCGTGAGCGAAGACAAGCAGTCGATCGTCTCCAAGGTCAAAACCGGGTTGAACTCCTTTCGTGATCTAAAGCTGCTCATCAACAACCAGAGCATTGCCGGATACGTCGCCCACTCCCGAACGGTCGTCAACGTCAAGGACGTCTACGATGAGTCCGAGCTCAGTGCCATTCATCCCGACCTGCACTTTCTCCAGGAGGTTGACAAGCGCACCGGCTACCGGACCAAGCAGATGCTGGTTGCGCCGATCGTCGAGGAAAACGAGAGCGACCAGTCGCCCGGGGCGCTAATCGGCGTCGTCCAGATCATCAACAACAAGGCGGGCCACGCCTTCGGTGAAGTCGAAGTCGATGGCGTGGAAGAACTGTGCAAGACGCTAGCGATCGCCATGCGCAATCGCAAGAAGGAAGAGGAACTCGTCACCAAAGCCTCGGCGGCGCCCACGGTACGGACCAAGTACGACACCCTGATTCTGGATGCGGTGATTTCGGCCGAGGAACTCAAGCTTGCGGCCAACTCGGCGCGCCGCAAGGCCATCGATATCGAGACCGTGCTGCTGCAGGAATTTCAGGTCAAGCGCGATGCCATAGGTCAGGCTTTGGGGAAGTTTTTTAGCGTTCCGTATGAGCCGTTTCGCATTGATCGTGTAAAGCCCTTGGACTTGCTAAAGACGATCAAACGCGACTACGTCGAATCCTCGGAATGGATGCCCATCGAAGAGTCGAACGAGGGACTGGTCGTTCTGGCGCTTGATCCCGAACGCATCCGCTCGTCGCGCGTGGTCAACAACATCTTTCCGAAGACGAGCAAGGTCGTGTTTCGTGTTACTACGCGCGACGAGTTTCGGCAGACGATGGATCAGTTTTTTGGCGATGAATTCACGTCGAGCTCGATTGGGACGTTCTTATCGGATCTCGAAGACGCCGATCATGAGATTTCGATCGATCAGAGCGATGAGGCCTCTGCCGCATCGGACAATGAACTGGTGAAGTTCGTCAACAAGATCATCATGGATGCCTTTCAGCAAGGTGCGTCCGACATTCACGTCGAGCCCTATCCGGGAAAGGGCAAGACCGAAATTCGGTTCCGCAAGGACGGCACGCTCGTTCCGTACATCGAAGTTCCGGCGAGTTATCGTGCGCCCTTGATTGCGCGTCTGAAGATCATGTGCGACCTGGACATCTCCGAGAAACGCAAACCCCAAGACGGCAAGATCAAGTTCAAACGCTTTGGACCGGCCGATATCGAACTGCGCGTGGCGACTATCCCTTCGGCCGGAGGCGTGGAAGACGTCGTGATGCGGATCCTGTCCGCGGGCGAACCGATACCGGTCGAAAAGCTGGGACTGACTCTCCACAACCTGGAGCGGCTCAAGCGCGTCGTTGCGCAGCCCTACGGTCTTTTCTTCGTGTGCGGGCCCACCGGATCCGGTAAGACCACCACGCTGCATTCGGTACTCGGGTATCTGAATACGCCCGAGACGAAGATCTGGACCGTTGAAGATCCCGTGGAAATCACGCAAAAGGGATTGCGCCAGGTGCAGGTCAACCGCAAGGCCGGCCTCGACTTCGCAACCATAATGAAGTCGTTCCTGCGAGCGGATCCGGACATCATCATGGTGGGCGAAATGCGCGACAAGGAAACGGTCGCGATGGGGATTGAAGCCTCTTTGACGGGCCATCTGGTGTTCGCGACCTTGCACACCAATAGCGCTCCGGAGTCGATCATTCGGCTGCTCGATATGGGAATGGATCCATTCAACTTCGCCGATGCCTTGCTGGGCGTTTTGGCGCAGCGACTGGCCAAGCGCCTTTGCGAATGCAAGGAGGCCTATGTTCCCGACCAGGCTGAGATGAAGACCTTCTTGACCGAATACGCGGAGGAGTTGCGGCTAACGGAAGAGTGGCGCAAGGACTCTCCGGGCGAGGCCAAGAAGCTCTACGAAGGATGGCTCAAGGAATACGGCAAGGACGGTAAGCTCAAGCTCTATCGCACTAAGGGCTGCGAAAAATGTGGTGGGAGTGGTTATAAAGGACGTGTCGGCCTGCACGAGCTTCTCGTGGGGACCGACGCGATCAAAAAGAATGTTCAGGAGCACGCACGCGTGTCGGAGATGTTCACGACAGCGATTAGCGAAGGGATGAGGACCCTGAAGATGGACGGAATGGAGAAGGTCTTGATGGGCATGACGGACATGAAACAGGTCCGTGCCGTGTGCATCAAGTAGCGTCTAGTCCGGAGTCGTAGCAGCTCTCAGAGTTAATCCTAAGTTTGGCAGCCCGTGACCGAAAATTGGCACGGGTGATGACAATTCTCGTCAGTTCGTCGAAGAATGGGCACCTGATTAGGCTCCAATTCGACGATTGAGGGGAGTTTTTGGGGGTGTTTCGCGTTTTTGTTCTATGGCACACACTTTGCATTAAGAGCGCCGAGAGAGATTCCTCTCACTATTTAACTTACGGAGATTTAAATGAAGACGATGCAAAAGGGTTTTACCCTGATCGAACTGATGATCGTGGTTGCGATCATCGGTATCCTGGCTGCCATCGCGCTGCCGGCATACCAAGACTACACGGTCCGTGCGAAAGTGTCGGAAGGTTTGGTCCTGGGTGAAGCAGCAAAACTCGCAGTCGCTGAAACGTTCCAGTCCAACGCGATTGTTGCCGCCAACAATACGGCAGCCGGCTATTCGTTCACCGCGACCAAATATGTTAGCAGCATCGCTATTGGCGGCACAGGTGCAGTGATCACGATCACCTACAACACGACGTCGCTGCCGCAGCTCGCTGGCGCGAATACCCTCACGCTGACTCCGAACGCCAACGGCGCTGCTCTGTCGACTAGCTCGACCGGTCCGATCGACTGGGCCTGCGCATCGACCTCGACCACGGTTGCCGGCTCGCAAAAGCTGGTTGTCGGTGCAACCGGTACCGTACCGGCCAAGTACGCACCCGCCAACTGCCGTTAAGTCGTTAAGCTCGAATCTCGGGCTTGCGTCAATTGCACGAGATCAACAAGGGCGCTTCGGCGCCTTTGTTCTGACGTAGACCTGAGACCCACCGACTGAGGAGCTCATCCGTGAACTCGAATCCCCGCTCAAGGCAAGGCGCCCGCGCTTCGGGTTTTACCCTTATCGAACTCATGATCGTGGTTGCGATCATCGGAATTCTGGCCGCGATCGCGCTGCCCGCCTACAAGGACTACTCGATTCGCGCGGCCGTCAGCGAAGGCGTCTCCCTGGCAGAACCCGCAAAGCTGGCCGTCGTGGAAGGCCTCTGGAACAACGGTGTGGCGCCCTCGTCGAATACGGCGGCGTTCTTTAGCAGCGCCCCCTCCAAATACGTCCAGAGCATCACGATTGGTCCGGGCACGGCGATCGTCACGATCGCCTACGCCAATACTGGTCTTCTCGCCGCCCTCGGTGGCAGCAACACGCTTTTGCTCGTGCCGTTTCTGAACGGAGCCGTTCTCCCCGTGACCCCGGTTGCCAATGGCGACATCGACTGGGTCTGTACCTCCCAGACGAATGCGTACGCAGCCTCGCTGAATCTTACGGCGCCAACGGGTACGCTCAATCCCCGCTATGCGCCCGCAACTTGTCGCTAAGGGTCCACGCGTTCACCCACGCCCAAGTGTCGCGCCAACACGTACTACCGAGGATGGGCGTCCCGGACTTGTCTCAGGCGGGTAATGAGGTGATCCGGATGCTGCCTCGCGTTCGAGCGAGCCTAGTTCACCTTGGCATCTCCGCGTTGATCGCGGCAGCACTCATTGCCATCGTTTTCTGGCTTTGGTATCCGCCCCCGCTCGACGAGGCCGCGGGCGTGCTTCACGTGTTTCTGATGCTAATTGGAGTCGACGTAACGATCGGCCCCTTTATTACGCTCATCATCTTCAACCCCAAGAAAAAATCGCTGAAGTTCGACCTCGCGGTAATCGCCTTGCTTCAGCTCGGTGCGCTCGTCTACGGAATGCATGCGGTTTTTGCGGCGCGCCCCGCGTTTGTTGTGTTCAATGTCGACCGATTTGATCTGGTCCAGGAAAACCAGCTCTCGCTCGAAAGTCAGAAGCGCAGTGGCGAGGCCAGTTTTCGCGAAAGCCCCATTGGTGGGCCACGCTGGGTGGGAGCGGAACTGCCAATCGATAAAGAGGCCCGTAACAAGATCCTCTTCCAAGCGGCCTTGGGCAACTACGATCTGCCGCAACTGCCTGAATATTACGTACCTCTAAGCAGCGTGCGCGAGGCCATGAAGCAGCGACTCCAACCCCTGGATCTGCTCGCCCAGTTCAATTCGAAAGCGGACCTAGCGCCGCTTGCCCCCTATCTCTCGGACGCGAACAACTATGGTTTCTTGCCAATGCGAGGACGGGCACGGGACCTGACGGTCATCGTGGTTCGCAAAACGGGCGAGATCGTAAAGACCTTGGGGCTTCAGCCCTGGAAGAGCTAGATCGGTGACGAGGGTTCGTCTGGATTGTGCGCGCGTGTCCAGTGACCCGACTTGCCCCCCCATTTCTCGAGGAGTCGCACGCCCGCAATCGTCATGCCCCGATCGACCGCCTTGCACATATCGTAGATCGTCAAAAGACCGATCTGACAGGCCGTGAGGGCTTCCATTTCGACGCCGGTTGGCCCCAGGCATTCGGCGGTGACCGTACAATGAATTGCCACGCGAACTGCGTCCACCTCAAAAGCCACGTCGACCCGGGTCAGCGAAATCGGATGGCATAGCGGTATGAGGTCTGCCGTTTTCTTCGACGCCATGATCGCAGCGATGCGGGCGACCCCCAGGACGTCTCCTTTCTTGGCATTTCCGGAGGTGATGAGATTCAGGGTCGAGGCCTGCATCTCGATCCACCCGGACGCTACGGCAACGCGCCGAGAAAGAGCCTTTTCGCCCACGTCCACCATGCGCGCGGAACCTTCAGCATCGAAATGAGTGAGCGAGGGATCTTCGGTTGCCATGAAATCAACCACAATCAGCAATCAACGAGGCGCTTCGACAGAAGTAGAAAAGCAGTCCTGAGCTCTGACCAACGGCGTGATCTGTTACAGAGTCTGTCTGCCGGTAGTGGTTCGCAGGCCCTGTACTATCATAACAGCATGCATCCGACGAATTTTGCCGCACAATTTTGGAGCCGACGCGTCATTGCCTCGATGCTTTGTGTCTCTCTGGCATTTCTGCCTTGGTCGCGCGCTGTGGCCGTCGAAACGTTGCCCAGTCTGGGCGATCCGGCGAGCGACGAGCTCTCGCCTCTGGCCGAGCGCAAGCTGGGCGAAGACATCATGCGTCAGGCACGCGAAGCCGATGACATTTTCGACGATCCCGAAAGTACTGAATACCTGAATCAGTTCGGTTTGAACCTGATTCTGCACGCACCGCCCAGTCCCCAGCCCATCGAATTCTTTCTGGTGCTCGATCCGGACATCAATGCCTTTGCCTTGCCCGGAGGCTATATCGGCGTGAATACGGGGCTCATCATCGCGACCGAATCCGAGTCGGAGCTCGCGTCCGTAATGTCCCACGAGATGGGCCACGTCATCCAGCGCCATATCGCGCGCGGCATGGACCGCGCGTCACAAACAGGCCCTCTGGCCATCGCCGCCATGCTGCTCGGTCTCTTGGCAGCGGCCAAGGCGCATTCGGCCGATGCAGGCGAGGCTGCCATTGCGGGGGGTGCGGGGTTCGCCATCTCCGATCAACTTGCCTTCTCCCGGGAGGCCGAACGCGAGGCCGATCGCGTCGGCTTTCAGATTCTGCAGGACTCGGGTTTCGACGTGGCCGGTATGGCGACGTTCTTTCAGCACCTTCAGACCGCTACCCGTATTTATGACAGTGGCGCCCCCGAGTGGTTGCGGGATCACCCCGTGACCTCCGAACGGATCGCGGATATCCAGGGACGCATCAAGGATTCGCATTATCATCAGCGTCCGGACAGTCTCGACTTTTATCTGATTCGCGCGCGCCTGCGGGTCTTGCAGAACATTACCGTGCAAGGCCTGCGCGATACCCAGGTGGCGTTCGAGGACCAGCTAAAGCACGGCGCTTACGCCAACGAAGCTTCGATCCACTACGGCATGGCCGTGGACCTGCTGCGCCAAGACAATCTTGTTGGCGCCCAGAAAGAGCTTGAGAAGGTTCAAAAGCTGGTTCCCAATCCGGACCCGGTCATTGTGAATTTCCAGATCACGCTCAAACGCGCCCAGAAGGATTTTCCCGCTGCATTGGCGCTCGCGGAGACGGGATCCCAGCAGTTTCCGCAATCCCGCTCTCTGGCCTGGAAATACGCCGAGGTCCTGCAAGACATGGGACGGCAGGATGATGCCATCGCGTTCCTGCGCGACCAGATCTCTCAATACAGTTCCGAGTACACGCTCTATGCCTTGCTCGCCAAAAGTTATACGGCCAAGGGGGAGATCATGCTCGAGCACAAGGCCTTGGCCGAGGAATACTATCGGCGGGGGAGTGTCCAGGCCGCCATCGAACAGCTCAACCTGGCGCACAAGGAGGGCAGCAGCGACTTCTACGAGATGTCGCAAATCGATGCGCGCCTCGCGCAGTTGAAGTCCGAGTGGGCCGATATCCAAAAGCAGCGCAAGCAAAACAGGACCGGGACCTAGACCTTGGGATCGGGATGCGCAACGAATCCGAAGCGGGAGGCTGCCGTCGAGCGCGCAATCCCTCCGATGGGGATGAGCCCGTCTTGCTCGGGCCAGGCGAGGTGAAGCCGGCCGTCCTGTCCTTTTTCGTAGGCCTCGAGCGCCACCGTCAGTTCCTCATCATCAGGCCGGCCGCCGGAGGGGCCCTGTACTCGATCCAGAAAGCGGGCCGTGTCGTGATCATGGAGCACGCCCACGCGATCGCCACAAACGATGAGAAAGCGCCCTTCGTCATCGATGCAGACCTGGTCAAGCCGCGTCGCCAGCACCCCGGTGTGGTCGGCAAGCGACCAGTCGGTCTCGCGCGCCGTCAGGATCCAAATCCAGGGCGTGTACTCCAGATCCACGTAGACTCGCTGCGGTCCGTTTTGGAAGAGCCAACGGCCCCTCTCGTCGCTTAGATAGTTGCGCCCGATGAACGCGATCGTCGCCCGATGGGTGATGACCTCGCGCGCTGCGCCGATGCGCCAGCGACCTCTTCCGTCAAGACTGAGCCATCCGAAACAGTCGGGCACGTTGGGCCACTTCTTAAGCCCCAAGCGCACAATCTCGTCCACTAGTTTCGATTCTCCAGAAAGTCCAGGGTGCGCAAGGGAAGCCACGCCGCCCGTTCCGCAGCGGCATAGAAGCCGACATGACCCCCTTCAAGAGGGTACTCCAGTCGTACGGCCCGGGACACCTCGCTCTCCAGAGGCAGCGCATGCGCCGGCAAGAAAGGATCGTTCACGGCATTCAGTACCAGCGTAGGCACGGCAATGGCCGGAAGAACCCATTTGGAGGAGGCCCGATTCCAGTAGTCGTCGGCGTCCCGAAAGCCATGCAGCGGTCCTGTCACGACATCATCGAAGGCATGCAAGTCGCGCGCGGCCAGCATCGCCTCTCGGTCGAAAAGGCCCGGAAATTGCGCGAGCTTCTGCTCGCATTTGGGCTTTAACGTGCGCAGGAAGACTTCAGTATAGACGCGGTTAAACCCCCGTCCCAGAGCGTTCCCGCCGGCGGCCAGATCCAGTGGCGCTGAGATGGCCGCGGCGCTTTGCACCCACTTCGTGGCGTCCTCTGCGCGTTCGCCCAGCCATCGCAGGAGCGCATTGCCACCGAGGGAGACGCCAACGACATAGAGTGCCGTGCGCGTGAGCTGAGTGTGCAGGCGTTCCAGTACCCAGTGCACTTCGGTGCTGTCGCCCGAGTGGTAGAAACGCGGCGCTTGATTAAGATCACCGCTGCATCCTCGAAAATGCGGCACGACTCCGCGCCATCCGCGCAGCCGTACGTGGTGCATGAGGGCGCGCGCATAGTGACTTTGCGAGCTTCCTTCAAGGCCGTGAAAGAGAATTACGGTCGGTGATTCCGCCTCGACGGGATCGACCCAGTCCAGATCGATAAAATCGCCGTCGGGCGTGTTCCAGCGTTCGCGCCGGTACGGTGGCGCCTTGGGTCCCAGAAAACTGGCCGGGATGATGGTTTGCGAATGGCGGTCACGCAGCCAGAGGGGCGCGCGGTAGCGCCCGACCATAGGGGCCTTTTTCAATGGAGCATACGGGGCTGACCGCCCGCGACAAGCGTCGCGTGTTCGGGCGGAGTCAACGAGGCGTGGTGCAGGACCAGACGCCAACCCTGGGGACCCTTGAAGTAGACATTGGTCGCAAAGACATTCACGACCCGGGTCTCCCCTTGTTGGGCGACGATGACTTGCTCGATCAAAGAGTGAACGGCGCTCAGCGGCCCTTGGGCCACCTGGATCTGGACCCGGCGGGCATGAACCGGGCCGTTGGCGAACATCGACTTCCATCCCGCCCGGATGGCGGCATGGCCGACCAGACGCGGTCCTCCCGGATGAATGCAGACGATTTCATCGTCCTCGGACCACAGATCCATGAGGGCCTCGAGATTGGCGTGCTCGAGCGCTTCGTAGAAGGCCTGTTCCGCGTCGTCCGGAGATGCGTGCAAGGTCTTGGTCGGGTTCATCGGTCGATTCCGGGCATTCAAGGGGCCATCGCCTGCGCTAGCGCGGCTTGGACTTGATCAGGCTCAATCTGGTTTAGACAGTTCAGGTGGCCAAGCGGGCACACGCGCGCAAAACAAGGGCTGCAATCCAGATGCAGCCATACTACCTGCGCGCGTGCCGACGCGGGAGGGGTGTGACGCGGATCGCTGGAACCGAAGATGGCAACCTGCGGCCTACCCAGTGCTGCTGCGATATGCATGAGCCCGGAATCATTGCTCACCACACTTGAAGAAACGGCGATTATAGCCATGACCTCCTCCAGGGAGGTGGCGCCGGCGAGTACACGTAAAGGCGCGCGACTGGTCGAGGCGATAGCTTGGGCCACCTCGCGATCGCCAGGACCCCCGAGGACGAGCAGCTGCGCGGTTTCGTCCTGTGCGTGGAGCTGCTCGGCCAGTCGTGCATAGTGGTGCGCTGGCCAGCGCTTGGCCGGGCCGAACTCTGCTCCCGGACAGATGGCGATGATGGGAAAAGACGGTGAGATGGCGAATTTGGCAAGGGCCTCGATCGAGCTCTGCGGGGAAACCAGCAGCCGCGGAGCGCCCGAATCCGGGGCTCCAGGATCCACCAGGCGGCGGTAGCGCTCTGACATCGGCAGGCTTTGGTCTGGATCAGGCGGCGCGAGCGTGAGAAGGGCGCCTCGCGCCTCACCCCGATACCCGATGCGCTTGGGAACCCCTGCAAGCCACGGGATCAGGCGCGACTTCAAGCTGTTGGGCAGGATGAAGACCTTCTCGAATCGCATCGAGCGGACTGTTTGGGCGAGCGCAAATCGCGCCCGAAGTTGCATCTTCCCGTGGCGCAGATCGGTTTCCAGGACTCGATCCACTTCGGGCATCGCCCGAAGCACCGGCGCAACCCAGGAGGGGGCCAACGCGACGATCTTGTCCTCGGGCCGGCGCGCGATCAGGCGCAGGGCGGGTTGGGCCATCAAGGCATCGCCGATCCAGTTGGGCGCAACCACCAGTACTTTCATGCGCTGGCACCAACAAAAAAGGGAGCGGCATTGCTCCCTTCCGATGAGGCCACGCGCTGCGGCATCAGTGTCCGTGCAGTACCGTGCCCGGCTTTAGTCGGTACTGTGTTCCGCAGTAGGGACAGCGCGCCGATCCGGTCTTGGTCACGTCCAGAAACACCTTGGGATGGTGATTCCAAAGCGGCATCGCCGGATTCGGGCAAAAGGCCGGGAGATCTTCTGCGCCCAGTTCCACCGATGACGGTTCCTTGGTTGTGCCACTCATGTTTGCGCTTCCTCTTAAACGGCCGTCAGCCAGTGGGCGTACTCGCGATTCTTACCATGGACGACATCGAAGAAGGCGGTCTGGAGCTTTTCGGTGATCGGCCCGCGTCGGCCCTGGCCGATGGTTCGATCATCGAGCTCCCGGATCGGTGTGACTTCGGCGGCCGTGCCGGTGAAGAATGCCTCATCGGCGAGATAAACGTCATCACGGGTCAGAAGGCGAGATTTGAACGGGATACCGAGATCCTCCGCCAGCTTGATGACGGATTGGCGCGTAATGCCCATGAGGCCCGAGGTGACCTCGGGTTCGATGAGCACGCCATCCTTGACGATAAACAGGTTCTCGCCCGCGCCTTCGGCCACGTAGCCGCTTACATCCAGCAGGAGCGCTTCGTCGTAGCCATTCATCGTCGCCTCCTGGTTGGCGAGGATGGAGTTGACGTAGTTGCCGCAGGCTTTGGCGCGGCACATGGTGACATTGACGTGGTGCCGCTGGAACGAAGAGGTCTTGACCCGAATTCCCCGGGTCAGACCCTCTTCACCCAGATAGGTGCCCCAAGGCCACGCGGCGACCACAACGTGGACCGTGTTGCCGCGCGCGGCCACGCCCATCTTTTCCGAACCGTAGAAGGCCAGTGGGCGCAGGTAACACGACTCGAGCTTGTTGGCCCTCACCGTCTCCTTTTGTGCCGCGTTGATGTCCGCCTCGCTAAAAGGCAGATCCATCATGAAAATCTTGGCTGAATTAAACAGCCGGCGCGTGTGGTCTTCCAGCCTGAAAATGGCCGTTGATCCGTCGGGCTGATGGTAAGCGCGCACGCCTTCGAATACGCCCATACCGTAGTGCAGGGTATGCGTGAGGACGTGCGTCGTGGCCTCCCGCCAGGGAACGAGCTTGCCATCTTTCCAAATGAAACCGTCGCGATCGGCCATCGACATGAGATTCTCCTGCAGCCAGACAAGGGGGTACACCCGCCGTTGCTGCAAAGAGAATCGATCGAGCGGGCGCCCGTCGGAAGTGGCGATTATAGCAAGGGCCAGACCCTGCAATCTGCGATGACTGCTCGAGGACCACCAGCGCTTTCGAGCGTTGCTCGGCAGGGCCTTTCCCGCTAGACTCGGTCGGCGTTGACGATACCCAGCCCCTCACCGGAAAAGCCTATCTGCGCCTCGTCCTGCCCGATTGTTTTTGTTTCGGCTCCGGCACGTCGATCGCCTCGACGCTCGATCAAGCGCCCGCTCACCGCGGATCGCTTCTTCGGGCGCTTCCGAGCCCCGCCTGCGGGACCATCAAAACGGGTTCCTCGTGAGTAACCCCCCGGTCACGACGACACCCACGGAGATCCTGCTCTTCTTCGTGCTCCTGCAGTTGGTCGTCATTATTCTTGCGGCCCGCATCGCAGGCGGGGTCGCCGTCGCCTACGGGCAATCGCGTGCCGTGGGTGAGATCCTCGCCGGTATCTTGCTGGGTCCTTCTCTGTTTGGCTGGCTTGCGCCCAGCGTGTTTAGCTACGTGTTCCATTCGGTGCCGGGTGAGTCGCTGACGATCTTAAGTCAGATCGGGCTTATCCTTCTCATGTTTCAGATTGGTCTGGAGTTCGACTTCTCGCATCTGTCAGCGGATCACAATAGAAGCGCCGTCATCCGGATCGCTGGCGCAGGGATGCTTGTTCCCTTTCTTCTTGGCCTCGGATTCGGCTTGTATTCGGCTCCCTTTCTTTCGCCCCAGGCTGACCCGATGGCGAGCGCCCTCTTCATGGCGACCGCTCTTTCGATCACGGCGCTGCCGATCCTCGGGCGGATCATGATCGAGTTCGACATGACCCAGACGCCCGTTGGCGTGATTGCCATTAGCGCGGCCGCCATCAATGATGTCGTGGGCTGGCTGCTCCTGACGGTCGTCACCGCTCTCGCTCTTGCCCGGTTTTCCCCGACGGTTCTTTTCATCCGGCTCGCTGTTCTTCTGGGCTACATCCTCCTGTGCTGGTTCGTCGTGCGTCCGGTATTGCGGCGCGGGCTGAGCAGATGGCCTCCTGCTGCCGGAGGACTTTCGGGAAACCTTCTCGGGCTCATTCTCGTGCTGGTCTTTCTTTCAGCCATTGCGACGTATCACATCGGCATTTTCGCCATCTTCGGCGGATTCATGATGGGCGTTCTGCTTCACGATCAGCGCGAGTTCGTCAAGGAATGGAATGAGAGGGTGGGGCGCTTCGTCACCGTTTTTTTCTTGCCGATCTTTTTCACCTATACCGGCTTAAGAACCAATATCGGAGGGCTAGACAGCCTCACGCTTTGGACGTGGTGTGCCATTCTTCTGGCTGTGGCGACCGTCGGGAAATTCGGAGGTTGCTACGTCGCGGCGCGCTGGTCCAAGCGCACCCACGCCGAAGCCAAGGTCATTGGCATCATGATGAATACGCGCGCGCTCATGGAACTTATTGTCGTGAACGTCGGCTACGACCTGCACGTGATATCGTCGCACGTATTCACGATGCTCGTCATCATGGCCATCGTGAGTACGATCGTGACGACCCCGGGCCTAAGACGTTGGCTGCCCGCGGCGGGGATCCCCGTTCCCCTGACCCGCAACCCCGTTGGCTAGTGCCTGAGACTGCGCTCGGCGTGGGGTTGTGAGCCGGTTCGCATGCGAACTCAACGATCTGCCTTAAGGTCGCTTATGCACAGTTCCTTCCTTTCGCGTCTGGGGTGAGGTCAACCGTGGACCACTCCTTTGTGATTCCGGCCTACGGCACTGCGCCACAGCTCGATTCGCTTATCGTCTCACTAAAGTCCCAGACCATCGGCAGCAGTCAGATTGTTCTGACGACTTCAACCCCCTCGAAAGCGCTTTTTGCACTGGCCGAGCGCCACGCGCTCCCCTTCGTCGTCAATCCACGGCGCATCGACATCGCGACCGATTGGAATTTTGCGCTCGGCACAGTCGCCACGCCGTTGGTGACGATCGCCCACCAGGACGACATCTATTTTCCGGACTACGTAGCAACGATGCAGCAGGCATTCGAGCGCCATCCAGAGGCGCTGATCGCCTTTTGCGACTACGTCGAACACACCGCCGATGGGTCCCGACCTCTGAACTTGAATCTTCGGATCAAACGCGCGCTGTGTCGGCGTGGGTTCGGACGCGAGGAAGCCATCGCCCATAGTAGCGATAAGATTCGATTTCTCGCGCTCGGAAATCCGATCGGCTGCCCGACGGTCGCCTTCAATCGTGCTCGGGTGCCGGACTTTCGTTTTCCCGACGGTTTTAAGACCAACCTCGATTGGATGGCTTGGCTCCAGTTGGCGCGCATCGAAGGCGAATTTATCTATGTACGAAAGACGCTCTTGTCCAAGGGCGTGCATGTGCTCAGCGAGACGACCAACACGATTGCCAGTCGTGCACGTGAGCGCGAGGACCGCGCTTTGTTCGGGCAATTCTGGCCAAGACCCGCTGCCGCGGTGCTCGCTTGGGTCTATCGGCTAAGCTACCGTGCCAATCGGGTGACCGGTGTCGCTCCCCGTCGAGGAGGGCCTGCTCCGAGGCGCTAGCGCGCAATGACGTGGGCGAAGTAGTGACCGTTACTGCGGCCACAGTCCAAAGACAGAGGGCCCCGGATCCAGTCGGTCTCGCGGCCAATCGCAATCGAATCCTCGCCGCGGTTCAGGTCGACAAAGTTGACCCAGCCCTGGCCGATCCAGACGCGAAGGTCCGTATTGAGATAATCGCGCTGCCAGACGTAACCGGTGTATTCGGCGGAAAGGCCCTTGGGCTGGAAGAGCCTCGGACAGGCGTCTTCGACGCGATCGAGAATCGTGTCTGCCGTTTTCTGGCCCGAAAGAAGTCTCGAGCGCGCGTCATCGGCGCTCACGACGCGACAGCTCAAGAGGTAGGTCAGCTCCGGATCGTCGTTGTCTGCGTCTGCCGACCCCGTGACGACGATGAACCTCTTCCTGGGTTCAGTCCGAACCCCCTTCACAGTGATGCGCTCGCAGTCGGTGGGGTCAACCTTGAGGTTAAAGCGCGCCAGACGCGTATTGAGCCCCTTTTCATTGGGCGAGCGCCCAGATTCAGGCGGATGGATCTGGTCTCCGTCGATCATGACGCGCCAGAAGGGCGCGTATCGAGCCAGCAAGGACCTGACCTTCTCCCCGGAAGGGCCGCTCGAGGGCAGCGTGTAGCCGCCTGCAAAATTGATGAATCCTGAGCGGGGATGCACATAGGCGGCGATGAACGCGTTCGATTGCACCCCGATCGTCAAGTAAAGATCGCGCTCTGTCAGAAGGCGCTGCGGAACGTCGACGTCGAGCCACTGCGCGACCCAGGGGGCGGGATTCCATCGATATTGGGTTCCCATTCCGAGTCCAAAACCCTGACAGATTGCAATCAAAAGCAGCGGATAGGCGAAGGCCCGCGCCTCCAGCCGAGCGAGCCGCTGCAGCAATCCGGCGATGAGGACCGCCGCCACGCTCGACATCGGAAGAAAGTAGCGGCTATTGGCGGATGTCGAAAGCCACAAAGTCCAAGCGATGCCAAAACTCAAGGCCAGAGCGATAAAGGTTCGCCCCACCGGTGATGCCGCGTCGTCCTCCATCTCGGCCGCAAGCAAATGCGACCCCTTGGTTCGGCGCCAAGCCTTCAGAACGAAAAGCACGAGCGCGAGTATCAAAAGCGCCGCATAGCGTACGTCGGGGCTGCGGAGCTCCTCGTGGATCATGTTGGTCGGATCGCACATGGCAAAGGGGCGCCATAACGCCAACCACCACGAATCCGGAATGAAGCGATCGGCCAAAAGAGGGGATGTCGTGAAATAGGGCGAGCGAAAATACTGGTTGAACAGTGGAAAAAAGGGGTTGCCAAGGGCGCGCCACACTTGAATCCACCAGGTCACGCCACCGGCCAGGAATCCGAAAGCCGCCCCGACTCCGAAGATCACGGCATAGCGGACGCGCGCGAATATCGGTGCGGCGATGAAGGCGATGAGCGGAAGCGTGGCCAGAAGATAGAGGAGGTTGGTGAGCTTTAGTGCCGTGGCCAGCCCGAGTATCACGCCCGCTCCCACGACCAAAGAGGCGCTTGCGCGTCGCACGGCGCGCGCTAATGCGAGCCATCCGATCAAAACGAGGACTCCGGTGGTGCCATCGACGAAAAAATGCCACTGATGACCAGACCCGGCAGACCCGAGCGCACCATCCAGTAGAAGGGGACGTGCACATAGGGATTGAAATAGGACTGCGCTCCGGCTGCAAAGAAATCCTGGTCAAACCGATCGTGCAGGGCGCTAAAGCCGGCATACAGGTGATAATGGAACGCGTCCCAAGGCGCGTCCTCGCCCAAAGCGTAGCCCAAGGCGACTACCACGATCGTGCACACGAGATAGATTGCCGGCCGCGCGAACGCTAAGCTTGGTGCGCCTTCTCCTTCGAACTCGATATTCGGGTCTCTTGCGTCAGCCTTAGAGACTTCAGGGCTCATTGAGGATGGGGGGACTGCCAGCGTACATCCATGAAGCTAAGTAAGAAGGACGCGAAGATGATTTCGGCGCCAGCCAGCATGAAAGTGACTGACGGGATCGCAACCCGCATCATGGTCGCCGGATCCATGGCGGCCAGGCGCGCGTGCGCCCACGCGTCGACGGAATAGACTGCAAGCACGAATCCCAGAATCGATAAGAAGAGACCGAGGACGATCCCTCGCTCTAGCGTAAAGATGCGCAAAAAGCGCGACAGGGATGGGGTCATGGGCAGGGCCTGCTTGACTACGCCGATACAGCGCGCCACGAGTGAGAACAGGACCAGCTGCGTTCCAAGGATGGTGAGGCCGGCGGCGTAGAGCATCGTGTGGATGTCAAAGCCGACGCCGTCGATCACCACGGGGCCGCGCAGGATCGCGGCTTCCGAGGCCAATCCGAGAGCGATGAGCGTCGTGCCCGGATAGAGCATGAGCCAGCGCGGGCTCATCATGAGCAAAAACCGCAGGTGCCGCCAGCCGTCCCTCCAGCTTCGCAAATGGGGAGGGCGACTGCGGCCTGCCGGATACAAGACGGTTGGGACCTCGGTCATGCGCCAGCCCGCGAGCTTTGCCTTGACGATCATTTCGCTCGCGAATTCCATCCCCTTCGAGTTCAAGCCCAGGCCGAGCATAGCGTTGCGATCGACACCCCGAAGGCCGCAGTGGAAATCTCGGATCCGTGCCGAAAACATCAGTCGACCCACGAAGCTGAGCACCGGGTTTCCGAGATAGCGATGCAACGGGGGCATCGCGTGGGCTCGAATGCCACCCAGAAAGCGGTTACCGATGACCAGCTGATAACCCTGGCGAAGCGCCTGAACGAACGCGTCGAGCTCGGAGAAATCGTAGCTGTCATCCGCATCGGCCAGGATCACGAACCTGCCCTTGGCTGCGCGCATGCCGCCAAGGAGTGCGCTCCCATAGCCCTTTTCTTGGACGTGGACGACGCGTGCGTTAGCTTTTCTGGCGAGATCGATCGAACCGTCCGTCGACCCGTTGTCGGCAACCACGACCTCACCTGCGATACCGGAGCGGCTGAGAAATCCCTGGGCCTTCTGAATGCAGGTCACAACGGTCTCAGCCTCGTTGAGGCAAGGCATGAGAATCGTCAGTTCCAACGGAGCGACTCCATCGGTGTCAGACATTGTGGGCCGCCAAACAGAAATTAAAGGCGCCCGATTTTAAGGCATTGGCGCCGATCGCGCGACCAAAAGCGACTGGCCCGGGCCGGTCGGCTGATTCGACGATTTTCGCCCCGGTCACGCGCCAACACCCTCCCAACCCCTCAGGTCGGCCCTAAGCTAATGCACACGACCCCAATGGTGACGAACGTGATTCCGAACCACTGGGCGGCGGTCAACGTCTCTCCATAAATCATCCAGGCCGAAAGTGCCATGAGGATATAAAAGCCGGCACCGACGCTGGCGCTGGCCACGCCTAGCTTGACACGCGAGATGATGACCATCCAGAGCACGTAGCCCACGACCTGCAGGACAAGCGACGCGTACACCCAAGGTGAAATCGCGGCCTCACCGACGAATCGCGGCAGGTCGGCAAGACCCTCGAGTCTACCAATGGGCCTAAGTGCACGTCTCAGCAGGAGCTGGCTTAATACGGCGTTCAGGGTTGTTACAACAATGATGATCTTGGTATCCATGGTCTTAGCGGTAAAAGACAATCGCGTAGTTGGGCTTGTCGTGAACGAACAGATCCGTCTCGTCGTGACGCAACGGACCCAGAGCTTCCCCGAAAATATGAATCAAGTGAGCGCGCGAGACCAGGCTGACGGAACGATCCCCGGTGATATAGCGGTCCGACCAGTAGCCCAATCGTGCCCGCAACGACCCGGGCTCGACATCTTTCACGACGATGCGAAGGTTGGGAAGGCGCTCCAAGAGTTGGTTTACAGAGCCTAGGAATCGTCCCCGCCCCGCTTCGGGGATGTGATGCAGTACGTCTGCGATCAAAAGCGCGTCCGGACTGGGCTGCCCCGCGGCCAGGTAATCCTCAAGGCCTGTGCGGGGCAGGCGGGTCACCTGCGCTTGATACTCGGATGCGAGCCACTGGCCGACCTCGGGCCCGGGATCGATGGTCGTGATCTGCAAGTCGGGGCGGAGTCGCAGAAGGTGGTTCAGCGGCTCACCGTCGCCGCCACCGATATCGAGCACATGCGCGCCGTCGGGAAAGGTCGTGGAGAGCGCGCGCGCCTCAAGCCCGAGGTCGACGAAGATGGCTCGATACCAGCGCCCGACCACAAACGACAGGCGCCGGCCCAGCACTCTGCGCACGCGCTCGCCTAGTGACATGGCGCTTCCCTATTCGCGGGCATTGGCGGTTCCTGCAATAAGCAGCGGCGCCGAATGTCGGCTGATCCGTGGCGCGCATCGTTCATATACGGATCTTGACGACGTATCCGAAGGCCATCATCGGAAAGATCCACTCAAGCATGTTGATCGTGCGCTCGCCTAAAGTCACGAACAGTCGCACCAACCCGGAGTTGCGCTCCCTCATCTCGGAGAAACGCGCGAAGTAGGGCAAGACGATCCAGGATTCGAATCCGGCTCGCGTGCATAGCGTGTTGAGCGTCTTGTAGGAAAAAAGGCAGAGGTGGTCGTGATGCGTCGACTCGCGTGCGCCCAGTCCGATCAGACAGTTATGGAGCGCTGTCGCATTGGGCGTTGAGACGATGAGGATTTTGCCCTTGAGCTTGGAATTGGCCGCCACACTCTTTAGAAATTGCAGCGGGTTGTCCAGATGCTCGATGAGTTCACCGGCTACGATGATCTCGGGAACGTCACGAAGCGCCCCGAGGATCGGGTCCAGATCCATGATGTCGCCGTGGTGAATCATCGAGTCCGGCCCGGTCGTTAATCCTTCCTTGGGAACCAGCACCGACCCGTCGATCCCATCGACGCGTGCGGCCCGTTTGGCGATCTCCTCGTGAAGCCAGAGTCCCTTGCCCCGCTTCGCCAAGAAAGCGGTCTCATCCATCGCGCCCAAATCGAGAACGCGCAAGCCCGTGCACTGGCGGACAATGTATTGGATACGGTCGATCGGTCTTACAATGAGAATCCGCTCAAGCGGCGTGTACTCGAGCGGCGTTGGTTCTCGACTGATTGTCCGATCGTCCATAAGGCTCTGGATACCGTTTGAAGACCGCGATCAAGCCTGGGCCCCTCGTCGAGGGGAGGGCCGCGATCAGTTCAAAGACGCGGGCTGGCCCAAGGTCGCCTCAAAACTCGGATTGACTCCGGAACCGAGGGCAACGGGATGATACCAACTTTGGTCCTGAGCCCCGGAGTGACTTGGGCTTCAAAGAAATCCTGGCGTGCCTTGGGCCAATGGGCGACCGCGCGAGGGAGCGATCGCCCAAGATGTTGCAGGCGCAATTCACGCTTCGAAGTCGCTCGCACGATCGAGGTCGGCGAGGAGCCCGGTCTTCTGTTCTGGGTGCCACCCGAGGCGCTGCTGCGTGAGCGCGCTCGACGCCGGAGAGTCCATACCGACGAAGAACCCGAGCCAGCCGAAGTGGGCAGCGACCTCCTCGCCGGACTTGGCCACGAGCGGAATCTTCAGGCCACGGGCGATGGCCTCCGCGATCGCTTTAAGCGGCACACCCTCTTCCGTGACCGCATGATAGCGCGCTCCGGCAGAGCCCTTTTCTAGCGCGAGCCTGTAGAGCGGCGCAGCATCCAGGCGGTGGACAGCGGGCCAGCGGTTCAGGCCGTCCCCGACATAGGCTGAGACCCCCTTCTCGCGAGCCAGAGCAATCAAGAAGCTGATGAGCCCCTGCCTATGCCGGTCATGAACCTGGGGAAGGCGGATGATGCACGCCTGCACTCCGCGCGCAGCCAATGCGGCCCCCGTCTGTTCCGATACCCGGGGCGTCGCGCCAGGACCCGAAGGAGGCAGGTCGTCCTCCGTTGCAAGACGCCCGGGTGCTACGACTCCGGTGCCTGAAGTCACGACCAATGGACGGTTCGAACCCATGAGTACTTCGCCCAGAGTCTCGATCGCACGCCGGTCGGCCTCACAGTTTTCAGCGAACTTCGAGAAGTCGTGATTAAAGGCGGTGTGGATCACGCCATCGGCTTGAGCTGCGCCCTTGCGCAGGCTTTCCAAATCCTCCATGTCGCCTCGATGGACCTGCGCCCCCGCCTCCGTGAGCCACTGCGCGCCTGCATCGGAGCGAGACAGACCCAGCACTTTATGGCCTGCCCCGATGAGGTCCTGTACCACTGTCGAACCGATAAACCCGGTAGCACCGGTGACGAAAACTCGCATCATGACTCTCCTTGACTCGGTTTGCGACCCGCATTCGCAGGCCGAAAGGCGCAGGATAGTCGACGAGTTGTGGATGAGCTATGCTACGGAGTCCACAATACTTTCGTGATCGTCCAGGAAGACCATGGATCCGCTTTCGGATGTTTTAGCTCTCCTTAAGCTGCACAGTTATGGATGCGGGGGTTTTGATGTCGGCGCTCAATGGTGCCTGCACTTTCCCAAACATGCCGGCATCAAATGCTATGCGGTCGTCCGAGGCCAGGGCTGGCTCGATGTGGAGGGGGAAGCAGAGGCAGTACGGCTGACTGCGGGAGACTGCTTCTTGCTCCCGCGAGGTCGGCCGTTCCGACTCGCAAGCGACCTGACCCTCCCGGCCATTGACGCCTTGAGGCTGCGCGGGAAGCTCACGGACGGCGATGCGGGCTCGCGAAACGGCGATGAGCACTGCTTTATCGTGGGCGGCCACTTCGCCCTCGCGGGCGATCATGCGAGCATCCTCTTGGGGGTGCTGCCGCCCGTCGTGCACCTCCAGAAAGAATCTGACAAGGCTGTGCTGCGCTGGTCGATCGAGCGACTGCGGGAGGAATTGCGGCAGCGACAGCCGGGGAGCCTCCTGATGGCGCAACACCTGGCCCAGATGATGCTGGTTCAGGCCCTGCGGCTGCATCTGGCCGAAGGACCCAACGGGGGGGTTGGATGGCTGTTCGCTCTCGCGGATCAACAGATGAGTGCGGCGATCAGCGCAATGCACGA
>JBEKVI010000059.1:0-31922 GCA_049514215.1 Burkholderiaceae bacterium
CATCTTGCGGCGCTGGGAGAAAGCCTGGCGCACGAGATCGGAGAAGATCGCCTCGTCCTTTGGCGCGTGCCCCAGGTCCGCCCGGGGAATCATGCGCACCAGGGCCGACTCCACCTTGGGTGCGGGATCGAATGCCTCGGGAGGAACCTTGAAGATCGACTCCATCGCGTACTCGATCTGCAGCATGACCGAGAGCCGACCGTAGACTGAACTCCCGGGAGCTGCGACCATGCGCTCGACGACCTCGTTTTGCAGCATGAAGTGCTGGTCTTTGACCGATCGCGCGCATTGCTTCAGATGAAACAGCAGGGGCGAGGAGATGTTGTAGGGCAGATTCCCGACAATGCGCAGCCGTTCATCGCTTTGAACGAGCCCCGCAAACTCGAACTCCAGTGCATCGGCTTGGTGCACTCGAAGGCGATCGCGACCCGGGTGATTTCTGAGGCGCGAGGCGAGGTCGCGATCGAGTTCGACGACATCCAAAACGGTGTCGCCCAGGGCCTCCAAAAGGAGTGCGGTCAAGGCGCCCAATCCGGGACCGATTTCAACCATGCGGTCTTCGGGGCGCGGTGCAATCGCATTCACGATGGCGCGCGCGACGCCCTCATCGGTCAGGAAGTTTTGACCGAAGCGCTTGCGCGCGACATGTCTCATGCAAGAGCGCTCGCCCGCGCCATGAAAATCGCCATCGACAGCGCCGCGTCCATGCTCCCGGCATCGGCTTTTCCCTGTCCCGCCAGATCGAGCGCGGTTCCGTGGTCGACCGAGGTGCGAATGAAGGGCAGGCCCAAGGTAATGTTGACGCCGCGCCCGAAGCTTGCATATTTCAGGACCGGCAGACCCTGATCGTGGTACATGGCGAGCACCGCGTCGGCGCTGTCCAGGTATTTGGGCTGAAAGAGCGTATCGGCCGGAAACGGTCCTCTCACGTCCAGGCCGGCTTGTCGGGCACGCGCGATCGCCGGCGCGATGATGTCGATCTCTTCTCTGCCCAGGTAGCCGTTTTCCCCGGCATGGGGATTGAGACCGCACACCAGGATGCGCGCCTGCGCAAGACCGAAGTAGTGTTTCAGATCCGCGCAAAGCACACCCAGCGTCGCATCCAGACCGGCAGCCGAGATGGCCTTGGAGACTTCGCTCAGCGCCACGTGGGTCGTGGCGAGCGCAACGCGCAGCCCGCCGCCGGCGAGCATCATGACGACATGCCGGGCCCCGGTGCGCGCAGCGAGATATTCGGTATGGCCGCTAAAGGCAACTCCAGCGTCGTTGATGACGCTTTTTTGCACCGGTGCGGTCACCAGTGCGGCAAAGCGCCGGGCGGCGGTCCCATCGATGGCGGCATCGAGCATGGCTAAAACGCTTGCGGCGTTACGCGCATCGAGCACGCCCGGGGTGACGGGCGCTGCCAGGGGAATGTGGAGGACCTCGAGCGCGGGGCCCTGGGGTCTGGGACCGAACTCGAAGTCCACGATCGGCATGTCGGGCGCCGCGACGGCTCCAACTTGGCGCAACAGGGAGCCATCGCCCAGCAGGACAACACGCGCCGTCGGATCCGCGACCGTCAGGCGCGAGGCAGCCTTCAGAGCGATTTCCGGGCCGATGCCTGCCGGCTCACCGGTCGTGACTGCAATCGGCGCGGCAAGATCATCGCTCACGACCCGGACTCGCCGGTGCTCTACCGATCGTCCAGGCGCATCTCGACATAGGCGCGATCGCGCAGCGATCGGGACCAGTCTTGAAATGCCTCGTCGGCCTTGCGCTCGCGAAGCGCCTGGCGCGCAAGCTGCCTTAGTCGCTCATCGGGCAAGGGTTCGGATTTGCGATCGACCACTTGGATCAAGTGCATCCCGAACGGGGTCTCGATGGGTTCGCTGATCTCGCCGGGCTTAAGCGAGTTCATCGTCTTTTCAAACTCGGGCACGGTATCGCCCGGATAGATCTGACCGAGGTCGCCCCCGCGCGAGGCGCTGCCATCGGCCGAGTACGACTTCGCCATGTCCTCGAAACTTGCCTTGCCCGAAAGAATGCGCTGGCGGATGTCCATGAGCCGCTCGCGCGCCTGGGATGCGGACATCACCTCGTTGATCTTCAAGAGAATATGGCGCACGTGAGTCTGGGTCACCGAGGCAAAGGGGGTCTTGCCGATCACGGCCTTGCGTCGCCCCAAGAGCTTCAGGATATGAAACCCGTTGGGGCTCTTAACCGGCTTGGCCACCTGTCCGGGCGCAAGATCGGTCACGGAATCGAGAAACAGTTGCGGGTAACGCTCCTGGACGCGCCAGCCCATGTCTCCGCCGGTGAGGTTGTCCGGTGCATCGGAGTAGCTCACCGCGAGCTTGGCGAAATCGCCTCCATTTTGCGCCTGACCGAAGACGTCGTCGGCCTTCTTGCGCGCCGTCTCGATCTGGTCGGCCGTGGCCAGTTCAGGAACCCGGACCAGGATCTCCGCCAAATGGAGTTCCTCCTTGTTCACGTCGCCACCGGTGTTCTCGGCCAGGAAGTTGTCGATCTCGCCCTCGCTGACCTGAACGGAACTGTCCACTTCGCGGTCGCGCAATCGCTGCATGGCGATCTGGTCACGCACCTCGTCACGAAAGTGCGCGTAGGAGGTGCCGTCGCTTTCAATGCGCTGGCGAAATGCCTGAGGCGTGAGGTTGTTCTGCTCGGCCATGCGGCCGATGGTGCGATCGATGACCGAATCCTCGACCCTAATCCCGGTGTCCTTGGCCTCCTGCAGCTCGGCGCGCTCGTCGATCATGCGCTCGAGCACCTGCCGGTCCAGCACTTCCGGCTGGGGTAGAGCCGTCCCCTGCTGGGTCAAGGCGCGCTTGACTTCCGCAACCCGGGCACGCAGTTCGTTGCGGGTGATGATCTCGTTGTTGACCACCGCGACGATCCGATCCGCAAGCAATCCCTCCCCTTCGCCCGAGCGCGCTGCAGCGCCGCTCGCAGCTCCGTTGGAGGGGACGGGCACGGCCGGTCCAGCGGTGACTCCCGGAGTAGCGGGTGCCGGCGCAGGCGCGGGTGTGACCGCGGCCGTGGTGGGGGGGGATACGGGCGCGCTTAGCCCGGGCGCAAGCGGTGGCGCCGCCGGCGGCGCAGAACTGGGAGTCTGTGCGAATCCCTCGACGCCTGCAAGAAGGCCCAGCGCCACGAGGGCGCCGAGAAGACCGGCGCGAGGCCAGATTGCGATTTCCATAGATTCACTCGTAATTGTTGAACATCGACTCCGCTGCGGGGGGCGGCACGATGTTCTGGTATCCCGTCACGTTCTTGCGAATGGCATCGAACGGATTGGATCCGATATTGGAAAAACCGTTAAGCTCGAGTTGCATGAACACGGACGTGGAACTCGTCCCCAGGCCCGTCGCATAGTGTTGCGCAAAAAAGCGCAGGACGTAGCAGCATCCTTTGTACTCGAGACCCGCGAAACCTTGGACCAGCGTTTTGTCGCGCGCCGAGTAGTTTACCCGACCCAGAGCATAAAAGTTTCCCCACAGGGGCCATTGGCCGGAAACATCAAATTGATCGAACTGGCCCCGCAAATACCGGTATTCGATCGTCAGCTGCTTTAACGGCTCGGGCTGCCAGGTTCCGCCGATGTTCGAGCGCTCCATCCCGCCCACCGTCGAGCTGTAGTCCAGGCCGGTATCGATTGAGAGCGTGGGCGTGATGCGGCCCGAGATGGCGGCCAGGAAGTCGGCTTGGCCGGCGTTCACCGGCGTGCCACCGGGGAGAGTCACGAGTTGGTCGCTCAGATAGAAGCGCTCCCCGATGGCGGCGCGGAACATTTCGCTTCCGGTCTGCGGGTTCAAGAGCCGGGTGGTCACGGCCGCCGTGACCTGGTTTTCGTCGGCGAGCCGGTCGTATCCCACGAAGGTGTTCTCGGAAAACAATTGGTCGAAGTTGTCGTCCGGCACGCCGCTGTCGAAATTCGGGATGGCGCTCTGGTTCTGGTACGGCCGCTTCACGTAGAAGATTCTGGGCTCGAGCGTTTGCAGATAGTCGTTGCCAAACAGATTCGCGTCGCGCTCGAAGATGACCCCCGAATCCAGGCTCACGGTCGGCAGATTGCGGGTGATCGAATCCGGCTGGCCCGCCGCGACATTGGTCAAGCTGTAGGTGGTCGTGTTGTACGAGACCTTGGGCGTGATGAAGTACCCGGGCCCGACGATCGGGTAGGCAACGCTCGGATTGAACACCCACCGGTCGCCGTCGACCAGCCCGGGGCTCGTAAAGCGCGTGAATTGCGCATCCAGGTTCAGGTCAAAGCCACCGTAGTCCAGGCGCGCCGCGTGAAACAGCATCTGCGGCACTTCGTTGTAGGGTGGCGTAAGAAAGCTGCCCGTTTGTTCGAGGGTCTGGTAACTGAGGGTACGCAGCGTCGCAGTCCAGTAAGTCGAGCCGTAGCTGACTTCCGCGTCGCGCGGCAAGGTGCGCGTAGAGGCGGCGGCGAAGGTTCTCGAGAAGTCGTTGAAATAGTAGGGGTCCGAGACCTTGCTGTAATTTAAGACACCAGAGAACCCCGCCAGCGCTCCCGTGCCGTGCCAGTAGTCAACGAACGCTTCCGAGTAACGGAAGGTCTGGGTCTCGTTGTCGTCGATGGCCTCGTAGCGCAGATAACCGTTGTTGTTGGGATCCAAATAGCGCAGATCCGCTCCCAGTTGCAGCCCGCGCTTGGACATGTAGTTGGGAACGATCGTCATGTCATAGTTCGGCGCGATGTTCCAGTAGTAGGGCAGGATGAATTCCCAGCCGTTGGTCGACACCAGACTTAAGGTCGGTGGCAGAAATCCGCTCTTGCGCTCGTTAGACAATGGGAAGGTCAGATAAGGCGAGGCCAGGATCGGAACGCCTTCGAAGTAGAGAACCGAATTGGTGCCCGCCCCCTCGTTGATATCCTCGTCAAGGCGCATCACGTCGGCCGTCAGATACCACTCGTAGTCACCCGGCGGGCAGGTGGTGTAGACCGCCTCGATGAGCTCTGAATGCGTGCGATCGAAAAAATTGATCCGGTCGGCGTAGCCGCGGCTGCCCTGAGTCCCGAAGCTATAGGTCGGTGCGATGAAATAACCATGGTCATCGTCCAGGTGCAGGTGCAGCTCCGGCCCGACGTAGACATCCCCATGCTGATACAGCCGGACCGACCCGGTGGCGAGCATCTCGTCTTCGACCTGGAAGTAGTGGATGGTGTCGGCCTTGATGTTCTCGTTGGCCTGGCGCAGCTCGGCGTGGCCGGTTAAGACCGCATCGACATCCTCCTGTCCGCTGATCTCATCGGCGATACCGAACTTCGGAACCTCTTCCTTGGGATGGCTGTTGGGATCGATCAGCGTGTGCTGGGGCTTTAGCTGCAATCCTTCCTGGGCCAAAGCACTCAGGGGCAGGACCGCAAGACCGGTAAGCGCCCAACCCAGCGCACCGCGCGCGGGAGCAGCCAGTCGGGTTCTCGGAGGGCGGGAATACGTCAAGCGAATCGCGATGAGAGAGAACCGGGCGTGGCGCGTTTCGCGCCGCGGGCGGCTGAGTGACGATGGGCTATTATAGGACATGCGCCTTGCCCCTCGCCCTCTTCCAAGGCGACCCGGATCTTGCCGCTTCTGGCCAAAGCCCGCGCCCATCGCATGCTAGACGATCTTGCGACACCCCCACCCGATGGCAGGCGCGCGGCGTTACAAACTTGGCTCGGGCAGCTCGATGCGGGTTTCTCGATCGACCCGGCGAGTCTGGAGCCGGCCTCGAGCGACGCCAGTTTTCGTCGTTACTTTCGTGTGACGACGGCCAATGCCAGCGAGTCGAGCCTCATCGTCATGGACGCTCCTCCCGAACGCGAGGATAGCCGTCCATTTCTCAAGGTGGCAGCTCTCTTTGGCAAGGCACGGGTGTCGGTGCCCGAAATACGGGCCTTCGATCTGGCCCAGGGATTCCTGCTATTGACCGACCTCGGCCGCCAGACCTATTTGAGTGTGCTCGACACCGACAACGCGGATGCGCTCTATCGGGATGCGTTTGAGGCGCTTCGGGCGATCCAGGGGCTCGATACGAGGGGACAGCTGCCGCCCTACGACCAGGCCTTGCTCAAGCGCGAACTGCTTCTGTTTCCCGAGTGGTATCTGGCCCGCCACCGTGCCCATCCCGCCACGGCTGAGGAAGTCAACACCCTGGAGGGTATCTTCAAGACCCTCATCGATGGCGCCCAAGCGCAGCCACAAGTCGCCGTGCATCGCGACTTTCACGCACGCAATCTGATGTTTCTGCCCGAAGTTCACGCGCGGCGCAATCCGGGCGTGCTGGATTTCCAGGATGCCGTCGTGGGCCCGATCACCTATGACCTCGTCTCGCTCATGCGCGACGCCTACATCGCCTGGGAGGAGGAGCGCGTCCTCGACTGGACCATTCGCTACTGGGAGGCTGCACGCAAACAGGGTCTGCCCGTGGCGGACGACTTTGCCGATTTCTGGCGCGATTTCGAGTGGATGGGTCTGCAGCGTCATCTGAAGGTCCTGGGCATTTTTGCGCGCCTTGCGTATCGGGATGGCAAAACCGACTACCTGGCGGACCTGCCGCTCGTGCTCAGATACACGCGCGCCGTCGCCTCGCGCTACGCGGTCTTCTTTCCCCTCGTGCGTCTTCTCGATCGCCTCGAGCCCGAGCCCCCCGTGGTTGGCTACACCTTCTAGGAAATCATGCGCGCCATGATTCTCGCAGCCGGTCGGGGCGAGCGCCTGCGTCCTTTGACCGATACGCGACCCAAAGCGCTCATCGAGGTGGGCGGGCGCGCCTTAATCGAGTGGCAGGTCGCGCGCCTGGCGCAATCCGGATGGCGTGACCTCGTCATCAATCACGCGTGGCTGGGCGACCAGATCGAAGCGCACCTGGGTTCGGGCGAGCGCTTGGGCGCGCGCATCCGTTACTCGAGGGAGGCAAGCGCGCTCGAGACCCTGGGGGGCATCGTCCACGCTCGCCCGTATCTGGGCAGCGACGCGTTTTTGGTGGTCTCCTCTGACATCTACACCGATTTTGACTATGCCACGCTCGTCCCGAAAGCAGCGGTGCTTGACCGCCCGGGCGCAAGCTTCGATGCGCATTTCATCCTGGTGGACAATCCTGCCTGGCATCCTCAAGGCGACATGGGCCTCACGCCCGAGGGGACCGCGTCGCGCGCGGCACCGAAACTGACCTATGCCAATATCGCCCTCTACCATCCGCGCTTGTTTGTGGATCTTCCGGACGGCCGAAAAGAAAAGCTCTTTCCGTGGGCCTTCGCCTGGGTGGACCAGGGGCGTGTGAGCGGCTCCCGCTTTACGGGGCTGTGGCACAACATTGGGACAGCGGCGGATCTGGCCGCAGCCCAAAGCGCCGCGCAGCTTAGAGCAGGATCGCCGGGCGCAGCGTAGAATCCCGGATTTCCCTAGCAAGGTCGACCCCTTTCATGGACGCTTCCGCTTATCGTCAGCGCCGCGCCCGACTCATGGAACACATGCGCGCGCGCGGTGGGGGCATTGCCCTTTTACCCACCGCATCCGAAGTCGCCCGCAACGCGGACGTGTTCTTTCCGTTTCGCTACGACAGCAACTTCTTCTACCTCACGGGATTTCCCGAACCTGAAGCGCTGGTCGTCCTCATCGCAGGCGCGCTCGAGGAAGTCATCCTGTTTTGTCGCAGCAAGCATGCCGAGCGCGAGATCTGGGACGGCTTTCGCTTTGGTCCCGACGCGGCGGCCGAGCGCTTTGGCTTTGATCGGGCGCTGCCCATCGAGGACCTCGACTCCGAGTTGCCCAAGCTCATCGCCAACCAACCGGCGCTGTTCTACGGCTTGGGTGCGAATCCTGAGTTCGATGGGCGGGTACAGCACTGGCTCGCTGACGTACGCCAGCAGGCCCGCAACGGAACCACCGCCCCCGCGACGGTCTTTGACGTGCGCACCCTCTTAAGCGAGATGCGCCTGATCAAAGACGCCGATGAACTGGCCACCATGAAAAAGGCGGCCGAGATCTCCGCCAACGCGCACATCGCCGCGATGCGCACGACCCGCCCGGGCCGCCGCGAATACGAAGTGGAGGCGGAATTGCTCGCTTCGTTTCGTCGCCAGGGTTCCCAATCGCCTGCGTATGGATCGATCGTGGCGGGTGGCGCGAACGCCTGCGTGTTGCACTATGTACAAAATGACCAGGAGCTGCGCGACGGCGATTTGGTCTTGATCGACGCGGGCTGCGAACTCGATGGGTATGCTTCGGACATCACGCGGACATTTCCGGTCGGCGGCCGGTTCTCTGCGGCCCAGCGCGAGCTCTACGAGCTGGTCTTGTCAGCCCAGCTCGCGGCGATTGAGGCGACCCGACCGGGACGCGCCTGGAACGATCCGCACGATGCCGCAACGAGGGTTCTGGCGCAGGGCATGCTGGATTTGGGCCTGGTCCAAGGCAGTCTTTCGAGCGTATTGGAATCCGGAAGCTACCGGCGCTTTTTCATGCACCGCACAGGACATTGGTTGGGCATGGATGTTCATGACGTGGGCGATTACCGGGAACCCGACGCTGCCGCGCCCGCCGGTGCCGAACGACCGTGGCGCGTGCTCGCACCCGGGATGGTGCTCACCATCGAGCCTGGCATCTATGTGCGAGCCGGCGAGGGCATCCCCGAGCGCTACTGGAATCAGGGCATTCGCATCGAGGACGATGCGGTCGTCACGCCAGGGGGATGCGAGATCCTCTCGGCGAAGGCACCGAAGACCGTCGCCGATGTAGAAGCGGCCATGCGCAGCTAGGCGCAGGCGCTCATGATCGGGCAAAGCGTCGTCATCGCTGGGGCCGGTCCCGTGGGTGCGGTCACGGCGCTCTTGCTTGAGCAATACGGAATCGCTGCGGACTCGCTCCTGCTTTTGGATGCGCGCACGGCCAGCGTGGCGGCAAGCGATACGCGGCTGATTGCGCTTTCGGACGCGAGCCGTCACGTGCTCGCGCGCGTTTTGGCATGGCCTGCGGATTTCGCCAGTCCGATCCATCGCATTCATGTCTCGCAACGGGGCCAGTTCGGCCGCACCGTCATTGATCGAAGCGACTACGGCCTCGACGCCTTGGGTCATGTCGTGCCGTATGGCGAACTCGCACGCGTCTTGGCGGCGCAACTTCAGCGTCGCGGCATCGAAGTGATTCGTCCGGCGCGCATCGCCCAATCGAAGGCCTACGCCGATCGCATCGTCATCGAACGAAGCGATGGGGAAAAGACCGAGACGGCCTATGTGATCCATGCCGAGGGCGGTCTGTTTGACCAGCAGGATCCCAAGGCCATCCGACGCGACTATGAGCAAATGGCCGTGACCGCGTTTGTCACCGTAGGTCGACCCCAGAGCGGCGTCGCATGGGAGCGTTTCACGAGCGACGGGCCGCTTGCCCTCCTGCCGGCACGCGTGGGCCATGAGAGTGGCCTTGCGCTCGTCTGGTGTTCCAAGGCCGAAGACGCCGCGCGCCGCCTGGTCGAGGACGAGCCGGCCTTTCTTGCGGAATTGCACGAGGTCTTTGGCGACCGTCTCGGCGGCTTTTTATCGGTCCGGGCGCGCGCCAGTTTTGCGCTGGGCTTAAATGCGGTCGAGGAACCCGCACGGCCACGCGAGTTTGCCATCGGCAATGCGGCACAGACCTTGCATCCTGTCGCAGGCCAGGGTCTGAATCTGGGTCTGCGCGACGCCCAGTCCGTCGCGCGGCTTCTGGTCGAGCACTTTGACGCACCCAGAACGTGCATGGAACTGTTCCGTGCGGCGCGACGCAAGGATCGCGCAGCGACCATCAATCTCACCGACTTTTTGCCGCGCGTGTTTGGTTCTCGATTGTTCCCCGTAGAGACGATGCGCAGCGCTGCCTTGACGTTTCTGGATCTCGTGGGACCCGCCCGGCATGTCCTTGCGCGCCAGATGATGGAAGGCCAGCGCTCTTAGTCCAGGACAGCCAACGTGGTGACGCCAGACGCGTTGCTAAAGCTAATTTGAGCATGCCCGTCGCGCGGACTACGCGCGCCTGTGAGGCGGATGTCGGTCGCGCGGCATCTACACCAGTCTTCGCGAAACGAGAAGGGGCCCACGCGCGATACTGTTGTGGAAATGGCGAGTGCAATGGAGTTAGAGTGTCGGTGTTCTCCGGTTCTCGTTAAAATACGGCCCTCCCGCCAGCCTCCCCGTCTCACCCCGATCCCGAATCGACCGTGCGCCTCGCCCAATTTGATCTGCGCAATTGCGTTTTCGTCGCTCCCATGGCAGGCGTTACCGACCGGCCATTTCGGCAGCTTTGCAAACGCTTGGGCGCAGGCTATGCAGTCTCGGAGATGGCCGCATCCAATCCGCGTTTGTGGGCCTCGGAGAAGACCAGCCGGCGCATCAATCATGACGGAGAGATGGAGCCGAAGGCGGTGCAAATCGCGGGCGGCGATCCCCAGATGCTGGCAATGGCGGCCGTCTACAACGTCGAGCGTGGCGCGCAGATCATCGATATCAATATGGGGTGCCCCGCCAAGAAAGTGTGTAACGTCGCCGCCGGGTCGGCCCTTTTGCGGGACGAGGCGCTCGTGGCGCGCATTCTCGAACAAGTAGTCGCGGCAGTCACGGTCAAGTACGGGGTTCCGGTGACCCTGAAGTTTCGCACCGGGTGGGATCGGCAGCGCCGCAATGCGCTGGGGATCGCGCGCCTTGCAGAGGCGTCGGGGGTAGCGCTCTTGACCCTGCACGGACGCACGCGCGCGGACGGTTTCATGGGGCAGGCCGAATACGACAGCATCGCCGAGGTCAAAGCCGCCGTCGGGATTCCGGTCGTGGCCAACGGCGACATCGATTCTCCCGAGAAGGCCGCCATGGTGCTGCGCAAGACCGGTGCGGATGCGGTGATGATCGGCCGGGCGGCGCAGGGTCGTCCGTGGATTTTCCGGGAGGTCGCGCACTATCTCGCATGGGGACAAAAGCACCCACCACCGACCATTGGCGAGTTGCGCGCGATTTTGCGCGAGCACCTGCTTGCGCACTATGCCTTCCACGGCGAATTCATCGGACTTCGCACCGCACGCAAGCATCTTGGATGGTACGTCCGGGAGTTGCCCGGGCAAGAAAGCTTTCGCACGCGGATGAACGCGTTGGAGTCCTGCAAGGAACAACTGAATCACGTCGACGAGTATCTCGCCAGCCTTGGTCCTGACCACGTTTACGTCCCGGATTCGAATCACGAGGAGCGACTCGCGGCATGAGTAAACAGTCGATCGAGGAATGCGTGCGCAAGAGCCTGGAGAAATTCTTTCGGGACCTGAACGGAGAACCGGCGCACAACGTCTACGAGATGGTTGTCCTAACGGTCGAAAAGCCCATCCTGGAAGTCGCCATGGAGCAAGCGGCAGGTAACCAGTCCGTGGCCGCCGAGATCCTCGGAATCAATCGCAACACGCTACGCAAGAAACTCCAGAACCACGGGCTTCTCTAGCCCGGGGCTCGCGCGGCTCCGGCCCGCCTCGGGCGCGTCTTTCTCACTCCGATCAGGGTCTTTCGAACTTCCATGCCCAATCCATACAAGCAAGCACTGTTAAGCGTCTCCGACAAGACCGGCCTAGTCGAGTTTGCCCGGGGACTGATCGGGCAGGGTTTTCGCATCCTCTCGACCGGGGGTACGGCCAAGACGCTTGCCGACCATGGCGTTGCCGTCACCGAGGTCGCCCACTACACTGGATCTCCGGAGATTCTGGACGGGCGCGTGAAGACGCTGCATCCCCGAATCCATGCCGGGCTTTTGGCCAAGCGCAGCGATCCCCAGCATGTAGCGGCGCTTGCGCAGCATGAGATCGGCACGATCGATCTTCTCGCGGTCAATCTCTATCCGTTCGAGGCGACCGTCGCCAAGCCCGGCTGCTCGTTTGATGAGGCCATCGAGAATATCGATATCGGCGGTCCTGCGATGCTGCGCGCTGCGGCCAAAAATCATGGCGATGTGACGGTCATCGTCGATCCCGCCGATTATCCCTTGGTGCTTGAAGAGATGGCCTCCCATGCCGGCTCGGTTTCGGCGCAAACCCGGTTTGAGCTGGCCAAGAAGGTCTTCGCCCATACCGCCGCCTACGACGGCGCCATCACCAATTACCTGACGGCATACCGACAAGGCGAGCCGCCTCGCCCGTTTCCGGATCGTCTCTCGCTCCAGTTTGCGAAGGCGCAGGATCTGCGTTACGGAGAAAATCCCCACCAGGCCGCGGCCTTCTATCGCGATCCCAGCGCAGCCGCGGGCTCGCTTTCGAACTATCGGCAATTGCAGGGCAAAGAACTCTCCTACAACAATCTGGCTGACGCCGATGCCGCCTGGGAGTGCGTCAAAACCTTCAGCCAGGCGGCGTGCGTCATCGTCAAGCATGCCAATCCGTGTGGCGTGGCGATAGGCGAGAGCGCGGAGGACGCCTACCGTAAGGCGTTCAAGACCGATCCGACTTCCGCCTTTGGGGGAATCATCGCGTTTAACCGAGCCCTCGATGCGGTCGCGGCCGCGGCACTGGGTGGACAGTTCGTTGAGGTCGTCATCGCACCCGAGGTGGCCCCCGACGCGCGCGCCCTGCTGGCGGCACGGCAGAATGTGCGGGTGCTCGAAGTGCCTCTCGGGACGGGTCATAACGCGTTCGAGATCAAGCGCATCGGGGGCGGAATTCTGGTGCAGACCCCGGATGTCAAAAACGTCGCCGAAAACGAGTTGCGGGTCGTCACCCAGCTGCAGCCCTCGCGCCAGCAATTGGCCGACCTCCTGTTTGCCTGGCGCGTGGCCAAATTCGTCAAGTCCAACGCCATCGTCTTTTGCGCACAGGGCATGACCTTGGGCGTCGGGGCCGGACAGATGAGCCGGGTGGATTCCGCGCGCATCGCAGCGATCAAGGCCGAGGGGGCCGGGCTCTCCCTTGTGGGCTCGGCAGTCGCATCGGACGCCTTCTTTCCTTTCCGCGACGGGCTCGATGTCGTGGTCGACGCGGGGGCGAGCGCAGTCATCCAGCCAGGCGGCAGCCTGCGCGACGAGGAGGTCATCGCGGCGGCCAACGAGCGCGGCATCGCGATGGTTCTCACAGGCTATCGGCATTTTCGTCACTAGTGCAATGCGCGTGGTAGTCTCGCGCGATGCCCTCCTCCTTATCGCAGCGATTGCGCATTCTGGGCGTCGACCCGGGACTTCGGGTTACCGGATTCGGCCTCATTGATTGCGACGGCCAGTCGATGCGCTACGTGACCAGTGGCGTCATCCGCACGCCCGAGGGCGAATTGCCGCAGCGGCTGGCCGTCATCCTCGAGGGACTCGCCGAAGTGATCCGCAAGGAACAGCCGGATCAGGGCGCCATCGAAAAGGTCTTCGTCAACGTCAATTCCCAGTCGACGTTGCTCCTCGGTCAGGCACGTGGCGCCGCGATTTGCGCCATGGTGACCGCGCAGCTGCCGGTCTCCGAATACACGGCATTGCAAACCAAACAGGCCACCGTCGGCCATGGCAAAGCGAAGAAGGATCAGGTCCAGCAGATGGTCAGGCGCTTGCTCAATCTGCCCGGAGCACCGAGCGCCGATGCGGCCGACGCGCTCGCCTGCGCCATCTGTCACGCCAATGCCCGAGCGGCCGTAGCCAGCCTCGCGGCTGTCGCACCGAGCGTGGCGCGGCGCGGACTGCGCATGCGCGGCGGTCGCGTGACCGGCTAGCGTTCGGCCTGGCTCCACTCGCGTATCATAGAACCTGACTCACTTTTACCAGGAGAATGTTCCATGAGCATCAAAATTGGCGATGCGCTGCCCGAGGGCACGCTCCAGGAATTCGTCGAGGTGGAAGGCAACGGCTGCACCGTCGGTCCCAATACTTTTAAGGTTGCGGATCTGACCCAAGGCAAAACGATCGCGATTTTCGGTCTTCCAGGCGCGTTTACGCCGACCTGCTCGGCCAAACACGTGCCCGGATATGTCCAACTGGCCGACGCCATGATGGCCAAAGGCGTCGACGAAATCTGGTGTGTCTCGGTGAACGATCCCTTTGTCATGGGTGCGTGGGCGCGCGAGGAAGGCACCGCGGGCAAAGTGCGGATGATGGCCGACGGTTCGGCCGAGTACACCAAAAAGCTCGGGCTTGAATTCGATCTGACGGCGCGCGGCATGGGCGTTCGTTCGCAGCGCTACTCGATGCTCGTTGAGAAGGGCATCGTCAAGCAATTCAACCTCGAGGCCCCAGGAAAGTATGAAGTCAGCGATGCGGCGACCCTTTTAAAGCAGTTGGGCTAAAGACCGGCGCCAAGTCATCGCTGCGAGGCATCCCAGTCGGGCCTTGCCAACGCCATCGGGAGAGCGCGCATGATCGGCCGAATCGTCGGCAACCTGATCGAGAAAAATCCTCCGCAGGTCGTCGTCGAATGCAGTGGCTTGGGTTACGAAGTGGACGTGCCGATGAGCACCTTCTTCAATCTTCCCAACGTGGGCGAGAAAGTGATTCTGCTGACCCACATGGTCGTGCGCGAGGACGCCCAACTGCTCTACGGTTTCGCAAGCGCAGGCGAGCGCGCCGCTTTTCGCGAATTGATCAAGATCTCCGGGGTCGGTCCGCGCACGGCATTGGCGGTCCTCTCGGGACTGTCGGTATCGGATCTCGCGCAGGCGGTCTCGCTGCAGGAAGCCGGACGTCTGATCAAGGTTCCGGGGATCGGCAAGAAGACGGCCGAGCGCTTGCTCCTCGAATTGAAAGGCAAGCTGGGCGCCGACCTGGACCTGCCATCCGGATCCCAGGAGAGCGCCAACAGCGATGTGCATCGCGCGCTCACCGCGCTGGGTTATTCGGACAAGGAAGCCGGACTGGTGGTTAAAGGACTGCCCGAGGGCCTCACCGTTTCGGAGGGCATCCGGCTCGCACTCAAATCCCTGGCGCGTAACTAAGGTTCAACGATGATCGAAACCGACCGCCTCGTCGCCCCCGTTCCAGCCTCCCCCAACGAAGCGGCCATCGAGCGCGCCCTGCGTCCCCAGGCGCTCGCCGAGTATGTTGGACAGGCGAAGATCCGCGAGCAGCTCGAGATTTTCATCTCGGCTGCGCGCCAGCGCAAGGAAGCCCTCGATCACGTGCTCCTTTTCGGGCCGCCGGGGTTGGGCAAGACCACGCTTGCGCACATCATCGCGCGCGAGATGGGTGTGAACTTAAGGCAAACCTCAGGCCCGGTGCTCGAGCGCGCGGGCGATCTGGCCGCGCTTTTGACGAACCTTGAGGCCAACGATGTCCTGTTCATCGACGAGATCCATCGGCTCTCGCCCGTAGTCGAGGAAATTCTCTATCCGGCCCTGGAAGACTTCCAGATCGACATCATGATCGGTGAAGGCCCTGCCGCACGCAGCCTCAAGCTCGATGTTCAGCCCTTCACGCTCGTGGGTGCCACCACTCGTGCGGGCATGCTGACCAATCCGCTGCGCGACCGGTTTGGCATCGTCGCGCGCCTGGAGTTCTACACTTCGGGCGAACTCGAGAAAATCGTGACGCGTTCGGCGCAGCTTTTGAAGGTTCCGATCGCGCCCGATGGCGCGCTGGAGATCGCACGCCGCGCGCGGGGCACGCCGCGCATCGCCAATCGCATCCTAAGGCGCGTTCGCGACTTCGCCGAGGTCAAGGCCGACGGACAGATCACCGCTGCGGTCGCCGATGCGGCCTTATCCATGCTCGAGGTCGACCGGGTTGGATTCGATGTGATGGACCGCAAACTGCTCGAGGCGGTACTGCAGAAGTTCGATGGGGGACCGGTTGGCATCGACAATCTGGCAGCCGCCATTGGTGAGGAGCGCGACACCATAGAGGACGTTCTGGAGCCCTTTTTGATTCAGCAGGGTTTCTTGCAGCGCACGCCGCGCGGTCGCGTAGCCACACTTGCGGCGTACCGGCACTTCGGCCTCGCCGTCCCCAACCGGGGGTCGGAGAACGACCTCTTCTCCGAGTGAGCAAGACAGGCTTGGCACGGCCGGGCGTCAACCAGACCGGTCAACCACGCGTTTTCTATCGGCGGGCGGGAGTTTCGTGGTGAGCCAAGCAGGCGCAGGCGCGCCTTTCGAGTTCGCGATTCGGGTCTATTACGAAGATACCGATGCCGGCGGTGTTGTGTTCTACGCCAACTATCTGAAGTTCTTCGAGAGGGCGCGAACCGAGTGGCTGCGCGCACTGGGGGTCTCCCAGGAACGACTGAAAGAAGAAGACGGACTGGTCTTCGTCGTGCGTCATACCGCCGTGGACTATGTTCTTCCCGCGCGCCTGGATGACCGGCTCATCATCCGCTCGAAACTGGCGCGCCTGGGTCGAGTCGCCGTGGAATTCGATCAAGAGGCGTACCGTGCGGGGGCTGGGGCCCACGCGCATGACGAACTAGTTTCTAGGGGGCGCATCAAAGTCGGATGCGTCGACCGGCTCAAGCTGCGTCCGGCGGAAATTCCGGAATCCATTCGTAACGCCTTTCAAACCAACAATATCAATGATCTCCACACCTGATCTCTCGATCCTCTCCCTGGTCACGGGCGCAAGCGTCGTCGTGCAATTTGTTTTGGCCCTGCTGCTTTTTGTGTCCCTGCTCAGCTGGACCTATATCTTTCGCAAAATGTTTGAAGTGCGCACCGCCCAATCCCAGACCAACCAGTTCGAGGAAGAGTTCTGGGCCGGCGGGGACCTCAACGATCTCTATGCACGCGCCTCGAACCGACGCCAGAAGATCGGCGCGTTGGGCCGTATCTTTGAGGCCGGGATGCGCGAGTTTCTGAAGGCCCGGCAACAGCGCGTGGAGGCCAGTGCCCAACTCGACGGTGCGCGACGCGCGATGCGCGCGGCCTATCAGCGCGAGATGGATGCGTTGGAGGCACACCTGTCGTTTCTCGCATCGGTGGGCTCGGTGAGTCCGTATGTCGGTTTGTTTGGAACCGTCTGGGGGATCATGAATGCGTTTCGCAGCCTGGCCAACGTCCAGCAGGCGACCCTGGCGCACGTGGCGCCCGGTATTGCCGAGGCGCTCGTGGCCACCGCCATTGGCCTGTTCGCGGCCATCCCCGCTGTCGTCGCCTACAACCGCTATGTACACGAAACCGACCGCCTGGCGATCCGGTTCGAGAGTTTCATCGAAGAGTTCTCCAACATTCTTCTAAGGCAAGCGCGCTAACATGCCCACACCCCGCGGTTCCTCGATGCGTGGAGGCCGGATACGGCGCAGCATGGCCGACATCAATGTCGTACCGTATATCGATGTCATGCTGGTGCTGCTCGTGATCTTCATGGTCACGGCGCCTTTGGTCACGCCCGGCACGATCCAGCTGCCGTCGGTGGCGAAATCGTCGCAGGCCCCGGCTACGGCCATCGAGATCCTGATCAAATCCGACAAATCGATGCGCATGCGGGTACGCGATCCGAAGCGGCCGCTCGATCAGCCGATTACCAAGGAGGACTTGGTCCAGCTCGTGCGCCAGCAGCAGGCCCAAAACCCGAACAATCCGCCACCGGTCATCATCGCCGCCGACAAGACGGTCCAGTACGACGCCGTGTTGCAGGTCATGGATGCCCTTCAGAAGGAAGGCATTCCCCGCGTGGGCCTGTCCGTCAAGCCGGTCCCCAATACGCCGTAGCCATGTATCTCGCCCCGACCCATCAGTACACCATCCCATCGCCCGGTCGGCGGACGCGATCGATCGTGCTGGCCGTGCTCATGCATGGGTTGCTCGCCCTCATGTTGTTCTTTGGGTTGCGCTGGCAAAGTAGCCCGCCCGAAGTGGTGAACGCTGAACTTTGGAGCGCACTGCCGCAAATCGCGGCGCCGGCCCCGACGCCCACCCCGCCGCCTCCGCCCGTGGTCGCCCCGAAGCCGCCCACCCCCGAGCCGGTCGAAGAAACGCCGCCGCCACCGCCCAAACCGGACATTGTCATCAAGGAGGAGCCCAAGAAGGTCCCTCCCAAACCGCCCGAACCCGTACCCGTGCCCAAAGTGGAGATCAAGCCTGAGCCCAGACCCGAGCCCAGACCCCAGCCCAAGCCTGAGGTGAAGGCACCGCCCGCGCCTCCTTCGGCCTTGCAGTACATCCAAAACCAGGTCGCCTCGGCAACCGGTACCGCCGCGCAGACCTCGGGCCCGCGCGGCTCCAACAGCTATATTGCGGCGCTCCAGGCCAAGATTCGCTCCAATACCGTCTTTCCGGGGCAGGCCGGGATCACCGGCAATCCCACGGCGATCGTGGAGATCGAACAATTACCGACGGGAGAGGTCACAAACACAAGGATCATAACGAGCAGCGGGGTTCCGGCCTTCGATGAGGCCGTACTCAACGGCGTGGAGAAGTCCTCTCCCCTACCCAAGGACGAAAATGGTCGCGTGGTGACCCCGGTCCAACTGACGTACAAGCTGTTCCCGAACCGGTGATTTCGCCACATCTTATAATTCATTCATGATAAATACGATTCGCTATATAACTAAAATTAGTGTTGGCTTGGCCGTTCTCGCCGCGAGCACCTTCGCCCAGGCCCAGTTGCACATCCAGATCGAAGGGGTGGGTGCCAATCAGATCCCCATTGCGATCACCAATTTCACGGGCGACGATGCATCAGCTCAGGAGATTCCCCAGATCGTGCGCGACGACCTGGGAAATAGTGGCGCCTTTCGGATCGTCGATGCGGGTGGCGTGGCCTTAAGCGAATCGAGCACCATGGATTTGCCCGGCTGGAAGTCGCGGGGATCGGATGCGGTGGTGGTGGGCAGCGTGGCGCGCCAAGGCGATGGGCGCTACACGGTACGCTTTAAGCTCTACGACAGCGTCAAGCAAGTGGACCTGGGCGGACTGGAGCTGGCTGCGCCCTCGAACAACATGCGCTTGAGCGCGCATCGAATCTCCGATTACGTCTACGAGAAGCTGACCGGCGTAAAAGGGGTCTTCTCGACCCGTATCGCCTACGTGATCCGCAAGAGTCAGCAGCGCTATGAACTGCAGGTGGCCGACGCCGATGGCTACAATTTCCAGACGGCGTTGGCATCTCGCGAGCCCATCATCTCGCCGTCCTGGTCGGCCGACGGCACCAAGCTCGCCTACGTTTCCTTCGAACTGAAAAAGCCGGTCATCTATGTCCACACGATTGCCACCGGTCAGCGCCTTCCGGTCTCGAATTTCAAGGGTAGCAATAGCGCGCCTGCATGGTCTCCCGACGGTCACACGTTGGCAGTTGTACTGTCGCGCGACGGCAATTCCCAAATTTATCTGATGGGCGCAGACGGATCGAATCTGCACCGTCTGACCCAATCCTCGGGGATCGACACCGAGCCCAACTTCAGTCCCGATGGGCAATCGATCTATTTCACGAGCGATCGCGGAGGCGGCCCGCAAATCTACAAGATGAGCGTTTCGGGCGGCGATGCGACCCGGGTGACATTTAAGGGTGACTACAACATCAGTCCGCGCGTGAGTCCCGATGGCAAGACACTGGCCTATATTTCGCGCCGGGGCGGGCGTTTTCAGGTCTATGTGCTAGATCTTGCGAGTGGTCAGGAACTGCTGCTCTCCGATACGGTCAAGGATGAATCACCCAGCTTTGCTCCGAACAGCAGGATGATTCTGTATGCAACCGATGCAGGCGGTCGTGGGGTGTTAGCGGTGGTCTCCTCGGACGCGAGCGTGAAAGAACGCGTCACACTCCAGGAGAGCGGCGACGTACGCGAACCCTGCTGGGGTCCCTACCTGAAGTAAAGCATTGAAGTTCGAATATTCTTAAAAAGAAAGGGAAGTCACTATGAAAAACATCCTCCGAATCGGCCTCATCGCCATGGTCCTTGCGGTCCTGGGCGCGTGCAGCTCCACTAAGCTGCCGCCACCGTCAAACGTGACCTCAGATCAGGGAGGCGCAAACATGAACGGGGGCGCCGACGCCAACGCAGTCAAGATGGTCGATACCACCGGCGGCACGCTCAGCGAGAACGCGAAGCGCAGCATTTATTTCGACTTCGACAGCTTCGTGGTTAAAGATGAATATCGCCCCATTATTGAAGAAAACGCACGATTTCTCACCAAGAACAAGAACCGTCGCATCGTGATTCAAGGCAACACTGACGAGCGCGGCGGAAGCGAATACAATCTTGCGCTGGGGCAAAAACGGGCGGAAGCGGTGCGTCGCGCGTTAGCGCTCCTGGGCGTTTCCGACAGCCAGATGGAGGCAGTCAGCTTCGGCAAGGAAAAGCCCAAGGCGCTCGGGCATGACGAGGCATCCTGGGCGGAAAATCGCCGTGATGATATCGTTTATCAATGATTCGAACTCGCTCTCGGTACTGGATTTCGGCTGGTAGCGCTGCGCTGCTGGCCGGGATTTTGTATGGAGCCGTGCTCCCCGTCCAGGCGGGCGTGTTCGACGATGACGAAGCCAGAAAGGCGATCCTCGACCTGCGCTCCCGGGTCGACGCCACGCAAAAGGACGTCGCACAGCGCATCGATGCCGCCCAGCAAAGCCAGCTCGAACTGGCCAATCAGATCGAAGGTCTGCGTCAGGAACTGGCGCGGCTGCGAGGACAAATCGAAGTCCTGAACAATGCCGTCTCCAACGGCGAAAAACGTGAGAAGGACTTCTACACGGACCTCGACCAGCGTCTGCGGAAACTGGAGCCCCAGCAGGTCACCGTCGACGGCAAGACCGGGGCGGTCGACCAGAACGAGTCGCGGGTCTATGACGCGGCCTTCAACCAATTCAAGGGCAACGACTACAAGGGCTCGATCATCTCGTTTCAGAGCTTCTTAAGCCAGTATCCCGATTCCGTCTACGCGCCCGCAGCACAGTACTGGATTGGTACGGCCTACTACGCCCAGCGCGACTATCGCGGCGCGATCGCGGCCGAACAGGTGGTGATCAAGAATTGGCCCGATAACGCCAAGGCTTCGGATGCGCTGTTGATCATCGCCAGCAGTCAATCCGATGGCGGTGACAAAAAGGCCGCCCGAAAAACGTTGGAGACTCTCATCGCAACCTATCCCGACACCCAGGCAGCTTCTGCGGCCCGGGATCGTCTCGTATCGCTGCGCTAGAGCACGCTCTAGGCAAGTCCCTGCATCATCAGCTTCTTCGGGGGCCCCGTGAGGCGCGCCACTTTGGCCGACGCTCCTCGGCAAAGCACGCCCCAGGCCGTTCTTCTACTCTGAGTCAGAGGAGACGTAGTGATGGATGCGAAGCTCGAAGGTCTGCCACCGGCACTGCAACTAGCGCATGAGAATCTGGTTCGAATACCGGGTGAAAGCAAGGAATACCGCGCGGCCCGTACGGCCCTGCTTGCCGAAGAGATTGAACTTCGACGCCACATTGAGCGGGTCGCAGCCCAGCGCCGCGCTTTACCTCCTGGAGGCGAGGTCGTCGGAGACTATCAATTCCAGGGTGAGGACGGCCCTACCAATTTCGCAGGGCTCTTTGGCGACCAGAAGACGCTCGCCATCTACAGCTACATGTTCGGTCCGCAGCGCGAACGGCCATGTCCGATGTGCACGAACGTATTGAGTGCCTGGGACGGCAATGCGCAAGACCTGGCCCAGCGCCTGTCGCTTGTGGTCGTAGCCCGCTCGCCCATCGAACGACTCGTTGCCTGGAAGCGGGACAGGGGCTGGAAGAATCTGCGCCTGTACTCCGATGTGAACGGCGCCTACTTCCGAGATTACCTTGGCGTGCTTCCCGACGGTTCGGAGATCCCCGCGTTCCACGTGTTCACGCGCCGCGACGGCACGATCCGCCACTTCTGGGCAGGCGAAATGGCGGATTCGACATCCGATCCTGGCCAAGATCCGCGCGGCGCGCCCGATCCTGCCCCGCTGTGGACGGTGTTGGATTGCACACCCGAAGGTCGCGGTCATGACTGGTATCCTCGACTTAACTACGCAAGTTGATGGGCCGGGCATACACTCGTTGGCGCATCGCGTTGTTTGACACGCTTGGCCGGGACTTTCTATAATGGAGGGCTTCGGGTCGTTAGCTCAGTTGGTAGAGCAGCGGACTTTTAATCCGTTGGTCGTGGGTTCAAGTCCCGCACGGCCTACCAAAAAAATCATTCAGCCGTCAAAAAAAGAGAGCTTCATCTTGTAATCGTCGGGTCGTTAGCTCAGTTGGTAGAGCAGCGGACTCTTAATCCGTAGGTCGAGTGTTCGAGCCACTCACGGCCCACCAGACACCATGAGGGTTAGCAGGTTAGCGCCTGCTAACCCTTCTTTTTTAACGGCGTGTAGTGCTGAGTGTGAGGCGCTTTTAGTGGTGCCGTGATTCTTGGAAAGCGAGGGTGCTTGCGCCCTGCAGCGCAGTCCCATGTGGTGGCGACGAAAGCGTGCAACCCTCGCGAGCGACGCTCCAGTTCGTGCCTTGCACGACAGATTTACCAAGCAGCGAGGCTTCAACGTCGCCGCGCACGAGCTTGGGGTGCACGACACACTGAGCAAATCTGCCGGGTCGCCGACGTTGGCAAACCACGTCTCTGGTTTTGCAAGTGGCCGGCCCAAAAGGTCCCGCCTCGGCATTTGCGCGACACGGGACGCGCATAGCGTAAGCGAAGCGTTGATGACAACCCGGGAGGTTGCAGTAGCGTCGACGCTAGGAGATGATGGTGGTGGGCACTTCAAAAAGTGAAGAGTCCTCTGGCGCGGTGTTCGCGAGAAATGCGGCGATCCCTCGGTATTGGGGGCGCGATAGACACGCGTGCTAGGGGCCATGAGGAAAACCGGGCCGCAGGTCCCGGTTGGGCCAAAGGAGCGTATGCGAGGCATTAGGCCACGCCCGATTCGACCGCTGCCATGATTCTCTCCAAGGTACATCGCCATCTTCCTCGACGAACCGGCGCGGGGCCGCGCTGGGGTGCTCCGGACAGTTGTGGTTGCGCCATGGGCGCCCGGTTTCTGGCCGTCGCTCTGGTGGCATCTAGCGCTTGGTACGGCTGGTGCTGGTACGCCTCTACTTTGTCGATGGGCGGCGCGGTTTTGCGCATCATGGCCTGGTCCATGGCCGCTTCGTTCACTGGCAAGGTCATCGGTCTCATCGCCCACGCATCTCGTACGGGGAATTTGCGAATCAAAACAAGATGGGGTCGACGGTGACAGCAAAGGCGAGCGAAGGGATTCCGTTCGCTACGACGAAAAGAGACGCTTCCCCGCTCTCCACGCTCGCAGGAATGGCGACGTTGGTTGTAATCAGGGCGTTGCCGGTCGCCACTCCCATCGAGATGACCGTGTTGCCATTTCCATCCTGCCTCGTGTGATTAAAGGTGCGGCAATAGCTCACGTGGCCAGTCTGGTTGTTGACGATTCTCACCAAGGGATAGTTGGTTGGAGTCTGGCAGTCGTCTCCATAGGCGACGGCTTGCGAGAGTCCATTGAACTGAAAGCCGGAAATCTGGATCGTGCTTCCGGGCGTGAGGTTCGCAGGGCAAGTCTGTATCACAGGGCGCCAGCTATCCTGAGGCACTGCCGCGGCGGAATGGTAGGTGTAGAACGACGAATCATCCTCGGTGCAAAACAGGACGTCTCCATTGGGCAGCAGCAAAAGTCGCGTGGCGTAGGTGAACGTGACATTGTTTGGAGGATCGTTTGTCCTATTAAAGCTCGTTCCATCGTATTCAAAAAACCATGCCGGACTGCTGGCGGGCGAACCCACCTTGACTCCGGCCCCAAAGAGGACGTTTCCGTTGACGAGTAGGCAAGCCGGTCCGTCCTGAATTCCGATGGTCATGGGCGTGACCGCCAGCGTTTGATCCGGCAAATCGGGGCCGGCAGACCATTGCGCGTCGGGATTCGCGATGCTTGGGGTGAAAATGGCGGTGTGTTGGTTCGCCCCTAGAAAAAAGCCCGTGCCGTCGTAGCGCAAAAGCGCAGGACCGGTCTCCCCGTCAGCGGTGTCGACAATACCGGGATTTAAGTCGTTGCCGCGGATCCAGACGTCAGTGTCAATGTGGTAGACCCAGGTCTTTGGAGGATTCGTGCAACTGGGCGCGGCCACCGTGTTGTTGGGCATGAGCACCCACGAATCTTCATCGCTTGATGCAACCCCAGGCCGATTGTGCAAGCTGGTCCAAGTCAGCGTGGCGGGGTCGAGTTTGGCCACGAACGGACCTTCGATGCCGCCCATAAGCAAGCTTCCGTCGGGGAGCAGCGTGCACGGTGCATCCCCAATCTGAGTCCAGGTTTTCGTGTCGGAGTCCGGCTGCAAAGGCGGCCCAAATATGGTCCATGTATTGGCCTGGGGATCGTAGATTTCGCAGCTGTTGTTATCGTTCTCGATGACGGCGCTGTCGGAACCAGAATATTCACCGCCACAGATCACGACACGACCGTCCGCGAGTACCGATGAGGCAAAGTATCTTCTGGCGATGGTCGAGTCCGCGAGCCGACTCCAGGTTCCATTGTTATAGCTACCCGTGTTGTCAGGTGTGAGTTTCCACCACCTTTTGGTCGCCCACATGAGACGGCCTACCCGGAGGTCGATCGACACGGACTCCTGCATCATCACAGAGCCATCGGTCAGCAAAAATGCGGTGCCGCCATTGGCTTTCGCCAGACAAAGATAGAAGGTCAACGTCGTCCAGAGAAGGCAATACACAAACTCGACCAATGCGATCTGAACACATATGAGGACGACCACGAGTCCCAAGGCGATGCACACGAGTGAAGTGACGAGCGCAAATAGGACGCAGAAAATCCACGACCACCAACTGCATTGCTTGGTAACTTCCCACGCCCATTGGACGCATTCTTGCACCGTGTTGGCAACCCAACCCTGGCATTCAGCCACGATGGCGACGCCGTAGTCAGTGCAGCGCTCGAATGTGACCCAAAACCCCGTGGTGCAGTTGCTATTTAGTTGGGTCCAACTACCCGGTTGGAATTCGCCATTGGCCATCCCGACTCCTTGCGTTCGATCCGCAGGAACGAAGACATCGGCGGATGTGGTGAGCCATCCGCAAGCGGATCGTGGACACGGTTGAAGAATTTCCGGAAGATAACACGACTGGAAACAAATTGTTACATCTGTGGCGCCTCAGCTTCCAAGACTCAGATGGGCAGCCAGGTTCCTGATTTGTATTGAATTTTCTTCAGTTCTGGTCGAGTCCAAACGCTCCAGCGCGATCGAAAAAGCCGATCCTTGCGCATGACGGAGTCGGCCATCGGTCCAGTGGAGTCGAGATTCCCGGAAAGACTGGCGGAGTACTGTCGCTGTGCGACTGGGCCCTTCTCAGGTTCCGGGCTGCACTCGAAGCCATTCGTGCCTGATGGTGGCGACGCTCATCGTTGCGAGCTGCCGTACGACCTCCTCTCCTTCGCCTTGCAGATCATGGCCGGATGGGGCGGTCCGACGGCACACAGACAGGCCGTCCATGATGTCAAGCAGCTTCTGGTGGTCCGGGCCAAGAGGATTGATCATCACTCTAATCCTGTTTGCGGTGGAAACCAGCCGCTCGTGCGAGTGCAGGAACTCCGACTCTGCCTCAATCGATACGACCATCGCGGACGATCTTGTCCCATCCTTGGGCAGCGATTGCGATCTCGGAACCGAAGTGCGCGACCGAATCACTGAACTCATCGATCCATCGCTGCCGATTCGCGGATCGAGCCGGGGCCTTGATTTGCGTTCGGGTGGCCTACACCCTGACAAGCGATCCAGCGATGGAAGCGATGAGCGCCGTCATAGCGCCTACGCAGCTCGCGCGCGCGCACTCAGTCCATCTGCCTGTTGATCCCATTGGCGAATCGCCGTGACGGTTGCAGTGCGGTCGACACTAGGAGATGATTGTAGACGTCACGCGCAGGATAAGGGAGCCTCTCCCAGCGCCTGTGGGACGCGCTGACGTTTGGGGAGAACGCGATCTTCGCTGCAAAATAACCACGTAATTGGGGAGAAAAAAATGAACGGCTTTGGTCTCGGATACTGGCTACTCGTGCTCATCTTCACCCTGGCACTTTTCTATCCGTATGTTCGGATCATCCAAAAGGCAGGCTATTCCGGATGGTGGGTCCTCGTCGGGCTCGTGCCGCTTGTGAACTTCATCATGCTCTGGGTCTTCGCTCTCGCCGACTGGCCCGCCCTTCGGGGAGAGAGGCAGACCTAAGTCGCGTGATCTGCGGCGCGAGCGCGTCGTCGCGTCGCGCACCGTACGCGGCCGAAGTAGCGTTGAAACCGGCGGCGGCGGCCGGAGCGCACACTCGATACGATAAAGCAGCCGGCCTTGCTGCGACGTTCGATGCGCTCGGTGGGAGCGCTGATTCCCCGCGTATTTTGTCGAAGACCGTCGAGAATCACCTGACTTGGCCCCTGAGTCGCGACTCGAGCTTGCCGAGCGATGCCCTTGCCACACCGTCGGATAAGCGGCGTGCATTTCATTAAAATGCCGATTCCTGTACCTTCTGCACTCCGATTCCGAACGGCAGGATCGGGGCCGCCTGGCGGTGGCCCCTGTCGGGTCAGATCCTGGCCTGGTACGACGCTCCCTTATGCTCAATTGGTTCAAGAAGCGGCGCCCTGCATCGAATCCCGAAGCCGAGACAACTGTGGCACGTCCTGCCGCAGGCTCTCAGGAGATCGATGATCTCGTCGCCTTAAAGAAAGAAGGCGATCGGTATTTGAGAAGCGGCCAGCTCAAAGAGGCGGAAGTCTGCTACAGGAAGATCCTGAAGTCCGATCCGAACCACAGCGATGCCCTCATCAACCTGGGGTTTGTCCTGAACGAGCAAGGCCTGCATCTGGACGCCCAAGCGCTCCTCGAGCGCGCAATTGAGGTCGTACCCGAAAACGCCGACGCCCACTACCTGCTTGCATGCGTATTGCGAGCACGCGACGCGATCGCGCCTGCCACGCGCCATTTCGAGAAAGCACTGGGGCTTCAGCCTGACCTCGAACACGCCTACTGCGACCTCGTACCCCTGCTCATGCAGCTGGGACGAGCGCTAGAGGCAAGCACCTGGTGCGACAAGGGGCTTCTGATCTTTCCTCAATCGGCGGAATTGCATCTCTATCGCAGCCGGCTGTACGCTCAATCGAACGCGCTAGAGGCAGCGATCCAAGGCTACCGGCAAACGTTACGGCTACGCTCGGGGCCCACTGCCGCGCGCGAACTGTGCCGCTTGCTCGAGACCCGGGTGGCTCGGGACGGACTCTTGGCGGCGGCACCCACCGAGTCAGCTCATACACCTCTTTGGGCCGCGCGACGCGAAGTCGCAAGCGCCTTCTTCGAAGCCGGCAATGCCTTTAATGCCAGTGACGACTATCGGCCGGCCGAAGCGGCTTATGCGAGCGCGATCGCACTCGCTCCGGAGGTCGCTGATTTCCATTATTCCCTGGGGACTATCCAGCGGCTCTTGCAGGATCACGAGAAGGCGCGCCAAAGTTTCGATCGGGCCATCCAATTGCAACCCGACGCAGTCCTCGCGCGCTGGGCGCGAGCCCTCGTGCGCAATCCGGCCTTCTCGGAGTCCGCTGCAAGCGCAGAGCAGGAAAGACAGGGCTTCGCACGGGATTTTCTGGAATTCACCGCCTGGTGGGAGACCACGTCGGTTTCGGGAGACCAATTTATCGGAGTTGCATCGCCCTTTTATCTTGCCTACCAGGAGCAGGACAATCTCCCGTCACTTCGACTGCATGGCGAGTTCTGCAGCAAGGTAATGCAACGCTGGTATGCGCCGCGTGCAAAGCCCGCGGCACAGTCCTCGTCGAATCGCATTCGCCTGGGGATCGTATCCGACCACATCCGCGCACACTCGGTCTGGTTTGCACTCATCAAGGGATGGCTGTGCCATTTTGATCGCGAACGCTTCGAAGTGGGCTTATTCTCACTCAACGGCGCCCGCGACTTCGAGCGGGAATGGGCCCAGGGCTTTGCTGATTACATTGTTGACGGCCCACTGCCGCTTGATCATTGGCTCGACGCAATCCAAGCGCGATCGCCTTCCATTCTGATCTATCCGGCCATTGGCCTTGACGCACTCACCTGGCAACTGGCCAGTCTGCGGCTCGCGCCGGCCCAGATCAATTCCTGGGGGCATCCGGACACCTCCGGCCTGCCCTCGATGGACTATTTCGTCTCGGGCGAGCTGTTCGAGCCGGAACGCGCCCAACTGCACTATTCGGAGAAACTGGTCACGCTTCCGCACTTCGCGAATTCCTACGCAATGCGCACCCAACAAGTCGAAAAGACCGATCTGTCGGAGTTCGGAATTCGAGTCGAGCATCCGGTATTAATCTGCGCGGGAAGTGCCTTCAAATACCAGCCAATACATGATGATGTGCTCTTGGAGTTGGTTCGGCGCATTGAAAATTGTCAGCTTGTTTTCTTTCGGCAACGACCACAGGCGCTCTCCGAAATGCTGGAGGTGCGGCTCGCTCGAACGTTTAGGAAGGCAGGTCTGGATTTCGAACGTCACGTTCGATTTCTGCCCACGCAATCCTTGGCGCGATTTCACGGACTGCTTGAGAGCGCGCACGTGTATCTCGATACCATCGGATTTTCCGGCTACAACACGGTGATCCAGGCCATCGAATGCGGTCTGCCCGTCGTGACCCAGGAGGGTCTTTATCTGCGCGGCCGATTAGGCAGTGGAATCTTAAGGCGACTGGGGCTGGCAGAACTGATCGCGCCCTCCGCGGCCGCCTACGTCGACATCGCCGCGCGCTTGATCCAAGACACGGACTACCGCGAGGAGATTCGTAACCGGATCCGACAGCGGCGTGCGCTCCTCTTTGATGAGGTGCAATCCGTGGGGCGGTTTCAGGAATTTCTGGCGTCGCTGAGTGCGGGCTAGCCGAGAAGCACATCGACCGCAACGCAAGCTCCGACCCGCGGCCGTCGCCCGCGCGCTTTGGGGAGATCACCTCGTGCAATGTTCACTGGATTGCGTGTTTAGCCACCGCAGACTCCAGTAACGCTTCGAGTCGCCGCATGGGAGTGACATCATCGAAGAGGATGCCTCGTTGCTCCACGATTTTCCTGCGCACGCTCTCGCGGTAGACCGGATCGAGGAGCAGCCGCGCGGCGAGATCGACGTACTCGCCCTCGGTTTCGGCGATAAGTTCGGTAAGACCGGCGCAGCGCAGAACGCCGCTACCCAGCCTCCCGCGCAAAAACCGGCCTTCGCGGGTCACGACCGGCAACCCGCATTCCAAGGCCTGGACGACATTGTTGTACCCTGAAAATCCGATCGTATCCATGAGCACATCGGCTCTTTTCAAAAGAGCGTGGTACTCGGGAATGCTCTGCCGAGGAATAAAGCAGCCGTGGGTGTCGAAGCTCATTTCGGCCTGGGCAAAGGCCGCGACCAATCGGGCGCGAAGCCGATTGGAAATATCGGGCGGATCAGCGTTGAAAAAAACGAATTGACAGCAGGTCACCCGACGCGCGACCTCGATGAAGATCGGATCATACTCGGGCTGATACTTAAACGGGGATCCCGGACAAAGGACGATGGGACGTTCGGGATCGATCCCAAGCCCCCGGAGATCAGCCTCGGTGCCAGGCACGCGCAAGGCCTCATAGGTATTGCCCAGATGGGGCAGCAGGACCAATTGCTCGGTGTAGTTTTTCTGGGCCTGGGCAGGCTCGAAGGATTCTCCGGAAAGATAGTAGTCAATCGTAGGCAGACCCGAGGTCTCGGGGTGGCCCCAGGCGTTCATCTGCACGGCCGCCAACCGCAGGCTCGCCAGTTGCAGCGTGAGTTCTTCCAGACCCACGGCCGGAAAAAGAAGGACATCGGGATTCTCTGTTCGAATGGCATCGACCCATCGGTAGAGGCTTTTCGGACCCGCCACAAAGAAATCGCTGTGACTGCGGGCCCAATTGGTCACGGCATCCTGCCGTGTGTTCAGGCAGAAGACCCCCACTTCGAACCGAACCCGATTGGCGTGCTCCAGCCAACCTTTGATGATGGCCATCCAGACCGAGTGCATACGCACATCGGCTGAAACAATCCCGATGCGAATCCGATCGCCCCGGGGCCTAGGTCGATCGGCAAATTCCTGGGCGACGTACCAGCGGTCCATGGCGCGGGCGCACAGCTCCCCATAGGACTTCAGCAGCGGCAGGTTGTCCTCTTCCTGATAGGACAGGAAAAACGGCTGCAGCTTTCCCACGAAATGGGAGCCATCGACACCGCTTGTGTCCCACCATTTTTCAAATTTGCTCAACTCGTTGGCGAACAGCGCACGCTCACGCGCGGCGATCTCCTGGGATGTCGCAAACGCCGGAGCATGAACCATGACGCGGCTCCACCGCGCCCGCGTGTAATCCGGCTTTAGCGTGAGGACCCGTTCGTAACTGGCGATCGCCAGGTCGCGGGCTCCCCGCGCTTGATGGACTTCACCCAGACTCTGATGCATTTCCGCATTGTCGGGCTCCAGGGCCAGGGCCTTCTCGAACGCGCCCTGGGCTGCGTCGAAATCCATCTCCTCCTGATACACGCTTCCCAGCCCGTAGTAGGGCGCGGCCAACTGGGGCGCGATGGCCGCGGCCTGCTCGAAGCGAACGACCGCCTCCCTCGGTCGGCCCAGCATCCTGAGCGTAACCCCGGCCTGGTGGTAGGAACCAGGATTTTCCGGGGTCAGAGCGATCTCCTGGAGGTAGGAGGTGAGCGCATCCTCAAACTGTTCCGTATCGAACAAGAGTTTCGAAAGACTGTAGCGAGCAGCCACCATGCCGGGATTGAACGCGAGTGCCTGCCGATAGCTCAGAATCGCGGCCACGAGATCTCCGGCGTGCTTGTACAGATCGCCTCGGTAGTAGTGAAGTTCAGCCGAATCGGGACAGAACTTCAGCCCGGTCTCACAAGCTTGGGTCGCCTCCACGACGCGGTTTTGCTGAAACAGAACGACGACCAGCCCCGGATAGGCGATCTCGAAGTCTGGACGCAGTGCCACGGCGCGCTGAAGGTGTCGACATGCTGCCTCACTTTGACCCAACTGCTGCAGCGTGCTGGCAACGAGAAATTGCGCGTCCGGATTATCCGGCACCAGCCGGACGGCCTTTTCGAGCGGTGCGCGGGCTTCGTCAAAGCGACGCGCTTCGATGAGGACATAGCCCAGATTGATCAGCGCATCCGAATGATTCGGATCCAGCTGGAGCATCTTGCGATAGCAGTCTCTGGCCTCCCCCAAGCGACCTGATCGAAGAAAAGCGTCACCCCGCTTCTTGAGCCCTCCCAGGATTTCGAGATCGGTCATGTTGTTGACGTCCGCCGGGACCGTGTCGCGGTCCAGGCCGCCGTCTTCGGGCGCACCACGGCCGGTCGATTTATTTCGCCAATTCCACATGGTTTCCGCTGGGCTAAGGAGGCGCAAGCGCGTGCATGCCGCGCGCGCGGTGATGTCGAAGTGTAGTGCATCCTCTCCGATCGGCGCGACCGATCCTGGGAGGTTCACGCGTTCCGACCGTTTGAGCCTGACAACAAACGCGTCTGTTCGGGAGATCCTCGGGTCTGTGCTCCGATCGTGGAGCACGGTCCGGCGGTACAAAGCGGACCGATGAGACGCGCTGACGAGAGGGAGGGGTCGACCCCGTGACTAAGCGGGTCGCTCAAGCGCCTTTGGCCGAACTAAAGTTTGTACCAGCCCAAAGCCACGAGCACTGCCGCAAGCGCCAATGCGAAACCCACACCGAAGCGTGCCGCGTGGCCGGAGCTTGTGGGATAAAGGCTCATGCCGAAACCGCGACGGGGGCTGCCATCGTATGCGCGCGCACGATGGCGCTGCTTGGCGCCTTTCAATCTCCAAAGACCCAGGCACGCACCGATACCCGGCTTGCGCGACGTCAAGCGGATGCCAGGAGCGACTCGTACGGATCTTCGAAACGGGATGTTCATGAGGCTCGATCCTGCACGGCCCGGGCCTTCGATTCAAGCAAGTTTCGCGAATATGGGAGTCGCTTGGCGGACGCGCAACACTTTACATTTGCGGGTCATGCTCAGCTGA
>JBEKVI010000060.1:0-52302 GCA_049514215.1 Burkholderiaceae bacterium
GGCAAAAAGCTCGATCGCGCGACACCGAGCATCTATAACGCGGCTTTTAATTCGGTTCAGATGTGGGACGGCCGCAAGTCAAGCCTGGAAGACCAAGCCACCGGTCCCATGGACTCCCCCAACGAGATGGCGGCCGACTACGACGCGATGTTCACGTTTTTGAAAGGCACCCCGGGCTATGCGAGCGCTTTTGCTAAGGCGTATCCAGGCGAGCCCATCGACAAAGTCACGCTCTCGAAGGCCATAGCCTCGTTCGAGCGCACCATTGTCAGCAACAACTCGCGCTTTGACCGCTGGCTGCGGGGCGAACCCAACCAGCTCACTGCCCGGGAAGTTCACGGCTTCCGCGTCTTCCTCGACCCCGACAAGGGCAATTGCGCGACCTGCCACAAGGCCCCCAACTTCACCGACAACGGCTTTCACAATATCGGCCTGTATTCATATGGAGTCGATACCCCCGACGTCGGTCGGTTTGCGATCAAGCCCGTCAAGCTCATGAATGGGGCCTTCAAGACGCCCTCCTTGCGTAATGCGGGACGCGAGTCGCATTACTTCCATGATGGATCCGTATCCACTTTGGAGGAAGTCGTCGATCACTATGTTCGCGGCGGTGACATCAAGACCAATTTGTCGCCCAATATCAAGCCCTTGAATCTGAGCGACGACGAGAAACGGGATCTGGTGGCCTTCCTGCACTCCCTCGACAACGAAGCCACGCCGGTCACGTTTCCCGAGTTGCCCTGAGTTCCAACGCTTCGATGTCACCCCCGAAGTCCGCCAAAACATTCAGGCGGACTTCAAGTGACCCTTCAGCCCTCTTTTCTTAGGATGCGACCGTGCCCAACCGAGCCGCCGGATTGATTGCTGGAACACTCCTCGTTTCTACAGCCGCCTTCGCTGACGAAGGCAACGCGACCCGCGGTGAAGCGGTCTATTCGTCCATTTGTGCTGCCTGCCACGCTCTCGATGCCAATCGGATCGGGCCCCGTCATCGGGGTGTCTTCGGGCGCCGCGCGGCAAGTGTGCCTGACTTTAGTTACTCGCCAGCCCTGCGGCAGTCTGGCGTGGTGTGGGATGCCGCCGCACTTGACCGCTGGCTCACGTCCCCTCAGCAGTTCATCCCGGGGCAGAAGATGGATTTTTCCCTGACCGATGCGCAAAAGCGCGCCGACGTAATCGCGTATCTGCGCCAACTCTCTAGCCGGCCCACCGTGGCATCGGCCGGCGGGAACGCGCCCCGTCAGAAGCCGGATTGAAGTCCTTCGTGCAACCTCGCGCTCAGGATGTCCTTCGCCCCTTGCAACGACGCTTGCCTCCGGGCTTTCGTCATCTGTTAAAGCTGGAAGGCGCCTGCGCGCGCCGGGCGCGCCCCCCTAGTAGCGACTCCGGCGCAGGGGCATCTGAGTGGTCAAAAATGAGAACCTATGTGCAATCGCTGGCGAAATGGGTCGTCACGTTACTCCTGCTCGCCCACTTTGCACCAGCTAGCGCGGTGCCGGCGTTTGCCCGTCAAACCGGCCTGAAATGCGTCGAGTGCCATATGAGCTGGCTCGAGCTGACCAGCACCGGAAGACGCTTCAAGCTGGGCGGCTATCAGATCCTAAAGTCAGTCGAAGAGGGCGAGAAGCGACCGATGGTCACGTTTGACTTCGATACGCCTCCGCCCGTCATCCCGATCGCCGTCGCAGTCCAAGGCGGCATCTCGAGTACCGAGAGCACGCACAGCGGCTCGCAGGAGGAGCAGGGCGATTTCGCACGCAACAACGAGCTTGCCGTGCAGCAGGCCAGCCTGTTTCTTGCCGGAAAGCTCTATGACCATATTGGATGCTTCTGCCAGTGGACCTACGACGTTGTGGCCGGCAGAGGTGCTCTGGACAACGCTGAGATCCGCTACGCGAACGCGTTCTCGAGTGGGGGCATGCTGACTCTCTACGGCGTGAGCCTGAACAACAATCCGATGATGTCGGATATTTACAATACCTCCACGGTGTGGGGCTGGCCCTACATATCCTCTTCCGTCGCGGTGCAGCCCAATGCCGGAACACTGATCAACGGAGGACTGGCTCAAAGTGTGGTCGGCGTCACAGCCTATGCGCTGGTCAACAAGATGTTCTACATGGAAGCGGGGGGCTATCAGACCTCCAACGGGGTCTTCTCGATGTTCCATCAGGGCACGCCACTAGCAGACCGCGCGGCCTTGGACGGCGTCGCCCCCTATTACCGCCTCGCCTTTCAAAAGGACTGGGACAACGCACATCAGGCGGCAGAGGTGGGCACCTTCGGTCTCGATGCCAATCGCTTCCCCGATCCCTTTAATCCGAGCGGCCCGACCGACCGGTTCCTGGATGCCGGGGTGGACGCGCAGTACCAGTACATCTCGGACGAGCACCGTTTCAGCGCCATGTATACCTACATCGACGAGCGTCAGACGCTCGACGGATCCTACGGGGTGGGCAGCGCCAGTCACTTGAACAACGGTCTAAACCAGCTCAATACCAAGCTCAGCTACTACTATGATCTGTATTACGGAGTGAATTTCGGCTTGCAGCGAACCCGTGGTTCGAGCGATATGGCGCTCTACAACACGGGCGACCCCGTGACCGGCAGTGCCAATGGAAGCCCGGCTACGACGGCGCGCATCCTGGAATTCGATTACCTCTTTTCTCTGACCGGTGCGACCAATCGCACGACCCGGCTCGTGGTGCAGTACACCGACTACCTGAAATTCAACGGCAGCGCGATCAACTACGACGGGCAAGGTCGCAATGCCCACGATAACAATACCCTCTACGTCGCACTCTGGGTTCTTTGGTAGCGAGCGGGCTTTGGGGCACCGTGCTGAGCCTGTGCGAAGAGGCTTCTGGCGCACTGCAAGACGTCATCGCGACTCCCGTCTAAAACCGTCCCCACGGCTTCCCAAGAATTGCCTCGTGCCAGTTCTGCCTTAAACGCCCAAGACCGCCGAGGCGGACTGTAGTTCGAATCAAGGAATGGGGCCCGCTCAAGCTCGGCCTTGCGCATCGGCAATCCTGACGCGAGAATCGGAAAAGGCTCACCCCCAGGCTCTTCCAGAGGCGGCAGGCGGCTCGCTGGGGCTACGGTCTCCTTTGTTTGCGAGGGAATGAAAATGTCCGATCAAGGCCGTATGCGTGCGCTCGTCGTTGAAGTGGTGGGTGGCCCGTTCGAAGAACGACTCGTGCAGCGGCCCCTTCCGACCGAAGGGCAGGTGCTGGTTCGGATCTTCGCGAGCGGCGTCAATCCCCTGGATACCAAGATTCGCGCAGGCGCAGCCCCCCATGCCAAGCAGCCCTTGCCGGCGATTCTGGGCATGGATCTGGCCGGGGTAGTCGAAGCCCTCGGCCCGAACGTCTCCGGATTTCGCGTCGGCGACGAAGTCTATGGACTTACCGGAGGTGTAGGCGGACTGCAGGGCTCTCTTGCAGAATTTGCCGCCGTGGACGCACAGCTCCTCGCTCCAAAACCCCACAATCTATCGATGCGCGAGGCTGCGGCGTTGCCGCTTTCGATCATTACCGCATGGGAAGGGCTTGTTGACCGCGCCAAAACAGAAGCGGGGAACAAGGTGCTCGTGCACGGTGGTGCCGGGGGCGTCGGTCACGTGGCGGTCCAGATTGCCCGGGCGCTCGGCGCAGAGGTGTATGCCACGGTGCGCTCCGACGACGCCGAAACCATGCTCGGATACGGGGCGACCCCGATTGACTACACCACCACGCCCATCGAGGACTATGTCGCGAAATACACGGAAGAGCAGGGGTTTGATGTCATCTACGACACGGTTGGGGGTAAAACCCTGGACGCTTCGTTTGCGGCAGCCCGGATCTATGGCGGCCATGTCGTCAGCTGCCTTGGGTGGGGCAATCATGCGCTCGCGCCCTTGTCCTTCCGTGCGGCAACGTACTCGGGCGTATTTACCTTAATTCCGATGCTCACCGGGCGGGGTCGCGCGCAGCATGGCCACATTCTAAGAGAAGCCAAGACCCTGATCGAGGCGGGCCAGCTTTCTCCCCTCATGAGCCCCCATCGATTCAACCTTGGCAGTGCATTGCAAGCGCACCAGGAACTCTCCGGGCGCAGTCGCGGCAAGGTCGTCGTGGACATCCTCACCTAGAGGCCCGAAGAATCCCCCAGAACCCCGCGTGGGAGGCGCAACCCGCGAAGCCCCTCGTGGGTTCACCCTTCGAGCCCGAACGCCTTGGGGATGAATCCGGCCTGAAGACCGACGTTCTTGGCCGCGCGCGCCAGAGATTCGTAGGTACCGACATCGACATCGATCCCGTCTGCAGAACGCGCTTGCGACGTGCGGTATTCGGGTTCTCCCGGAGCCAGCACTTCGGTCCCGGGATCCTTGCGTTTGGCAGCGAGAACCCACTCAATATAGTCGTCCACCTCCGCACGCCAGTGGCTGGCCGCTCCGCTGGCCTGGGGATCGACGGCGATGGCAAACATGCCGTTGATGATGGCGCGATCGAACTCGATGGGGTCCTTCTCGGTGCCGCTACCGATCATGACGCCCGTCAAAAGCGAGCAGGCAAAGGCCAATCCACTGCCCTTGTGCCCGCCAAACGGAAGCAATGCGCCGATCGGTTCCTCATACAGAGGTCGCGGATCGCTCGTCTCCTCGCCCGCAGCGTCGATCACGGCTTTCTGGTTGAGTTTCTTACCATTGAGCCAGGCGACTCGAGCCTTTCCCATCGCGATCATGCTGGTCGCGAAATCGAGAATGAAATGCGGAGCGCTCGGGCGAGGAACTCCGATCGAGATCGGGTTGGTTCCAAAGCGCCCTTCCCGGCCTCCCCAGGGCGCCACAATGATCGTCGAGCGGACATTGACGAACATCACCGACACGAGACCCTCATTGGCAAGACGCTCGGAGAAAGCGCCGATGCGCCCCAGGTGGTGACAGTTGCGAAGACCGATGGCGCCTACCCCGTGGGCTTTGGCTTTTTCGGCCAGATGATCTACCGCCGTGCGACCGGCGCGCTGTCCGAAACCCCGGTTGCCATCAAAAACGGTGAGATGATCGTTGGCGATGACCGGCGTAGCGTCGGCATGCGGCACTAAGCCACCGGTTTGAAGGCTTTCGATATAGCGCTCGACCATGCCAACCCCATGCGAGTCGTGACCGAAGAGGTTTGCTTCAACGAGGTTTTCGGCGACGAGCCGGGCGGTGTCGGCAGGAGTACCCGCTTGCAAAAAAATCGCGGCGATGGCGGGTTCAAGCGCGACCTTCTGGATGATTGGCATGGCTAATAATCCCTTACTCGGTCGTGACCGGTATGAGCCGGAAAAGCCTCGTCACGAAAAGTGCGCAGCCTGCTGTCCCGTTCATCGATACCGACGAGTTAAGGCAGGTTCCCGCCTGAGAAGACACCTCTTTCGTCGTGTTTCGCTCGCCACGCGAGCACGAGGCGAGCAGAAAAATGGGGCACGGGCCGTACTCGCGAAGCTCCGAGGTCCGATCGCACGTGAGCATGGTATTGACCCTGGCTCACAATGCGATCGAAGCTCTACCCATGGAAGAACCCACGAATCCAGAGCTAGCCCCGGATGAAGGCCAGCAAATCCTTATTGATGGTCTCGGCTTCCGTGGTCGGCATACCGTGCGGGAATCCCTTGTAGGTTTTTAAGGTGCCGTTCTTCAACAGTTTTGCGCTAAGAGGCCCGGAGTCCGCATAGGGCACGATCTGATCGTCGTCGCCATGCATCACCAAGGTCGGCACGGAGATGCCCCGAAGATCCGAGGTGAAGTCGGTCTGGGAGAATGCAACGATGCCGTCGTAGTGTGCCTTGGCACCGCCGGTCATGCCTTGACGCCACCAGTTCTGGATGATCCCCTCGGAGGCCTTGACTCCCGGCCGGTTAAATCCGTAGAACGGGCCCGCCGGAATGTCCCGATAGAATTGCGCCCGATTGTTTGCGACCTGCGCCTGAAATCCGTCGAAGACTTCCTTGGGGAGTCCTCCAGGATTGCTCTCGGTCTTGACCATGAGCGGAGGAACGGCGCTGATCAGTACCGCTTTGGCCACGCGCTTGTCCCCATGACGCGCGAGGTAGCGCACGACCTCACCGCCCCCGGTGGAATGACCGACATGAACGGCATTCTTCAGATCCAGCTGGGTGGTGACGGCGGCGAGATCATCGGCGTAGTGATCCATGTCATGGCCATCCGCGGTCTGCGCCGAGCGGCCGTGACCCCGTCTGTCATGCGCAACGACGCGAAAGCCATGACTCAAGAAGAACATCATCTGGCTATCCCAGTCATCGGAACTCAAAGGCCAGCCGTGCGAGAAGACGATGGGTTGGCCGCTTCCCCAGTCCTTGTAGAAAATTTCTGTTCCGTCCTTCGTCGTGACAAAGCTCATGTGCTTCGCTCCTTGTACGTGGGTGATCGCTGCTGAAGGGACCGCTGTAGCACGAGCAAAACCATTCCGCGCCTCGTGCCGTCACCGCGGTCGCTGTGCTGCTCATGAATTCGTGCAACGGGTGCTAAAGGTATCAGGATTCGGGCTCCTTGTTGATGTCAGCGCGCGCGATTCGCTCGACCGGGTCGGTCGCGCAGCTGGACTCCTTACGCAGACCGTCCTCGTGGTCCGCGAGTCGTAACGCGCGGTTCAATGGCCCACGCGACGGCGCGATTTCCTCGCGCCAGAAGGCCGGCCTTGAACTGAAGTGCCGATTGGTGCCATCGCCGCTCGTATCGAGGCGCCGGGGCAAACGATTGGCGAAGTGCCGCCCCGTCTGACAGCCCCGCTTGGGAGAAAAGAGAACGTTCGAGCGAGCGAAAACCCTGGAACGTGAATAGTTCACACCGAAAACAGGACTTGCATCCTGATCCGCCGCCTCGAGAGCCACCGGTGTGAATTAATCACAAAGTGAAGAAGAACTACTACCTCGTAATCAGGGGGTTGCACGCCTAAAGTGGAGTCATCGGATCAGCACTACAGCGGATCCAAACAAACCAGGAGAAGAAAATGAACGCCACTCAAAACACCCAAGCCGGCATCGACACCGTCCTCTCAGTTGCAGTCCTCGTGGTCGCCGTCGGATTCGCAGCCTACGGTGCCCTGTCCACGATCGTGGGCCCGCTCGTCGCCTAGTTCTTAACCCAAACCTTCGGAGAACACCATGAACCCCAACCAAAAGAATCCCGTGCGCATCGACACCATCCTCTCGGTTGCTGTCCTCGTGGTCGCCGTCGGATTCGCAGCCTACGGTGCCCTGTCCACGATCGTGGGCCCGCTCGTCGCCTAGTTCTTCACCCAATCCTTCGGAGAACACCATGAACCCCAACCAAAAGAATCCCGTGCGCATCGACACCATCCTCTCGGTTGCAGTCCTGGTGGTGGCTGTCGGATTCGCAGCCTACGGTGCCCTGCCCGTGATCGTGGGCCCACTCGCGGCCTAGTCCTCAACCCAACTCTTCGGAGAACACCATGAACACCAACCCCAAAAGCCCCTCCCGGATCGACGCCATCGTCTCGGTTGTATCGCTCGTAGCAGCCTTAGGTTTCGCCGCCTACGGCGCTGTGGCCCCCGCCATCGCCCCGCTAGTCGCCTAGTTTCATCTCCCGGCGCGTCGGAGACTCCCGTGAAAGACCCCGAAAAGAACGCGGTCAGCAAGGACGCCCTGCTCTCGGTTCTCGTCCTCGTGGTCGCCGTCGGGTTCGCTGCCTACGGTGCCCTGGCCTCGATCGTCGGGCCGTATTCAGCCTGAGGCGGGTTGGCTGTTTTCTCCAGGCAAACCGTCTCGCCGGGCTCTTGTTTTGGAAGAGTCAAGCCCTGGGCGTGGAGGCGTTGACCGCATGCGGTGCCAAGCGCGGCGCCACAGCGAGCCAATTGATCTACACCGATAAAGCCATTATCGTTTAGGCGTGCGGCTCGCGCCGAGAAGGTTCTGCCGACACACCCTAAGCCGGGCCCCTGGGGATCATGGTAGGCTGTCTCGGACAGCCGGATCCTCAAGGACGCCAGAAGAAAGGCGTTCCCGTGGTCTGATGTGGCCGCCCGCTTGGGGATCCGAACTTGTGGCGCCTCGCCCAAGTCATCACGTACAACGCGAACGTCAAACCTACAACGCGACCTCGTTTGGAGAGAGACACGCATGAGCGAATGGCAGGACGGTGAGTACGGCGGGTTTCGCTTTTCGGTGCTACCCATCCTGACCGCGCAGCAGCCGAGTCGGCGGGACGATCCGAGCGCATCGTGGGAATTCCTGGTGCGCATCCATCGGCCCGAGGCAGACCTGAGCATCGCGGGCAGCGCGATTTCGTTTCGAAGCGGGCCGCGTGAGCAGTTCCATGACGCAAAAGGGGCCCTCGAGGCAGGATTCAAGAAGGCCTTCCAGGTCATCGATGTGGGTCAGGCCGAACGTGAGCTAGCGGGTCGCTAGCTCTTTTCCGAAAACTTGCCCGGTCTAGGCGCCCACTGCTGGAGGAGCGTCACACTCAGGCCATGCATGCGACTCTCGCGGACCAGCCCGTCGTTCGTTTGGTAAGTATTAACGCGAACTCCCAAGGAAGGCGTCGATCTGACCGGCCTGCTCACGTGAGCCCGCGTAATCAGACGCAAGTTGCTCGAACAGTTGAGCCAAGCCCAGATAGATCGCTCGGATTGCGGGATCCTCGCCTGCAAATTCCGCGATTTCCTGCATCTCGGCGACCCAGCGGTAGGCCTTTGGATACATTTGCGGCAACGACGTCTTAAAACGCTCGATCAGCAGGGGCTGGCTATTGTCGAGCTCGGCTTTTAACGCCTCGCCTGCGCCGGCGCGAACCGCCGAGAGGATCATCGCCGAAGCCACTCCGGCGAGTCCTTTGGTGATGCCGGCGTAGGACATCTTCAACGCCGAGGCCGCACCCACTGGGCCGCTCAATACCCGGATATCGAGCCCGAATTCGGCCAGAGCCAGTGCCCGTTGCGCGTGGGGGCCCGCAACATAGAATGCCGGTCCCACCCCTGCCGGCACGGGCGGCAGGCCGATGATGCTCGCATCGACATAATCAGCGCCGGCCCCCTCGACGACCTCGCCGATTTTCCGTGCAGTTTGTGCGCTGACGGCGTTGCAGTCGACAAAGACGATCCTGCGTGGCGCACGCCCGAAGTCCAAGGCGAGTCGTTCCGCGACCCCCAAAGCCTCGGACGGAGGCACGATCGAGAGAATGAAATCGCAGGCCACGATCCCCTCAGGCCCAGATTCAATCATCCCCGAGGCCCGGGCGCGGGTGCGCGCTGCGTCGCTTCGGCCTTCCAAGAGCGTATGGACCTCAGCGCCCCGGTCATGGAGGCACTTCGCTACGGCGCTACCCATCGCTCCGGGACCGAGGACCGCAATTTTCAGAGTCATGCAAACCTTTCTATGGTGCGTGTCTCGGGCCCTCCTTACGCAGGGCCTCTTGATTTTCCCACCGAAGCGGTGAGGTCGCGCCCTTCAAGTGCCTCCCGGCCAGAGATGGAGGGCCCTATCGACGATAGAGGGCGACCAGGTAGCGACAGGGGGTATCGGCCCGATTGTGGAACGTGCAGTCCTCTGGCGGGCCCAGTTGCAGACAATCGCCCGGTCTTAGCACGTGGACGGCCTCGCCCTCGCTGAAATGCAATGTGCCGCTTCCCACCCAGATCTGCTGGTGCAGGAAGGTGTAAGCAGAAGCCGGAAATTGAACCCGCGTCCTGGGAGGCAACTCGACATCGATCAATTCCAGTGGCGCCCCAGCGGGTGGTGAAACCGAGCGCCGCACGTAACCCGTTTGGGGGTCCTTCCACACCGGCTGCTCGGAATAACGTACGAGCCGCTTGCCTGAATTCTCCGCTCTGGCCAGAAGCGTCGATAACGGCAGCCCAAAGGCTCCGGAGAGCTTTCCGAGCAAAGCAGCGGTCGGGCTGACGTCGCACCGCTCGATCTTGCTGATCATCGCTTTGGAGACGCCGGAGCGACCGGCGAGCTCCGCTATGGTCCAGCCACGCGACTCGCGCTCCCATTTGAGGTGGTGCGCGACGAGCTCCAGAGGGTCCTCTACAAGAGCGTTCATCGCAAGAATTGTACAAGACGCCCATCTGCCCAAAATCGCGCCTGGGGAAGCGGACGGCGCAAGATGCTCCCGAGGGGCAGCTTGCCCTCGTTTACACAGGTTTACTGATTTGTAACCAAAATGCGAAGAAGGCTCAGGTCCGACGCAAATGCGACGATATAGGTATTTCCTACTAACCGCTTTTGCCGTCGATCTATGCCACGCTCTCGACTGCGCACCGAGCAGATTCGGTCTGGCGCCCCCCTTCCCTTCGACACGTTCGACCAGATGGGCAATTTGCTCCTGCGTCGCGGCTATGTCATCGAAAGCGAAGCGCAACTGGGGCGTCTGGTCGAGCGGGGCCTCTTCTTCGAGGATGGTCAGAAGGGCCAAAGTCCGCAGGCAGACGAGGACAAAGCCCAAGGGCGCTGCGCGGGATCTTTCCAATCCCATTACCAGGGTAAGAAGATCTCGGTGTTTGGACTTATCGCCCAGGTCCACGAGGACCTGGAGTCGGTCCTAGTCGATGAGAGCGCAGACCGCTTTGTAGCGAGCGTGCAGGATATTGTCGGGCTCGTCAGGCGCGCATGCGCGCTGGACCCCGACGCGTGCGTGGCAACCATTCTCCTGCATCGCAAAGGCCGCTACAGCATCCGCAGGTCCGTCCAGGCGGCGATCATCAGTGAACTCATCTTCGAGCGGCTCGGCACGCCTGCCGATGAGCGGCTCTCGGCGCTGGCGGCGGCGCTCACTATGAATGTCGCGATCCTGGATCTACAGGATCGCGTGTACGCGCAAGCCATGGCGCCCAATGACGAGCAGCAGGAACGGGTGCGCCTGCACCCCGAAAGTTCCGCGGCGCGCTTACAGGAACTGGGAGTCACCGACCCGCTTTGGCTTGAGGTCGTCTTACACCACCACGAAACGATCGACGGCAAAGGCTATCCCGGGGGGCTTTCCGGAGACCGCATTCGTCTGGCGACCCAGGTGATCTCGCTGGCTGACCGGTATGCTGCGATGATATCGGGAAGGGGTGGAAGACCCGCGCTTTTGCCCAGCGCTGCTTTGCGTGAGATCTTCTCGCTTCAGGGCAAATCGATCGAAGCCGCCCTGGTCGCGCCGGTGGTCAAGGAGCTCGGGATCTATCCTCCGGGATGCGTCGTCGTCCTTGCCAACGGCGACATCGGTGTGGTCGTCAAGCGCACATTGCATGCGCATCAACCGGTCGTTCGGATCGTCAAGAACAGCATGAATCAGCGCGTGCCCGGCACACCCAAGCGCCTGACCAAGGATTCGATCTTTGCGGTGCAAAGGGCCATCCCGGCCGATAAGCTCGGATTCGACTTGGATCCGGCGGCACTATGGGAAGAATCCTTCGAATTCGAACCGGAAGCCCAATCCAACTAAAGCGCCGGTCGCGCCCGACCGACTGCCTGTCTAGAGCGAGCTGCCATGGATGCGTCGCGTCTGGTCCCAGATGCGACCGCAGCTCGTGCAACGCCAACCCGTAAAGGTTTCCTCCGATCCGATTTCCGGAGCGAATTGGCGCAGGGGCATTTTGAAAACCTGAAGACTCGGATGCGCGTATTCGGGCTTGGCCTCGAGTGCGATGCAGTGCAGGCAAGGACGCGCGTCGGGGACGAACTTGGGCGCATGACTTCGGGCTGTACGCATGTTAAGCATATGGTGACGGTAGGACGGCGCATGCGCAACGCCGAGTGGCTCCCTCCTTCGGAGGATTTCGCGGGGTAATCGCGATTGCCCAAGGCCCCGTTCGCGCTGGAAGCGGGTGCCGGACGGCAAACCGGCGAAATGACGTGCGCATATGCACAAGCAAGTGCTGCGACCCCATCGCAGGCAACGCGCGAAGCGCACGACATGACGCGCTGGACCTTGCCTTTGCAGCTCGATCCGAAGGGAGGATGCAAGCTCCTTCTTGCGAAGGGCGCAATGCTCGTGTCGGCCGCCGTGCGAGGCCAAAAAAAGGGCGCGCGCAAACGTCCCAAAAGTGGTCAAATGCGATTTCATCAGGTCCGCGCTCGGGGAGGCGGCAATGTTGGCCGGTGCTATCGGACGCTATATCGTGACCGCTCGCGGGATCCCGCAGGGCACACTGTGGGTCGGAGTCTATAGCGTCAAATGGCAGCACGACGCTTATAGCGCGTCCGAACCTTTTTTCGCTGAGACTCACACCGACGAAACCTTCGCGACGCAAGCCGAGGCGGCCGAGGCCGCTTTTCGTGAGGGACAGCGCGTCGCCGAGAAATCGGGCAAGAACCGCGATTGATCTTCGTAGCGCAGCGACTTTCCTGTCTGAACACGAGCTGGTGCAGTGCACATGGACGCGGCGCGTCCATGTGCACTGCACGAGCGGCGCGTGAGGGCTTCTCACGACCTTTGTCTAATAGAAAATCGCGCGCCACGTGCTAATAATAAGAGGCGGGTGTTGAGCTCACTCGCTCGTCTTGTTCGCGATTGGGGCTACTGGGCCTCGCGCGAGCCTGAACGCGGAACGGTCGATGCCGTCGAATTCGCGAGCACGACAGACAATTAGGCGGGGTCAATCTCGGACAGTACGCCCCCGACCCAGACTGGAGGAGACCATGCGGAATCGAACCCAAAGATCATGGGAAGTGGTGCGCTTAGGACTGGCCGTATTCTCGGGGCTGGCCCTGGGTGCCATCGCCAGCGCGGGTGAGCCCGAGTCGGCAAGCGCGAGCGCCTCGGACCCCCCATTTGCGACCGTACCCAAGGCCCATTGCAGTGCGGAGGATCACCCAGAGACCGCGCTGCAAGGGCAGGTGCCCGCCGCGCTTCGGGCCACGGGCTTTAAGGGATTTAACTGCAACCTCAAACTCATCGGCCAGGTACGCGGTGACGGGGCGAACTGGCAGACGGCCGAGTTTCGGGATCGTGAGCACAAGTGCGCCTACCATGGCACGTCCTATCAAACCCTGAATCGTACGCAGCTGGGCGTACCCGTCATCGACGTCACGAATCCGAGCCGGCCCACGACGACCGGCTACCTCACCACCTCGTCCATGCTCGACCCCTGGGAATCGCTCAAGGTCAACGAGCGGCGTCAGCTCTTGGGCGCGGACCAGGGCAACAACGGTGGACTGGGGGGCTTCGGCGGCCCGGGCGTGGATATCTATGATGTGTCGGGCGACTGCCGCTATCCCCAGCTCCTGGCGAGCGTGAACGTGGGCAACCCCAATGGCACCACGGGTATCGTTCCCGCCACGACGGTCATCGGACACGAGGGGAGCTGGTCCCCCGACGGCCTGACCTACTACGGGGGAGACCTTACGAATTCGCAGTATTACGCGGTCGACACGACCATTCCCACGAGTCCCAAGCTGATCACAACGTGGAAGCCCGGGGTCGACGTTCCCCCGATTCCGGCAGGCGGGGCCGCCCTCATCACCCATGGCATGTCGATTAGCGATGACGGCAGGCGCGGATACTTCGTCTCATTGGCGGACATTCCTACGGCCGCCGATCTGACCAATCCGAATGTTCCGGCGGTCAATGGACTACTCATCTATGACACAAGTCAGATTCAGGAGAGGCGGGCCAATCCCCAAGTCAAGTTGATCGGCAAAGTCTTCTGGAAGGACGGAGGCGTCTCCCAGCACACCATCAACGTCCATATCAACGGCAAGCCCTACGTCGTCTTCGTGGACGAGGGAGGACCGGCCGGAAACGGCACATCCGGTCCTGCGGCGGCGTGCGCTGCAAACCTGCCACCGTATCCGATGGCGCGCTTAATCGATGTCAGCGACGAGCACCATCCGAGGATCGTGTCTCGCTTGGCACTCGAGGTTCACAACCCCGCCAACTGCAGCAAGACGCTGCCCGATATTGTCGGACAAACGGCATTTACCTACGGCAGCCACTATTGCAGCGTGGATAATCGGGAGAATGCGACCACACTCGTTTGCGGCTACTTCAATTCCGGCATTCGCGTGTTTGATATCCGCGAGCCGCGAAAGCCCAGGGAGATCGCCTACTACAACCCCGCTGGCACAACGTCGCCTAGCCCAGGGTCCAACCACATCGGTGTCATCGGTTCGGTGTTGCCGGTGAATAATTGGGTCTCCGGCGGCCCTGACTGGTGTTCGGCGCAGGCCCATCTGGACGCAAAGGAAGGAACGGTTTGGACCACCTGTCAGGACAACGGATTGTTGGTCCTGAAATTCGCGAAGGACGTCTGGCCATTCCCGACCACGCGCACACCGCCGGGCGAGCAAAACTGACCTTCTGACCGAGAGCGCGAGCGAGGACTCGCTCGCGCCTCTGGTTGCTCGCGCTCCTGCCCATGGCCTCGGGGATTCAGCTTTTCGCCAACGCCAGCGACGAGCGACTTTCGTCCAAAGCGCCGTGGGCCGACACACCTTGAACCTTGCAGCAGGCACAAATAAGCGCATCATTTGACGCTAATATCGTGCCCTGCAAGGGAGGAAACTCATTGCGCACCACCCTCGCGCTCGATGAAGAACTTCTCGCAAGAGCCCAAGAGTTGACAGGAACGACCGAGAAGACCGCTTTGATTCGAGAGGCCCTCAAAGCCCTCATTCAGCGCGAAAGCGCTCGACGACTGGCGCTTCTCGCGGGATCGGAGCCAGCACTGAAGCGACGCTGTGGACCCAGGACAAACGCCTCCTCGCCGCCGCGAGGAGCCTCGACCTAGCGGCTCTCCGACCACACTGAGCGCGGGTGCCCTTGCCTACCTAGCAGCCCGTAGCGACCCTCAAAAAAGGCACTCATCCCTCCAGCGTCCGTCAGGACTCTGGCACAGTGTCGCTGCTCGCACCCCGCCTTGATGGTTGGGCATGGCCTCTGAGTGACCCAACCTAGTTTTGCGCCCCTGGTGGCGTCGAGCTATCGCGAAACGGCCATACGCCATTTTCAAATTTCAGGACCAATAGCCCGTTGTCCTGGCAGGTCGTCTCGAGTGTCCCATGCTCTGCGTCTAAGCGCAGCTGCGCCGTACACCAGTCGGGATCTCCCGCTGCAGTCCCGGATTTGATGAAGGCGTTCGGGTTGTAATGCTGCGAGCCGTAACTGGGAGTGACGACTCCAGGCGGATTGAAGTAGGCGATCTCCCTGGGATGCTCCGGATCGCGGATGTCAAAGACGCGAATGCCGGAATTGAAGTAAGCACAGGCCAGGGTCGTCGCATCATGTTTATTGTCGACACTGCAATAGTGGCTGCCGTAGGTGAAGACCGACAAGCCCACGATGTCCGGCAGCACCGCACTGCAGTTGGCGGGATCATGGGTCTCCAAGAGCAGGCGCGAGGCGACGCGGGGATGCTTCTCATCGTCGATGTCGATGATCCGGGCCATGGGGAAAGTGGGGAGACCCGCATTGCACGCCGCCTGGACATTGGCGCTCGCATTGCCTCCGCCGGCACCGACTTCATCGGTCCCCACCAGATAACGGTGGCCCTTGATCGTGACCGGAATGTACATCTGGCTTTGTGCCCCATCCTGCCAGAACAGATGGCTCACTTCGGTGATCTGGGGATTCGGTCTGCGTTCCTGGACCTGACTGGTATCGAGGATGAGCACGCCGTCAACGGGTGAAAGTGTCGGACTCACGCTCGCCAGACTGGGCACCGCGGCGTGAGAGACGTAGGCCCGCCTTCCATCTTCGCTGACCGCAAGACCGTGCGTGGTGACAGCCCAGGTTGCAGGATAGATTTCAGGCAGGGTCCAGGTCGTAATCAGGACGGGGTGCCTGGCATCGGTGATGTCGGTGGCCGTGTATTTCTTCGGTGTTCCCCGGTCGCCGCTGTACCAGGTCAGCCCGTCGGGCGAGACATTGCCCTCATGACCTTTGAGCACCTCACCGGCCGGAAGGGCTGCCGCATCGCCGTTAGCGGCCGTACCGGTGGCCACACTCGCTAAGAGCTGAGGATTGCGGCAATCCCCCGAGATGTCATAGACGTCCAGTTCCGGGCCGCCTGCGGCATTCGTGCCGTTCTCACCCAAAAGCAGCGCCCGTCTTTCGTGGACCTTCAGCGACTCCCAAGGATCGAGCATCGAAGTGGTCGTGAGGTAACTCGTCGGCGCGGGTGTCCTGCGGTCGGTCGTATCGACTGCGACCGTTCCCAGATGCGTACGGTTGGCCGTTCCGTTGACCGGACTCGACGTGTCGTAGTAGCTGCAGCGGTGCCGGTCCCGGTCGGTGTAGAACGCGTGCTGCCAACTCGCTCCCTCGCCACGGTATTGTCCGATGAGCTTCAAGTTGCAGTTAAATCCTTTAAAGCCGGCCGCGCGCAGCGCCGCCGGTACTTGACCCTGTAAGCCAGTCTCGGGATGGTCCTCGGGACCGCAGGTCGCCCTGGGAACGGTACGGATCACGCTGGCCGGCACTGCGGCCTCGTCGGCGGTGGCGAGTCTCGTTTGCTTCGCGGCGGCAGGCGCCGGGGCGGCGCTGGCGCTGCTCGAGTCGCCCCCGCTACAGGCGCCTAATATCCCGATTGAGAACAAGGCCGCGACGAGGGCGGCAGCGTGGATGAATCGATTCGCATCCAAAGACGTCGTCATGATGTCCTCCTTCTCGCAGTGGCTCGCCAACGCGTTCGCGATTCGCATGCCGTGCCGATCCGAACTGTTGCCGGCCGTGTCTCTTGAAGATCCCGTTCAGTGCGGGACATTCTTTGTGAATCCGCTTCGGGCTGTCTTGCATGAAACCTGGGCAAGCAGGGCAGCTGCAGGGCGGTTTTAGCATAGCGGTCCCAAGCCCGCCATTAGACTTTGGTCGTCACCCCTCGGAGGGCGCACCGCCCTCTTCACGAGCACTCAGGTGCGGACGGATCAGCCCCGTCTAATGCTCGACGATCGCGTCGACCGCAAGAATTCGCCACCCGCCTTCCCTTTGCTCTGCGAGGACGGCGACGGTGTCGTAAGGTGCATGGTGGAATTTCGCCGCGGCCAGTGCGCGCGCATGCCCACTTGGGGATGCCGGCAATGCGATGACAACGAAAGGTGCCAAAGGGGATGCGCCACGCGTTTTGGGAAGCAGGGGAAAAAACGCATCCAGGGATGAGGCGTATTCGGCGCGCGCGTCCTGGCGCTTTACGGCGCGCTCTGCCGCCTGCAACTGCATCCGTGTAAAGCGCTTGCCGCTATGAACCAGATCGGCGACTGCCGCATGGTCGCGCACGCGCCATAGGCCCAGGCGCAAAGCCAACTCGTGGGGATCGACCGCGACGACCGGGTTGTGTTCGTGCGTGGCCTCAGCCTTGCTCAGCGCGAAGGCGTGGACTAAGCGGTCGAACTCACCGGTCGTCGCCCACGCCGCAAAGAAGCGATCGAAGAAGTCGAGAAGATCCGCATCGACGTCGTGCTGACCCGAATGCCCAGAACCGATGGCCGGCAGGTGCCGATAGGGCCACTTCAGAGTGAAACGCTCCTTGCCGTCGGGAAGGCTTACGCCCTCGAGAAAGGACACGTCCGCGATCCCGTGCGAGACGAACCAGTCCTTTTTCTCCGACTTGGTCGAAGCCGCGATAAAACCGGGAAGTTCATGCTTGATTTCATCCCAGCTCTTGGCGACTCTCGGATGTCCCTTGAGTGTGGGGAACTCCATGAGCGCCGCGTACGTCGCTTCGGACATTGCCACGACGTCCGCAGGCCACAGGCGCGTGATATCGGCCCTGTGAGAATCCCAGCCGCCGCGCGCTCGAGGCGCAGCCCAGACGCGGGTTGCGTCACAGTCGATGGCGCCATCAAATGGGGTGGGCACATCGGGCACGCCCTGGTTCGACCAGGAGTCCTGCAGACGGTGCAAGGCCTCGCCGAAGTTCAAAAGCATGAAGCCCGCCTTGCTCTCTGGAGTCTTGAAGATGCCAGCAAGGGTCTCTTTGGCCGCATCGGAGCCGGCCACCACGACGCGCTTTTCGGGCGGCGCCGGCGGACGAACCGCCGAGGGAAAGCGATAGGTTTCAGTTGCGATCGAACCCTCGTCATCTCGGCCACCACAGGCGTAGGCGAAGGCCAATTGGAGATAAAACATGTCGCCGGAATCGACGCGTTGGTCGCCGATGGCAATCGTCTGTGCCTGTTCTTCATCGTAGCCGGCTTCTCGGGCGAGCCACTGGGTCAGACCAAAATGCACGTCACCTTCAAAGGCTGCGGCCGAAACAGACCAGACCGAACCGAAGATCAGGAAAAGCACGCAGGCAACAAGCCCAGAGAATAAACGGCGCAGCCTGAAGTCCGTTCCCAGCGACAAGTGACTCCCCTCCTTAAAGCTCAGAGTGCCTGGGCCCGCGATCGCAGCGTTCCGTGTTGCACTCTGGACCGATGCGCATACAATTTCTGCGAAAGGTTCGGCCCATCGGGCCACCTCGGGCGCGAGAAGCATCGTCGATCTCGCGCCACACGTCAATTCAAGCGGGTGCCGGAAGCGGCGAGCACAAGGCGCGGGTCTTCGCGCTGCGAGGCTCGACTTTTTCGGTCGATCCCGACTGGGAGATGCCATGGAGCCCTTGCGTGTCGTCCTGGATTTTCTGGATTGCATCAACGGTCGAAATGCCGACGCGCTTGCGGAGCGGATGACAGACGACCATGTCTTCATCGATTCCCTGGGCCACAGCGTGCACGGCAAAGAGGCGATGCGCGAGGCCTGGAGAAGCTATTTCGCCTTCTGCCCCAACTATTGGGTCACCCAGCACACGGTCTTAGCCCACGGCCAATCCGTGGCCGTCTTCGGAGAGGCCGGCGGGACCATCGCCCAAGGGAGCGATCTGCCCGCGGCCAACCAGTGGCGTACGCCCGCAGCGTGGCTTGCCGAGGTGCAAAGAGGCCTCATCCAACAGTGGCGCGTCTACGCCGACAACAAGCCCGTCTACGATATCCTCAGTAGATCGAAGCGCCCAGACCTCGCCTAGTCTCTCCGGGATGCCGAGCGTGGCGGATTTCCTTCTGAAGGCAAGAGCAGTCTGGCGAGGCGTTGCTAGGCCAGACAGTCTTCGACTTCGGCCAGCAATAAAGAGGGCTCAAGCGGGCGAAAGAGGTATTTCGTCGCGCCCAGCGCAAGCCCCCTTTTCCGGTCCGCTTCATTCATCGCCGTCGAGGTGAGAAAAACAAAAGGCGTCTCGCACAGAGTCGCATCGGCCTTGATCTCTTTGAGGAACTCAAAACCGCTTCCCACCGGCATGCTGACGTCCGACAGGATTAGGTCCGGAGCATGCTTTCGGGCCAGGTCCAGCGCCTGCTTCATATCCGAGGTCGCAATCACGGTGTATCCGGCCGACTCGAAGATCGTCGTAGCAAGATCAAGATTAACCTGCAGATTGTCCAATGCAAGGATAACGCGACCCGATCGACCCGACTTGGACGCCGGTGCCGAGTCTTTTGCCTGCGTCGGTCTGACCCGGTTCCGGTTTTCCGGTTTAAGGAATGCTTCCATGTTCTGGATGAAGCTGGCCGGATCGATCGGTTTGGCGATATAGCCGTCAAAGACTGCCTGGGCCCGAGCTTGATCACCGACCATCGCATAGGCGGTAACGGCGACGACTGGGATAGGGTCGAAAGCCGTGTCGCTTCGCAACCGCCGCACGACCTCATAACCGTCGATGCCGGGCATCTGCACATCACACAGGATCAGATCGGGCGATTCGCGCCGGGCGGCCTCAATGCCCTCCTCGCCGTTGCTGGCCACCGATACCCTGTATTTGAAGGTCTCGAGCAGGTAGCGCATGAGTTCGAGATTGATGAGGTTGTCTTCGATCACCAGGATATGCGCGCCCATGACTAGTCTCTCGGCAACTTGAGCGTAAAGAGGCTTCCTTTGCCGTACTCGCTTTGGAAGGTGATGTGACCACCGAGTAACTCGGCGAGCTTCTGGCTTAGATGCAGTCCAAGACCTGCGCCCTGATGGCGCCTGCGAATGCTGGTATCCACCTGGGAGAAGGCGTTAAAGAGCCGTAACTGATCCTCCGGCTGGATCCCGACACCGGTATCTTCAACACTGATTTCGATGATTCTGCGCTCGTCTGCGAATCGGGGAGCCAACTGAAGGCAAACGTGGCCCTTTTCGGTGAACTTGATCGCATTGTTGACGAGGTTTAAGACGATCTGGCTTAAGGCGCGCCGGTCGGTTTGTAGTGTGATCTCCTCCGTCGGGATGACAAGGCGAAACAGCAGTCCCTTGCTCTCGGCGAGCATTTTGAGCGTGTCAGCGACCTCCTCCATCACCTCCTGGCAGACGGTGGGCTCGAAGTTCAACTCGACCTTGCCCGCCTCGATCTTGGCGAGATCGAGCAGATCGTTGATGAGCGCAAGTAGATGCTTCGCGCTGCCTTGGACGGTCCTGAGCTGCTTTTCCTGGTCCGCGTTCAAAGGACCCGGCAGTTTCATGAGGAGTGTGCCGGTGAAGCCGATGATCGCATTCATCGGCGTTCGCAACTCGTGCGACATGCTGGCCAAAAAGCGGTCCTTGGCCCGGTTGGCGTTCTCAAGCTCGAGGTTTTTTTGCTGCAGCGCAGCTTCGACGCGCTTGCGGTCGGTCACGTCCCGAATCGTGCTCGAGACCAGAAAGCCCTCCTCTGTTTCCAGTGGGCTGAGACTGATCTCCACAGGGAATTCGGTGCCGTCCTTGCGCAAGCCATACAACTCCAGGCCCGCTCCCATGGATCGCACGCGCGGCTGTGCGAAGAAGCCCCCACGGTATCCGGGATGATTGGCGCGATAGCGCTCGGGGACCAGGGTTTCGATGGGGCTGCCGAGAAGTTCCTCGCGGGTCCACCCGAAAATATTAATCGTCTGCGAGTTCACGAGCACGATCTCGCCATGTTGGTCGACGATCACCATGGCATCCGGCGCCGATTCCAGAACATCCCGAAACTTTTTTTCCGCCTTCTGCCGGCCGGTAATATCCCGGATCGCGGTCATGGCGAGCATCCCGTCTTCCGAGTCCAAAGGGCTCAGGCTGATTTCAACCGGAAATTCGCTGCCGTCCTTGCGGCGAGCCTTCAACTCCAATTCGGCACCCATGGCCCTAACGCGCGGCTGCGCGAAAAAGCTCCCCCGATATCCCGGATGCTTGGTGTGAAATCGCTCCGGGATCAGCACTTCAACGGGTTGGCCGAGCAATTCCGCGCGTGGATAGCCGAAAAGCCTCTCGGTCTGGGAGTTCACCAATTCAATCTTGCCCCCGCGGCCCACAATCACCATCGCATCCGGGGCCGACTCCAGAAGCCCACGAAACTTTTCCTCGGCTTTCTTGCGATCGGTGATATCCCGAATCGCGCTCATGACCAAGGTTCCTTCCTCGGTCTTAAGCGGACTCAAGCTGATTTCTACCGGGAATTCTTCGCCATTTTTGCGCAGGCCGTGAAGCTGGAGTCCTGCTCCCATGGTGCGCGTGCGAGGTGCGACGAAATAGTTGGAGCGATGACCCAGATGGGCGCGACGATCACGCACGGGCAGCAGCACCTCGATCGGCTGGGTGCGCAGTTCCCCGTTGGCATAGCCAAAGAGCGCTTCAGCCTGGGTATTGACGAGGACGATGCGCCCGGAGGCATTCACGATGACGATGGCATCCGGCATCGATTCCAGCAGGTCGCGAAAGCGGGTCTCGACCAATTTCGCGTCGCGCAGTCCCTTGATGTGGGTGACGTCCCGATTGCTTACCAGGATGAACTTGAGCGCGCCGTTCTGATCGCGCACCGACTTGGTCGATATATCGACATAGATCAGCGAGCCGTCTTTGCGTTGGCGCAGCGACTCATAGATGGACATACCACTTTCAATGGCGTCGCGCAGTTCTCTTTCTACCTCGTGGACGCGATCGCCGGGGACGACCACGTCCTGAATAAAACGGCCAACCACTTCTGCACTCGTGTAGCCAAAGACCGTCTCGGCACCGCCCGTCCAGTACAGGATCTCGCCTTGTGCCGTGGTCGCAAATATGGCGTCGGGCGACTCGGTGAGAAGCAGTTTGTCGAAATCGATTTCCATGGTCCGGCGCCTCTGCAAGGCTTGCCCGATGCATCATCTCGGGTTCCAAAATTGGGCAAGTTCGCTCAATGGAGCGCCTGCCCGCACAGAATCATGCGCCGTGCCCTCTGGATGCGACGGGTTATCGGGGCATGGCGAGCACGGCTGACTGCGCCGCGATGGCTGGCGTCAGCGATTGTCGCGCCCCCACCGGGCTCCCCTCCCGACAGAAGGACTCCTCATCTACTTTTATAGCGTTTTTTGGGCATCCCTTGCCCGCCTTCGCAGCACAATAATAAGATGGCGTGCGTCCAAATCCAGTATAGGCTCTAGTTCGAAGGCGGTACAGGGGCCGCCGCTTGCGGCCGGCCTGCGGCTACATAAGGGCTTTTTCCGTGGCGCTTCCGAACCCCAGAAGAGGAGCGCTCTCTAAAAAAAGCTCCATTCTTAATTTGCCCTACGGAGAAGGCTTTTCGGACTCAGTTGTGGGCTCCTCCTGAAAATAGTTGCCGGCCTTGACACTGATCCGGTGCGCTGGCGCGAGCGCGTCGGCGCCGAGCGGATCCTTGCCTTCTTCGACCGCTGCGATCTGCCGCAAAAGAAGGCGTCTTAGCATCACGATGCCGCGGTCCGACGTCACGAGATGTTCATCAGAGTGACTGCTGATCGATCCTTGTCCCAATTGGGCCTCGTAGTCGTCCGGAAGCCGCTGGTGTTCGTCTTCGGTCATCTCGGCCCAGATCTTGCCCTCGTGAGTCGCAAGGCGCGAGCGTCTTTCGTAGAGTGGCTCCTCGTCTTTGCCCACGCGCGCCACCCCGAACGAGCGGTGGGTGTGGTCATCGACCGGAACCAGCCAGGCGACCTCTCGGCCCTGGCCTTCGGTCAGCTCAATGGAGGGGACGATGCGCACGTTCGGCAAAAGCACCTGGGTGAGCCGCCGAAAGCGCCGGCCGTCTTCGAGCGTGCGTAGCGACTCCGCAGCCACGCCATGATCCAGGAAACACCATTCCACCTTGGGCGAGATCTCGAACTCGCGCCGAAACTGCGGCCCCGTAAAACGGGAATGCAAGATGAGGACGTGATAGGGGTCCATCACGTTTTCCCAGTTCTGCAGCCAGCTGTAGGGGGCATGCGGCTCTTCTTCGGTGTAGCCTCCCCGAATATAAAAGCTCTTGGCCTCTACTTCCAGAATTTCGTTCGGACCGAGATCCTCCAGAACGTCGTAGTGGGGTAACGGTGGCTTTCGGTCGAGTGGGCCGAGATAGGCAAAGACCAGGCCGTAGCGCTCCTCGACCGGATACCAGGGCTGGCGGACGCGGTCCCGATGCAGGCCGCCTTCGGGCTCGCACGGCTGCTCCAAGCAGTGTCCGATCACATCGAAGAGCCAGCCGTGATAGCAGCAGCGGATACCATCCCTTTCCACCTTGCCGTAGAACAGGGTGGTGCCACGGTGACAGCACGGCGCGTGCAAGAGACCGGGCCGGCCGGACTGATCGCGAAAGAGGATGAGATCCTCCCCCAGGATGCGCACTTTCTTGGGCCGCTCGTTGGTCGTCGCCGACCGCCCGACCGGATGCCAGTAGCGACGCATCAGTTCGCCGCACGGGGTTCCGGGCCCCACCTCGGTCAGCCTCGCATCGTGCCGGCCGGCGGGTTTGCCATAGCCCGAGCCGTCCTGACGGCGTGAGGGGGGCGGCATGACGGGTTTGAGATCTTCTGGCATGAGCGTTCTTCCTTTCGCAAACGCGATCCCGACGGGTCGGTCGTTCAAACTAGTGATAGATCGTCTTGGCCAAGGCGAGCATGTCGTCCTGGCGCTTGGCATCCGTGGTCCCCAAAAGTTTCACATTGACGTAGGCCCTGACCTCGGGATTGGCCTTGTCCGCTACACCTTGCACCACCGGCATCAAACCCCCGTTGGCCAGAATCAGCTGCGCCTCGGGTTCCAGACAGAAGTTGATGAACAGGCGCGCCGCGTTCGGATGCGGTGCGTTCTTTAGGAGCGCCATGTCGAACTGGACGTAGGGCGCCCCCTCGGTGGGGACATAAAACCGCACCGGCAGATCCTTCATGAGAATGGCGTAGTTGGTCAGCTCCGGAATGTAGATCGCGTATTCCCCGCGCGCCACACGCATCTCGTCGTTCACGATTTCCCGGCTAAAGACGGGCTCGTTTTGCGCCAGCGCCGCGTGGAAGGATGGGCCGAACTTCTCCTCGGTCACAAAGAAAAAGACACTGCCTCCACCCAAGGCGCGCACATCGTCGGAGAGGATCTTGTGCTTATAGCGCGCGTCCGTTAAGTCCTTCCAGCTCTTGGGCTCGTCACCCGGTTTGACGAGCCTGGAGTTCACGAGAATCCCATAGGTCTGCACATGCACCGGCAAGAGGGTGTTCGTGGCCGGAAAGGCCGAGATCAGATGCGCCCGGTTGGGAACGGGGCCGATCGCATCGAACGTACCGTCCTGGTCCTGCAAGGACATGGTGGTCAAGCCATTCATCGTGACGTCGCCCAAATAGCGTCCCGACGTCTGCTCGGTGCGAATGCGCTCGCGGATTTCACTCGCCCGCGCGTTCAGATCCTCGACCTGGATGCCATAACGCGCTTCGAACGCCTTGATGATCTGGGGATGCAGGGTCGAACCGAGAGTGGCGTGATAGAAGACGAGCTTGCCCTCCTTTTTTGCGGCCTCGACCAAACGGTCCCAATCGGGGCTTTGGGCGTACGCCGCCTGCAAAGCCCCCCTGTCCAAGCCCAGCCCGCCTGCCCCCAACGCTGCGAGCGCCAAAAGTGCGCGTCGCCTGGAGCCTCGCGCCCGGGTACTCACGCTTTGAGGTCCTCTAAGACCTCTTCACTTTCGGTGAACTCCTGACTCTTGGGCAACACCGCCGAGGAGGCCCGCACGCGATAGAGGTCCCCTCCTTCGGCCGCCTTGGGAGTGGTGCCGTCCTTCTCGAGCGCACGCGCTTCACGAATCAGGCGCTTTCGCATGGCGATGATGGCGCGGTCACTCGTTCCCAGATGTTCCTTGGTCCGGTCAGCGATCGGACCCGCGCTTTCGGTGGCCATCGCGTCTTGCGCGCGAATCCCCGCAATGCCGGTAAAAGTCTGGGTCTTCTGCACGCACCGGTCGATCAAATAGTCATTGGCGCGGGTTTCCACCGGCTGCGTCGTCCCCGGATGGACCAGGCGATGGGTGTTCTCACCCGCGCGCCAGGCGCGCAACTCCTCGGCCTCGAGCGGGCGATCGGGACGGAAGGACACCGCGATGACCCAGCAATGTTCCTCGTCCTTGGGCACCCACATGCGCGTCATGCGCGGGCCGCCGGGCAGCGCCGTGATCATGGTGTAGAACGGTAAGAGGAACTGATTCATGCGCCAGTAGGCGTTGTCGTTTTCGACCGCGCGGGCGCTTGCGGCAATGAAGCCGTACTCGGTGTCGGTGACATGCCAGCTGGGCGCCGTGTCGTCCCGGAAGTAGCTCCCGGTCAAGGCCATCTTGTTCTCGGCGATGCCGTCGACACGCCGGTGCAGGAAACTGACATGGGCTGAATCAAGCTCGCCTTCCATTGCCTGGATCGAGTTGCACTCCTGTTCCCAGCGCGAGATGTAACGCTGCTCGTCGGGCAGATCGAGCCATTCGAAGCCGGGCAAGGCCGGTGCGCTCGCGCGCTCGCCCAGATAGATCCACAAAAGGCCGCCCGACTGGGCTGTGAGATAGGCGTTGGCCCGGACCTTCTCGGCAAACCGGCTCGATTCCGGCTCGTTGGGCGTCTCCAGGCATCGCCCTTCGACATCGAACTTCCAGCCGTGGTAGATGCAGCGAATGCCGCATTCCTCGTTGCGCCCGAAATAAAGACTCGCCAGGCGATGGGGACAGCGCTCTTCCATGGCGCCAATGCGGCCCAGCGTGTCGCGAAAGACAATGAGGTCCTCGCTGAGCAGCCGAAGCCTTACCGGGGGCTCGTCGGGCAGAGGCACTTCGGAGAGCGCCATCGCGGGAATCCAGAAGCGGCGCAAATAGGCGCCCATCGCCGACTGGGGTCCACAGCGGGTTAAAAACTCGTTGTCCTCTTTGCTCAACATGTCTGGCTCCTCATGGGGCTTGTTCCTCGGCAATGACGCATCTCAAATTCTTTTGGGGCGGCGCTCGTCCTCTTAACCCTCCTCTAGGCTGCTCGTACCGCCCAAAGCCTGTGGGCGTCGGTCGTCACGGCAACCGGACCCACCACAGGCTCACTGGATCCTGTGACCTCCACGCGCAGGGTTACACCGTCCTGGGCATCAATCTCAAAAAACCGCGACGCGCCCCGAAACGTCGAACGCTTCACCGTCCCCTGCCAGACGTTGACCCGCCGGGCCTCGTTGGTCGTGGTAAAGCGCAGCGCTTCCGGACGCAAGAGGACGAGGACTTTCTCGCACAAGGCGAAAGGCTCAAAGGATCGGCATGCGCCCTGCCACTGTGCACCTTCGACGCTCAAGGCAAAGCCGCCGTCATCGAGCGGCTCACACCACGTGACCGAGGCAGGAAGAAAATTGGGGCTTCCAAAAAAGCCCGCGACCTGGGCGCTCTGGGGCGCATCGTAAATCTCTTGCGGTGCTCCGATCTGAAGCACCCGGCCGGATTGCATCACGACCACGCGATCGGAAAGAGCCATCGCTTCGTCCTGGTCATGGGTCACATAGAGCGTGGTGATCCCCAGGCGCTGTTGCAAACGGCGAAATTCCTCGCCCATCTGGAGCCGGAGGCGCGCATCCAGATTGCTCAAGGGTTCATCCAGAAGCAGGACTTCGGGCTCGGCCACGATGGCACGCGCGATGGCAACCCGCTGCTGCTGGCCGCCTGAAAGCATAGGCGCAGGTCGCGAGGCAAATTCTTCCATCTCGACCAAGCGCAGCGCATTGGCCACGCGCTCGCGCACGGCGCCTTGGGCCATGCCACGGATTCTGAGCGGATAGGCGACGTTCTCAAAGACCGTCATGTGGGGCCAGATCGCGTACGACTGAAATACCATTCCAAGCTGGCGTTTCTCGGGTGGGACCGTGACGCCGCGCTCGGGGTCGTTGACGGTGCGTCCTGCGATCTTGATGACGCCCGAGTCGACGGGCTCCAAGCCCGCGATCATCCGTAAGGTCGTGGTCTTGCCGCAACCGGAAGGACCCAAAAGAGTCACGAACTGCCCTGTCTCCACCGTCAAATCGATGCCATCGACGGCCCGTTTTCCGGCAAAAATGCGGCTCACCCCTTCCAGGCTCACAGCTGACATTCCATCTCCTTTTTGCAGCGATCCGAATCGACGTATCGAAGAGCGTCAAGTCAGGATCGCGCGCTTGAACACGAGCGCCTGTAGCGCCCGAAATCCCATGGCGAGCGCGATCATGAAAAGCCCCACCACACAGACTTGTTCCGCATCACCGTTCGACCAGAGCTTGAGCACCTCGACCGAGAGTACTTCGGTGCCCACCGAATACAAAAGAATCGAGGCGCTTAATTCACGCAGGATTCCGAAGAAGACGAGGATCCAGCCCACGGCAAACGACGGCCACGCGATCGCAATCAGGATGCGCCAGAACGTCTGGGTCCAGTTCGCCCCATGGACCCGCGAGGACTCTTCGAGGTCGTGCGAGAGTTGCATCCAGGCGGTCGACATGACCCGAACCGATAAGGGCGTGCCCAGCGCGATATAGGCCAGAAGGAGGGCCCAGATCGTTCCATAGAGCTGGATGGGACCCGGGATCGCGGCGAACGCCCAGAGATAGCCCACGGCCAGAACGATTCCGGGCATAAGCCAGGGCAGCCACGCGAGAAATTCGAGGAGTCGCCGACCAGGCCAGCGTGTGCGAACCGAGACGTAGGCAACAACGGCGCCCAGGCACAGGGTCAGGCTGGCTCCGCCCACGCCGAGCGCCAAGGTGTTGCGCAAGGCGCGCCAGAGTTCGTCGTTTTCCCAGGCGGCCCGATAGTGGGCGAAGGTCAAGGAGTCGAGGTTATAGAAGCCGATGAACTTGAACATCGAGCCCAGTACCAGTTGGGCAATCGGCAAGACCACCGAGATCACGAAAAACGCCATGCAAAAGGCAAACGTCAGCCAGCGCAGTTTCCCCAGTCTCACGAGGCGGGGCGCAAACCCTTTGCCAACGATCGTCTGAAAACTGCGTCCGCGAAGCGTGCGCCATTGAAGGACCACCAAAAGGGCCATGACGGCCATGACGACGAAACTCAAGGCGGTCGCATATTCGTATTCGGGGGTTGCGCGCTGATTGATGGAATCGTAGATCTCGGTCGTCACCATCCGGATTCCGGCAGGTGTCCCGAAAAAAAGCGCCGACTCGAACGACTCGATGCCCCGGATGAAGCTTAATATCGCGCCGCTCGTCAATGCCGGCAGCATCAGGACCAAGGTGATGCGGCGAAAGGTCGCAAATGGCGATGCGCCCGACATGCGGCTCGATTCCTCGAGCGTAGGATCCATCGCGCGAAACGCCTCAACGAAAAGCAGAAAAAGAAACGGCACCGAATATTGCATCATGTGCCACACCACACCCGCGTACGAATACACGTTAAAGAGCGGCTGCTCCGAGCCCGTCAAGCCTTCCCAGATCTGATTGAGAAGCCCCACCTGCGGATTGCCGAGCATCCCCCAGGCCATTGCGGTCAGGATCGGCGGAATGAAAAAAGGCAAGGTAATCAAGAGTTCGAGCGTGCGCCGGTAAGGCGTATCGGTTCGGGCAATGATCCAGGCCAGCGCCGTGGCCACGATGAGCGAGAGGACGGTCTTGGTGAACGCGATGCTCAGCGTATTCGTCAGAACCGGAAGCGATTTGGCGTTGAAGACCTGCCGATAGCCATTCAGGTCAAAAACGCCCGGCGAGCCCGGTGGGCTCGAGTGCACGCTCCCGTAGAGAAGCATGGCCAGAGGGTAGAGGGTCAGTGCGCCCAGAACGAGGACCAATAGGCCCGGCACGATCCAGGCGCGCGCAAGGCTTCGCCTTTTGAATGCGCGCGCGAGCAACGAGGACCCTGGTTGGTGCATCCCAAGATCAAGCGACGCGTCGCGGGTAGATGGCGCAAGCGTCGCTGCGGCCGAAGTGACGCGACGATCCATCAGCCGACCTCCAACCGGATTCGATCCCGGCCGCCGGGCGAGTCCAGGCCAAAGCGCTCCGTAGCTTGTGCCACCATCATCTGTCTGCCTCCAGCGCCCCTCTTTTCAGGAACGCGTTCGATCGTTTCGCGGTCTCTCATGGACCCTTTGGCCGTGCGACGCAGGCCGGCACTGTCTTGTCGTCATCACGTCATTTTCGGCCCACGCGTTCCTGCTCGACGCGCAATTGCTTGTCGAGCTTTGCAAGGATCGTCCACATCGTGCGCTCTTCGCTGGCGTTCAGTGTCGATGAGATCCGGTCTTCGAGCGCAGTGACGTAGGCCGCGATATCGTCGTGAATAGCGCGGCCGCGCGCCGTGAGCGTGAGCACCGCCCGGCGCTCGTCGGCCTTGTCGGTCCGCCGTAGAAGAAGCTTGCGCTCGACCAAGCGTTCGATGGCGCGCGACACCTTGGGTGGATCCAGACGCGAGTGCTCCGAAAGCGTGGATGCAGACAAGGGCTCGAAGCGGGCGACCACGGCAAGCACGCGCCACAAGGGCGTGGTCAGACGATGTTTCGCGCGATATTGCCGTGCAGCAAGCACGCCCACGCGAGTGGCGATGAGCCCGAAGCGATAGCCGATCCAGTAGTCGAGCGGTCGCAGAGTTTCATCATTCGCTACGGCGTGCATGCGTTTGTCCACGGTCCTTGCCCCCGATCGGTGATTCTATTGCAATACGCAAATAAAGTAGTAATCTCATTGACCATCGATTTTAGCGAGGAAATCCATGGAGACGAATCCGGGAGCGGCGAGCCGGGCGGCCGGCGAGGAGGGCTGCGCGTACGGCCGTGAACCCAGCCACTACGACGCGGAGCTGTGCGAAGTCGGGCCGCGCACGCCCTGCGGCGAATTCCTGCGCCGCTACTGGCATCCCGTGGGGCTCTCGAGCCAGGCGTCGAACGTGCCCCGCAAGGTGCGTCTGTTGGGCGAGGATCTCATCCTCTTTCGGGACGGCCAGAACCGGGCGGGTCTTCTCACTCCGCGTTGTGCCCATCGCGGCACTTCGCTCTACTACGGCAAGGTCGACGAGCACGGGATCCGCTGTTGCTATCACGGCTGGCAGTTCGACGTCGAAGGGCGCTGCATCGATCAGCCCTGCGAGCCTGAGGGCGGACTCAGACGCGACCGTGTCCGACAACCCTGGTATCCCGTCATGGAGCGCTATGGACTGGTATTCGCCTACCTCGGGCCCCCGGCCAAGCGTCCGGTCTTGCCGCGCTGGGACGCGCTCGAGGATCTGGGCCCGGATGAGGAACTCGTGCCGCATCTGACGAGCTACGGCGCCAAGGGGGACGGCAGCATGGAGGTGGTTCCCTGGAACTGGTTGCAGGACTGGGAAAACATCATGGATCCGTTTCACGTGCCGATCCTACACACGAGTTTCAGCGGCGCCCAGTTCGCACCCGAGATGGTCATCATGCCCGACGTCACCTGGGAATACACGGATCTGGGGATGCGCTACATCGCGCATCGCAAGCTTGCCGACGGCCGGGAACTCGATCGCATCTCGCCGGTGCTCTTTCCAACCGTCAGAGCCGTGCCCGATACCGGGTTAAAGGAAGGCCCGAGCCGGCGCCTGCGCTGGCTCGTGCCAATCGACGACACGCATCATTGCCATTTCAATGTCGTGCGCGCGCCGCGGGGGACCGTCGATCCCGATGCCTATCGGGGACGGACGGTCGGGCCCCGCAATTGGTACGAGATGAGCGAAGAAGAACACCAGCGCTTCCCAAGTGACTGGGAAGCCCAGCTTGGCCAGGGTCCCATCAGTTTGCATTCGGAAGAGCACCTGGTGACAAGCGATCGGGGCGTGGCCATGTTGCGGCGCCTCATTCGGATGACCAGAAAGAGCCTAATATGGTCGGCGCAGGAAACTTCTATCGGTCAACGAGCACAGCGGCCTAATGCCGAGAACCCCTAAAGTCACGACCGCCACCAGTGGCACTGCGAAGGCCATGGTGAATCGGGATCGTCGACGCTTCGCGCAACTCATCGGAGCAGCTCTTCTCGGAGCCCGCCTTTCCACGTCTCGCGCCCAGGCTCCGGCGCCCGGAGCCTGGGAGAAGATCGTGGCCCAGGCCAAAAGCGAGAAGACGCTCATCCTCTATTCCGCGGCGCTCGGCCAGAGTTCCCACGGCAAGGTCGCCAAGGCCTTTGAAGCCACCTATGGCATCTCGGTGCGCATCTTAGAGGCGCGCGCAAGCGAGATCCGCGAGCGCATCCGGACCGAGCAGGCGGCTCAACGCTTTGTCGCCGACGTCTCGCACGATGGCTCGACGACCTCGACCCTGCAGGTGGCCGACGGCGTGTTTGAACCCTACGGTGCGCTGCCCAACCTGTCGGCCTTGCGCGCGCCCTTCGTTGCGACCGATCTGCTGGTTCCCGTGTCGGCGATCGTCTACTCGATTTTGGTGAACACGCGGCTCGTGAACGCCGCATCCCGACCCAAGAGCTGGATGGATCTGACTGACAGCCGCTGGAAGGGCAAGATCCTCGCCGACGACATGCGAGCCCTGGGCGGTGGCGGCGTCCTCTTTGCCGTTCTACAGGACAAGCTCGGAGCGGCGTTTCATGAGAAGCTGGCCCAGAACCAGCTCGCCTTCACGCGCGACATCAGGGCAAGCGAGCAGCGCGTGGCACGGGGCGAGTATCCGATCTGGATTCCCTTTAGCAGCAACGACATCGTGGAATTAAAGGGTCTGCCGGTGGAGATGGCAACGCCCGTGGAGGGATGTCCCTACATCGCCTACGACGTGGCGCTCTTAAAGAACGCGCCCCATCCGAACGCGGCGCGGCTCTTCATGGACTTTTTCTTAAGCCCCAAAGCGCAGGCGATCTGCGCCGAGGAAGGTCTCATCACCGCCACCAATACGGCTGCGCTCGCGACGCTCTCAGACGAGGTCAAGGCGCTTCAGACGATCAAACTCTTGGGCACGACCGATCCGGCGCGCATCCAGGAGATGCTCAAACTCGCAGGCGAGATCTATCATTGAAATGAGGTGAGCCGCGGGCTGGGGGAGCGCAACAAAATACGGTGATACGGGTGTGCTTGCGATCGGGCGAGTTGTGATAGCGTATCTACATGGATATGCGGGCGCATTCGTGAAACTTCTGGTCGAAAAATGGGGCAACAGTCTGGCGGTACGCCTGCCTGTGGAGTACGCGCGCGCCACGGGTGTGAAGGAAGGCGATACCGTCGATTCTGAGATCAGCGGAAGTGGAAAGATCACGCTCACTCCGCAGCCCGGTTTCGACAAGACCGCTTTCTTAAGGCGCGCGCGAAAACTGCGCGGAACGATGACGATGACATCGTCGTCGGTGGATGCACTCAGAAGCCAGGAGCGCTACTGATGGTCTACTTGGAGACGAGCGCAGTGGTTCCCCTGTTTGTGCCCGAGCCCAGTAGTGAAGCGATCGATGAGTGGCTTCAAACCAATGAGGCCGCTCTGGTGTCCGCAGACTGAATCTTGACTGAGTTCTCGGGCGCACTTTCACTCAAAGTGCGCCGAGGTGACATATCGCAAAACCAGGCCGCACGGGCGCGCACGGAGTTTGAAACGTTTTCCGAAAGCGGACTAAGACTCATGACCGTCACTCGCCAAGCATTTCGGGAAGCCGCGCGACTTGCCGGAGACGCATCCTCGGGCTTACGTTCAGGTGACTCTTTGCACCTTGCCATGGCGCTCGAAGCCGGCGCCACTAAAATCGTCACCGCAGATGGCATTCTTCAGAGGCATGCCGAGACCTTCGGCATCGGGGTCATTCGCGCCTAGATTTTCGGTCTCGCCTTACGGTCATCGCTTGTTGCTCTTGGCCCGTCGGACGTGCTCTACTGGTCCCATGGCAGTGTGTCTGGGTCGGCCCAAAGGATGAGCGCATGAACATCGACTTTCATTTTGGTGTCATCTACATGGTCGCGCGCGTCTCGGGTCTCGCCCCGACTGATGCGGAGATCGTCGCCCACTCGTGTCAATACATCGATGATGCAACGACCAATGGAATCCTCAAATTCGAGGAGGGCCAGACCTACGAGCGCTTTGCGAGTGCGCATGTCATGTGGGACTACCGAAACGAGTTCAACGATCAGGACAAGCTCGTCTGGGCTCCTTTTCATTTCCTGCCGGCGGCCGAGGGAACGACTTTGGACGAGATGGCGGTCTGCCGTCCCGACAGCGTGGTCGCGCGCGAAATGGTCCGGCACGGCATCGCTGCCCGCGAGAAGCCCAACGCCCTGCACCGCTTGGGCGTGACACTGCACACTTATGTCGATACCTGGGCGCACCAGGGCTTTTCCGGCATGCGCAGCGCCAACAATCGCGTCACCCACTTGATGGGCGAGCTGCATCCGCCCGAACTCTGGAAGAGCCGGCTCGAAGAGGCCATCCGTGACGCCGGATACACCGCAAGCGCACTCGCCTTGGACCAGGTCTCGCTCCTGGGTCACGGTGCGGCGCTCGCCTTTCCGGACATGCCCTTTGCGGAGTGGGAATACACCAACGGCAACGGGAAGACGATCCAGCGCAAGAACTTGCCCCAGTTCATGCAGGCGGCGGAAATGGCCTCGCGGGCGATTCGGGGATTTCAACACGGCAATCTGAACTTCGAGACCGAAATAGGCTTGCCCGACGGATTTCAGAGCCAGTTGCACGATTTCCTGCAGTCGAACCGGGACCACGATGGCAAAAAGCGTTTGCAGGTTCTGATTGAGGCGGTGAAAGAGCGGCGCTTTAGCGCCGTGCCCGAACCGCTTCCCACCTATATCGCCAAGGGAGAAGGATCGTGGAAGTGGCTTGCGACCGGGATCGCGTCGGCCGACGACGGAGGGCAATGTCCGCATTGGTCAGAGCAGTTTGAGGGCTCCGACTACCGCAAATTTCATGATGCGGTCAAAGAACACCGGTTCGTGGTGACGCAGGAGATCCTGCCGGCATTCGGGGTGCGTCTTGCGTAAGGCTGATCGCCAAATAGGACAGATTCGCTGTTGCGAAATGAAGCCGATCCTGGCCGTGCCCTTCGGACATGCCTGAGGCCGCCTACGATCCAGTCCTCTGGTCGACGTTTTTGTCGGCGCAAACGAGTGCGTCGGCCTCGCTGACCGGGCTCGTCTTTGTTGCCATCTCCATCAATCTTGGCCAGATCATTGCACTCGGAAACCTGGTCGCTCGCGCGGCAAAGGCGCTTTTGCCCCTCCTCGGAACCCTGATTGCCTCCACGCTGTGTCTTGTGCCCGGACAGCCCATCGCTCTTTTGGGCGTCGAGCTCATGGTTCTTGGCGCGCTCGTCTGGATAACCACGATGCTCGCGCATCGGGCCGCCGAATATCAGAATCCTCACGTCACAACGGCGGCGCGGATATCGCATCGGGTCCTCACGCAAGGCTGCTCTGTACCCTGGATGGTGTGCGGCGTCTCGCTGCTGCTCTCCCGTGGGGGCGGTCTCTACTGGCTCGTCCCTGGGATCGTCTTCTCGTTTGTGGGGGCGGTCGCCGACGCCTGGGTGCTCCTCATCGAGATACGGCGCTAGAGCGAGCCTAGCCCTGCCCTTTGCCCACGCGCGGCGGCTCAGGTGGTCAGTCCAGCTTCAGGCTTAATTCGGTCGCGGATTTGATCGGAAGCGTCACAGAGACGAACCCCAACGACGGATTGCGGATGAATTCGAGATAGTCTCCCTCGGCGTTATCGTTCATGACATAGCCGCCGGTTCGCACATGGGGTACGAGAATTTCGGCGACCTGGCGCGCGAGGGACGGTCCCGTCGTGGTTGGCCATCCATCGATCAGGACGAAGTCGATCGGCCCTTTGATGCGGCTTAAAGTCTCGCGCGCATCGCCTTGGCGAATGTCGGCGTACTCGGCAAGCCCTGCATCGGCGAGATTCCGTCGTGCCTGGGCGACTTTTTCGGGGACCAGCTCCGAGCCGATGAGCCTGCCTCCTCCGTTGTCCCGGAGCGCTGCGGCGAGGTAGAGACTGGACAGCCCAAAGGAGGTCGCAAATTCAACCACTAAGCGGGCGCGCAGACCCCGGCACAGGAGATACATGAGCTCGCCCTGCTCGCGGGCAATGGGAAAGCCGAATTGCGCATAGTCCTGCGGATTCTCACTTGCCCCGTGGTTTCCGCGCGGCCCGCCATCGCCGGGCCTGCGCGTCTCATTGATTACGCGCTCGATGACGCTTCGGACCCGCTCATCGACAAGCGGATCGTGTTTAGGAGTGATTGTTGGCACGGTTGTCTTTCGTTGCCGTTGGTTGGTTAAGCCTAGGCCGATAGGATCTCGGCTGCCGCGCGCTTGAGAATTTGGGCAATGCGTTTGGCCTCGGCGAGATCGCATCCCCGCTTCTGACGCAGCGCATCCTTGATCGCGTGCCGTGCCCGGTGAAGCTCGTCGGAAGCTCCCCCGTCGACTTCGCTCATGCCCGCAAACGCATCGCGCACATCCTCCATTCGGGCACCCGCGCGGGAAAGCCCGGTGAGAATGGTGTCGGCCTCGGCTTGACGGCTGGCGAGGTAGGCGCGCCCTTCGTCGGTGATCGTGTAGCGTTTTCTGGCGCCCTCAGGTTCGACGCTGGCGTGCCCGAGTTCGGCAAGATAAGACAGGGCCGGATAGATCACACCGGGACTCGGTGTGTAAAAGCCGCCGGAGTGTTCCTCGATCGTCTTCATGAGCTCGTACCCGTGGGCCGGGCCCTTCGCCAGGAAGGCGAGAATCACCAGATGAAGATCTTCTGCGTCGAGCTTTCTGCCGCGAGCAAAATCGTCCCCGCCGCCCATCGAACCGAAGATGCCGTGACGTCCGTGACGAAAGCCTCGGTGTCTGCCGCCGCGCCCATGCATTTCTCTGTGAAGCTCTCTTAATTTATCGTAAAACATGTTTTTAGACCTATCGTTAATCATGTCGTAGATTATATCTTACGATAATTAAAAAGCAAGCACGTTCGAAGTCCATTCAACGGAAGGTTGTTCTGGGCCTCCAAATTGGAGGACGAATTTTCCAAAACCATTACTCCGCAGACCGAATGAGAATAGCATGTACTTACTTTCAGTTCGGCTTGCTCGATCGAGACACCCATAGCTCCGGAACTGCAACTCATCCATCCGATGTTGCATATCGCAAGAGCCCGTCCACGAGCGCATCGAAGGTGACTTTGCAGCGCGGACTCTGACGAAGGTCTTCGTGCATCGTGATCCACGTCTCAAGCGGCCAGGACACCGATCCTTTGAGAACGCGTTTTAGCGCGGAGTTCTGTCTTGCCAGGGGCACCTGGCAGACCCCGATGCCAGCCCCGGACCGGATTAGGGCTAGTTGGGCTAGGTCGCTGTCCGAGCGCAGCGTGAAAAGATCGCGCGAGAACCCCGGATGCACCTTTGCGGCTTCGCGGATGAACGGACTCGGCTGGTCGTATCCGATGACCGTATGGCTTCGCAGATCGTCGGTCGAGCTCGGCGTGCCGCGGCGGCTCAGATAGTCCTTGTGGGCGTGGAGACCCAGTTCGATGCGCCCCACCCGGCGCGCCACCAATTGCTCCTGGCGCGGACGTACCATGCGCACGGCGATGTCGGCTTCCCGTCTTAAGAGGTCCTGGACGCGGTTGGTGAGCACCATCTCGACCTTGAGTTCAGGATAGTTCCGGCAAAGATCGGCCACGATCGGCGGCAGCACCTCGACTCCGATCACATCGCTGGCCGAGACCCGCACGGTGCCGCGTACACCTTCACCCTGGCTCGCTGCCACGCGCAGAAGCGATGCGGCCGTGCTCTCCATGGCTTCGGCGTGCAGGCGTAGCGCCAGGGCGATTTCGGTCGGCATGAGACCGGCCTGGGAGCGCGTAAAAAGGGCAACGCCCAGTGCCTCCTCGAGCGCGGCGACGTGGCGCCCAACCGTCGGTTGCGTGATCCCGAGCGAGCGGGCCGCGCCCGACAGTGACCCCTCCTTTAGAACGCCCAAAAAGGATCGGTAGAGTTCCCAGCCGATGTCTGAAGCCATACATAAATGTATAGCCTCTTGGCGCTGTTAGGCAATTTCAATTGAAGGCCGTCTCAATCAGAATGAACTCATCCAACCATCACAGGAGAAGAAAATGCAATCCGAAAAGACCGCGCTCGTTCTGGGCGCCAAAGGCGGAATCGGCGGGGAAGTCATGCGCCAGATGCAAGCTTCGGGATGGACCGTTCGCGCATTCGCACGGCGCCTTAACGCAGCTAGAAGTCCCGAGCCTTGCGTGAGCTGGATCGAGGGCGATGCCATGAATCGCGAGGACGTCTTAAAAGCGGCGCAAGGCTGCTCGGTCATCGTCCACGCAGTCAATCCGCCGGGTTACCGTCGCTGGTCGGAACTCGTCTTGCCGATGCTCGATAACACGATCGCAGCAGCGATTAAGGAGAAGGCGACACTCCTCTTGCCAGGAACCGTCTACAACTATGGGCCCGACGCCTTTCCTCTCCTCACCGAAAACGCGCCTCAAAGTCCGGTCACCCGAAAAGGCGCGATTCGAGTCGAGATGGAACGGCGCCTTCGGGAGGCGAGCGAGAACGGCGCTCGCGTCCTTATCGTTCGCGCCGGTGACTTCTTCGGGCCCGGGGCGTCCAACAGCTGGTTCTCGCAGGGGTTAGTGAAGCTGGGCAAACCGGTCAAGACGGTCAGCAGGCCGTCCTCGCCCGGGATCGGTCATGCCTGGGCCTATCTTCCGGATGTTGCCCAGACGATGCTCGCGCTCCTGGAGAAGCGCAGCGCCCTGGATGCTTTCGCGAGCTTCCACTTCGCCGGCCACTGGGACGCAAGCGGAAGCGCTCTTGCCGACTCGATCTGCCGGGTCGTGACTGCTCGAACCGGGGAGACTCCGCGCGTCACGTCTTTTCCGTGGTGGCTCATCTATGCCCTCTCGCCTTTCATCACGACGTTTCGCGAGATGCTCGAGATGCGCTATCTCTGGAGGCAACCGGTCCGGCTGGATAACAGCAAGCTCGTCGCTACGTTGGGACAAGAGCCCCATACTCCCCTCGATCGGGCGGTCGAAATCACCTTGGACTCGATGGAAAATCTGGGGACCTCTCGGTCGAGCGACTCAGTCATCGCCGAATCAAGACTCTAACGAACCGCGGCAAAGCCGGACCGCCCTGCCGGGGGCGGGCCCTTGGCTACGCTGTGTGTCCCAAGGCCGGCTCCGCGCGCAGCCTCTCGACCATGAGATCGACGAATCTTCTGACCTTCGCCGACGTGTAGCGACCTTCGCGATGCAAGACATGCACCGGTATCCGGCCCACATCGAAGCGGTCCAGCACGGTCACGAGGCGGCCCTCGCCAACCAGATGGGACACTTGGTAGGACAAAAGACGCGTCACGCCCAGCCCCGCAAGTGCTGCTTCGATCGCGGCATCGTTGTTCGTGACGGTAAGTCTTGGGACGAGTCGCAACGCCACAGTCTTTCCTTCCGCCTGGAATTTCCATTCCGCCGTGGGCGTGGCTGCACTGGAGACGATGAGCGTGTGCGCTAGAAGATCACGCGGGTCTTCGGGCGTGCCATTTTGCTTGAAGTAGCGGGGAGCTCCGCAGAGGACACGGCGCACGTGACCGACTCCGATCGCATTTAGGCTCGAGTCGGGCAGCTCGCCGATGCGAACGCCCACGTCGACATCCTCTTCGAGCATGTTCACGACCCGATCCAGAAAAAGAGCAGACACGGTCATCTTGGGGTAGCGTTCCAAGTAGGCAACGATGCCTTGGGTGACGTGCAAACGCCCAAAAAGCACGGGCGCAGTTACCGTCAGATGCCCGCTCGGCTCAGCGCTCGCACCTCGGGCCGCCTCTTCGGCCTCATCAAGTTCGCCGATGATCCGGCGCGCATCCTCTAGAAACCGCTGTCCGGCCTCGGTCACCCGAACGTAGCGGGTCGTGCGCGTCAAAAGTCGGACTCCGAGCCGCTCTTCAAGGCTTGCGACGGCGCGCGTGACCGCGGGCGGCGAGAGACCGACCCTGCCTGCGGCACGCACGAAGCTTTCTTCCTCGGCCACCGCGACGAAGATCTCAGCCAATCGAAAGCGCTCCACAGTATTCCTTTTCAGACAATACTGAATTATCCATTTCAACTATTCTTATTGCAATCGGAATGAACCATATTGGAGGGGCGGGCTGGTGGGAGCCGGACAAAGGGGCGGCAGCGACGGTTTGGGATGCCCCAAGGAGCCAACGAGGCCCATGCGACCAATCATTTTGGGAGAAGTGAACATGTCCAGTGCCTTTGCCAAGATTGCCTTTACCCCGGGCGTGGCCCATGCGCAGTCGGTGCGCGGCACACGCGAGGCCAATCACCGCCTTGAAGAGGCCGACCTCGAAGATGACTCACTGTCAGAGCGGGAAGTGGGGTTTATCGAAGCGCGCGACAGCTTCTACCAGGCGACCGTCTCGGAGACCGGATGGCCTTATCTCCAGCACCGAGGGGGGCCCGTGGGCTTTCTGAAAGTTCTCGATCCCAAGACGATCGCGTTCGCCGACTACCGCGGCAATCGGCAGTACGTGAGCGTTGGCAATCTGCTCGCCAACGATCGCATCGTGATCTTTCTCATGGACTATCCCAACCAGCGACGCCTCAAAGTCTGGGGGCACGCGCGAATCGTCGAGGCGGCAGCCGACCCTGCGCTCATGGCGCGGCTAGCAGAGGAAGGTTACAAGGCACCGATCGAGCGGGCCTTCGTGATCAGCGTGGAGGCGTTCTCGTGGAATTGCCCCAAGCACATTACGCGTCGCTTCTCGGAGGCCGAGGTCCGCTCGGCCATTGAGCCGCTTCTAGAGGAACTGGAGGAACTCAGAGCGCGCATCGCGGCCGCGGAGGCCGAACGCGTCCCCTAGATGGGAGGCCGGCCGCGAAAAATCCGCTCGGACCCGGTATGGTGGGTTGCCGGAGTGTTTTGCGAAGAGCAGAAACCGGTCAGATGAGTTCTTTGATGCGGCGGTCGATATCACGGGCGATGTCGTTGCCGTGGCGCTTGAAGATGGCTTCAACGAGTTCGCGCCTCAAAAGAAGAAGATCTGCGGCCGTCGCGCATTTTTCGATCTTGAGCTGGATGAAATAACCGCGCAGCCCGAGGAACGTGGCCGAGACCTCGCACATGATTTCGTAGAGCCCGTTAAAGCGATCGAGTTCGCTCATCGGATGGCTGGAAGCGACGGGTTCGAGCAGCTCCGGGTGCGCAACGTTTGCGGTCACGACCGGAGTGATGAGCCCCATCGATTCGAGATCGTGGAGCGTTTTCTCGGGCGCATGGGTGGCCGCGATGAGTTGCTGCAGTTTGGCCACGGTGCTGCGGCCATCGACCAACAACAAAATCGTGCGCGCAGTGCGAGGCAGCTCCAAGCTGCGATGCTGGATCGTGCGACGACCCAGATCGGTTTTCGCGAAGATCTGCTGCTGATTAAACGTCATATCCATCGAGGTTCTCCCTGGGTCGGGTCACAAGCCCGCCACACTGTCGGCGCAAGCTCCGGTGAGCGCCTATCCTTAACTAGTGATCTCGTCAATTCATCAAAAGTCTATAGCCTTTGTTTGTGGCAGTGTAAATGTTGAATGAGTTTTTTATGAAAAAAAGTGTGTTTTCGATGAACCGATTGTCATCGAAAGGCGATGGGGAGCGGGTGCCATGGATAAGCGGAAAACAATCGAGTCCTTCGCATGCGCCTGCACTGGGGATCCGACCTAGCGATGCGAAGTATAAACACCTAAAGCCCCATTCAAACGAGGCCTACTCCTTTTAGATGAGGGGCCTGCGGCTATGTACGCAAGCGACAAGACACGGGCGCGTGCGAAACATCCCGGGGGCAGAACGGCTCGCCCGCAACTCCTCTCACGCAGCGCCGAAGGCGCGGTATCCAGGCGGGCGCGTCGTGTCTGGTCGAAGGACGCTTCGCAGACCGGATCCAAAGGCGAGCACGGCCCACCGATTTCGAGTTGTACCTGGGATGAAATCGACCGCGTCGCACCGGGCGGGCGATTCTCTTCGAAGTAGGCGGTTGGAGAAGAAAGCCGGAGCAGAAAAGAAAACAGGATCGCCGATAGATTCCGCGATCCTGCTTTACCGATTCGCCCTGCAAGGAACCCTTTAGCCGGCCTTGAGCAGTCGCGGCGCGGCTTCCCTTGATCCGCCTAGCGATCCCTCGCGCCTTGCAGAGCCACGTAATGCGGACCGCGTCGCGAGCGAATCCGAGGAGAGCCGAAATACCGACACCGAGCGCGCGAGCGCGGAGGCCTGCTCCTGCATCGATTCGGCTGCAGCCGACGCTTCCTCGACCAAAGCCGCGTTTTGCTGCGTCGTCTGGTCCATCTGCGTGATGGCTTGATTCACCTGCTCGATACCGGAGGACTGCTCGACGGATGCGGCCGAGATCTCCGCCATGATGTCGGTCACGCGCTTGACCGAATCGACGATCTCCTTCATGGTCTGGCCCGCCGTATCGACCAGGCGCGAACCCACTTCCACCTTCCCCACCGAATCGCCGATCAGTCCCTTGATTTCCTTGGCGGCCGCCGCACTGCGCTGAGCGAGACTGCGGACCTCGGTTGCCACGACCGCAAATCCGCGGCCCTGCTCGCCGGCTCGGGCGGCTTCAACGGCGGCATTTAGCGCCAGGATGTTGGTCTGAAACGCGATTCCATCGATCACGCCGATGATATCGGCGATCTTCTTGGAACTCGCACTGATCGCGCTCATCGTCTGGACGACTTGACCCACGACCTCGCCGCCCTTTACTGCGACTTCCGACGCCCCGACCGCCAACTGGTTGGCCTGGCGCGCATTGTCCGCATTCTGTTTCACCGTCGAGGTAAGTTCTTCCATCGACGAGGCGGTTTCCTCAAGGCTCGCGGCCTGATGCTCGGTGCGGCTCGACAGGTCGGAGTTGCCTGAGGCGATCTCGCGCGAAGCGGTGCTAATCGAGTCCGAAGATTCGCGGATCTCCTGGACGATTTTTTGCAGCTGATCCACGGTGAGGTTGGTGCCGTTTTTCAACGTTTCGAACGTGCCACGGTATTCGGCGCTGATGCGCTCGGTCAAATCGCCCCGGGCGATGGCCGACAGGACACGGGCGACGTCCGCCAGGCTGCCGTCGCAGACCTCCATGAGCTGGTTCAGCTGACACACCATATCCTTAAAGGCGTTCTGAAAGTGCTCGGCCTCACCGCGAACACTGAAGTCGCCGCGGGCTGCCGCATCGGAGAGCGCAACAATCTGGTTTTGCATCTCGACCAGATTGCGCTTAGCCTCTGCGCACGACGCGGTCAATTGGGCCTTCTTGCCCGGCAGGGCCACCATGTCGACTGCGAAGTCCCCCACGGCGTAGCGCTTGATGACCTCAGCCATCTTGAACATCGCGTCCGTGTGCGAGCCGGCCAATTCGTTGACGCCATGCGCCATCTCAGCAAAGCTTCCCTTAAATGCGGTTGCGTCGATCCGGTAATCGATGTCACCGGCCTCGTGTGCCTCCACCATGCTCTTTTGCGCTTCGATGAACTTGCGAAGACCTTTTTGCATGCGCCTCATCGAATCGAGAAGCCACGCCAATTCATCCTTGCCGACAATTTCGACCTCGTTATCGAGCTTTCCCTCGGTGATCGCCGCGGCGATTTCGCCTGCGCGTTGCAGGGGCTGACCCAAGGTGCGATTGATGACCCAGAAGAGGGCAGCAATCAGACCCAGGCCAAAGAGGACGGCCAGACCGAAAACCAAGGCATCATGCTCGAACGCCGCATCGACGTCGTCGATATAGACGCCGGTGGACACGTTCAGGTGCCAGGGTGCAAAGGCCTTCGAGAAGGCGAGCTTGGGAACGGGGGCGGCATCGGCGGCCGCACCCGGACGCGGCCAGCTATAGGCGAAGTACCCGCCGTCGGCCTGTTCTCCTGCACCGATTAAGCCGCTCGAAATCTCGACCTGCTTGGCGTCGATGTCCTCGGGACGCTTGCCCACCAGCTCCGGGCGAAACGGATGCATCGCCAAGGCATGCGTTATGGTGTCGTGGACCGAAAAGTAGTTGTTGCCGTCGTAGCGCAAGTTCATGAACACGGCCAGAGCAGCCTGCCGCGCTTCGGCCTCGCTCATTTTGCCGGCGACTTGCAGGTCATGGTAGGTCTTCAGGATTCCAATCGCCGTCTCGACCTCGTGTCGCGTCGATTGCTTCTTGTCCTCCAGCATGACCGTCCTCTTGCCCACCAAAGTCAGTGTGGACAAGCTCACGATGATGAGCGTAATTACCGCAAACATCGCGAAAAGCTTCTTTGCGATCGTCAGATTCCGGAAAAACGACATGCGTACCTCCCCAAAACGGGACTCCCAGGCCCCGGTCCCGTTTGTATCGGTTGGGTAAACGGATTCTTTAGGTCGGACCATCCCGAAGAAGGATGCGCGGGCCCGGTCCAGAAGGAAGTGGAGCGGAGCGGACCGCTTCTGGCGCCGTCGGCGGGCTCCACCCGGGCAAACGAGGCCTTAAATTCCGGCTTGGCCGCTGTTCATGTCGCTCAACAACTGTTTCGCGTAAGTCGGAAAATCCACTTCCAGGTCATAGCGGGCCGACTCGAGGTAGGTGCGCCTTTGGCGCTCGCGGTGGCGCTCGATTTCTCTTTCTTGCGCTAAGCGGTCGGGGAGCGCCACTTTTCCGGCGAGAACCGCAGCCATCCAGCGCCCCTGGATCTCGACCAAGGTGATGGTCGGGCCCACGGGTTGGACCAATCCGGCGAAGTACAGTCCCGGCCTGGACGCGTAGTGCATGCGCCGATACAGGTGGCGCGGGCCCGTGAGCGGGGGGAAGTGATCGCTCGAGAGAAACGGAAAGCTCGGACGGTATCCGGTCGCATGGATGATGGCGTCAAAGCGCTGGGAGTGGCCGCCATCGAACTGGACCTCGTGGCCGTTGAAGTGGGCGACATTGGGCTTGATGCTAATCCAGCCATGACCGATATAGGGCAGGAGTTCCTGGCTTAAGGTCGCGTGCTCGCGCCACATCGGATGTTCGGGACGCGGCAGACCGAAGCGGCGCTGATCGCCCACGCCCAAGCGGATGAGACGCGACATGATGAGGCGCGTTAAGCGGCTCGAAAAGTGGAGGCGCTTCACAAAGAACCGCGACCAGCGATCGACCGGGATCCCCATCAGATACTTCGGCATGATCCAGGCGCTGCGCCGGGTCGAGAGGGTGACGCTGCGCGCACGCCGACAAAGATCGACCGCGATGTCGACGGCCGAGTTGCCGATGCCCACCACGAGCACGTCCCGATCCTCAAAGGGGGCGGGGGTCCGATAGTCGTGCGAATGCAGCTGGTCGCCGGCGAAGGTGCCAGGAAAACTCGGCCAGCGCGGATCCCACAGGTGGCCATTGGCCACGATGACACTGCGATACTGGCGGGTCGTGCCGTCGGAAAGTCGCACCCACCACTGCCCGCCGGATTCGGGCTCCACGGCCTCCACGGCGGTCTGAAAGCTCACCCTCTCGCGAATGCCAAAACGGTCGGCGTAGAGTTCCAGGTAATTCAAAAAATCCCGATGTGAGAGGAAGTCCGGCAATTGCTTGGCGATCGGGAAGTCGGAGTAGCTCAGATTCTCGCGACTCGTATCGATGTGCAGGCTCGCGTACGCGGACGACAGACCGTTGTCATTCTCGTAGCGCCACATGCCTCCAATATCCGATCCTTTCTCGAAAATATCGAAAGAAAGATTGGCCTCGGTTAAAGCCTTGGCCACCGTCACGCCCGAGGATCCCGCGCCGATGATGCAAATGTCTCCCGCCTGGGGAAGGGGGAAGCTTCTCGCCTCGGGGGCGGGCAGTAGAATGGGATGCTCAAGCATCGTGATCCCCACTTCTGTGGGAAAGATAGTCGGCGATGATTTCGGCGAAGTCGCCCTCGGTGAGAAGCCCCAGGCGCGTTGCATCTTGCGAGACAAAACGCTTGGGCCAGTCGGCGACGATTTTCTCGATCACGGGATCGGGCACGATCCGAACGTGTCCGACCCTGGCCAGTGCGGCGTGCGCCTTAAGCGCGTGCAAGATCTCCCCGACACTGACCGTGAGTGCCGGAAGGTTCATCACGCGAGATTGCGGCAACACTTTCGCTGAGAGCTCATGGATGGCGATGAGATTAGCCACGACGTTGCCCACCGAGGCCACCGGGATCGGTGTGTCCATCGACAGCGGGCACTCGGTGTCGCGGCCGGACAAAGGCTCGCGCACCAAGGCTGCGATCCGATCCGACACCGCCGGTGTAGGCGAGCCTTCCCGGACCAGGACGATGGGAAGACGCAGCGAGCGGCCGTCGACGAATCCCTGGCGCGAATAGTCCGCGAGCAGCAGCTCGCAGATCGCCTTGTGGGTGCCATAGGTCGTCGCAGGCGTTGGGCGAACCAGGTCCGTGACGGTCTCGGGAAGATGCCCTCCGAAGACCGCAATCGAGCTCGCGTAGACCACGCGCTGGTGGGGATGCCGGCATTTCTCAAGCCATTGGCGCAAGGGCTCGACGTTGTTGGCGAAGGCTCCGATCGGATCGCGCTCGGCGTCCAGGGTGAGTGTCGAGGCCAGGTGAAACACGCTGTCGAATCCGCGCTCGGAAAGCGTTTCAATAAAGCCCGGCTCGGAGAGGTCGCCCGCGACGCAAAAAGTGCGGGGTTCGCCTTCCGGGACCTCCACCGCGCCCCGATCGGTCAGCCAGAGCTCGCTGATGGGCTCCTTGCGTTCACCGACCGATACAAAAGGGCGCGACCGGAGCGCAGCGGCAAGGCGCCGGCCGATGAAGCCGCCCGCGCCGGTGACAAGGACACGCGCCAATTCGCCAGCCTCACGCCCAAACGACGGCAGACGGGATGCCGGCCGTGTTCGGCCTGATCGGACCAGTCCTTGGCTTCACGATGTGTTGACTCCGGCAAACTCGATTCGACGGCAAGTAGCATAAGTCATGCCGATCAGTTTTGTCTCGTATACTGCTCCTCCCTTCTTTGCGAACCGCGCGGCCGCGCCCTCCCTCGTAGAAGCGCTTTGAACTCTTTCGAATTCTTGGCCGGATTAGGCGTTGGCCTTTTGAGCGGATTTACGTCGGGACTCATGGGCGTCAGTCCCGGCGGCGGCCTTGTCATTTTCTCCAGTCTGTTTCTGGGAGTCGAGCAGCACGTCGCGCAAGGCATCTCGCTCATCACGCAGATCCCGCCAACGAGTCTTTCGGGGATCCGGCGTTATCTCGCCCGGGGCTTTCGCGTGCCGATCCCGTGGCTCGCGCTTCTTTCCTTGGGTATGCTGGCCGGTGGCGTCTTGGGCGCTCGCGCGGCAGGTGGCGTGTCGGACGCGACGCTACGCTGGGTGTATGTCGCCTATCTTCTCGTCCTGTGTGCGCTACTCATCCTGAAGTCGCCCCACGCATCCTCTGACGACGACGCCTCGCCCGTTGCACGTCATCCACCGGGCCTCGCCTTTGTTCTGGTGGGCCTCTTTGCGGGCTTCTCCTCGGGGTTTCTGGGCATTGGCGGGGGACTCGCGATCACGGTGGGGCTTGTGGCCGGGCTGAAGCTGCCGCAGCACCAGGCGCAGCTGGTGAGCCTCGTCCTCTCGGTGATTCCGACGACACTGCCCTCGGGCTACCTCTATTGGCGCGCGGGGTGGAGCGCGAGTCTTCCGGTGTTGGCTGCGGTCATCATCGGCCTGTGGCTCGGAACCGACTTGGGGGCTCGTTGCGCCAACCGTGCAAATCCCCAAGTGCTGCGCCGCTCGGTCATCGGCTTTGTGCTCGCGATGGCGGCCTATATGGTGTTCAAGGCGCTGGGCAGCGCATGAGGCAAAGCCGGCAGCGGAAGTTTCGCCGCCGCATCTAGCGGGGATCGGCCAGTTTGCAAAGCTCGAAGCTCAGATGGCGCAGCTGGGCGCGGACCTTAGGATCATAGGCCGATGCCTCGGCCCGCGCCTCCTTGAGTCCATTGAAGTACAAGCCGGAGCGCCCCTTGAGTTCAGGCGAGCGGGCCAGTTGCAGTATCGCCTGCGCCCCCTCCTCAACGGTACTGATGGGCGTGACGCCGGCGCGTTTGACCATGGTCGTGTCCATGTAGGTGGCCGGATGAAGACTGTTGACGATCACGCCCGTGCCTTTGAGTTCTTCGGCGAGATCGATCGTGAAGAGGATCTGCGCGAGTTTGCTCTGGCAGTAGGCGCGCACACCGCTAAAGCCCTTCTCGAGCATGACGTCGTTGAAATCGATCGCCTGCTGACCGGCCGAGGCGACGTTGACGATACGGGCATCACCGGTTTTCAGAAGCAGCGGCAAAAGAAGGCGCGTCAAGAGAAACCCCGCCAGGTAATTCACCGCAAAGCGCAACTCGAATCCGTCGGGCGTGACCTCGCGGACCGAGTGCGACCCGCCGGTGCCGATCCCGGCGTTATTGATGAGGATGTCCAGTCGGTCGTGCGCTTGTGCCACGTGCGAAGCCAGGGCACGCACGCCTTCGAGCGTCGAGAGGTCGGCCTCAAAGAAACTCGCCCGTCCGCCCGCCCGCTCGATCGCGTTGACGGTCTCGGTGCCACGCCCGCGATTGCGGCCGTGGACGAGCACCCACATTTTCTCGGAGGCCAGATGGTGGGCGACCGCGCGCCCCACGCCATCGGTGGATCCGGTAATGAGAACGACGCGCTCAACCATTCGATTCTCCGACAGCTCAGACTTTCTTTGGGTTCGATTTTAGGCCGATTTTATCGCGAGGACAGGGCGTCTTGACCCAAGGGGTATCGGGGCAAACCCAACTTCACAAACGCCTTTAGGATTTTCTCGCCAGGCTTTGCCGGATGAGCCAGGCTTCCGTGGCCTCATCGGCGGGAAAGAAGGTCTCGACCCTGAGCTCATGAACCACCACATCGTGCGGTGTTCCCAACGTCGAGATGGTCGTAAACAGATTCAGGGTCGTGCCCTCCTTCCGAATCGAGATCGGAAGAAAGGGCAATCGCTGCATCTCGGCAGGCTCTCCTCTGGCAAAGTCCGGCCCGACCAGCTCCGTCAAGGTGGCAAGCAAGTTGGCTGCCTCGCCAACCGGGCCGTCCTGGACGACCTCGCGCCGGATCCAGTCGAGCAGGTCCGGCACGACCGCCTCCGCGTTGATGAGATAGGGCCGCAGGCCCTTCGGATCGAGGAAGAGGGCAAGCACGTTGGCGTTCTCGCTCGTTTCTCGAACCTTCGCAGGACTGACCCCCAAAAGCCAGCTCATCAACATGAACGCGGCCTCGTTGGCGCGCACGAGGTGCCACAGCCGATCCACGACCAGGGCCGGATAGGGTTCGTGGCGCTTTAAGGTGAAGTCGAGCGCACGGCTCACCGCCGCAAGTTCCGGATCACTTAACGAACGCTCGCGATACGCCGGCGCGTAGCCCGCCGCAAGCAGGAGACTGTTTCTGTGACGCAGCGGCATATCCAATACCCGTCCCAGTCGTAACACCATGTCCCGGCTGGGCTGGGATCGCCCGCTCTCGAGATAGCTCAAATGGCGTTGAGACAGACCCCCTTCGGCGGCCAGGCGCATCTGGCTATATCCGCGGCGCATCCTCCAGTAGCGCAAGTTCGCGGGAAAATCCGTACCCGGCCCGAGCGCGGTGGAAGGGCCGGATGCGGCCGGGTTCAGAAGGTCAGCGTGCGGCATGGGCATCGCATCGAAGGTTAGAGTCCCTCACTGCGCCTTGGGAAACTTGTCTAGAAAACCAATCACTTCCTGAAACTGACCGCGCCCGTTCAGAACGCAGACGTCGGTTCCACTTGCGGTACTTTCGGCTCCCGCCTGAGCCGCATCCCAGCGAAAGCGCACAAATTGGTGATGCCGATCGATGGGGCCGGAGAGCGTAAAGAGGTGACCCGGAAAGCTCTTTTGCGCCGCTCCGATCATCGCGGATATGTTATCAATACCGTCGGCTTCCATGAGGGGATCGCGATAGCATCCGTCCTCGGCCAAAAACGAGGCCACGAGCGCGCGGCGCTTCTCGCCTTCGGGCTCATTCCAGGCACTGAGATAGCGTTCCACGGTGAGAGCGATGTCTTTCATTGGGATCTCCGGTTATCTTGGGCAGGGCGCCCGACTCCAGTGTCGGCGGGCCCGAGCCAGCCGGCAACGACCTCGGAGGTTATAGGCGGCTCGCCCGCAAGCGCAGGCTTAAGGGCGCAAGGCGATTGCAGCCTTGCTACACTCTCGCTTCTCCAAGGCAAGGTGCCTCCGAATGGAGGCGCGCGGCGCTAACCATCCCCAAGTCCTCCTTTGCGGTCTACGACGGTGCAATTGAAGTCATGAGCTACTCAGTCAAGGAAATCTTCTATACGCTCCAAGGCGAGGGTGCCAACGCCGGGAAGGCCGCGGTCTTTTGTCGCTTTGCCGGATGCAATCTCTGGTCGGGACGGGAGGCCGACCGGGCAAGCGCAATCTGCCAATTCTGCGACACCGAATTCGTTGGCACCGATGGCACCCAGGGTGGCAAGTACGAGAGCGCGAACGCGCTCGCCCAAGTGGCATTGGACCTGTGGCCCTCGACCAGTGCGGCGGATCCCTTTATCGTTCTCACGGGCGGCGAGCCACTCTTGCAGGTCGATCGGGCGCTCATCGATGCACTGCATGCGCGCCGGTTTCGAATCGCGGTCGAGACCAATGGCACGATTGCCCCGCCCTCGGGGCTCGACTGGATCTGCGTGAGCCCCAAGGCGGGTGCACCGCTCGTCATCACCGAAGGCCAGGAGTTGAAGGTCGTCGTCCCACAGCCGGGACTCGATCTGGGCACATTGGCCGCGCTCGCTTTCGATCATCACTTTCTGCAGCCGATGGATGGCTCTCACCTCGCGCAAAACACCGAACATGCGGTGGGGCTCTGTCTTGGCGATGCGCGCTGGCGCCTGAGCATCCAGACCCACAAGGTCATTGGCATCCGCTAAGGATGACTCGGCAATGATCTCTCTTTCGCAGAAATTCTTTTTCGAGGCCGCACACACGCTCGTGCGCGAGAACGACAGCGACGCGAGCCGGCGCATCCATGGACACACCTATAGCGCCGAGGTGACCGTTCGGGGACACGCGGATCCGGTCACCGGGATGGTGCTCGATCTTTCCATTCTTCGCGCCTACGTTGCCGAGGTGAAGCTCCTTTTAGACCACCGCATGCTCAACGAAGTCGATGGTCTCGGCGCACCGACGCTGGAAAATCTCGCAAGCTTCATCGCCCAAGAGCTTCACCAACGCGATGCGCGCGTCAGTTCCGTGAAGATCTGGCGCGAGGCGAGCGGCGACGCCTGCACCGTCGAGCTTCTCCCAAAGTCGATCTAAAAATCCCCCACGCGAATCGCGTTCGTGGGCGAGGAAAAAACGCCCGGATAAGAATGCGCCGGCTCTTGTAGTCCCGTTCGACTAAAAAAACGGTCTGGACAACCATGCTGCATTGCGATGTGGGTCAAGAACCGTTGCTTTTGACAGTTGCAGATCAGAGCCCATTTTTGAATCTGCAAAGACGTATACGTAAGTCACGCACAACATCAAATGTCAATTTGACAGTTGATATCACAAACCAAATATAAGAGGCGATCTTGTAGTCATAAGGACGCTAGTCCACTCGGACTAAGTGAGCAGTTTGTTATACACATAGAACCGTAATGTGACTTAGGCTTTTCCCGAGGCCAATGATCACAGAAGTTCACAAAAGCGCGCGACGCAGTCGGACAGGGCAATGCCGTGGGAACTGTCCATGAGGTCGCAAGCAACACCGAATCGATGCTGATCGTGGGCTCCTAAGATCGGATTAATGCGAAGGGGGAATGCACTTGGATCCCCTGAGCGTTGCCGGCATTCGTAGTGAACAACAGATCTGGGAGGATCAAATGCGTGCCCGCATCGTGTCGTCCAACCGCTCGGCTAGGTCTTCAAAGCGACCCCCGACACAGCAAGTCATCCGCGCAACCATCATTGCCTCGATCATCGGGCTTGGGGCATCGGCCGCATTTGCACAATCGAGTTCTCCGGTTCCCGCGAATGCCCCGGCCTACATGCCGCACACATGGATATCCTCGCTCAGTGCGCCTTTTCCCGCCTCGCTCGCCAACGGGGGCATCGGTGCATCGATCCCGGTCACTGAAAACACGCTCGACTCGACCGGCATTTTAGGCTCGTATCAGACGGGCGGCGCAGCCACGACGACGGCGACTAACGCCTTCTTCCAGTCTCTCGGAACCAACGGCCGAACCTGCGCGACCTGTCACCAGCCCGCAAGTTCGATGAGCATCAATGAGGCGACGATTTTGACGCGCTATGTGCTCACCGCCGGGACCGATCCCCTGTTCTCGCCGGTGGATGGAGCCAATTGCCCCAACGCCGTACCCGCTGCCAATACCAAGGCCTCCTATTTCGGGAAACACCTGGGCAAGGGCAAGAACTTCCTCGCCGCCCACTCGCTCATTCTCACGCGTGGCGTTTTCCGCATCTTCCTGCCGCTGCCCCAGAATGCTGAATTCACGGTCGCGGTCGTAAGCGACCCGGCAGGCTGCAACACTGATCCGAACTATAACCCGGTGACCGATCCGACCACGGGCGTGGTCTCCCAGATTGTCTCGGTCTATCGGCGTCCGCGCATTGCCTCGAACCTGATTTTCGAGACGACGACCCTGGCCAGTCAGGGCGCCTTTCCCCCGCTCGATCCCATCACGGGTGCGCCCCTTGCGACCGATCCCTTCACGGGCTTGATCGAGAGCGGCAATATCATGTGGGATGGACGCGAGCCGACGCTCGAAAGTCAGGCGATCGATGCCACCTTGGGGCATGCCCAGGCGCTGACAGCCCCGACGACTGCGCAAGTCGCGCAAATGGTGGCCTTCGAGAACCAGTTCTTTAGCGCGCAAATGACCGATATCAAAGCGGGATCCCTGACGGCCGTAGGCGGTCTGGGTGGACCGGTCAATCTGAGTGCGACGGTTCTGGCTCCGGCTCCCCCGGGTACCCCGCCATTTTCGACCTACTCGGCCTACAGCACGTTAACCGCCGATAACGCGGCCGACGCCAAGCGGGCATCCATCTACCGAGGCCAGCAGATCTTTCAGACGCGGACCTTCACGATCGGCGGTGTCGCGGGCTTAAACAACATCCCGGTACTGGGCAATAACATTCCGGGAACCTGTTCGACCTGCCATAGCCAGACCAACGCAGGCAACGACTCGTTCCC
>JBEKVI010000061.1:0-32304 GCA_049514215.1 Burkholderiaceae bacterium
GAGTCGGGCTCAAGAAGGGCCGCTTCGGCCAGCTTTTTTCGCATCGCCTCGCAAGCCATCGTGGCCGCATGGGCGGTCGACGCAGCATTGTTCGAGCCGCCGGCGATCATGACCGGAGGCAGATCGCTGTCGCCCAGAACCACGCTCACGTCCTCGATGCCAATCCCAAGCAAGCGCGCGACAGTGAGCGCAACGGTCGTATAGGCGCCGTTACCGATCTCGTGCGCGGCCAGTGCAGCGATCGCCTTGCCCTCGGAAGTGAGCGTGAGCCGAATGGCGGCCGGCCCGATATTGGAGGGATAGCATGCCATCGCGCAACCGTAACCGATCATCCAGTCACCTTCGCGCTTTGACCCTGGTTGCGGCCGATTCTTCCAGCCGAACCGCTTGGCACCCTCATCGAAACACGACATGACCGCACGCGTGGAAAAGGGCACACCCGAGAGGGGATCGGTCTGGGTGTCGTTTTTGCGCCGAAGCTCGATGGGATCCATCCCGAGTTGGTGGGCCAACTCGTCCATGGCACTTTCCAGGGCGAACATGTAGGGAGTCTCCGGGGGCGCGCGCATGAAGCCGGGCGTGTTGCGGTCGGCATGCACGACGCTCACGGATGTCGCGATGTTCTCGCAAGCGTACATGCGCGCCGTTGTGTCGACCCCGGCAGCGTTGTAGCCGGAGGCACGTGAGGTGAGCTCAAGGCCGTCATGAACGAGCGCGAGGAGACGCCCGTCCGCGTCTGCGCCCAGCTTCACGTTCTGGCGGGTTTCCGCGCGATAGGTCGCGGTGGTGAAGCCCTGGGCGCGGGTTGCGACCATCCGAACCGGTCGGCCCAGGCGCCGGGCCGCGAGGGCAATCCAGGCCGAGCGCGTATTCGGGCCCTTGGAGCCAAACGCGCCGCCGACAAAGCGCGAGACCACGCGGATGTCGTCGGGGTCCATCTGCAGCTCCTTGGCCAGCGCAGCCTTGGTCCCCCACATGAACTGGGTCGGTTCGTAGATGGTCAGTTTTCCGTCCTCCCAGACGGCGGTAGTGGTAAAGAGTTCGATCGCGTTGTGGTGCTGCGTCGGTGTGCCGTATTGCGCCTCGAACTGGACCGGGGCCGACTGGAAGGCCTTGGCGGCATTTCCTTTGACAGGCGGCGGTCCCGACATCGGTTTGGCGGGCTCGATTTCTACGCCCGGTGCGTCCAGCACGGCCGAAAGCTCTTTTTCCTCATAGGAGACAGCGAGCCGGTTGGCCGCGGCACGCGCCGTCTCGTAGCTTTCGGCGACGACGACGGCGATCAACTGGCCGTCGTGGGCGACTTCGGCGCTATCGAGCGTGGGTGAGGTCGGGGAGCCGTCCAGACCCGGGATGGGTTTGATCTGGTCTCCGACGTTCTCGTGCGTGAGGATGTCGAGCACCCCGCGCATCGCCAGCGCCTCGCGGGTGTCGATCTTGCGGATCCTGCCATGGGCGATCGTGCTCGTGACGAGGTACGCGTAGGCCAGGTTGGCAAGCGGCTCGTCGGCGGCGAAGCGGGCAGCACCGGTGACCTTGTCGCGGCCCTCGATTCGCGCTTGGGCGGGGCCGATGGACTGCATTGCGTCTTGTTCCATGCTCAAATCCCTTCGCCTCGACGTGCGGATTGTTGAAGTTCGGTCAGGGCGCGCGCGACGGTGCGCGCGACGAGCTCGGGCTTGAAATCGTTATCCCCGTGCGTGATCGCCCCGTGTACGGCGGTTTCTGCCGCCGCGGCGATCGTGGCGCTCGTCAACGGTTCACCGACCAGAACGGATTCGGCGTCGTGGGAACGCCAGGGGCGGTAGGCCGCACCGCCAATCCCGATCCGGGCGGCCAGGACCCGGCCTTGATCCAGTTCGAGTGCGACAGCAGCCGACGCCAGGGCGAACTCGTAGGAGGTCCGGTCGCGCACTTTCAGGTAGAGTGAATTGCGACTCAAGGCGCCCGCCGGAATGAAGAATTCCGTGATCAGTTCACCCGCACGCAAGGTCGTCTCCACGTTCGGCCGGCCTCCGGGCTTTCGATGCAGTTCGAGAAAGGGAAAGCGGCGACGCCCCTCGGGGCCCACGACTTCGACTTCGGCATCCAGTGCGGCAAGCGCCACTCCGAAGTCGCCCGGATACTTTGCAATACAGCTGCCATCGATCCCCAGGATGGCGTGGTCGCGGTTGACCCCTTCAAGCGCTGCGCACCCTGAGCCGGGTACACGCTTGTTGCACTGGCGCCAGCTCGGGTCCCTGAAGTAGGCGCAGCGGGTGCGCTGCAGGACATTGCCACCCAATGTCGCCATGTTGCGCAGTTGCGCGCTCGCGGCGAGATTCAGACTTTGTGCGATCACAGGATAGTCCGACCTCACCGTGGGATGGTCGGCCACGGCCGACATCTTCGCCATGGCGCCAAGACGCAAACCGCCTTTTTCGACGCGGATAAAGCCGAGCTTCTCGGCGAGAGGGTTGATGTCAACGAGGCGCCTGGGGTGCAGAACGTCCTGCTTCATGAGGTCGACCAAGGTGGTGCCACCCGCCAGAAACTGCACCGGCGCATCGATGCCACCCTGTCCGGTGGCCAGCGCAAGACGCGCGACCTGCGCGACGCTTTCCGCACGCTCGTAGGTGAAGGGCCGCATCAGTTCTCTCCCATCTCTTCTTTGGCCTTAACGATCGCGGCCACAATATTGGGATAGGCGGAACACCGGCACAGATTGCCGCTCATGTATTCCCGGATCTCCGCCTCGCTGCCGGCATGCCCTTCATGCACGCACGCGATGGCCGACATGATTTGGCCGGGCGTACAGTAGCCGCACTGAAACGCATCCTTCTCGATGAATGCCCTCTGCATCGGATGGAGCGTTTCCCCTTCGTTGACGAGACCCTCGATGGTCGTGATGTCTCGTCCTTCTGCGGCGACGGCGAGCGTAAGGCACGACAGCGTGCGCTCGCCGTCGATATGCACGGTACAGGCGCCGCATTGTCCGTGGTCGCAGCCCTTCTTCGAGCCGGTAAGCCCCAGCTGATTGCGGAGCGCGTCGAGAAGCGCGGTACGCACGTCCAGTCGAATCCGTCTCTCGCGACCGTTGACCAGAAGCGTGACTTCCGAAAAAACTGCATCGTCAGCTCGGCCGGGAGACTTCTTTCGCTCTCTTGTGGTTCCGAGGTCCCCTTCGGGTTCGAGAAGATCCTGATCGATGACATCGGCTTGGACTTTATTCATGGGAGGGCTTTCAATGGAACGATGTTGTACGAGTGCGGCCGGGAGGGTGAGCGTTCATCTGTGGGGTTCAGCAAAAAGCGCTCCACAGAATGTCGAGCGCAGACCCGCGCGATGCGGGCGTCGGATCACGGGGAGCCTTAAGCAAGATGAGGCGATCGTTCTGAGCGGAGTTCGAGGGCGCTTGACGCCAATCGAGCGGGCTCGCTTGGGAAGAGCAAGACCTGCTCCTAGCCCACGAACCCAGACCGTCAGCAAGGAGGCGACAACAAAGGTCGCCCGGACATCAGCGGGGCGGGGATGGAGGGCTGATCAGAAATCCGTGATGGAAACCCAGTCGGGGATCGGCCGACCTGGGTTGCGAGACGTACTCGTGGAGATCGGGCATTTTCACTTGGAGGCGGATCTCGTTGGAAGGGTAGTCGTAGACCGTGATGTGGTTTAGCCCCCGGTTGGCGGTGAACAAAAGCGTCTGGTCGGCGGAGAGCTGGCAGGCGTAGACGGAATCGAGAATTGCGAAGCGTGAAATGCGTAACGCACTCATGAAGTGACGGCTGTTGGGCAGAAGGCTTCCACGCGAGAGCGCGTCGGCCAGCTGCGTGGCGAGCGCACGCTTGTTGCCGGCCAAGACCTCGAGATTCGGGCGTTCATCGATCAAGCGGTATTGCGCGAAGGAGGGACGATCGATGAACACGATGGACTGGCTCGCCCCCGTGCAGAAAATCAGTTCGCGATCGGACAACGTCATGTCGGAATTGATGTGCGCGGGCACATCCCGGCTGCAGGCCCAGTGGCGCACTACGCGCCCGCTTTCGGCGTCGATCTCGAACGCGTATTCCTTGAGGTAGGCCATCGCCCACTCATGGTAGTCCTCGTAGTCCTGGGGAAGGACGCGAAACGAGGTCGCGTAGAACACGTCGCGCTCAAGGTCTGAGGCGACATGCCAGCAGGTCGTGGGCAGCTCGATACGGCGCGCCTGTCCGGTTGCGAGTTCATAGATACCGACCTCGCGCGCCTCGCCGTCTCGACCCATGCGCGGGTGATCCATCGAACCGTACACCAGGTATTTGCCCGATGCCGTCAATTTGATCGCGTGCGGCAGCTTCACCTTGTGCGCCGAAAGCCTCTCGCCCGCCGTCAGATCGCGAACGTTAAAGCGATAGAAGTAGTCGCCGATGGCGGTGATGAACTCCGTATCCGAGAGCCAGACGGCATGCGTGCTTCCCCGCAGCGACGTGTCGTTGGTCTCAAAAGGCAGCGTCGACTGACGCGCGATGTCGGTCGAGTTCTTGGCGTCGTAGAGGACGAGGTGCTGGCCGGTGTTGCCCAGAAAGCCGATCGTGCCACCGGGATTCACGCAGACCGAGTGCCCGCCCGCGATGCCATCGAAATACCGGATCTTGTATCCATAGGCATTGTCGGCGGGATCGAAGAGAAACTGGCAGACCCCCGCCATGCCCTCGAGCCCATTAAGACCGCTGCCATCCAGTGCGATATGAAATCGATAGGGGTACTCTTTCATCGCTTCCATGCTATATGCTACGAACTCCCGGGGCAACGCGGATCTGGCCTGCGGCCGGCTTGGGGTCGACCCCTTCGACCCTTCGGCCCCAGCGGCTCGCCGCGCTGCCCTCTGAAGTGCATCGCATGACCTTGGGGGTGAGAATCGCTCTTGGCTAGGCGCGGCGGCGACGACATTGACAAGGGCGGGTCGGCCAAGGGGTCGGTCCAAGCCCGTACCGCAACCGGTACGCGCGCGCGCCGCGCGAGTCCGGCTCGCATCCCAGCCAGGGTCGCGATCGTCTCCGATCTCGGGAAAAGTCCCTTCGATCTCCTCGAGCGCGCGCTGGACGAGGCCGGCTTCTGGACGCACCTCGAAGTGCATCGGCGCAAACGCCGAGAGCCCGTCGAGCGTTTTCGCATCCTCATCAAGCCTGATCTGGACTTCTTTGGCGGACAGTCTTGCGGCGGCACCGATCCGGCACTCGTTGAGCACTTGGTCGAGCTTCTGCTTGATCGAGGCTATGCGAGCGTCGTGATCGGGGACGGGCGCAACGCGCCCGATGCCTTTTTGCACAACCGCGATCCCCTGGTCGTGCCCGATCTGATCGGCTATCGGTTCGCGACCGCCAAGGGGCGCAGCTACGAAATCGTCGATCTGCAAGGCGAGGGCGGAACCTCAGAGGGGTCTTCGGACGCTCCGGCCGAGGTGATTGGCAAGCCCTGGTTGGAAGCGAGCTATCGCATCAATTTCGCAAAGAACAAGACCCACGAAGAGTTCGCTTTTGCGCTCTGCCTGCACAACCTTCTTGGCGCAACCCGGCGAAGCTTGCCGGGCGGTGCGCCCCGAAAGCCGGCGCCGGCCGAGAATTGCCTCGAGATCCTGCGCCGCGCACCCCCGCAATTCAACATCATCGATGCGTATACAAGCGCTCACGGCGGAGCCGGGCAACGTGCACCGCGCCCGATCGCAACCCACACGGTCATTGCCAGCACCGACGCGCTCCTTGCCGATTGGGTGGGCTCAGCCAAGATGGGGGCGGACCCCTATGCCTCGCCCCTGAACGCGACGGCACTCGGTAACCTGGGACTTTCCGTCCCGCACGAGATTGTGGGCGATCTTGCGCCCTATCCCCTGTGGCGCAACGTTCATCCCTTGATCGCGGAGTCGGCGCGACGTCGGAATCGGCCCGATGGGTTGGGCGAGATCGCAGCGGCCTGGTTTCAGACGATCGATCGCGAACTCTTCCCACTGAAGGACTTCTACAACGATCGCATCAACTCCTTTGTCGCACCGCTCATGGAAGAGCTCGACGACAACCCGCGATCTTTCGGGATGGTGGTGGCGCTCAACTTCCTCATCTCCCGGATCGACTCGGCGATCCTCGCGCAACACACCCTCTTTGCGAAGGACAAGCTCTGCCGTCGCACCGAGCCCCTGACGGTGGATCCGGTGCGGTATACGACAGCAGACTACGCTGCCATTGCCGACTACCTCAAACCCTACGAGGGGCTGCTGGCCGCCTCGCCCGCGAACCGCGCGGGCCTGCGCTGGCGGCACATCGACGGATCCATCGTCTTCTCCTGCTCCCACGAGTTCGCCATCGCATATGACCGATTTGTGGATCGGGTCGACATCGCGCGCGCCATCCAGTACATGAACGACTATATCGGTGGCACGAGCCTAGCGGTGCGACGCGACCGCAGAGGGCGCGCGGTTGAGCAGCTGGAACGCAACCTCTATCTGCCGCAACCCAACTGGATGGTGCTCTTCGGGGGCGGCGTGATCGATGTGGAGAAGCTCGAGGCCATGACCTACGAGAAAGACCGGCAGACCATCTCCTGGCGCACCGTCCACAGTCAGAACGAGAGCGCAACCCTCGACGATGGCAAGGTGGAGTTCGCAAGAACGGCCAGCGGTCAGACCGTCGTGCGAATCTTCGCACGGCAGAAGTTCACGCTGCCGCGGTTTTTTCAGGTGTGGGATGTCAATCGGACGCCAGAGATCCGCGATCCGATCATCGAGGCCGCCTACACGCGGTTTTTTGAGGGGACGATGGCGAATCTGCTGTCGGCCTACGAGGGGCGCGAATTCCGGATCGGACACGCCAGAGTGGAGGCGGCGGGAAGCCAACCGAGCGGCGAGGGGGAATTGCCGCGCCTTCTTGCGACGGCCGCAGCCGCGATCGCGGAAATGCTCCGCCACCGCGCCGATGTCGCCCATGTCAGCCAGTTCTTCTTCGGTGCCCAAAGCACCCCCAAGCCTGCCGATGGGCGCACCCAGACCGACGGGCAGGGTTTTCGGCACTTTGGTCCGACCGAAAGTGGTACCCGGTACACCGCAAGAGCCCGCCGCGATGAGGCCGCCGCCGCCGGCATGGTCGCACTGGTTCGCGAGGCTCCGGATCTTTTTGCCGGGCTCGCCGATGCGATTAGCCGGGACTTCGATCGCATGGCGAATCCGGAAGCGGGGGACGTCGCGCGATGAAAGTACTTGTCACCGGTGCCACCGGCATCGTCGGAAGCAACCTGGTCAGGGCGCTCATCGGCGCATCGCACAGGGTGCGGGTGCTGGTGCGACCCTCGAGCGATCTGCGCTCGCTCCAGGATCTGCCAATTGAAGTCGTCGAAGGAGACGTTCTGGAGCCGGAACGGGTGCGCGCTGCCGCCCGGGGTTGCAAGGTGCTCTTTCACGCAGCGGCGGTTTTCTCCTATTGGAGTGAGGACGCGGCCTCGCAAGAGGATCTCGCCGTGCGCGGGACGCGCACCGTGTTGGAGGCGGCTCGCGAGGCGGGCGTTGCGCGGGTCGTGGTGACGTCGTCGTCCGTCGTGCTGGGCTCGACTGCGAGGCGCCGGGTTCTCGATGAAGCGAATGCGATCGAGGAAACCGACCCCTCGGCCTATACGAAATCCAAGATTGCGCAGGAGAAGACGGCCTTCGAGATCGGGGCCGCACTGGGCTTGGACGTCATCGCTGTCTGTCCGACTCTGGTCATGGGCCCCTACGATTTTCGCTTAAGCCCGAGCAATGCCAATATCGTGAACTATCTGAACGACCCGTTTCGCTCGACCTTCATGGGGGGATGCAATATTGTCTCGGCCGCCGATGTGGCTCAGGGACACCTCATTGCCGCCTTGCGGGGCCAGCCCGGATGTCGTTATGTGCTCGGATCCGAGAACCTGACGTGGCAGGAGGTGCACGGATTGATCTCCGAGCTGACCGGCACCTTTGGCCCTTCGATCGTGCTCAATCACACCGCCTCCTATCTTGCCGCCATGGCAGCCGAGGTTGCAGCGCTCTACTCGGGCAGGCGACCCGTGGTCAGCCGTGACGAGGCCAAAATGTCGACCCGCTTTTACTGGTACAGCCATGCGCGCATGGCAGAACTCGGCTATAAGCCGGCTGCGGCGAGGCAGGCGCTGGGTGATGCCATCGCCTGGCTGATCGCGCGCACCTACATCAACGATTCCGTGCGCGAGCGGCTCAAACTGGCACCGCCCGTGCGCGCAGCGCTCGCCCGGTTCGAGAAGAGGATGGCGGCGTGAGCGAAAAACTGGTCATGATGGTCATGCATCCGAGGGAGCGCGTCTGGGAGGCCCTGTGTGAGCGCACCTGTGAGCTTGCACCCTATCTCGAGCACATCGAAAGCGCCGAACTCAAAAGCAGACAGATGACACCGGAAGGTCTCGTGACCTGCGTCCACTTTTGGCGGGCGCGCGCCAATCTTCCGACGCTTCTTGCGCGCCACGTCGATCCGGGCTTGCTGGAATGGACCGGCCGCACCGAGTGGCGCCCCAACGAGTATCACAGCCGTTGGGTGGTCTTGCCGAAGTCCATGAAGAAGGCGGCCCTCTGCGAAGGCACGATGCGCCTGTCTTCGGCCATTGGCGGCAAAGGCACACGGGTCGACCTGGATCTCACGCTCTTAAATGCGGCGCCGACTGCGGGGCTGCGGGCGATTACCAGCACCATCCTCTCGACCCATTTTCGACAGCTCGTCTTGGCGGCAAACCAACTCATCGAGAATGCCTAGAGCGCGGATCAGCCCGTCATGAACTCCTCCGCGGGCCGGCCGTCGAGAGCGAGAAGGAAGAATCAGCGCGCCAGGAGCTTGATTGCACTCCAGACGAGCGCCGCATAAGACGCGGCTTCGGATCGGGCCTCGTGGGTGATGTGCATCCCAAGGGAGACGAGGCTCGCGTGTGGATCGAAGGCATCGTGGTGAAGCCGTCTGCGTCGCCCCTCGATGACAAGATGCAGGCACGATCCGTCGGCAAGCGCTCGTCGATAATGGCGCGCGCCATAAGGTGCGCCGGTGCTCTGACGGTAATATCCCGAAGCGATCAGCGATCGCGCCTCTTGGGTCGTCACTGGGCATTCACCGTTGGCCCTGGGATCGTGCGCGAGCACGCGGTTTTCCACATCGTGATAGAGGCTCGCTCGAATCACAGGCCGACTACCCCTTTGCGCGCGCCGTCTTCTTTGCGGCCGGTTTGCGACGCGTGGGCTTCTTGACTGGTGCAGGTGGTGGGTGCTTGCCCTTGGATGCTTCGGGCTTGTGGTGCGGCGGATCGAGCGACTCGGACAGGCGCCCCAACTCGTCATAGTAGGTCTTCGTCAGCCGGCTCGACAGATCCCCAAAGACTTCGGCGTTGTCCTTGCCGAATTCCGCAAGCCGGCGCGCAGTCTCTGAAAACGAGCCCTTATCCTCCTGAATGGCGCTTAAGGTTTCGCTTGCAATATGCGAGAGCTTTGCGGCCTGGTGGATCCACACTTGCACGCACTCCACGCCCGCGTGCAAGGCCTTGATTTCAAGTCTTGCCGCGTCGGTGAAGACTTTTTGCAGATTGAGCGGCTTCGAGGAAGTTTGAGTCGCCATGGCGTCGCTCCTTGAGGTATCCGTTGGTCCGCGCGTCCTTCAAGATCAAAGCACCCCCGCACGGAAAAAGGAGGGCTCGATTAAAACAGACGCCTATCACAGGCGCGAAATCCCGGGGCCAAAGCTTAAGGAGCTAGGCCCACTAGCGCACAAGGCAAATGATTTCTTTTGCTCGCTTGGACTTCGCCGCGACGCGGGCCGAACATCCGGGCCATTTACACTATAGCGCAGGCAAGCCCCGCGTACCCCAACAAAATTCAGGCCAGCGCAGGACGCCTTGCGCGTCGTTCTGGAGTTGCCCACATCCCGGGTTAACATAGCCCGATAAAAACGGTCGATGACGGGAGCTGCGAATGGCATTGGATCCAGAAGCCGTGGTCACGGTGTCCGGCAGATCGGCCGCTCCGCTTTTTCCGGATTTCCTCGAACGAGAGGTCGCCGAAGTTCTGGGCGATGTCGCATCCGCCGTCATCGAGGGATTCGGAGCCGATTTACGCGCGATCGTCTTGTTCGGATCGGCCGCCGAGGGCCGCATGCGCCTGACCTCGGACGTGAACCTTCTCGTGGTCTTGGAGCGCGTGAATCCCTTGGCTGCCGAGAAGGTGCGGCCCGGTCTACAGCTGGCCGAAGCGGCGATCGAGTTGCACGTCATGGTGGTGCTCGCGAACGAAATGCAGTGGGCGGCAGAGGCGTTTTCGCTCAAGTTCGACGATATGGAGCATCGTCATTTTGTGGTGTGGGGCGAGGACCCGTTCACGAAGGTGACGATCCCGCGCCCACTTCTTTTGCATCGCATCCGCCAGGTGCTCCTGAATACGGCTTTGCGCCTGCGCTCGATCTATATGGTGGGCTCGCCGCGAGAAGAAACGCTTGCCGTCGCAGTCGCCAATGCCGCGGCGCCGTTGCGCCGCGCGGCTTTCGCCTTCTACGAGCTGCGTGGGCAGTCCGCGGGCTCGCCCAAGGAGGCTCTTGAAGCCATCTGCCGCGAGATGCCAGGTGAGTGGACCAAGGATCTTGCACAACTCTCGCTCGCCCGCGAGTCGGCTCGCCTGCCCGCCGGAACTGCTGAGCCACTGCTCCTGCGCCTGTCCGAGATGGCGATGGCGGTCCACAAACTGTTTGACGACGTCGCGCCATGAGACCGTTCCCGTTCAATCTGGACGGTCACGGATTTCTGCTCTTCTTTGCGCTTTTTGGCGTCGTGATCATGGCTGTCGTACCTCTTCTACTACGCCGGTTTCATGATCGCACCGAAGACCTAGGAGCTCTCCCCAGGGTTACGGACCCCTACGCGATTGCGGTCCTGCGCGGCGACTTCCAGGAAGCGATCCGGCTTGCCGTCGTGCTCCTCCTCGATCGCAAGATTCTCGTCCTCGAGGCCAAGCGCCTCGTTGCGGCACCCGGTAGCGATTCTTACCTTACAGCGCCCCTGGAGCGCGTCGTCTTCGGCTATTTCCGTGCGGGCGGCGCGCCCGGCAGGATCGCCCGCGACCCCGACGTGCGTCGCGAGGCGGCACACCTTGCCGCACAACTCGAATCGATGGGCCTGCGCATTCCCTCGGCGGAGCGCACCGGAGTCCTCTTGATGTGCGGCAGCGCGCTCTTGCTCGTGGCGGGCATTCGCTATCTTCTCTCCGGACCACCCGTGGACTTTCTGGTTTTCGAGCTGGTGCTCCTCGGGGTGCTGGGTCTTTCGATCCGAGCCATGACGCGCACGCGCCGTGGCTCTAAGGTACTGAGCCAATTGCGGGCGCTTTTTGTGCGCCTGCGCCGGCGCGCGCCCACGCTGCGTCAGGGAGGCGCAGGCAACGACGCCGCGATGCTGGCCGCAGTCTATGGCCTCTCGGCCCTGCCCTGGCCGATCGGCGACGTCCTCAAAATGCTGCGTCCCGCAAGTGCCTCGGACGGCGGTGCGGGAGGGTCCGACTCTGGCGGCTGCGGCGGCGGGTGTGGGGGAGGTTGCGGAGGCGGCTGTGGTGGATAGCCCCCTCGTGGCCGACAAGGTCGGTCTTGCCTGGCGGGATGAATTGGCCTGCGAGATCTACCAGCATCTGGATGCGATCGATCACATCGAACTCCTTGCCGAGCGCGAGTTTCGAGCCTCGCGCAAGCGCTTGCAAGCGTTTCGAGAGTTGGGGCGCCAGGTGCCCTTAAGCTTGCATGGCGTGGGCCTTGGTCTCTGTTCGACCGAAGGCGTGCCCGAATCCAGGTTGACCTCCATGGCACGATTGATGGAGGCGATCGAACCGGATCACTGGTCGGAACACCTCGCCTTCGTGCGAAGTGGATCCTTTGAGATCGGCCACCTCGCTGCGCCCCCCAGGACGGACTTCAGCGTCACGGCCACGATCGCGAACGTGAGAGTCGCCCGAAGTGTGGTGGGTCGCGCGCCCCATCTGGAGAACATTGCCTCGCTCATCGATCCTCCCTCCAGTACCCTCTCCGAGGGGGAGTTTGCGCTGGCGATCGCGGAGTCCTCGGGCGCGCCCCTCTTGCTCGATTTGCACAATCTCTACGCCAACGCCGTGAATTTCGGACGCGATCCTTTCGAGTTGCTGCGCGAAGTTCCATTCGAGCGGGTGCGAAGTGTACATCTCTCAGGCGGTGTCGAGGTCGCCGATGGGGCGGGGAGGGTGCACCTATTGGACGACCATCTGCACGACCCTCCGGAGATTGTTTTTGAACTGTTGGAAGAAGTCGCGAGCTACGCGCCCCTGGGGCTGACGGTGATCGTCGAGCGCGATGGGGCTTACCCGGAATTCGATCGGGTCTTGGATCAGTTGCAAAGAGCGCGTCTTGCCTTGGCGCGGGGTCGGGCCGGATTGCAGCGGTCGTCTCCAAGAAAGTGCGGTGATCACCAACCGGACAAGAGGGCGGACGACGGACTCCAACATCTGCTCGCTGCGATCCTGAGCGATCCCGATCGAGCCGGCACGTTTCTCTTGAATAGGAAGAGCTTCGCCGACGCGCTTGGTGTGAAGCTGGAGGGACACCCCGAGCTGCTCTCGATGGATCAGGAGACGTTACTTCTTGCCGCGAGAAGCTACGCGAGTAAGCGTGACCCGGAGCGTTCGGGCAGGACACGGCGCAACCCCGCTCACCGTTGTTCAGATATGCAAGGTTTCGGGACGTAGCGATGCGTCAATTTGCCTTTTCCCGCCGAAACTGACGGAAGAAGCCGAAGTGGGCAAGCAAGCTCAACGTTCCACCGAGCGCTGCACAGAAGACGCCGCCGCCATCCAAAAAATACCTGCCAAAGCTGGTCATGCCGTGCTGAACTTCGGGCGTCAGACCTTTGTCTTCCGACACGAGATCGTAATATCGGGCAAGCCCGATCATCACCACGGCCAGCGATTCCAGGAAGGAACCCATGCCGTGGATGCCGAGTTTTCTGGCACCAAATCGCACGGGTATGCTAAGGACGGAAATCATGATGTCCCAGAGCAGATATCCGAGGGGTCCGGACAGGACCACCAGACCCACGAACGGAAGACTGAGGGGAAGCAATGACCAAAGGATGAACAGCAGCGGCGCCTCGTCGGGCCTTTGCGGCAGGCTCACGATCCAGAGCAAAATAGCAATGAGAACCCACCCGCCGAAGAGAATGATCGCCCACTTGGCGTATAACGCGAACCGCTTCTTCCATTGGCCAAGAGACTGCCTGAGGGACCGCAATTTCGAGAGGGTCTGGAGGGTCAAGACCCGGTAGTGATCGAGCGGATCCTCGTCAACCAAGAGGCTGGAGACGAAAAGAAGCCAAAGAAACAGGGCCGCCAGAAGCGGTTTGGCAATCTCCCAGCCCATCTTCAAGCTACCAAAGAAATCAGGGTCAATGAGATTGATGAGCAGGGTGACGATGCCGATTCCGACCACAGAGACCATGCAGAACGTAAATGCGCGCGATGTGAAAACGGATGGCTTTGGTGTCGGCTGCTCGGTAGACATAGTCGGCCCAGAATTTAGTCTCGTCGCGGTCGTTTCAGCGTGAAGGTCTCGTACGGCGCGATTTCACCATCGGTCCCGACGACATCGTAGTAAGTGACCTTGATCTCGGTGACGCCCCCGCGCTCGGTTCCCGGGTCGACCGTGAAACACGCGAATCCATAGGCGTGTGCGGCGTTGCGCACGGCCGACCAGGGGGCCAGCTCCTTCACGTAAATCGGTGGACGCCGTCCTGTTTTCGGGTCAGGGGGCCCGACAGCGGTGATCACACGACACTGCGGCGGGCTAAAGAAAAGCTCGTTGGAGGGAGCCGACGTGCCACCGCCCCCGAGCACCATGTGGACCGTGCCCTGGGTCGTGTCGATCACGTCGGTCGCAGTGGCGACAGGGCGCGGTGTAAGTGTCTCATTGGCCTCGCGACCGCGAATCGGATGCGAGCGCTCGTAGTGATGCTCGTGACCGCACAACACCAGGTCGACACCGTACTTGTCGAAAAGTGGAACCCACTCTTCCCGGATCCCCAGATCCGCGCCATTGAACTTGTCGGCGGTCGAGATCGCCACCTGGTGCATACAGATCACAATCCAATCGATGGATCGATCACCGCGTGCGTCCGCCAGGACCTGTTCCAGCCAGGCCTTTTGCGCGCCCTCCGAGTAGCCGCGTACGTAGCTGTCCCCGCCATGCTGATAGCAGATATCGTCATTGGCGACCGAGATGACGCACACCGAACCGGCGGTGAAGGCGTACCACAGGCCGCGCGTGGTTTCACTCTGGCCGGACGCTTCAGGCACACAGAAGTACGTCTGATAGGCCTGGTAACCAATCGGGCCATTGCCGAGTTCATTCTCGTGATTGCCGGGTGATGGCATCCAGGGCCGGTTGCGGGCCGAACGGCTGTTGTTGGCCCAGAAGTCCCACCACGTGCGGATTCGGTCCTCTGCGAGATTGGCGTAGCAAAGGTCTCCGTTGAACAGATGAAACAAGGGTTGTACACGCTCGATGCCCTGCGTCGTGTCTCCGGCGGCCGGCGAGCCGAGATTGTCATTCACGAAGGGCGGGTTCGGTATTGTCGAGCCGTCCGGTGGCTTAAAGCGCCTGCCAAGACTCGGTGTTCCCTGGTCGCCGAAACTGGTGAAGCTGAATCGGGCCCGTCCGTGCGGGGCGGTCCGAAACGACCCAAACTCCGGGGTCGCCTGATCGTGCACGGCTGCGTAGAGATAGGCCTGGTCAGGTTGCAGGCCCTTGATCTTTGCGTGATAGGCCCGAACCATCTTGCCGGACTTGGCGTCGGTGTAGCTGTGCTCTTCCGCAGGGACTGTCCGTATCAATCGCCCGTCGAGATGGCCGATGAGCACGCGCGCATGGCGCACCGGCTGAAGGGCATGCCACGATACAGTGACCTCCGTGGAGGCGTCCTCACCAAATTGCAGGTGCAAACCCGAAACCGGTGGAGTGTCCTTCCCGGGCGCCGAAGGGCCCGATAACTCGGATCGCGCGGCTGTCGCGGGTTGGCCCGCCGCGTGCGACGCTTGAGCTACTCCCCCACCGAGAAGGCCGGCCGCGAGGAGAAGCCTGCGTCGGGTTACGTCAATGTCGGTCTCGGTACTCATCGCCTGGCTCATTTTCCTCAATAGGCTTGAGCGAGTATGCTTGTGCCAGCGTCTCGCCTTCGCGCGATATTCGCTTTGCGCCCGAGCACTTCCCACGAATTCACGAGCGCACGGTTGGGTAAATTGTCGCATGCAGCGTGGATTTTAGACAGAATGTGCGGACTCACCTCGTTCCAAAGGGCGCATCATGCACTTGGTTTCAGAACTGATTGCCAAACTAGCCCCTTGTCGGCGTGGCCGACGAGAGCGCATGGGGAATTCGTTCCCTTCTCCGCAATCAATGAAACTTAAGAACGACGCTTTTCGCGGAGGATGGAGGAAAGTTGCGTAGGCGTCGCCTTGAGTGAAACAAAAGAGAAATAATCTTTTCCGGAGCACTGGAGTGGTGATCTAGGCATCGTGAGTCATGAAAGCATCCATATCAAGATAAGTCCTTAACGCGACGTGAGCTTGGAATACATCAATCGACCGCCAAGACTGAAACGACGCGAGATCAAGGAGAAGAACTGATGGCAAATATTCGGAGACTTCCGACCCCCGGGCGCGGTTGCACACCCCATGGAGTTGCACACCCGAGCCATGAATTCGACGCGTTCCATTTGGCTTTCGGGCTTGCAACCCACAATGCCGTGCCCACCGGGTTGCCTGAGCATCCGGATAATGGTGATGAAGCACGATATACCGACAAGTCAGGAACGTATTCGAAGTGTCTCGCCCAGATTGCGCCGGGACTCGTCAATCTGGACGTGTTTGCCAAGTTTCGCAGCGCCTACTCGGCGAAGGGAAACGGCAATCTTCAGGAGTTCGGAACCCTGATCGGAACCCCAGGCGGCGTCAAGCTCAATGGTCCGCAGGCGGCGTTGGACCTCTCCGTGGCCGGGGCGGATGCGCGCTCGTTTGTATCCCCACCGCCTTTTTCGGTGCGCTCGCGCGAATACGCGATCGAACTCGTGGAGTTGTATTGGGCCTCGTTGCTGCGCGATATTCCATTTACTGCGTACGACGGGAATGCGACGGCGATTGCGGCAGCCAAGGAGCTAGACAGCTTCGGGGCTCTCTACAAGGGTCCGCGGGACGCCGCGGGGCATGTCACGACGAAGACGCTGTTTCGGGGTGGCTTTACCGTCGGCGCCACGTCCTATTTTGCTGGCGAGTTGGCAGGCCCCTATCTGTCGCAGCTCTGCCTTCAGCCGACCACACTCGGCGCGCAACCCATCGATCAGAAGACGATCACCTATGCTCCAGGGATCGATTTCATGACCGATCTGCCGGAGTGGCAAAATATTCAAAATGGAGCGTCACCGAATGCCCAGGTCACGCCCGATCCTGTGCGTCGCTATTTGAGAGATGGACGAGCACTAGGCGCGTACACGCGTGTCGACCAACTCTATCAGGCGTATCTGATCGCCTATCTGACGCTTACGACTCTCGGTGTGGGTAGTAATCCGGCCTCGCCCTACTCGGCGTACACAAACGAGAAACCGTTCGGTACCTTCGGAGCTCCGGACGTGGCTGCGACTCTCGCGGCTGTTTCCCGCGACGCGATCAATGCCGTGTGGTATCAGAAATGGATCGTGCATCTGCGGCATCGGCCGGAATCCGGCGGGGGGATCGTGCATATTCTGAAGACCGGTGCCGGGCCCATTCTGCAAACGGCGTCGGGCGCGGAGTCGCTCGATAGCGCGATCCTGGATTCCATCGCTCTTGAGCAAAGCTACGTACACAATGGGAGCTACCTCCTTTCCCAGGCGTTCCCCGAGGGTTCCCCCTCGCATCCGGCGTATCCAACGGGACACGGAACGGTGGCTGGCGCATGCATTACGGTACTGAAATTCTTTCTCAATTGCGACCAGCCGTTCGCCAGCCTCGGCCAGGCGGTCGTGCAGCCATCTTTGGATGGTCTGACTTTGGAGCCTTATGCTGGCACTGATGCGTCCGACATGACGGTGAACGGGGAATTGCACAAGCTCGCGCACAACATTTCATTTGGCCACGGCATCCATCCTGGCATACATTGGCGCGGCGACACCGACTGGTCAATCATCTTGGGAGAGCAGGTCGCCATCAAATTCTTAGAAAATCAGGTTTATGGCTATAACGAGAAGGTGAGTGTCACGTTCAGAAAGCTCGACGGCACATCGATTACGCTGAGCAATTGACCTGTCCACTAGGATTCGAAGAAGGCCGAGTGGCACTCGACTGCATACTCTCGTTCCTCGCCAGGTATGGATTGGATTGCGAGCCGCACTAGAGTCGCCGCGAGAAGCCCGTCAATGCCCTGGGACCTCCTTGCAGACATGATTGGAGAGAGCGCGCTACGCTCGAGGGCGCCGATGGAATTGCGTTCGGAAGCAACCAGTTCGGGTAGCATCTCGAGCTAGAACCGTGTGGAGGGTGTGATGGGCCTGTTTCTGCTGGGACTTGTGGTGTTTCTAGGTGTGCATTCGACCAAAATCGCGGCACCTGATTGGCGCCAGTCGATGATCGCGCGATTTGGACTTGGGACTTGGAAGGGCCTGTACTCACTGGTCTCGATCGTGGGCTTCGTCGCGCTGGTCTATGGCTTTGGCCTTGCCCGGCAGGATTCGGTCGTGGTCTGGAGCCCGCCACTGTTCATGAGGCATGTCACAGCGCTTTTTACGCTGGTGGCGTTTATTTTCTTCGTCGCTGCCTACGTACCCCGCAACAGTCTCAAATTCCGGTTCGGGCATCCGATGCTGCTCTCGGTCAAAATCTGGGCAGTCGGCCACTTACTGGCCAACGGCACGCTTGCCGATATCATCCTCTTCGGTGCATTCCTCGTTTGGGCCGTGATCGCCTTCGTCTTCGAACGCCGGCGCGATCGGACCGCGGGGGTCACCTATCCGGCGGGCACCACACGAGGCAATGTTCTTACGATTGCGATTGGTCTTGTCGCGTTCCTCGTCTTCGCGTTCTACCTGCACCGCCTGCTGATCGGGGTCGATCCGATGGCCTGAGGCGAGCAGATTCCATCGAGATGGGCAAATAGTCGGCGCCGTGACTCGGACGACGGCCGCGATTGAACTGTTCTACACCAGAAGCAGCCCATCATGACTTCGGCGGAAGGTCGGCCGACCGCAGGCCCCGCCTCTAGAAGGCGCAGACTCGCGTCCCGCTTGCTCTTTTCCGTCCTCCCATGGCGTCGTGCAAAACTGATTCAAAGGGAAAGGTTGCCGGCATTGCCCGGCGACTCATCGTTGGGCTGCACCTACGTAGACGCCGCCACGGTTGAGATCCATTCTTGCATCGGCGCCATCGGGTGGGACTCTGAAACGGGGCATGCCGCTTCGGCCAGAGCGAGCGCACAAATCTCGCCGTTCCATGAGGCCAAGAAATTGATCGAGCGGTACGCTCCGATCGACTAAGAAGAGACGTCCAGAAGCTCAAATTGCCGCGCCGAAGGGCCAGTTCATGCATAAGCTCTTGCGATCGCTAACCGGTGGAGATCGACGCTCGATCGGCGCCTCCAATCAAGTGGTAACCATTGTTCTTGGAAAACCCGACCTCTTTGACGTTTTGTTTCAAGGATTGGAGAACAGCGATCCGATACTTCGCATGCGTTGCGCGGATGCGATAGAAAAGATCACGGTTTGCCGCCCCGAGTTACTTGCTCCCTACAGGAATAAGCTGATCGGAGCGCTCTCCAAAATTGAACAACAAGAGGTTAGATGGCACGTGGCCCCATTGCTTACTCGTCTACAGCTGTCTCGGTCCGAAGAGGCGGCCGTGATCAAGATACTGTTGAGTTACACGAATGACCGTAGCAGTATCCTAAAAACCATGGCCATTCAAGCGCTGGCCGACATCGCAATCCGCAACCCTCGATATCTGGCGATAGTTGAGCAACGCATAGCAGAGCTTCAGGTAACGGGCACACCCGCGGTGAAGTCCCGGTGCAAGAGTCTTCTTCAGGAGCTTAAGAGAGATCGGTCTAGCTGGCGCTTCATTTGATGCTTCGGGGGCAGTTGGAGTTGGTCGGACGTCTTTTGTCGTGCGCGCAACGCTCTGGGCCCACTGTGCATTTATTGTGCAGTCCCCGGCGGTTTCGCCGGCGTGACCCCGGCGCTCCTATTCACCCATGCCAATGCCTCTTCGAGTGCCTGCTCACTCGAGATGGTAGAGCCCGGGCCGAAGGTCGCGCTGTACGCGGACTCTCCAAGCTGTTCGCGTATGCGCTGGGTCCGCGGTGCGAGAAACGCCTCGTCGGCGCGGTCACGCGCATATTTGGAGGTCTTGACCCGCGCTTCCGCAGCACCGCGCATGTGGGCCGCGAATACCCAATCGCCCGACGCCACGGCAAGACCCACGGTCACATCGAAAGCGCAGATCGCTCTCCATTTCGACCCCGTCGCTCGCGAGAGCTCGAGAACTTCTGCCACCAGAGGCAGCGCGTGTTCTGGCTCTCGGCGGGCTATGTAGACGCGTGCGAGATTGTCGCAGACCGCGGTGAGGAGATCCAGATTGTTCCCAGCCCGGACTACCGACAGTGCTTCCTCATAAAGTGGCTGGGCCGCCTCCATGTCGTCCTTCGTCCTGTAGACCTCACCCTTGGAATTGAGCGCACGCGCGACGAGCGCATCATCTTGCAGGACGCGCGCAATCGCCAGCGCTTCCTCGACCATCGCCATGGCCGCTGCGTCTTCCCCACGCTCACTAGCCAAAAATCCCAGCGCCCGAAGCGAATCTGCGATCAGCATGCGATCGTCGATCTCGCGCGCGATGGACAGCGCCTCCAGAAACTGCTCGTTCGCCTCGACCTGCCGATTGAGGTTACTGCCCAAATAGCCCGCGCCGATGAGAAGCCGGGCCCGGTTTAATCCGGACGGCCCCTCACGCTCTAACGCCGCCACGGTTTGCCGGTAGCCAACCTCCCCGAGCCCCGCATGAAGCCAGAAACCGAGCAGTGCCTGGGCCAGTCGCATTCCCATTTGCGGCCCGTTCTCGGCATGGTCGCACCACGTCATGGCCTGAAGGAGATTTTCCAGCTCCGCTTTGAGGAGCGCGAGCGATGGTCCTTGTGTGGGCCCCGAGATCTCCGGCCCCACTTCCTCGGCGAGCTCTAGGAAGTACTCGGCGTGCCGGTCGCGCGCCGCGTCGCCCTCCTGCAATTCGTTCACCCGATCCTGTGCGTATTGGCGCACGGTCTCCAGCACGGCGTACCGGGTCGCGCCATCAGGTAGCCGCTCCAGGGTCAAGAGCGACCGGTCTACCAGACCGGTGAGGAGGTCGAGCACCCGATATTCGTCCCCCGGAGCTTCGATCACACGAACGGCCGCAGCCAGCGTCCAGCCTCCGACGAATACAGAAAGTCGCCGCAGCAGCCACTGCTCATCCGGGGAAAGATGGTCATAGCTCCATTGGATTGTGGCTAGCAGCGTCTGCTGGCGACCCAGCGCGGCCCCGCCGCCGCGGGTCAGCAGCCGGAATCGATCGTCAAGGCGTGTGCGGATCTCGTCCACGGAAAGCACCTTTGCGCGCGCTGCCGCTAGTTCGATGGCGAGCGGAATGCCGTCCAGCCGCCGACAGATTTCCAATACGGCAGGCGCTGTCGCCGCGTCAAGCGAGAACTTCGCTGCGGCCCAGCGCGCACGCTCGACAAACAGCCGTACGGCCTCAGACGCTCCCAGTTCGGCGAGGTCGTGCTCGGACCCGATGGCTGGAAGTTCGAGCGAGCGAACGGTGATGCTTCGTTCACCGGGCACGCTCAACCCTTCGCGGCTCGTGACCAATAGGTGCAGATTGGTCGCGGCGCCGAGGAGCCGCTGCGTCAAGTCCGCGCACGCCGCTTTCAGGTGTTCGCAGTTATCCAACAGGATGAGCGCGCGCCGCGTTGCGAGATGCTCACACAACGTCTCGATGGGCGGCCGGTCGACCTGCTGCCGAACCCCGAGGGTGGATGCAACGGTCATCGGCAGTCGTTGCGCGTCTGACAATGGGGCCAAATCCACGAACCACACGCCGTCTGGAAACGACGACAGCACGCGCTCTGCAAGCTTTAGCGCGAGGCGAGTCTTGCCGCACCCGCCGATGCCAGTCAGTGTGATGAGGCGCGTTTGCTCGAGGAGTGCGGCGTACTCCTCGAGTTCGACCTCGTGGCCAATAAAGCTGGTCAGCTGAGACGGCAGATTGTGCCGCAGTGTATCCGGCACCGATGACGATTCACTGCCAGGCGTGAGTTCCAGTGTGAAGCGATAACCCCGGCCCGCAGTGGTCGCGATGGCCGTCGTCCCCAGAATCTTGCGCAGCGTGGAAACCTGCACTTGCAGGTTGTTCTCCTCCACGACCATCCCAGGCCAGACCAAGCCGAGCAATTGGTCCTTGGTGACCAGCTGACCGGCGTGCTCGACCAGCACGGATAGCACGTCGAATGCTCGCTGGCCAAGCTCCACGGGCTGGCCGTCGAATAGCAACCGACTTTGGTTGGGTTGCAGCTCGAAGTGGCCAAAATGGTAGTTGGTGGTCATGGCGGTTGGGGCGGAGGTGATCTGCGGTGGAATGGTCTCCAATTTACTCCCGCGTCATCGTCTTAATCGCGGCTTTCAGAACGTTTAAGCCCGGCTAAAGGACTGAAGCGCCTCGCAGGGCCGAAAGTACGCCTCAGCAACACCGGATATTTCCCAACTGCAGCGACCGCAAGGAGACTACCATGAACGACAAGCCTATCCTCCCCCGCCCCCATGCTGGCACGACCGTCGCCGCGGCCGCGCTATCGTCCTTCATTGCGATCGGGCTCCTCACGGCCGTCGTTGGCCTCTTCGAGCGCGACGGTACCCCATTCGAGCAAGTTGTCGTGGCAGAGCATGCCTGCGCCAGCTATGAGTTCGTGTCCGAACGCGCGGCCTGCACACAATTGTTCCTCGCGGCAGCTAGAGTCCGAAACGTCGCAAGCCGTTGAGCATCGGTCCCTCAATCCCTCGACACGTGCCACGATCGAGGGAAGGTGCCAGCAATCGGCTCAATTTCTGGCCGTCTAGAATTGGCGGGCGAAGGGACCGCGTGATTGTGTAGGCTCTCGCCGACCGGCCGAAAGACCCCCTGCCTGTCGAAGGCCATGCACGGGAATGTCGATGTGAATCAACTTATTCGAATTGCGCATTGCGGGGATCTCCTGCAAAGCACGACAAAAACACACTCATCGCAGTCCTCGACCTGCATGTGAACAGTATGCTCGCCACAACTGGGCCGCACGGTTCAGATGGTCACGCTTCAATGGGTCTGGTAGGTAACATTCCAAGCGCGCCTTCGGCGCAATGAATGCCGCAGGGTCATCGCGGAAAGGCAGCGCACGGCAGTTTCCTCAATCGTTTCATCCGTATGGATGACGAGCGTCGGCCTTGCTTGAGGACTCGCGGCATGCTTTGATAGGGGCGCGACTCATCGCGTCGCGGCGTGGCGCATAAAGATACTTCTAATACGCTGCGATTCAGCCGCGAAGGGCATTCAATCGGGGAGGCTCTTCCATGAGCAAGTTCGTCGAGTGGCACGACCGGACGTTAGCGGATCATCAGCGCCTCACGCATCACCACTACGCCAGAGGGTACCGAATGCTCTCGGTAACCATCTACGGAGGAATACCCGATACGCGCTTTGCTGCTGTCATGGCCAGACCCGTGTCTCGCATAACGCAGACTTTTCATTTCACGCTGACAAATGCCGGGCTCCTCGCGGCGGTTACGGCCGAGTCGAACCACGGACGCTATCCGGTCATGGTTGCCGCTACGGGCGTGACCGGAAGTGCTCTTTTCACGGCCGTCTTTCAAAAAACGGCGCAACCGACGACGTTGGTGCTGATTCCTCCTACCGCCCCCCCTGGACAGACGCTACCGGACCTTAATTCGGATAACGCGGCCAACGGGCAAATCATTGTCTGGGCGGCCTCGTGGGGTGCCGCCCCCAACCGGAGCTTTCTGGGAATTTGGACAGCCAACCCCTCGAGCACGCTATGGGGAAATCAAGGTCTCTACGAAAGCGAGGGCGACTATCGAGCCCGACTGGACGCCGAAACGTCGGTCTGGTGCAGACCCGCCTTCGTGACATTGAACGACGCTTCGGAGTTTCTCTCGGTCTTTGTCGCCAATGATGTGGGATCGTGGTGGGCTTCTCACGCAATGACTGTCTCTCGCTATCGGAAAGCGCTTAGGAAGCAGGCCAAACGAGGCCTGGTTCCGATCTGCGTCCAGGCGGCCGCGGCGCCTTTCACACCGGCGACATTTTCGGCGATCTTTGCACGGACCAACATTCCTAAGAAGAGGCACTTCTCGTCACACGGTCCGATCGCCCACCGGGGGATCGACAATGCGGTCAGGGACGTAATGGCCGCTTATCCAGAGGTACGACACGCCACGCTGGGCATCGTCAAGGGGGTTGAGTTGGTCTATGCGCGCGGTTACACGATGGCCGAACGCAGTTGGCCAAAGGCTACGGACACGACACTGTTCAGGTTGGCAAGCGTGTCGAAGACCGTAACCGCGCTCGCGATCTTTCAGCAGATCGGCAATGGCAATTTGTCGCTTTCCGACACCATGCAGAGCATTCTGGGGCTGACCACCCCCAGCGGCGGACCTCCGGCGGATGGCAATTTCGCCAACATCACCATTCAACAATTGCTTGAGCACACGAGCGGGCTGGTTCCCGATGCTCAAAACGACGGAGTCGATGCGGCTGCGGCGTGGCACACGACGCTTCCGATGACGCAGGATCAGATGGATTCCTATATTGCCTCGTTGTTGCTTCAATCAGTTCCCGGAAGCACCCAAGCCTATAGCAATTGCGGCTACTACATGCTGGGCCGGATCGTCGCGAAGCTTGCCGGTACGACAAGTCCGATTGCAGCCTATAAAAAGAACTTCTTAGCTGGACTCGGGATTACGCGGATTCGCCACTCGGTGGATCTGGTGCGAAAGCAACGCCGGCATGAAGCGCGCTATCAGGCGACCGATCTCAATGTTTTTCCCAGTCAGCAATCCCGGAATCAACCACTCGTAGCCGATGGCTACGGAAACTATCAGCTTGCGATTGGCCAGGGAGGCAGCGGACTCTCCGCAGCCGCTCCTGATCTCGCCCGTCTGGTCGCCGTCTTTTTGAACCCAAACAACAGCCCGGGCTTTCTCCAAGCCACTTTGGCTGAGATGCTCAATCGAGCAGCAACACTTTCCTTGACCCAATCCAGGGCGGGCTACGGATTCGACTTTGTCACTACCAGTAGGGCACCACCCTTTTATGCGCAAAAGGGAGGCGAGATTGACGATTGCGCCAGCGTCCTTCAGTTCGATGGCGAATGGGGGTTCGTCCTCATGTTCGGAAGCCCCGCGCAAGAGGACATCCAGCCACCGCTTCCATCGTGGTATCCCGACTTCCAGGCAGGGATGAATATCGCCCAGACCGTGAACTGGCGTCAGGATCTATTTAGCACGGTCTACGAGATGCCACCGATCTGAAGAAACGATCCGAGTTGTGAACCTGGTGGTCTCGTCGGAGGAGCCACTTCCGGTGCGAGCCATCCTAAGATCGACCGCCCACTCCTTCCCGACCGATTACGGCATTCTTAACCTGTGTTCTGCGGATTTTATTTTTGACAGAATCTGGGGATTCGTCACTCTTCAAAAAGGCTGTTATGCACTCCTTTCCAAAAACCTGGCCACAACTGATCAGTGAGCTCACCTTTGTTGGGGAAGGCGAGCGCGAGCGCATGGGGTTTTCGTACATTTTTCGCGGAGTCTCTGATGCGTCGCACGAACTAGTGCCCTCAATCGGGCGAACAGACGTGTTCAAGGCTCATCCCCAAGACGCGGAAGAACGGATTCTGGAGGAATTTAGATACCGATTCGCGGCTGAGATCGACAGTCGACCGTACGATGATTGGGAGCTTTTGGCTTTCGCCCAGCATGTCGGGGTCCCCACTAGGCTTCTTGACTGGTCGACGAGCCCCCTAATTGCACTTTTCTTTGCGCTGTGCGCTGAAAAGGACACCGATCGAGCCGTCTATTGCGTCTCCCTTTCCAAACACGGAAATGAGATCTCCAGGCTCGAGCGACAGAACTCGAGCCCGTTCAAAGTCCAGCAAGTGAAGCGTTTCTCCCCGCCCCTATCTTTCCGACGATTGCGTAACCAACGAGGCGTATTCACAGTCCAGCCCGATCCCCTAAACGAACTACCGCTAAAGTACGCTAAGAAGATCACGATCAAGAAGGGACTGGTCCCCGCATTTAGAAACATCTTATTCCAGTTTGGGATCGACTACGCATACATATACCCGGATGAAGAGGGAATCGGCCAGCAGCTAAAGTGGCATGCAAGCAGCAATATCGGTCTTGGGTTGCCGAGTGCGGGGAAGCGAAAGCCACGGATCAAGGCGTAACCGCGGCGCTCCTAAAAAAGTATTGAACTTCCAACGCGACCGATCTCGCTCGTTTGTTTTTTTTATAGGTACCCCGTCATAGCAGCTCGCTGAATGAGATTCACACACTTTGTGAAATGATTCTTCCTACCTACCTTGTCGATCGCGATGGGCTCACAGCGGGAATGCGGGGCGCCTTTTTCACAGTCATTCTCGGTTTTCTGAACGCGCTCGATATCATTTTGCAGCAACCCATGGACGGATCCGACAGGACTGCCCGACTGTAGGAGGCCTAGCCAGCGTCGATTGGCGGAGATCCAGGCGCCGCAGGCTTCTGGGTGGCGCCCGGCACGGGGATGGCTGGAGGGTTCGGGGGAGGCTTCGTGGGCCGAACGAGATGCACCGTGAGTTCCCCACTCAAGAGCGCGTCATGCTTGGATGGCTCCTCATGCGGCGCCTGTGCCTCCTCTGCACTGTGATGCAATGCCTTATAGGCCTTTGGATCAAATCCTGACGCGGATATGACTTTGTCAATCGGGATCACGACCTCGAACGAGCGAAGCTTGCGCTTATCGGTCTCTTTCTCGAGGAATTTGCCATAGTTGGTTGTGAATTCAACCTGACACGTGTCTTTCGATCGATAGCCACTTAACGATGGCTGTAGGCGAATATATTTCTCCTGGCTCTCGGGATTCACTGACTGTGTAACCCAGCCGGTATAGACCTTCTGGTTCACGAGAGTCACCTGAACCTGGTTGGCTTGAATCAGTGCGTCAGTGATCAATAGCTCAAATTGATCCCGTATGGAGCTCCTATTGATCATCTGACGAAGCGACGGCAATCCGACCCAGCGAGCAAAAAGGTAAGTCCACGCCCAATCGACCACCATAATGAGGACGTTATATAGAGGCGCAGCTGCGCCCAGGAAGAATCCCCAGAGGCAAGCGAAGGCTAGTTCGTCGCGGGCCGCGATTGAATCTGCGGAAGGAGCGGGTCCACCGGCTGGGATCGGCCGCTCAAGGAGCGGGTCGACGAAGTGCTGTCGGAGGAAGACGGCGATGTCCCTGTAGGTGTCGCTTTGACGTTGAAATTGGTGATGGAGGACTAGGCCGACGATCGAAAGAACCACGCCACAAAACGCAGCCTTGTAATAAACCCTTTGGGTTTCCTGGCGCGCGACTTTAAAGCGTGTACCGTAGAAATCGACTACGAATAGGAAACCGCCCAGGAGGGGCAGGAAGAAAAGAAGTGCGAGGTCCACGAATATTCTGTGGACAAGCGACTATTTTCTGCGCAGGTAGACCGGGATGTCGACCTCGATTTCCTTGATCGCCTCAAGGTCATCTCGGAATTTCTTGGTTTTCATGATGTCCGCGATGTCGACGCTCGATTGCCCCGTGGAGGAGAGCGTGACCCCCATCTTTGATGCGGGTAGAAAATCGGCGCTCTCTGGCTCGTCCGTCGAACCGAATTTGGTGATCTTGTTTAAGAAGGCCCGGAACGTGGTCATGAATGATTCACCTCTTTCGAACTGACGCAACAAGGTACGCGGAAATTGTACCCTGTTCAGCCATCACAGCCGCGCTCTACATATCGGCTCGCTGCTGCACTATTCAAGAGAGGCGGAGATCATTCCCGCATGCGGCGCGATCCCGGCGACCTACCAAGATCATAGTTAGCGCACACTATCTGAAATGGGCCTTATTTTATAGCACTCTTGCAATCGTCTTCGATGGACTCAGTGCATCGTGCTGAGGCCTTCGAGGGCCTCGTGGGGCCCGGGTCAAGAATTCCGAGCCGCACCGATGCAGCAGGAAAACGTGAATATTCACGTAGCGATGCCATGCGGCTGCATATATGGTTCAAGCCAAGCGCGAAACGGATTTCGGTTGGCGACTGCATTTCTAAAGAGGCATCGAGGTCGCGCTGAGGGATCGCATCGAGCAAGGGATAGGCGAGTGGCCGGGGATCTCGATGCGGCAAGAGGCCTGTGAACCGCGAAGTCAAACCAGTTCGTAATCGGCGGGTCGGTCCGTCTTCAAGAGTGGCCGGATCGGGAAAATTCGATCCGTTTTTCTGGTGTTCATTTATGGTCGTGACAGAACAGTCTGCTCAAGATCTACCGTCGACCGCCTCTGGTCGAGGGGAGGCTCGCAACCCGCGCCAGGACGCGCAGTTCGTACGCGGCTCCCGAGCCAGCCTGCAATCGACACAAGAGACGGGTGTTCTTGAAGAGATAGAAAGGCTCGCGTCACTGCTTGAACGCTCAGCGTCAGCTGATGTTAGCGAAATCCCGCACGTCGCGCGAAGCTACTGCGGCGATACCGCCCAAAGTGTCATCTCCCGCCTGATGGCACTCCTGACGCTTCTACGGAGAGCCGCGGCCCACAATGGCACTGAGAACGAGGCTTCCTCAATCGCTGCAGGGCTGCGCGTTGCGGTCCGAGCGGTGACCGAGGAGCAGGCGGATTCAGCTCCTCACAAGATACGCGGACCTTCCCCGAGTGACGTGCCCGCCGTTTGCGAAATCACGGGCCAATTTTATGACGAATCCCGGCCCCCTGATCGCGCCAGAGCACCCTCGCTCATGGTTTTCTTCCTCAGTGAACATCGGGTCCTGCTGGACGGGAATCGCGTTTCAGATTGGCCAAACGTCCGTGGCAAATCGATTTTCAACTATCTCGTGACGCACCGTCGCCGACCTGTTCCGCGGGAAGTGTTGATGAACCTGTTCTGGCCGGAGGTCGGAAGCGAGGCGGCGCGCAACAACCTCAATGTCGCAATCTATGGGTTGCGCAAGGCACTAGCGAAGAGCAAGTCGTGCATGCCGTATGTGCTCTTTAAGGACGGTTGCTACTTCTTGAATCCCGAGTTGGATGTCTGGGTCGATGGTGAAGCCTTTCTGAATCTGGTTGGCATTGCTGCGGAACAGGAAAGAGCCGGTCGAACCGACGAGGCCATGCGTATTTATCATGAGGCAGAGGCCATGTACGAAAACGAATACCTCGTCGAGAGTCGTTACGAGGACTGGCTTCTGGAAGTGCGCAGTAAATTCGAAAACGCCTACCATTCAATCACGGATCGACTAAGCGCTTACCACCTGGAACGTTCCGAGTTCGAGCCGGCGATCGCGGTGTGTCAGAGAATGCTATCGATCAACGTGTGCGACGAAGAGTCCCATCGCAGACTCATGCGTTGCTACAACTACCTTGGCCACTATCACCTATCGCTGCGCCAATTCCATATCTGCCGGGACGCCTTGGAGAGGGAGCTCCATGTTCCGCCGTCACTGACGACGATTCAACTCTACGACGAGATCAGAAAGCGCAAAGCGGCCTAAACCGCTTTGCTCTTCGCTTTCATTCGGAACGCAGATCCCTGAAGGGAAGTGGCGCGAGGTCGCACCCTCATTTGCCTGAAGTCCTCAGCCCGGCGCGCCGCGACTGAACGTCGCTTAAGAAGAACGGTGCTTTCATTAAGCAGCAATTAAGTCCGGATTAATCGGCCTTCATCATAGTGAGGGTGCAGAGGGTTCGTGGCTTTTAGTCCTCGAACTCATCGCTTCCGGGACCGATTCAAATTGTGCTGCTCAAGGGAAGCCGTTTCGAATCGGACCGATCTTCAACCCATGTCTTTTCGTTAGCACAAGGAGTATTTCCATGTTGAAAGCGCTATGGCAACCTGAATTCCCAACGGCTTTGACCATCAACGAAAAAGTCCCTCTCCACATCAGGCACTCATCGGCGCTGGAGCCGTCGGTGAACATTTTCCCGCCCAACACGCCGTTCACCTGGTCGATGACACTGGAGCTGGATGGCCTCTTCGTGCCGTTCGTTGCGTTGGCAGCTGATCTGACCTTCACGGCTCAAGCCGATATGCTGGTCGGTGGCGGCCCCACGGTATACCCGTGCGGAGCCAAGACGATTCCGGCGGGATCGGTCACTCCGACAACCCCGACCAAGGGCTTCTTCAAGGTCGAGGGCCTGTGCCCAGGTATCCCCGAGGTCGGGACTTACATGATGACGGTGGCGCTGACGACCAAGCTCGGCTCGGCGCCGACCTTCATCGCTGGATTCGACCAAATCCTGATCCAGGTCGCCGATGGCGTGTAAGGCAGGTGCGAGGGCCTCGAAGCGCGTCGAGCAATGCGTCTAGGGGAGGGAGGAGGTGGGACCGGAACATCGGTTCCACCCTCCTCGATCGAACCCGAGCCTACGGCTCAGTCTTGGGCAAAAAAAATCAATGCTCGTCAATCCAACCCGGGTGGGGAACACAAATGACCTCAAAATCAACTTCATCGACTCGCCGTAAGGGAAGGCTCAGTCTTGCCGCAAAGCGTGAGCCGAGTCTTGCCGCAGCCTCGGGCATCCGGACAGCGCGCGAGGTTCAGTTTGTTGTCACGTTCTCGGAGTCGGCCAACGGTTCGGGCCGGCGGGCCCCTCGTACAACAGTCCACCAGATGGAAGGTGGAGGGCTCGAGCAGACCTGGCCTGGTATCCATGCGGAGCGGGCGGGTGCCTGGATGGGTTTGCATTTGGGCGCCCTCGAGAGGTCCAAGGCATCCAATGACGACCTCAGGCGACGTCGCGAAAGTCCGAAGGTATCGCCCGGTGTGCTCCCCTCTTTGGCGGCCGAGTCATCGGAGCGCGGCTCAACCGCCGCTGCACGAGTGGCGAAGGAAAAGAAGAAGGCCAAGTCAGCCACCGATTCGAAGCTGCCGCTCGCGATTTGCAAGGCACGGATTCGCGTGGCCGCATGCGATGCGGGAGCGCCATCGAAGTCAATTTTTGAGGAGGTGAGTGGGGCTGATGGCTCGCCACTTCGAATACCGGTGCAGGAAGGCCTTTCACTCGAGGTCGACTTCTCACTAGACGAGAGAGCCGTAGTCCACTCACCTGAAGATCTCGCGATTCGCGCCCGCTTTTTCGCCCGAAATCCTGGAAGTTCGCAGCTAACCTTTCTTGGGGATTCGTTGGCAAGCCCTGCCGAGGCCGGGGATTTCGTTTGGCAGACAGAGGCAGCCAAGGTCCATTTGCAACGTGGAGTGTCTCGGCTCGTAGCCGTGATTTCGTCAGCTAAAGCCACCGTGACGCCGACTTGGGTCGAAGGGCCGTTGGTCGAAGTGCTGTAGGTCAGAGCGGTGGAATCGGGCCTCGGTGTTGCTCCGGAGCAAGGCCGCTAGTGAGTCCACGGTCCGGAGGGTCGCTCATCGGGCGATCCTCCGGATTCACCGGGAGCGACCGCTGCGCCTCGTAGACGCACTCCGGGGCCTCCGCCAAAATGGGGCGTCATCCGATCTCCCTCATTAAGAACCGTCGTTTTGATGAGGCCGCTGGCGGGCTCGATCTCCATGATCGTCTTGCGCTCGCAAGTCGGACAATGCCATTCAGTTGCGCCAGAGGGATAGATGGCACTCCTGTTCATTTCATGCCGCTCCGGTTTCGCCACTGGCGCAAACAGATGGGCGTTAAATCGGGTACGACCTTCGTTTTCACCGACATCGAAGCCAGCACGCGGATTTGGGAGCGGGAGCCTTTACGCATGCCCGAGGCCCTGGCTTGCCATGACGCGCTCGCACGCGTCACCGTCGAGCGTTTCGGAGGACGGGTCGTCAAGATGATCGGAGATGGGATGCACGCCGTCTTCGACGATCCGATCAGCGCGATCCAGGCTGCGGTGGAGTTTCTCGTGCTTCTTAGCGATCCGGCGCGCACCAATCAGGTCCCGCTCAAGATCCGCTGCGGAGTCCATTCCGGCATTCCGGAGGAGAGGGATGACGATTTCTTTGGTGCCGTCGTCAATCGCGCCGCGAGGATCTGCAAGGCCGCTCACGGCGGCCAGATCCTGGTTTCAGAGGCGGTGGCAAACCTGACTTTGGGTTTGCTTCCAAGCGAGATTACCCTGCTTGATCTGGGCGTGATGCGCTTGCGCTACATTGCGAGCGCCGAGCGCATTTATCAGGTGGCCAGGCAGGGTCTCAGAGACGTCTTCCCTCCACCACGCAACCTTGAGACGGTTCCCAATAATCTGCCGCATCGGCTTTCGTCGTTCGTGGGCCGGCGCAAGGATTCAGAGAAAGTCATCGAGCTCATCAACGAATCCAGGCTTGTCACCCTCTTTGGCGCCGGAGGCATAGGCAAGACAAGGTTGGCGGTCCATATCGGTAACGATGCGCTGGCGCAATTTCCTGACGGCGTATGGATCGTGGAATTGGCGCCGATTCGTAGCCCCGCCGGGGTCGAGGAGGCGTTAGCAGGAGTACTCGGAGTCGTCGCGGACGAGTCTACGACGCTGATTGAGACCCTGATCGCCCACGTCAGGGACCGGCGCATGCTGATCATCCTGGACAATTGCGAGCATCTCCTCGAGGCCTGCGCCCAGCTGGCGAAGGAACTCTTGCTTTACGGTAATCCCACCAAGCTCCTTGCGACGAGTCGGGTTCCTCTCGCCATCGAGGGCGAGATCGTATTTTCGGTGGCCGCGCTTGCGATACCGGATGAGAAAAGTGCAAACCACCCGGAAGGTCTTCTCGCATTCGACTCGGTGCGCCTCTTTGTCGATCGTGCGCTCTCGCTGGAGCAGGGATTTCGTGTCTCCGAGAAAAACGCGAAGGCGGTACAGACGATTTGCCGGCGGCTCGATGGCATTCCCCTGGCCCTGGAGCTGGCCGCAGGCCGCATTGGCGTCCTCTCGGTTCAGGGCATCGCGGAGCGATTGGACGATCGATTCCGGCTCCTGGCTGGCGGTGACCGCACTGCACTGCCTCGTCAGCAAACTCTGCGCGCGTTGATCGATTGGAGTT
>JBEKVI010000062.1:0-29796 GCA_049514215.1 Burkholderiaceae bacterium
AGAGGATTCCGATCGCCCAGTGGATCCATTCGGTCAGTTCGCGAAGCAGCGCGCCATCGAAGTAATAAAGACCATATCCGGTCCCGATCAGAACGAGTACCGTGGCCCCGAACCAGCCGCCGTTGAAGCGATTGCGATGGCTGCGCCAGGCGGTCAAGATGTGCGGATAGAAAAGGGTTCCCAGCAGAAAGAGAAAGAGCATCGCCGCTGCTCCGTGCAGTTTCATGCTCCAGGCAAGCCACGGGCTGGGAAGCGCTTCCTTGTCCTGCGCGAAATGGAAGACGAGCCAGAGAAGGCCGCTTGCCAGAAGGAGTCCCGAGACCCAATACAAGACCTGCCTGCGGCGATAGGTGAGCCGGATCGGCTCGGGAGTCGGCCTGTGGATGCGCGGAATCTGGCGTGGTCCGCGTTTCACGCTGGCGCCTCGAACGAGACGCTTTGGGCACCTAGACGCTCAAGCAGGGCCTGGGCTTCGGGTCCGGCCCCGAGAACCACTTTGGTCAATGCGTCGGCCAGAAGACACGAAGGCGCGCACACGGTTGCGCCCTGGCCGAAAGGATGGGGTTGGTTAAGACTCGTATCGTAGATCGGGGAAATCTCAGGCCCCGGTGCCCCAGCCAGCGGGCGCGTTGCCGAGGTCGCAAGAGCCCCATCCTTCAGACTGACCGCACCGGCGATTTTGGTCGGGTGCTCGGGGTCTCGAACGCGCACGAGAGAGGCTTCGCGGCCGAAATGCCGCAGATCCCCGCCCGCGTTCACCAGACCGGCGAGCACGCCATGGGTGCGCAGTACGGCGGTCGCGCGATCGACGGCATAGCCCTTGGCGACCCCGCCCAGATCGAAAAGGGCGACCCGCCGTTTGGCGACCCGGCGGCCGCGAAACTGGAGAGCGGGCGTATGACGAAGCGCGTCGTCCACTCCGGTCTGGGCAGTAAATCCGAGATCAGGCAGAAGTCCAAGCGCCACGAGCTTGTCGGCAATGGCGCAATCAAACACGCCGCCGGAAAGTTTTGAGAGCACCTGGGCGCTTCGCAGTACGCTAGCAGTGCGCACATCGAGCTCGATCCACTCGCCCACGGGTGCGCGATTCAGTAGGCTCAACTCGCTCGCCGGATCGTGAAAACTCATGAGCCGGTGCACGGTGGCAATCTCGTAATAGGCCGCCTCGACCGCCTCTTCCAGGCTCGCGGTCGAGACATAAGGGTCCGCGCACACCTGGACTTCCACCAGGGTACCCAGGTACGGCTTGCAACGGCGCAGGATTGAAGTCGCAGTCATCTTGCCCCACTCTCGAAGGTCTGCCCCGCCAGCAATTCGATATAGACGGTCAGGCGCCGAATGCCCTCCGTCAGATGCGTGCACGAGAGGGTCGCGCCACTGATGTTGGCGATGTCGTCGCCGATGGCGAGCGAGGCCTTGGCGGTTTTGCCGACGAACTGCTTGCGCCAGGAGTCGGTGCGGACCTCGGCACCGTGGCTTTCGCGATACGCCAGGATCTCGATATCCTTGATCGAGCCGTCCGCACTAAAGCCGACGGCGTAATTGATCAGCTGAAACTTGCCGATCACGGCGTCGGTGGCGAAGTAGCCCAAATTCGCATCGCCGCGCGTGACCTTCCAGACATTCCAGAAATGCGTGTTCAATAAGCCATGCGCACGCGCCTGGATTGCGGCCGTCTGCTCGGGCGAGAGGCTAACGCTTATGGGCGTTAATGCGCTCGCATCGGCGAACATGAGCTTTTGCGCTTCTTCGGCTGACAGATAGTCGGTCGCAAAGGCGGCCGTCGGCGCGAGCGCCGCCTGGGCGACGGTCGCGAGGACGATAAGCGTTGGGGTGAAGCGACGCATTGCATGCGATCCGGCTCAGAACGCGAGTCCCATGCCCAGGTCGAGGCGGCTGAAATCGCGATTGACGTTGAAATGCTGGTAGTCGACCTTGAAGACGACACCGGGAGCCGTATAGAAGTTCGCGCCGATGGTACTCACGATGTCGTTGGGAATGGGATAGGTGCCAAACGAATTGGGTACCGGACTGGTCGGAAACAGCCCGGAAGGGGTGGGGCCGAACCCGGGTGCGAGCCCTTCATAGCTTGCACCCATGTTGTAGCGCTCGTAGCGCACGAAAGGCGCAAGTCGATAATCCCCGCTCTGCCAGACGTTATAGGCCGCCTGCAGATACCAGCCGTAGAAACTGGCCGGGATCGGGTTGGGCGTGCCGGGATACTGGACGTTGGCTTCGGCGGTGTTGCTCAAGGTGCCGCGCGCATAGAGCGCTGACAGATCCAATTTCCCGGGATTGTACCGCGCATGGGCCTCCCAGAGGGTCACGCGCTCGTTGTCTGGGATATTGGGCAGGTTGCGAACGACCCCGCCGGTAAAGAGCGATCCGCCCACTCGCAGGCCGGCAATTCCGGAGTAGTCCCCCGACACGTAGGTGGCCAGATGCTCCGCATTGGCCAGCGCCAGTTCCTGGTGCGTGGCCTGCAATGGGGCCACGTCGTTGTCCTCCAGTTCCAGTGCCGTGCGGTAGGGCACGTATTCTGGTGTGAAATTCCACTTGGAAAGATCCATCCCGGTGGTAAGCCCGACCGACCAGCGAAACCCGTCATCAGTGGTGCCGTGCAGATTGATGCCGCCTTCTCTCCAGGTGCTCGGAATGATGAGGGTCTCAACGAAGTTGCGTTGCACCCCGTAGAAGTTGGTCGGCTCGTGGGATTCGTTGAGCAGCCCCGAGGGGATCAGAAAGAGCCCGGTGGTCAAGCCCAGATGCGGATTGATCGTGTGATCGAGATAGAACTGCTCGACTTCGAATTCGCCCACGTCTGAGGCGGAGGACACCGCATGCTCGACTTCAAACTCGGAGTTAAAGCGCGTATCGGGGGTGAACTGGTAGCCGATGCCGAAGACGGCGCGCGCGAGATCGGCCTGGGTCAAATCGGGCTGGTGGACCGGTCGGGTGTAATAGATCTCGCCATAGCCCCAAAGACTCAGGTTCTCCAGGGGCGAGGGCTTGGAGGCCACCTCCTGGATCGCATCGCTCGTGCTCTTGACTTCGGCCTGGAGCGCCCCTTGGGTCGCCTTTTGCTCCTCGACGACCTTGGCCTGAGCCTCCTGCTTTTGCGTGAGGGTCTCGCCCTGGGCCTTGAGCTGCCGGATCTCGGCTTTCAGTTCTTCGAGCTCGTTGGTGAGCGAGTCGACCTTGTCCTCGAGCTTTTTTACGATCTGGCTTTCAGAATCGCCGCCGGGTTGGGCCGCATGCGCTAAGAGGGGGGCCTGGGACAACCCGACCCAAAGCAGTTTGGCAAGCAGGCGGGATGGCTTCATCTTTTCTCCGAACGATTTATTGGGACAGTGCGGCGTTGGCTGCGGCCTGGCATTGCGCGGGATACGGATAGGACGCGGGGCTTGCGGGGTCGTAGCCATCGGTCAGGGTGCACAGAAAAGTCACGAGCTCATTGATCTCGGTCGCATTCAAGGTCGGGGCGAGCGCCGGGTTGTAAGGCACCTCGACAACATTGATGTTGGCGTCGTAGAGCTGGGGCAGATCGTTGTAGGGGATATCAGGTGTGACGCCATCGGCCTGTACGTACCAGCGCTTCGGGTCCGTATCGCGCGTTGCGTACCAGGTCACGACATCGTTGAGGTTGCCAAAGACGCCGTTATGAAAATAGTGCTGTCGCAAAGCGCTGTTTCGAAGACTCGGGACCTTGAACATCCCGCACAGGCTCGTGACCCCGACGTCGGTGCGAAGAGGCCCGCAGATGCCCATGTCGTAGTAGCGATAGTTGGGTGTGCCCAAAGCCACACCGTCGGAGGGCGCATAGGGCAGCGTGCTTGTGGCCGAATTGGCCTCAATGGCCCAGTTGCGCGGAATGCCGACGTTATCGAAGCTAAAGTCGGTAAAGAGCGCGGGCACCCCGTTCACCGGCGTGGGAATGTGGCAGGCGGCACAGTTTCCCTTGGTCGGATTCAAAAAAAGCGCAAAGCCCGCTGTCTCGGCTGCCGTCAGCGTCGCATGTCCATTCTGGAAGGCGTCGAATTTGCTGTTAAACAGATGGAATTCGGGGGCTTCGGTCTCGTAGGCTGCAATCGCAAGTCCAATGTCGGTCAAGGCCGTGTTCGCATCGCGCAACGCCTCGGCACCGAAGATCGCGGCAAACTGGTTCTTGTAGGGTCGCGTGACCAGTTTCGTTAAGACTGCCTGGGCATCGGGGTTCGCCATCTCGAACGAGGTCACGAACGGCTGGGTGGCTTGATTGGCCAGACTGGGCGAGCGGCCGTCGCGGAAAAACCCGCCAAAGGCGGTGCCGTCCGAATAGTGAAACGCAGGAGTGAACGAGACGTAAGTCAATGTGGGCGAACTGCGCAGCCCCGGCAAATCGAGGTTGGGACCCCCGAGCTGCGTTGAGCGCCCGTCAGTGGGCGAGAACGCATTGGAGGGAACGTGGCAGCTCACACACGCCTGTTGCCCGTTGGCCGAAAGCGCCGTGTCCGCGAAGATCCTCTTGCCCAAGGCGGCCGTGGGCGAGAGCGACGAGGCCGTGCTCGCGGCCGACTTGGAAGCAGACGAGCTGCTCGAGCTCGAACTGCCGCCCCCTCCGCCGCCACCGCAGCCTCCCAAGCTCAAGGCGAGCCACAAGCCCAAACAAAAAGGCGACGGCGCACCACGCAGCCGCGCCGCAATCCTTGCAACCATCCGGTTTCCCCTCAAAGCGCGCACCGGCGCAAACCCGGCAATCCGTTATTGCGACGCATTGCTATTGATATAATGGTAGTGATAATGATTCGCGTTTGCAAGGAATTCCCGCGAAACGCTAGGGGAAATGCCGACGTTTCTGTACCAGCCGCTCAGTGACGCACGCCGGTCACAAAGGGTCGGGATCCTTCAAGACGCGACGCGCGGTGCGCCGCATTCGTCCGAGGCCGTGCGAAATCCGATGCGGGCGCTTCCTGACCCGTGGTTCGAGGTGAAGGGCTGGCGTTGGCCGCGCGCTTCGTGGGGCGCGGACCTGGGCGTGCCTCTTTGAGAGTCGATGTTCCGGGTCGTGATCCTTCGACCCGGTTCCTCCTAAGGCAGAAAGCCCCAGCTTTTGAGGATCTGCATGACGCGCGCAGCGTAGCGGTCGCGAAGTTGGGCGGTCTCGGAATGATAGGCTCCCACCGCCGCCCAGGTATTGCCGTACTTGTTCATCTGGCGGCGCAGGTGCCAGGCGGCCACGTAGACATTGGCGCAAGGCTGCATGAGGGTCTCTTCGGAGACCCCGTATTGACTTAGCGCCGGAAGGTGAACCGAATTGATCTGCATGAGCCCGTAGTCGGTCGAGCCGTTGTCGTTCTTGTGCACCGCCGTGGGCTGATTGTGGGTTTCCGCCCAGGCGATGGCTCGAAGAATGAGCGGATTGACCTGGTGATACTGCGCGGCGGCGTCATAGCAGTCTGCCTTGGCCGCACCGCAGCAAAGCAGCATCGCAGCAAGTGCGAAGAACGCCATCGGCCGTCGCAGAAGCCTTGACATGTAGCCACCCCAAAACAGATATCACCAAAGCACACGAAGCGAATTGCGGACGCGACTGCGGGTTTAAGGTCCTGCCGTTTGGACCCCCTGCCAGAAACGCGTTTCGCTTTGACTGCCCGCTATCGTAAACCGGATCGGCGCGCTTCTGGGTTCCGGCTATACGTCGGCGTCAAATCGCGGAGGTCAAGGTAACGATTAAATGTTGCACCAAAAACTGGTAATGTCTGTGGCCGGCAGGAATCCGGGGGGCGGAGCCGGTGCATGGCGCAAAGCGGGATGGGCGCCCTGCTAAGACACGATTCGAGATTGAGCTCATGAAAAGAAACTGGATGTCGCGGGCGCCGACGGTGCTGGCCGGAGCGCTTCTTTGCCTGGGTTGTGCAACGGGCGCACAGGCGCAGGTCACCCTGAATTTCGTCAATGCCGACATCGACCAGGTGGCCAAGGCCATTGGTGCTGCGACCGGCCGCACGATCATTGTCGATCCGCGCGTGAAAGGACAGATCAATCTCGTCTCGGAGCGGCCCGTGGACAAGGAGATCGCATTCAAGACGCTCCAGTCGACTCTGCGCATGCAAGGCTATGTCCTTCTGGATGACCACGGCGTCTACAAGGTGGTGCCCGAGGCAGACGCCAAGCTCGAAGGCGTGCCCACGGGCGTGGGCAATAATCCGCAATACCATGGCGACCAGATCGTCACCCAGATTTTCAAGCTCCAGTACGAATCGGCAAACAACCTTTTGCCGGTACTTCGGCCCCTCATTGCGCCAAATAACGCGATTACCGCCTACCCGGCCAATAACACGCTGGTCGTGACCGATTACGCCGACAATGTGCGGCGCATCGCCTCGATCATCTCGAACATCGACAGTCCCGGCAGCTCGCCGGTCGAAATCGTGCAATTGCACAACGCCAGTGCGACCGACGTCGCCACCATGCTCACCAAGATGCTCGACCCCAATGCAACCGGCGGCAACGATGCAACGCTGAAAATCAACGTCACCGCAGATCCGCGTACCAATTCGATCATGCTGCGCGCAAGTAACGGCGCTCGCGTCCAGGTCGCCAAGTCCCTCATCCAAAAACTGGACGAGCCCACGCACGGCGCGGGGAACATCCACGTGGTCCATCTGCGTAACGCCGATGCCGCCAAGCTTGCCGCGACGATGCGAGCCATCCTTGGCACGGGGGGCGGCGGTACTTCAACGACCGGTAAGGACAGCACGGGCCAATCCGGTGGCCTCTCGGGCAGCAGTACCTCGACCGGGTCTGCGGGCGTGCCGCCGCTGCCGACCGGCCTGCAAGGCTCGACGCCCACGACCTCGGGCGGCTCCTCGAGCGGCAGTTCAGCAGGTTTGGGTCAGGGCGGCCCGAGTTTTAGCAGTTCGGATAATGAGGCGACCGCAACCGGGGGCATCGTGCAGGCCGATGTCGCCACGAATTCGCTCGTCATCACCGCCCCGGACCCGGTCTATCGGAACCTGAAAAACGTCATCGACGAGCTTGATGCCCGGCGCGCCCAGGTCTACATCGAGTCGTTGATCGTCGAGGTGACGGCAGATAACGAAGGGGCACTGGGCATCCAGTGGCAGGGAGTCGTTTCCAACAAGGCCAACAACACCGGCATCTACGCGGGAACGAACTTCAATACCGCGGGCCAAAACATTCTCGATATCTCGGCCGGCGCCGCAGCCGCCAAGGGCGGCAACGCGAGCAGCCTCGTGCTTCCGGATCAGGGCTTAAACGTCGGCATCCTGCACAAGTTCGGAAGCATCCTGGGTCTGGGCGGGCTCGTGCAGGCGCTAGATACCTTAAGCGGCGTAAACGTACTCTCGACACCGAATCTCATCACCCTGGATAACGAGGAAGCCAAGATCGTCATCGGTCAGAACGTCCCTTTCATCACGGGTTCGTATGCGCAAACCGGAACCACGGCCACCGTCACCCCGTTTCAGACCTATGATCGTGAAGACGTGGGGATCACCTTGCGCGTGAAGCCCCAGATCACCGAGGGCGGCACCGTGAAGCTGCAGATCTATCAGGAATCCTCGAGCGTGGTCGCCAACACCGCCAACGATCCGGGCGGCGTGACGACCAACAAGCGCTCGCTGCAGTCGACCGTCATGTGCGACAACGGCCAGATCATCGTTCTGGGCGGATTGATCCAGGACGAATACGACGGCTCGAACAGCAAGGTGCCCTTGTTGGGTGACCTGCCTTTTGTGGGTCCCCTGTTTCGGTATGAGAACCGCTCGCACATCAAGACCAACCTCATGGTGTTCTTGCGCCCGGTCGTGATCCGCGATTCGGCAACGAGCGCTGACATCTCGCAGAATCGCTACGACCTCATGCGCCATCTGAGCGAGACCTACGACGATGGCAATCGCATGCTGAAGTCACCCGATACGCCCATCGCGCCGGCCACGTCCACCTTGCCCAACGGGCTGCCGGTGCCGGACAAATTCTTGGATCCCGTGCCCCGCGTGCCTCCAGACGCCACGCCCACCATGAAGGTTCCCGAGTGAACGCGCCGCTGCGCAACGCGCCGTCCCCTTCGGTTGCGCGCCTGCTGACCTATGGATTTGCGCGCAGCGCCCAGATCCTGACCGCGCACCAGGTCGATGGCGCCCTGGAGGTCTGGATCAGCGAGGCGACCCCCGCCTCGGCGATTGCCGAGGTGGCGCGTAATTTCGGCTCGCTTAGGCTCGTTCGATTGGGCGCCGACGAATTAAAGGATGCCATCAATCGCGCCTACGCCATGCAAGACGGCCAGGCCGCCCAGGTGGTGGGCGAAATCGAAGGGGAAGTCGACCTCTCGCGCCTCATGCAGGAGATCCCCGAAATCGAGGATCTGCTCGAATCCGAGGACGATGCCCCAATCATCCGGATGATCAATGCGCTTTTGACCCAGGCCACCCGCGAGAACGCCTCGGACATCCACATTGAGCCTTTCGAGCAGTCCTCGGTCGTGCGCTTTCGGGTTGATGGAACCCTGCGCGACATCGTGCGGCCCAACAAGGCGCTGCATGGGGCGTTGATTTCGCGCATCAAGATCATGGCCAAGCTCGACATCGCCGAGAAGCGGCTGCCGCAGGACGGACGCATTACGCTGCGGGTCGGGGGCCGGGCCGTCGACGTGCGCGTCTCGACGCTGCCAACCGGCCACGGTGAGCGCGCCGTCTTGCGCCTTTTGGACAAGGACAGCCAAAGACTCAATCTCACCACGCTCGGGATGGCCCCCGATACGCTGGACGCCTTCGATCGCTTGATCGCGCATCCGCACGGGATCGTCCTGGTGACCGGACCCACGGGTTCAGGCAAGACGACCACGCTCTACGCGGCCTTGTCGCGCCTTGAGACCACGACGAGCAACATTCTGACGGTCGAAGACCCGATCGAGTACGACCTGACCGGCATCGGCCAGACGCAGGTCAACGATCGCATCGGCATGACGTTTGCCAAAGCCCTGCGCTCGATCCTGCGCCAGGATCCGGACATCATCATGATTGGCGAAATCCGCGACTTCGAGACGGCGCAAATCGCCGTCCAGGCGTCGCTTACGGGCCACCTGGTATTGGCGACGTTGCATACCAACGATGCCGCCTCGGCCGTCACACGCCTAACCGACATGGGCGTGGAGCCCTACCTTCTGGCCTCGAGCCTGTTGGGCGTGCTCGCCCAGCGCCTCGTGCGCCAGCTGTGCGAGCGCTGCCGCGTCGAGAAGAACGGCACCTGGCACCCGGTGGGATGCGACCATTGCGGCCAGTCGGGCTATTCCGGGCGACGCGGCGTCTATGAACTGCTCACCATCGACGACGAGGCGCGCGCACTCATCCACTCCCGCGCCGCCGAGGCCGACATCCTGACTTTGGCACGCAGCCACGGCATGCGCAGTCTCAGGGAGGACGCGCAGCGCTGGCTCCTCTCGGGTACGACCTCGCTCGAGGAAGTGTTGCGCGTGACCGGAAACTGATCGGTCATGGCGGCTTTTCGTTTCGAGGCGGTCAACGCAAGCGGCGGCGCGCAACGCGGGGTGCTCGAGGCCGACAGTGCGCGCGCGGCCCGCGGCCAGCTGCGCGGTCAGGGCTTGATCCCGATCACGGTCGAGCCCGCCATCCAGGACAGCCAGAGCCGGCGACGTACCTTTCGGCTGACCTCCCGACTGTCACTTCGCGAGCAGGCGCTTTTCACGCGCCAGTTCGCAAGCCTTCTGGTGGCGGGATTGCCTCTGGACGAGGCGCTTAGCGTTTTGACCGAGCAGGCCGAACGCGACTACGTGGGTGATCTCTTGGCGACCATCCGCGCCGAGGTGATGGGCGGCCAATCATTGGCCGGTGCGCTGTCCATGCACCCTAGGGATTTTCCCGATCTCTATCGCGCGCTGATCGGCGCGGGCGAGCACACCGGCAATCTGGGCGTGGTCATGGAACGGCTTGCCGATTACCTCGATGAGCGCGCGGCGTTGCGGCAAAAAATCATCCTGGCCTTCACGTACCCTGCGATCGTGACGGTGGTGGCTCTGGGGATCGTGACCCTCCTTCTGACCTACGTCGTGCCGCAAGTGGTGAGCGTGTTCACCAACACCAAGCAGCAGTTGCCGATCCTGACCATCCTCATGCTCTGGCTGTCGGCGTTTGTGAGGAGCTATGGGCTATTCATCGCCCTAATACTCATTGTGGGCGCGGTCTTCGCGGTGCGGCTTTTAAGGCTCCCCGGACCGCGCATGACCTGGGATCGCTGGCTCTTGCGGGCTCCCCTCATCGGCCGGCTCGTGCGCGACTACAACACGGTGCGTTTCGTGAGCACGCTCGCCATTCTTTCGGCCGCCGCGGTGCCGATTCTTCGGGCGCTCCAGGTCGCCGGAGAGACGCTCAGCAACACCCTGATGCGCCGGAATGTGGACGATGCCATCGTGCGCGTGAGCGAAGGCGCGCCCCTCTCGCGCGCCCTTGGATCGGCCAAGACCTTTCCACCGGCACTGATCCACCTGGTGCGCTCGGGAGAGGCCACGGGCAACGTCTCCCAGATGCTCGAGCGCGCCGCGGCCGCAGGGGCCCTGGAACTGGAACGCCGCACGCTACTGCTTACGAGCCTGCTTGAGCCGATGCTCATTTTGTGCATGGGCGGCATCGTGCTTTGCATCGTGCTCGCGGTCATGATGCCCATCATCGAGATCAACCAGTTGGTGCATTAAGCAGCGAGGCGGTGGCAGGCGGCTTTCCCGACAGCTTGCTAAAATGCGTGCATTCCACCCTTGCCGAGCCCAGCAATGAATTTGCCCCTGCCGCTGTCCCGCCCGCCTCACTCTCGCCTGCCCTTCCTGGGCTTGGCATGCCTGGCTTTGCTGGTTGCCTGTTCCAAAACGCCCAGCGTCTCGGACGCGGTCAAACCCGCTGCCGCGGCAACTCCGGCGGCTTCCCCGGCAACGGTTGCGGCGAGCGCACCTAGCCCGAGCGGCGCTGTGGCCGCACACCCCGCTGACGGCATTGCGTGGAAGAAGGGTGATGTGGATGCAGCATTCGCCGAAGCCAAAGCGGAAAACAAGCCCGTCTTCCTCTATTGGGGCGCGGTGTGGTGCCCGCCTTGCAACCAGGTCAAGGCCACGATTTTCAATCGCCAGGACTTCATCGAGCGCTCGCGCGCCTTTGTGGCGGTCTACATCGATGGCGATGCGCCCAATGCGCAACAGCTCGGCTCGCGTTTTAAGGTGAGCGGCTATCCATCGATGCTGCTCTTTCGTCCCGACGGAACGGAACTCACACGCCTGCCCGGTGAAGTCGATGCGCAGCGCTACATGCAGGTTCTGACGATGGGGATGAATGGCGGACGCCCCGTGAGCGAGACGCTCAAGACCGCGCTTAGGGGAGGCGCGGGGCTGACCGAAAACGACTGGCGCATGCTCGCCTACTATTCCTGGGAGACCGATGAGCAGCAGCTGGTACCTAAGGACAAGCTGCCCGAGACCTTAACGCGGCTGGCCAAGTCGTGTCCCAAGGATCTAGCCGATCCGGCAGAGCGTTTGACGCTTGAGTCCATCAACCTGCGTGCAACAGCCAAGCCCAAGCCGATCGGAACGGGCGGCGACGCGTACGGGACCCTCGAGACCGTGCTGTCCGACCCGAAGCGCTCGCGCGAGAGCTTCGACATCCTGACCGATTCGGTGGGCGCCACGGTACGCTATGCGACCGCGCAAAACGCTGCAGGCCGGCCCACGCTCATCGCGGACTGGGATCGCATGCTCGAAAAAAGCGCAAGTGACACCACGCTCTCGCAGGCCGACCGGCTGGGTGCAGTGGACGCACGCGTGGAACTGGCGCGCGTGAACCAGCCCAAAGGGCCTCTGCCCCCCACGCTCTTGGATTTCGTGCGCAAGGAAACGGCGCGCGCCGACCATGAGACCACCGATGCCTACGAGCGCCAATCCGTCATCAATGCGGCCGCCTCAACCTTGGCCGATGCGGGTCTGCTGGACGAATCGGACGCGCTCTTGAAAAACGAATTGACGCGTTCCCATTCGCCTTACTACTTCATGGTGGATCTCGCCCACAACGCCAAGACCCGAGGCGACAAGGCTGCTGCGATCGACTGGCTGGCGCGCGCCTACGACGCATCCGAAGGCCCGGCCACGCGCCTGCAATGGGGCGTCATCTATCTGCGTGGTCTGGTGGAACTTGCGCCCAATGACGAGGCCAGGATCGAGTCGGTCTCGGAATCCGTCATCAGCCAGTTAAACGGCAATTCGGATCTGCTCTACGAGCGCAATCGCGCCTCGCTTGCGCATCTGGGCAAAAAGCTCGACGAGTGGAACAAGACCCACCAGCATGACGCGGCACTGGCGCGCATCAGGGCCAAGCTCGATCCGGTCTGCACGGGCGCAACCCAAGATGCGACCCTGCGCTCGCGATGTCTTAGGCTCTTCAACGAGCCAGGCGATACGGTCTAGGACGGCGCATGCGCTCTGCGTGCAGGCCTGGGGCCCCGCAGAGCGGTTTCTCGCGCGAGCCCGCTGCCGCCCGTCGCTTCGCGCACGGCCTTTTGAAACCTGGCGTCTGAGCCTCCCCCTCCGGGGCTGCGCCTCTGAGGTTTTGGCAACGTCTGAATCCATCGCCGAATTTTGGGCGCGCTTTTGTGACGACGGGTTAGAGCTGCGATGCGACAGGCGCGCCGATGGGTCCTGCGGGCGGCTCGCGTGGCCGCAAATCTGAAGCTCGCATCTCGAGAAGGCATTGCCGCATGTCGCATCCTGACCTGGCGCTAAGCCAGCCCCGCGAAGGCCTCACGAGCAGCGAACGCCGTGCGCTCGTTGCCGTGTTGCTGGGTGTCGCGCTCGCAACGCTCGATACGGCGATCGCCAACACGGCACTGCCGACCATCGCAGCCGACTTGCATTCACCGGCGGCAGCATCCGTCTGGATCATCAACGCTTACCAGCTGACGATGGTGGCAAGCTTGCTCCCGTTCGCCGCGCTCGGTGACCTTCTGGGTCCGCGCCGCGTCTATCTCGGAGGATTGGCCGTGTTCACGGCCGCCTCGCTCGCGTGCGCCTTGTCGCCAACGCTTGCGTTTTTGACGGGCGCGCGCGCGCTCCAAGGTGTGGGAGGAGGGGCCATGATGAGCGTGAATGTCGCCCTCATCCGTCTGATCTATCCGCCGGCGCGCCTGGGCCGCGGCGTCGGGATGAATGCCTTAGTCGTCGGCATTGGCTTCGCTGTCGGTCCCACTATTGCCTCTCTCGTTCTGGCTGCAGCGTCGTGGCCATGGCTGTTTGGCCTGAATGTTCCCCTGGGCCTACTCGCTTTGGCGGTCGCCTACTCGGCCCTTCCACAAAATGCCCATCACGGTCGTGCGTTCGATCCGGTGACCGCTCTCCTCACGGCCGTGTGCTTTTCGGCGCTGATATTCACGCTCACGTCGGTCGCCCAGTGGCAGTCACGGGCTCAGATTCTAAGTTCGCTGGCGCTCGCCTGCGCAAGCGGCACCGCCTTACTGATCCGCGAACGAGGCCATGCGTCTCCCATGCTCCCCGTGGACCTGTTGCGGCGACCCATGTTTGCGCTTTCTACCATCACTGCAATTGCGGCCTTTGCCGCCCAGGGGCTGGCCTTCGTTTCCCTGCCCTTCTATTTCGAAGAGGTCCTGCATCGCAATCCGATCAATACGGGATTCTTGATGACGGCCTGGCCGGTCGTGGTCGCAGCCGCAGCGCCGTTCGCAGGCCGGCTCTCGGACAAATACGCGCCGGGCCTTCTGGGCGGGATCGGTCTTGCGATTCTCTGCCTAGGCGAAGCGGCCCTGGCACTTTTGCCCGCGGCCCCGAGCGCGGGTCGGATCGTGGTCTACCTGGCCATCTGTGGCGCCGGTTTTGGGATGTTCCAGGCCCCGAACCTGAGGGCTCTCATGTCGAGCGCGCCCCCCGAGCGCAGCGGCGGCGCCAGTGGCGTCATCGCGATTGCCCGCTTGATTGGTCAGACGACGGGTGCCGCCTTGGTTGCGATGTGTTTCCACTATGCCGGAGTGGAAGGATCCGCCTTGGCTCTCGCGCTGGGCTCGCTATCTGCGGGTCTCGCCTCGCTGGCCAGCTTCGCTCGCATCTGGGCGTACTAAGGCATCACCAGGTCGCAGTCATCGCCGCGCCCGCCCGGCGACAATTCCACCCATAGGCAGGAGTGCATCGGGCCTACACCGTCTCGCAACGGCCTGCCTGGCGTTTGAGCACGTGCACCTCGAAGCCCGAATCCGGATTCGTCCAGACCTCGGCACTGTTCCAGCCCGCGCTTTTAGCGAGTTCGAGAAAGCGTCTCCGACTGTATTTGTAGGAGTTCTCCGTGTGGATGCTCTCCCCGGCCCTAAAGACGTAGGTCCGGCCGAGGACGGTTGCGCGCTGCGGCAGCTTGCTCACGAGATGCATCTCGATACGGCTTTCTTGGACGTTAAAGCGCGCCTCGTGCTGGAAGTTCTCGATCTTGAAGGTGCCTTCGAGCTCACGGTTGATGCGCGCCAAAAGATTCAGGTTGAATGCCGCCGTCACGCCCTTGGCATCATCGTAGGCGGGCAAAAGTACGCCCGGCTTTTGGGTCGAGTCGATGCCGATCAGAAGCGTTCCGCGCTCGCCCAAGGCGCGCCCCAGTTGGGCCAAAAGACGGGTCGCGCCGTCGGGTGCGAAGTTGCCAATGGTCGAGCCCGGGAAGAAACCCAGATGCGGCCCTTCCCCCTGCAGGCGCTGACCGACCTTGATCATGGCCGAGGGTTCGGTAAAGTCGAGGATCAAGGGCGTACATCGCACCCCCGGATACTCGGCCTGCAAGGCGCTAACGGCGTCAAAGAGGAATTCAGCCGAGATATCGATCGGGAAATAGGCATAGGGATCGCGCAGCGCCGACAAGAGCAGGCGCGTCTTGCGACTTGCGCCGGCACCGACTTCGACGATGCTCGCATGACGCCCGAAGCGGCGGCCAAAACCGGCGAGATGCTCGGAGAGGATCGCAAACTCGCTGCGCGTCGGATAGTACTCGGCAAGCCCGGTGATTTCCTCGAACAGTTCCGAGCCCCGTAAGTCGTAGAACCAGGTGCAGGGAATCGCTTTCTGGCTTTGGCCAAGACCGTCTGCGACCTCGTTTGCGAAGCGACTGTCGTAGCTGTCGTGCTGGATGACGGCAACGTTCGTCATGAGCGGTCCTCCGCCAGGCGCAAGCCGCTGAACTGCCAGCGCTGACCCGGGTAGAAAAAATTCCGGTAAGAGGAGCGGATATGCCCTGCCGGAGTCGCGCACGATCCCCCGCGCAGTACGAACTGTCCGCACATGAACTTGCCGTTGTACTCCCCGATGGCACCGGTTTCGGCGACAAATCCCGGATACGCGAGGTAAGGACTGGCGGTCCATTCCCACACGTCGCCGAACAATTGCCGAAGCGGCCTTTGCACATCCTCGGCGGCAGTGCGCGGCCGAAAGCGCGCAGGGGCGGTCGCGGGAGCCGGGATCGTTTGCGCGATTGCGGCCTGCTCCCATTCGAACTCGGTCGGCAGGCGCTTCTTGCTCCAGCGGGCAAAGGCGTCGGCTTCGAAGAACGACACGTGGGCCACCGGAGATTCGGGCTCGACGGCGCGTTCCCCGTAGAGGGTCATCTGGAGCCAGAGCGAGCCTTCCCGCCGCCAGTAGAGGGGTGCGTCCCACCCCTGTGTTCTGGCACTGGCGAAGCCGTCGGAGAGCCACCAGCGCGCGTCCGCGTAGCCACCGTCGTCGATGAACTCCATCCACTCGCGGTTGATGACCGGACGGCTCGCAAGCGCATAGGGCCGCAAAAGTGCGTCATGCACCGGGCGCTCGCAATCGAAAGCGAAACCTTCCGGATTCGCGCCGATGCGAACGATGCCGCCCGGATACTCGACCCACTCGAGAGGCTCGGACGTTCGGGCCACCGCCGCAAGTTCAGGGGCCGGCCGAAACGCCGGGCGTAGCGGATTTTGCGCGAACAGGTGCAAAAGGTCGGTCAGGATCAGTTCCTGGTGCTGCTCTTCGTGGGCCAGGCCGAGGGCCACCAAGGCGCGGGTGGCCGGAGCGAGCTCCTGGCTTAGCAAGGCGTCCATGGCGCGGTCCACATGCGCGCGATAACTGAAGATCTCGTCGAGCGAGGGCCGGGTCAACAGCCCCCGCCGCGGCCTTGGATGCCGCGGACCCACGGTCTCGTAATACGAGTTAAACAGAAAGCGGAATTCGGGGCGATAGGGCTCGTAGCCGGCCAGTTCGGGGACGAGGAGAAACTCCTCGAAAAACCAGGTCGTATGCGCTAAGTGCCACTTGGTCGGACTCGCGTCCTCCATGGATTGCACGGTCGCGTCGGCATCGGACAAGCCGCGCGCAAGTTCGCGCGATTGGTCCCGACATCGACGATAGGAGCAGGCGAGCTCGCCCGGGGAATTTTCGGCAAACACGGTTCTCTGGGTCTGCATGGATCCTCTGAAGTGGTGGTTGTGATGCGGTGCTACCAAAGACGCCGCCGAGCGGCGATGCGCGAGGTCCTGCGATGGGTGACGTCATCCTAGCATTGCTCCCGTTTGCCTGCCGAGAGCCTTTGCCCTGGACGCCGGGTCCGCAATTTCCGTTCCGTCACCGGCAAGTCGGGAATTTCGTGTTCTGCTATCGTGTCGACGAGTGCGCTAGTAAGCGCTTCCTCCCTTGGCTGGATCGCGGGGAACACGGGATCTTTTCGAAGGCGACGGGACGGCCATTGTAGAGAAAAAAATTGATGCAACGCACGACGACTTGCCAACGCGTCCCAAGGGATGCCCGAGCCGCTGACTGATGCGCCCTCTTTTTTTCGGACTTCTTGTGTCGGCGCTTTGCGCCTTGCTGTGCTACCCGGTTGGTGGCGGTGCAGAAACGAGTGAGGCGACGCTAAAAGTGGGCTCCAAGCGCTTTACGGAGTCCTACATTCTGGGGGAAGTATTGACCCAGACCGCGGAGCGCGCGGGACCGGCAGAGCATCGGCCGGGGCTGGGCAATACAGCGATCTTGCTGCAGGCGCTTTTGCAGCGCGGCATTGATCTGTATCCAGAGTATCTGGGCACGATCGAGCTTGAGATTCTGAAGCATCCCCAGACCTCGGGATCGCTGGCCAGCGTGAATGCTGAATTGGCTCCCATGGGCTTGGGCGCAGCCATTCCGCTCGGCTTTGAGAATCGCTATGCGCTTGCCGTGCGCCAAAAAACCGCCGACGAACTAGAGCTGCATTCGATCAGTGACTTAGCACGCCATCCCGAACTGCGCATCGGCGCATCCCAGGAATTCATCGGACGCGGCGACGGTTGGGCGGGCTTGGCGCGGCGCTATGGTCTGCCCCAGACGCCCCAGGGAATCGATCATGGTCTGGCCTACGAGGCGCTCGCGCAAAGTCAGGTCGATGTGATCGATATCTATTCGACCGATTCAAAGATCGCCAAATACAAGCTCCTCGTGCTCGCCGACGATCTTCATTACTTTCCCGACTACGACGCGCTCGTGTTGTATCGCCTGGATGTGCCTGGGCGCTTTCCCAAACAATGGGCCGAGCTCTCCACGCTTAAAGATCGCATCACGCCCCAAGAAATGATCGCCATGAATGGGGCAGTCGAGCTAGAAGGGCGCACGTTCTCCGAAGTGGCGCGCGATTTTCTCGCGCATCGCACACCCGTGACGGCGCAAACGACGAGCCTCTGGCAGAAAGTCTTTGGCGGCGACTTCTGGACTCTCACCCGGGAGCACTTGGTCCTCGTCGCCATTTCGGTGCTGGGGGCCATCGCTTTCGGCGTTCCTTTGGGTGCGCTCGCAGCCAAAGCCCCCTTGGCGCGCGGCCCCGTGCTCGCTTTCGTCGGTATCTTGCAGACCGTCCCTGCGCTCGCGCTCTTGGCCTTTCTCATTCCGATCCTCGGGCAGATCGGAACCCTGCCTGCACTCTGTGCGCTGTTTGTCTATGCGCTCTTGCCCATCGTGCGCAATACCTCGGCCGGACTTCTGGGCGTGCCGGGCGGCCTGCGCCAGGCCGCCCTCGCTTTGGGTCTGTCTTCGTGGCAGCGCCTGTGTTTTATCGAATTGCCTCTGGCCGCCCAGGTCATCGTGGCCGGCGTCAAGACAGCGGCAGTCATTAGCGTGGGCACGGCCACCATTGCCGCCTTCATCGGCGCGGGCGGCTACGGTCAACGCATCACGATCGGGTTGGCGCTCAACAATGACGACATGCTGCTCGCCGGTGCCATTCCGGCGGCGCTGCTGGCGCTCATCATCGAGATCGCCTTTGAGATCGGCGATCGTGTGCTCGGCAGAAAAGGGCGTTCGCGCAACACCGCCGAGACGGTCTAAGATAGATCTTGAATTGGCTCAAGACAGCACGATCTACTCGCTGCAAAGAGGTGAATACAATCGCCTCCGAGCTTCGTATCAGTGCTTAGGTCGGTCGACGTGGCGCGGCTCGTTGTGCAAGGCGCAAGGGCCAAGGGTCCGATAAGCGTGAACTAGTTCACATTGTCTCGTAAGCACGGAGGATCAAAGTGTTACAAAACCTTGCCATACCGGGTTTGCGATCACAAAACGGCCCCACAAGCTCGATAATGGAACAACGAAGCCCCAAATTGATCCTACCATTACAACAGCGCCAAACAGATTGACGCGGCGCTAAATCGAATTAGAAGGAAAGGATGCAGTCATGAACTTCAGGAAAGCTGTTATCGGAGCCGCCGCCGCAACTTGCCTTGCGGCAGGTGCGTTGGTCGCGCAGCCGGCATTCGCGCAACATTGGCGCGGAGGACCTGGCTGGCATGGAGGTTGGCACGGAGGCTGGGGTGTCGGCGTCGTGATCGGACCGGGCTACTGGGGTCCAGGCTACTGGGGCGGCCCCGGCTACTGGGGTTACGGCCCTTGGTATGACCCCTACTACTATCCGCCGGCGGCCTATGCAGCGCCCAGCTATCCTTCGGCCTACGTTGAGCGCAGCGATCAACCGGCACCCGACGCACAACAGGCTCAGGCCGGGAGCTACTACTGGTACTACTGTGGCAACCCTCAGGGTTACTACCCGTACGTTAAATCCTGTCCTGGTGGCTGGCAGCGCGTGACGCCGCAGCCGCCCGCACAGTAAGAGAGAGTGTTCCATGAATCTCAAGGCAACTTCATTAGTGGTTCTTCCGTTCGTGGCGCTGACCGCCTGCGTATCGGTGCCGACCGGCCCGAGCGTGCAGGCTTATCCGGGAACGGGCAAGAGCTTCGATCAGTTCCGGGCCGATGACACGGACTGCCGCAACTACGCGTATTCGCAAAACGGCAACGCCTCGGATGCGCAGGTCAATTCGGTGGCAGCCAGTGCCGCTCTGGGCACCGTGGTGGGTGCCGTCGCGGGCGCGGCCATCGGCGGCGGACGCGGCGCGGGCGTGGGTGCCGGCACCGGTCTGTTGTTCGGGACTGCGGCAGGCGCAGGCGCGGGCAATCAGGCGGCCTACGGCACGCAGCGTCGCTACGACCAGTCCTACCTGAGTTGCATGTACGCCAAGGGTGACAAGGTCCCCGTTAACGGCCGCATGATGAGTCAGAACTCGCAGCCGTCCTACCCGCCCCCACCGCCCCCGGGCTATTCCAGTGGCCCGCCGCCGGATTATCAGCAGGCGCCCCCTCCCGGTTATCCGCCGCCGGGTGCTTATCCGCCCCCGCCCTCGGGACACTGATCAAGGAGCGGAGCTGCTGAAGGCTTGGCGGTGCGACTGAAGTAAAACCAAGAAGGCCCTGGAATTCGCCAACGCGATCCAGGGCCTTCTCTTTTGGGCTCCAGCTTGACACGCGCTTAGGCGACTGCGTCAAGGTCATCAGCGCTGCGGCGCGCTCGCCTGCAAGGAGAATTCCCCCGAAGAGCCCGTTTTCGCGTCCGTCGGTACCTACGAATTCCGCGTGCCCTGTTTCCTTAGCACAAAGGCAACTGAGTCAATGTTGTTTCCAGCTATAGCCGAACGACACAATTTCGCCCCGCGTCCTTGGCCCCGAACACGGCGCGGTCTGCAAGATCGATCATCGACGCCAGGCTTTCGCCAAGTGTCGTGGTGTATCCAATACTGACCCGAACGGGTACGTCGTGGCCGTCAATCACGAGCTTGATCGCTTCGATGCTTGCCCGCAGTCGCTCGAACACGATTCGCGCATGATCTGCTTCTTTAACGACGGCGATCACGACGAATTCCTCGCCACCGTAGCGGGCAACGACATCGGTATCCCGCACATTCGATTGAAGTACCGTGACGATCGAAGACAGGGCGAGATCGCCTGCGTGGTGTCCGAATGTATCGTTAATCCGCTTGAAATGGTCGGCATCAATGACGGCCGCTGCAATGGTAATGCTCTCGCGTCGGGCGTTCGCATAGAGTGTCCCACCCACCTCGAAAAGGTGACGGCGATTGTAAGCGCCGGTCAGATAGTCTCGTGTCGCCAGATCGCGGATTTGTCGCACGTAGCCGACCATATTCGTGTTTTGCGTGACCCGACAGTAAAACTCCTCGACTTCAAACGGTTTCGCGATGAAATCGTTGGCGCCGGCCTTCAGGAGAAGGGTTGAAACCCCGGGCTTGGACGCATCCGACAGACCGATGATCGTCAGATCTTCGCGGCGATACCGACGCCGAATATGGGCAATCAATTCGATCCCGCCCATAACCGGCATGTTGACGTCAGTAATGACGAGTGTCGTATCCGGATGCTCGTCTAGCAGGGCGAGCGCTTGCTGGCCATTGGCGGCCTGCAGATTTTGGAAGCAATACCTTTTTAGGAGGACATCGAGATAGTTACGAAACGATTGCGAATCGTCGACGATGAGGACCTTCTTTGAGCCATTCTCTCGCAGGCGCCCGATGATGTACGCAACCTGCTCAATCTCGGTGGCACTCTCCTTGACGACGTAATCGACGACGCCCTTGGAACGCACTTTATCGCGGATGCTCGCGCTCATCGTAGCCGTCAGAACGACAACAGGTATGCCAGCGGCGCTTACCAGGTCCACGACTTCTCCGTCGGCGGCGTCGGGCAGATTCAGATCCAGCGCCGCGCAGAAAAAGCGCTCGGGGTTGTTCTCGATCAGTTTGCGTGTCTCAGCCAGGGATGTAGCGCTCTCCACGGTGAAGCCACCCATATTTCCGATAAGACTTGCGAGTACCTCTCTTATCGAACGACTGTCGTCGACGACAAGAATCGATTGCCCAGGCGCGTCTGCCTCGAGGGGTTGCAGTTTGGATAGCTTTCCCCCGATCCCCCGCATGTCAGCTCCCGCCTGAAAATCGGACCATCAAATCTCCCCAACGACGGCTGCGTGCAAGCCTGAGTTCCTGCCGAGTCGTGCTGCCCGGCCTTTGTGTAGCGATTTGATTGTAGTAGCCTTGAGCTGGAAGAGGGAAGGAGAAGAATCGGACACCTCCCTGCCCTCGTCATTTTGGACGCCGCATGAGCTTGTCGGCGCCAGCCCTCAACCAGACTTGGCCAGCCGATTGCGCCTATGCGTCGAGCCGGTAACCCACGGCTGTTTCCGTCAGGAGGTAGCGCGGCCGCGCCGGATCGTCTTCGAGCTTGGAGCGCAGGTGCCCCATGTAGACGCGAAGATAGTGACTGCTCTCGACATGACTGGGACCCCACACTTCGCGCAGGAGCTGCCGGTGCGTCAGCACCTTTCCGACGTTGGTGATGAGCACCGAGAGCAGACGGTACTCGATGGGCGTCAGATGCACCTGTTGGCCCTTACGCGTGACGATGCGAGCGCTCAGGTCGATGGAGACATCGCCAAACGAAAACACCGAGCCCTTCTCGTCGAAGCGCGCGTTGCGCCGACGCAAGGCCGCGCGCACGCGGGCGAGGAGCTCCCCCACACCGAAGGGCTTGGTCAGGTAGTCATCGGCCCCGGCATCGAGGGCCCGGATCTTCTGCAACTCGTCGCTTCGCGCGGACAGCACGATGATGGGCACGCTCGACCAGCCGCGCACGTCCGTGATGAGATCGACGCCATCGCCATCGGGTAGCCCGAGATCCAGAATGACAAGATCGGGCTTGCGGGTTCCCGCTTCGATCAGACCCGACTTCAGGGTTTCGGCTTCGAAGACGTTCCAGCCCTCGGTCTCAAGCGAGGTTCGAACGAAACGCCGGATCTGGTGCTCGTCTTCGACGAGGACCGCCGTGGGTCTGGGTTCAGACATGAGCGCCGCTCTCGGACAGTTCATCCACCAGTTGCGGGGGCTGCCCAAGCGGCAGCCGGAAGACGAATCGAGCGCCCCGACCCTGGGCGGGCTCGGCATGGATCTCCCCGCCATGCGCGCGCACGATGGCGCGGCAGATCGCCAGTCCCAATCCGACGCCCGAGGTGGCCGACTCCATGTCGCCGCGCGCGAATTTTTCGAAGAGCGCCTCTTCGCGACCTTGCGGGAGTCCGGGCCCGTTGTCCTCGACCGTGACGATGAGGTTGCTCTGCACGGCTTCGGCGGTGATGCGAACGAGGGTCCCCGGGGGGGTGTACTTGGCGGCATTCTCCAGAAGATTGGCGAGCACGCGCTCAATTAAGATGGCATCGAACTGCACCAAAGGTAGCCCAGGCGCCAATTCGATTTTCACGCGATGCTCGGCAAGGAGCGCATGCAACGAGGACAGCGCGCTGCCGATGACTTCTTCGATAGGCTGCCACTGCAGGTTCAGATTGATCTGGCCCGACTCGATTCGCGCCATGTCCAAGAGATTGTTCACCAGCGCATTCATGCGCCGTGCCTCCTCACCGATGGCGCGCGCGAGCTCCTCTTGCTGCGTCGAGAGGTCCGGTTTGGTGAGCGTGAGAGACTCGGCCAAGCCGACGACCGCCGCAAGGGGTGTTCTGAGATCGTGCGATAGGGCCGACAGGAGCGAGTTGCGCAGGCGCTCCGACTCCATGCCCACGAGCGCGTTTTGGGCGACGTCGACGTAGTGGACCCGCTCCAAGGCGATGGCCACGAGCGCAGCGAAGGTTTCCAGCTGGCGCAATTGCTCGGGCACGAGCAAGAGCCGGCGTAGCTTGGGTTTGAGCGCCAGGACCCCCCGGGTACGGCTTGGGGCACGCAGCGGCAGGTACAACCAGCTGCTGCCTGGCAACGTGTCGGTGCCCAGGCCGGCGGGCTGCTGTTTGTCGAACGTCCATTGCGCAATGGCGGGCTCGAACTCCGGCAGTTGCGCCACCGGTTTGGGGATCTCCAGGCGCGCACCGTCGGTCCCGGCCAAGACCTGCACCTCGCCGCGAAAGGCGCGCCCGATCACCACCGCGCTCGTTGCAATGACGTCTTCGGTGCGCAAAACGCTCGAGAGGTCGCGCGCGAATTCGTAGAGCGAGCGCGCCCTGTCTTCCCGATAGATCGCAACACGGGCCTGATAACGCAGCCGCGCCGTGAGTTCGGCGATCATGAGTCCGACACTGAGCATCACGCCGAAGGTCAAGACGTACTGGATGTCCGACACCGCGAAAGAAAATCGCGGCGGCACAAAGAAGAAATCGTACGCGGCCACGTTCAGGATGGCCGAGAGAACCGCGGGGCCCCTGCCCCAGCGCATGGCGACAAGGGCGCCTGCCAGAAGGAAGAGCATGGCGATGTTGGTCAGGTGCACATAGGGCAGAAGCGGGGTCGTCAGCAGGGTCGTGAAGGCGCACGTGAGCGCCGCCCAGAGATATTGCCTGCGCCGCTGATGCACCTTGGGATCCGGTTCATCCTCGCCCACGGTGGGCGACTTGGGAACCTTGTCCTCGGCCACCTGGCCGCGGCCGAGCTCGACCAGATCGACGTCGGGCGCGAGTGCTGCGATGCGCCGCGAAAGCGGTTGGAACCAGGGCAGAAGCGAAGCGCGCTCCGGACGCCCCAGGACGATCTTGGACAGATTGCGCGAGCGTGCGTAGTCGACCACCACGGGAGCGATGTCGCCCTCGCTTCCGGGCAGGATCGCAGTCTCGGCACCGAGCTCTTCGGCTAAGCGCAAGGTGCGCAGGATGCGCTCGCGGCGCGCGCTTTCCAGGCGTTGCAGGCGCGGCGTCTCGACATAGACTGCGTGCCAGGCCGTAGCGGTCTGGCTCGCGAGCCGCGCCGTGGCACGCACCACGTTTTCCGAATGCTGGCTCGGACCGACGCAGCAGACCATGGAGGCCTCGGTCTTCCATACAGGCAAGATCGCCTCGTCGGTTCGATAGGTCTGAACGTCGTCCTCGATGCGATCGGCGGTGCGGCGTAGTGCCAGTTCGCGCAGCGCCATGAGGTTGCCACGCCGAAAGAAGTTGCGCGCGGCCCGACGCGCCTGTTCGGGAACGTAGACCTTGCCTTCGTCTAAGCGCTTTAAGAGCTCCTCGGCGGGCAGATCGACCAAGACCACTTCGTCGGCCTGATCGAAGAAGGTATCGGGCACGGTCTCCTGGACGCGGATCCCCGTGATGCCCCCCACCACGTCGTTCAGACTCTCCAGATGCTGAACATTTAAGGCGGTAAAGACGTCGATGCCCGCAGCGAGCAGTTCCTCGACATCCTGCCAGCGCTTGGGATGACGCGATCCGGCCACATTGGTGTGCGCCAATTCGTCGACGATGAGCAGCTTGGCGTGACGAGCCAGCGCTCCGTCGAGATCGAATTCGGGCAGGGTGCGCCCCTTGTACTCGACCGGACGAGGCGGCATGACCTCAAGCCCGCCCTCCTGGTCCAGAAGCGCTAGGGTCTCGGCTCGTCCATGGGTCTCGACCACCCCGACGACGACGTCAATGCCTTCGCGCTTGAGCCTGCGTGCGGCCAAGAGCATCGCATAGGTCTTGCCGACCCCCGCAGATGCGCCGAAGTAGATGCGCAGCCGCCCACGGGCGGCTTTTTTCTCGTCGCGCCGAACCCGCGCCAAAAGCTTGTCGGGATCCGGGCGGCTGGTGTCATCAGCGTGCATAGCCACGGCATTTTACGCCCCGGATCGAGCGTACAGCGCTGCCGCGCGACTCGTGCACCTAGTGGCTCTGAGCCAGCGCGTCCAACGCCAGGTTGAGCTTTAGAACATTAACCCGGGGCTCGCCCAGAAAGCCCCATTGTGCAGGCACAACCTGGGCGCTCACCAGGGCGCGCACCGCCTCCTCGGAGAGTTTGCGCTCCTTGGCCACGCGCGGCACCTGGAAGGCAGCGGCCTCAGGACTGATGTCCGGATCCAGGCCGCTCGCCGACGTCGTCACCAGATCGACGGGCACCGGGGGATTGGCGGAAGCGGCCGCGCCTGCTTCCCCTGCGAGCGCGCTAACCCGCCCTTTTACCGCATCCACGAGCGCGGGATTTAGCGGCCCGAGGTTCGAGCCGCCCGAGGACTGGGCGTTATCGGGCATGGGCGTGGTTGCCGAGGGACGCGACCAGAAGTACCCCGGCGCCGAGAAGGGTTGCCCGATGAGCGCGGACCCGACCACCTTGCCGTCGCGCTCGATGAGGCTGCCGTGCGCCTGGCTCGCAAAGGCGAGCTGGGCGATGCCGGTGACGAGCAGGGGATACGCGAGGCCCGTCAGAACGCTAAAGATCAGAAGAAGAACGAGAGCAGGACGCAAGACCGAGACCATGATGATTCCTAGACCAGGTGACACACGACCATGAGCAGGTCGATCGCCTTGATCCCGATAAACGGGACAATGAGACCTCCCACCCCATAGATCAAAAGATTGCGGCGCAAAAGGGCAGCCGCTCCCACCGGACGGTAGGCAACGCCCTTTAAGGCAAGGGGAATGAGCGCGATGATGATGAGCGCGTTAAAGATCACGGCCGAGAGAATCGCGCTTTCCGGACTATGCAGGTGCATGACGTCTAACACGCGCAGCTCGGGATAGGTGACGGCAAAGGCGGCGGGGATGATCGCGAAGTACTTCGCCACGTCGTTGGCAATCGAAAACGTGGTGAGCGAGCCCCGCGTGATGAGCATCTGCTTGCCGATCTCGACCACCTCGATGAGCTTGGTCGGATTGGAGTCGAGATCGACCATGTTGCCGGCTTCCTTGGCGGCTTGCGTGCCGCTATTCATCGCGACGGCAACGTCGGCCTGGGCCAGCGCCGGAGCATCGTTGGTGCCGTCACCGGTCATGGCGACCATGCGGCCTTCGGCCTGGGTGTCGCGAATGAGCTTGAGTTTGGCCTCCGGAGTGGCCTCGGCCAGGAAATCGTCGACCCCGGCTTCGGCGGCGATCGCAGCCGCCGTAAGGCGATTGTCGCCGGTAATCATGACCGTGCGAATCCCCATGCGCCGCAATTCCAGGAAGCGCTCCTTGATGCCGGGCTTGACGATGTCCTTCAATTCCACCACGCCCAGGGGCTTGGCGCCGTCGGAGACGACCAAAGGCGTGCTGCCGCGCCTTGCCACGTCATCGGCGATGGTGCGAAGTGCAGGCGGAACGCTTCCGCCTTGCGCCTCGATGAAGCGTCCAATGGCATCGACTGCGCCCTTGCGCAGGCTACGGCCGCCGAAGTCGACACCGCTCATGCGGGTGTGGGCGCTAAAGGGAACGAGGACGCGATCGGCAGGCGCCTCGGTGGCGCGCGTGCCCAAGAGCTTGCCCGCCAGAAAGACGATGCTGCGGCCTTCAGGCGTCTCATCGGCCAGGGAGGCGATGCGCGCCGCATCCGCGAGCTCCAGTTCGGACACGCCCGGGCTCGCATAGAACTGGGAAGCCTGACGGTTGCCCAGCGTAATCGTGCCGGTCTTATCCAGCAGCAGCACGTCGACATCGCCCGCGGCTTCCACGGCCCGGCCCGACTTCGCGATCACGTTGGCGACCAGCATGCGGCCCATGCCGGCCACGCCAATGGCCGAGAGTAGCCCGCCGATGGTGGTCGGGATGAGGCACACCAAAAGAGCGACGAGCACCGTAATCGAAATGGGTGTGCCGGCCTTGGCGACATTGACCGAGAAAATCGAAAAGGGCAAAAGCGTCACGGTCGCCAGAAGAAGGACCAGCGTTAACGCGACGAGGAGGATGGTCAGCGCAATCTCGTTGGGGGTCTTCTGGCGTTTGGCGTTTTCGACCATGGCGATCATGCGATCCAGGAAGGACTCCCCCGGATTGGCCGTGACACGCACCACAAGCCAGTCCGAGAGCACGCGCGTGCCCCCGGTTACCGAAGAAAAGTCGCCGCCGGACTCGCGAATCACGGGAGCCGACTCGCCCGTGATCGCGCTTTCATCGACCGACGCGACGCCTTCGATGACTTCGCCGTCGGCCGCCACCACCTCGCCCGCTTCGACCAGGTAGAGGTCATCGCGACGCAATTCGGTCGAAGGCACGACTTTCACGTTGGCCTCGCGTGAGGCCGAGGCGAGTTTTTTGGCGATCACGCTTTTCTTGATGCCGCGTAACGACGCCGCCTGGGCCTTGCTGCGTCCTTCGGCAAGCGCTTCGGCGAAGTTCGCAAAAAGCAGCGTAAACCAGAGCCACAGCGCAATGGCGAGGATGAAAAGCGGCGGGGCTTCGCCCTGTCCCATGACCGCCTGCACCCACAGCACCGAAGTCAGGATGCTGCCGACATAGACGACGAACATCACGGGATTGCGAAGCTGCACCCGGGGTGAAAGCTTTTTGACGGAATCCCAAAGGGCGGGACCCAAAAGACTCTTATCGAAAAGAGCGAAACCGGATTGGCTCATGAAATCATCCTAGGACTTGAAATAGAGCTCGAGGTGCTCGACGACGGGCCCCAGAGCAAGAGCCGGAATATAGGTCAGTGCGCCCACGAGGACCACGGCCGAAACCAGAAGGATGATGAACAGGGGTCCGTGCGTGGGCAAAGTGCCCGCGGTGACCTCGATGCGCTTTTTCGCGGCAAGCGAGCCTGCGATGGCGAGCACCGGGACGATGATGCCAAAGCGCCCAAACCACATCGCCAAGGCGAGCGAGACGTTGTAGAAAGGCGTGTTGGCCGAAAGTCCCGCGAAGGCGCTGCCGTTGTTGTTGGCCGCCGACGAGTAGGCATAGAGGATCTCGGAGAATCCATGCGCGCCCGGATTGGCGATGCCCGCCGTGCCTGCGGCTACGCTTACGGCCACGGCCGTGAGCAAAAGCACGAGCATGGGGGTAATGAGAATCGCGATCGAAGTCATCTTCATCTCGTAGGACTCGATCTTCTTGCCGAGGTACTCGGGGGTGCGCCCGATCATGAGGCCGGCGATGAAGACCGCCAGGATCACATAGACCAGCATGCCGTAGAGGCCCGAGCCCACGCCACCGAAGACGACTTCGCCGAACTGGATGAGCCACATCGGAACGAGCCCTCCCAGGGGCAGGAAGGAATCGTGCATGGAGTTGACCGCCCCGCACGATGCGGCCGTGGTGATGGAGGCGAAAAAGGCGGATGCGATGGGACCAAAGCGCACCTCCTTGCCCTCCATGTTGCCGCCCGAGCCATCGACGCCCAAGGCTTCGAGCAAGGGGTTGCCGTGGATCTCCGAGAAGATGCACATGGCCGCCATCACGACGAAGATCAGGGTCATTGCACCCAATACCGCCCATCCCTGGCGCAAGTCGCCCACGAGCTTGCCGAAGGTGATGCACAGGGCCGCCGGAATCAGAAAGATCAACCACATCTGCAGAAAATTCGTCAGCGGTGTGGGGTTCTCAAACGGATGCGCGGAATTGGCGTTGTAGAATCCGCCGCCGTTGGTGCCCAGCATCTTGATCGCTTCTTGCGAAGCGACCGGTCCCATCGCAATCGTCTGGGTCTCGGTGACTGCGGGCTCGGTCACGGGGTTGCCCTTCTCGTCGAGAAGCGGCTGACCGTTGGCATCCTGCTTGGGATTGTCGTAATGCGTGGGCTCCAAGAGCGTCGCATTCTTGTAGGCATCGAAATTCTGGATCGATCCTTGTGCCACGAACACGAGCGCTAGGACAATCGAGATCGGCAACAGGACATAGACGGTCACGCGCGTGAGGTCAAACCAGAAGTTGCCGATCGAGCCCGTGTTGTGACGGGCAAAGCCGCGGATGAACGCCAGCGCAACCGCGATGCCGGTGGCAGCCGACATGAAATTTTGGACCGTGAGCGCCAACATCTGCGTGAGGTACGACAGGCTCGACTCGCCCGAGTACGCCTGCCAGTTCGTGTTGGTCACGAAACTGACCGCCGTATTGAAGGCAAGGTCCTGTGGCACTGCAGGAAAGCCTGCGGGATTGAGCGGCAAGAAGGCCTGAACGCGCTGCAGGAGGTACACCAAAAGAGCGCCGAAGACATTCAAGGCGATGGCAGCGAGCGCATATTGCCTCCACGTCATCTCCTTGGAGGCATCGATGCCGGCCACACGGTAGGAGAAGCGCTCAAAAAAGCCCAGCCGCGCGCCGATCGCCTTCGGATCGTTCAAGCGCGCCATCCAAAGGCCGAGCGGATACGCCGTGGCCACAAGGAAGACCGCGTAGGCCAAGAGCATCAGGTAATCCCGGGTTTGCATCAGAAGTCCTCAGCGCGCAAAAGCGCGTAGATCAGGTAGACGAACACCAGCGCGGAGCTGATCCCCCCGATCCAGTAGAAAAGGCTCATGGCCGCACCTCCAGGGCTGCGCAGCCGGCAACGAAGCCCAAAAGAGCGAAACCAAAGCCCAGAATCAGTAACACGTAGACGATGTCCATCGCCGTCCCCCAAAAACGTGGATTTCAAGGATAGGCAACCCTTCCTCAAAATAGGCGCTAGTTCCGCTATCCCCCCGTAAAGAAAGCGTAAAAATGAGCTGCTCGAAGAGCCTGGTGGTTCGAACTCGCATCGTCCGCCACGACCAAGGAAGGGCCTGAGCCCACCGTATAC
>JBEKVI010000063.1:0-82231 GCA_049514215.1 Burkholderiaceae bacterium
TTCTGGAACCTCTTTCGCGCATTGAAAGAGGAGTAATGAGACGCTAAGCGCTGCTCAGGGCGCATTTCAAAAACGGACGCCTTTTGCGTCCGTTTTTTTTCGCGCGAGCGCCTGCCGGTCCGCCGCGTCCAAACAGCGCATCAAGACGTCGAATGCGCCCGCCGGATGGGCAAGGCGCGCGAGGCAGCATTGCGGGCGAACCTGCGCTAATGTTGAGGGGATCGAAGGAGGCGAGCACCGTGAAAGTCGGTCGAAATGATCCCTGTGTTTGTGGGAGCGGCAAGAAGTTCAAGTACTGCTGCGGCGGGGCCCCGGTCAGCGCGCCGGCAGGGCCCCCGAATCAGGACGAAATTGGGCCCATCTTAGCGTTGCTTCGATCCGGGCAGTTCGCTGAATCCGAGCGGGCAGCACGGGATCTGCTCGTTCGCGAACCCGCCTGCGGGTTCGCCTGGAAGGTGCTGGGCGCATCCCTTTCGGTACAGGCCAAAGATGGCTTGGAAGCCTTGCAGAAGGCGACGCTGCTCTTGCCCGACGACCCCGAAACCCACACGAATCTGGGCTATGCCTTGTGGGAGGCCGGGCGCCTCGATGAAGCTGTGGCGTGCCATCGCCGCGCGCTCGAGATCGACCCTCAGCGCGCAGAGGTCCACAATAATCTCGGAAACGCCTTGCGTGACCAGTGGCTACCCGAACAGGCGATGGCCAGTTATCGCCGGGCGCTCGAGATCAAGCCCGACTACGCTTTGGCTCATAGCAACCTCGCGATCCTTCTGAGAGTGTGGGGCCGTTCCGACGAGGCCGAAGCGAGTTGCCGTAGGGCGCTCGATTTGAATCCACACCTCATCCCCGCGCTTACGCTCTGGGCGGAAATTCACAGTGACAACGGCCTTTTTTCGGAAGCGCAGCAGCTCCTCGAGAGTGCGCTGCGCATCGATGGGAATTCGGCGTTAGCTTGGGCGGGCATTGCACAGTTGAGAAAGATGTCCGCGGGTGACGCCGCCTGGCTCCAAGAGGCAAGCCGGGTTGTCGAGCGCAAGCTTCCCATGCGGCACGAAGTCCGATTGCGCTACGCCATCGGAAAGTATTTTGACGACATAGGCGAGTACGACTCGGCCTTCGCGAGTTACGAACGTGCGAACGAACTTCTCAAAAGATATAGCCCCAGTTACGACCGCCAAGATTTCGCCGCGTCGGTCGATCGCATCATCCGGTACTTCGATGGCCGGTGGCTTGACCTCGCCCGCAACTCCAGCGACTCGGCCCGACCGGTTTTCATCGTTGGAATGCCGCGCTCCGGAACCACCCTTGTCGAGCAAATCCTGGCCTCGCACCCCGCAGTCTACGGGGCGGGCGAATTGCCTTATTGGAATGAGCAGTCGCGACGCTGGCCCTTGAAACCTCTGTCCCCGCAGACGAGCTCTGAGACGGTCCGTGAGATGGGGGCGGGCTATCTGCGGCTGCTTGACAGACTCGCGCCGGACGCCCTTCGGGTCGTCGACAAGATGCCCGGCAATTTTCTCTGTTTGGGCCTAATCCACGCCGCCTTGCCGAACGCCCGAATCATCCATGTGCGACGCAATCCGATTGACACCTGTCTGTCCAATTACTTTCAGCATTTTGAAAACGCGCACGCCTATAGTCACGACCTCGGGGATCTCGCCCACTACTACCGGCAATATGTGCGGCTCATGGTGCATTGGCGCTCGGTCCTTGCCCAAGACACCATTCTCGAAGTGCCTTACGAGGCCCTGGTTGCCAACCAGGAGTCATGGAGTCGGCGGATGTTGGCCTTCATTGGGCTGCCCTGGGATGCGCGTTGCCTCGAGTTCCATCGGAACACCCGGACGGTGATCACCGCCAGCAAGTGGCAGGTGCGCCAGCAGATCACCAGTGCGTCAGTGGAGCGCTGGCGCCGTTACGAGCGGTTCGTCGGTCCGCTCCAGGCCCTGCTGGAACTGGACTGGGGCGCAACGTCACTGATCGGCCAGCGCGAGGCCTCGCTAGGGGAGGAGCGCAAGGCTTAGTGCGCTTTACGGCTCGTGGGCAGCGGCACCATCACGGCTTGACCGGGCGCGCTGCATCCGGCGTCGCAACAACGGCCCGGTTGCCGGTTCTGAGTGATAGGGCGCTGGTCCTCGTGCACAACGCCGCGCTCAAGCAAACGCTCGACCAGTTCCACCTTGGAGCCAAGAGGATAATTGCGCCAGATCTCCTGCCTGAGCGCGGCCGGCGAGCCGCCCCCATGTAAGCTGATAGTCGAATACCAGCCGCCCTGGTAAGACGCCGTCAGGTCCTCGATGAGGCGTGCGGTCTGAATGCGCTTGTCGTAGGGGACATCCGGATTCGCGCGCAGCACCTCCGAAAGCGTGGCTTCGGTTGCGGGGTTATGGTCCTCTTCGGGACCCGGCAGTGCGACGATGAGGCCCCCCGACACCTCGTGGGCGATGCGGTGCATGTCATAGATCTGCGTGGACAAAAGGAGCTTGCCGATGTTGCTATATACCGGCTCTGGCATGAAGGAATGACTGTGGGGATCCTCGGACGAATAGACGCTGGCCGCCACACCACAGGCATAGAAACCTTCCACGATCTTAATGAGGTCGACCATCAGATCGCGCAGGTTGCCTTTGGCGCCCGGATCAAAGCCGTTCGCCTCGCACATGAGGGCGCCTGCGCCAATGAGGAGGTCACCGAAGCCCGCCCGGGCCCCGATGCAGCTATGTCGGTGGTGCGTGGCGTAACTGTAGGTCAGCGCGTGGCTGTGTTCCCATTCACCCTCGAAGAAGACTCTCTCCCATGGGACAAAGACGCGATCGAAAATGACGACTCCGGTGGACTGCCCGTACTTGCGCGAAAACAGCGCGCCTCCATGCTCCAGTTTTTCTCCTGGCCTGCCGGCCGGGCGGGCCACGATGGTCAGGCCTTTCGCATCCACCGGTGTGGCGCAGCAGACCGCAAATGGCGCATCCTGGGCGGTCATGTTGCGGCTGGGCATGACCAGAAACTCGTGCATGTAAGGGGCACCGGTCACGATCGCCTTGGTCCCGCTTAAGACTATGCCCTTGGCGTTGCGCTCGACGACGTGGACGTAAGTATCCGGATTGGCCTGCTCGTGCGGCCTTTTGCTACGGTCCCCTTTGGCATCGGTCATCGCAATGCCCAGCGCAAGGTCGCGGTCTTGCACGTCTGCAAGAAAGGCCTTGAATTTCGCGCGGTGTTCGGTCGAACCGCGGGCGTCGTCAATCCGGGCGACGGCTTGCGCGAGTCCGTTAAGCGCATCGTGCGCCAGATACCGCTGGGCGCAGCCGGTCTCCTGACAAAGGAGTCGGACCGCCTCAAGTTTGTTAAGCAAATCCCCGGCGGAGGTATTGATGTGGAGCATGCGGTTGACCACGCGATTGCGGTCGATCTGCGTGGCCTGCGCCAGTGCGGCCAACTCGGGCTTGCGGGCGAAATCGTAGGTGTAGGCGAGGGCATTGACTCCGGGCCGAAAGAGCGGCTCACCGGGCACGCTTTCCACCGCCCGTCCGTTCAGGTAGACGACAGGCTTGTAATTTCGCAAGGACTCGCGATAGTCGTCGCCACTCATCAGATCGGCCCGCGAATTCGTTAAAGTGTCCATGGCGTCGGTCCGTTGGCTAAATTGTGATTTTATATTTGAACACTGTTCAAATAATTGGTCAATGATCTACAATTGCGCATGAGCGCGATTTCGCCCCCCTCCGAGTCCAAGGCCAGGCGCGTGCGGCGAACACAAGAGATCGCGAAGGCAAGCCCTCGCGAGGCGCGTCAGCAGGCTATGACCGATGCGCGCCGGTCCCTCATTCTCGGCGCCGCGCGTGCGGCATTCTTTGAGCTGGGTCTGGAGGGGACCAGCATTCGCGCGATAGCACAACGTGCAGGCTACGCTCCCGGCGCCATCTACAGCTATTTTTCCAGCAAGGAGGAGGTGTACGGAGCGCTCTTGGCTGAGTCGCTGCAACGCCTTCATGATCGAGTCGCGCGCGCCCGGGCGCTGTGCGAAGGGGACGGCGCGCAACGGCTTAGGGCCGTCTCGAAGGCGTTCCTCAGTTTCTATGAGGAGAATCCAAGGGAACTGGATCTGGGCTTTTATCTCTTTAACGGGGCCCGCCCCCGTGGATTGACTCCGGCTTTGAATGCCACTTTGAATCAGCGCCTCGCAGAGGCGCTGCGTCCGGCGCAGGAGGCCCTGGAGGAACTTGGCCTGTCCCGAGAAGCTTCACTCGCGGAAGTCACGGCCGTATTTGCGCACAGCGTCGGGCTCTTGATTCTGAGCCATACGGGCCGGATACGCATGTTCAAACAGGCCCCTCAGAGCCTGTTTGATGCATACCTGGAACAGTTATTGGCGCGGATCTTTGCGTCTCGGCGCGCGCTGGACGTGGGTTCGGGTCCGGGCTAGGTATGTTGCCTGATCTCCGACCGCGGCCCGCATGGAGCCGTCGGCTCGCATCGGTCAGCTTACCGCCCTGCGCGCTCTTCCTAGGCCGCGCTGTCTTGCAGCCCGTGCGTTGCTTGCATCGTGGCCTAGACGGCGCCATGAGGGCACGGGCCTTCGCGCGCGTGTCGCTGCCCCGGTCCCACACGCCGACCCTGCGCGCCTAAAGCCGGGGCTGCCGGCGCAGCCGTTAGACCCCTAGGATCGAGACGCTCTTGGTGACCAGGTAGGCCTCCATGGCTTCGGGACCCCCTTCCGAGCCGTAGCCCGAATCCTTGACGCCGCCGAAAGGCATCTCAGCTGACGGTGTGGCGGGCTGATTGATCCAAAGCATGCCAAGTTCCAGCCTTTGCGCGAGCTCGTGCGCGGTCTTGATGGAGCGCGTGAAGGCATAGCCGGCAAGGCCGTACGGAAGCCGGTTGGCCTCCTGAATGGCTTCCTCGAGCGTGTCGAAAACGCGGATCGCGGCAACCGGTCCGAAAGGCTCGTTATTGAACACATCTGCATCGAGCGGCACGTCGGTAAGCACGGTCGGGGAAAAGAAGTTGCCGGTGCGGCCCACGCGTTCGCCGCCCGTTGCAACCTTGGCGCCCTTGGAGCGGGCATCCTCGATGACCTTGGTCATGGCGCCCAAGCGACGCGAGTTCGCAAGCGGACCAAGCGTCGTGCCTTCGGCCAAGCCATCCCCGAGCTTGAGTCCTTCTGCGTGTTTAACGAGGGCTTGGGAGAAGGCATCTTTCAAGCTGCGGTGCACGAGAAAGCGCGTGGGCGAGATGCAGACCTGCCCGGCATTGCGGAACTTCGCGGCACCGGCCGCCTTGACCGCCAAAGCGACATCGGCATCCTCGGCGACGATGACGGGTGCATGACCACCGAGTTCCATGGTGACCCGCTTCATATGCCGCCCCGCGAGCGCTGCCAATTCCTTGCCCACCGGGGTCGAGCCGGTAAAGGTCACCTTGCGGATCACCGGATGCGGAATCAGATAGTTCGAGATCTCCGCAGGATGACCGAATACGAGCCCGATCGTTCCTGCCGGAATGCCAGCGTCGACGAACGCGCCCAGTAGCGCCGCGGGCGAAGCCGGAGTCTCCTCGGGAGCCTTGACGAGAAACGAGCAGCCGCTGGCCAAGGCCGCTCCGAGCTTTCGAACGATCTGGTTGATCGGAAAGTTCCAAGGGGTAAACGCCGCAACCGGACCCACCGGCTCCTTGAGCACAAGCTGTTGGGCTGCCAAGTTGCGCGACGGTACGATCCGTCCGTAGACCCGCCGGCCTTCCTCGGCGAACCAGTCGATGATATCGGCACCGGCCATGACTTCGCCGCGGGCTTCGATGAGCGGTTTGCCTTGTTCCTGGGTCAAAAGACGCGCGATCGCATCGGCCCTCTCGCGCACGAGGGAGGCCGCGCGACGCATGGTCGCTGCGCGCTCGTGCGCAGACACTTTGCGCCAGGCGTCGAAACCCCGCTGCGCGGCGGCTAGCGCGCGGTCTAGGTCCGCAATGCCCGCGCAGGCCACCTTTCCAATCGGTTCTCCCGTGGCGGGATTCAGGACGTCGAGGGTTTTTTTGCTTTCGGCATCGACCCATTGATTGTCGATGAGCAGTCGAGTGTGGGGATACGATTCGGTCATGGGAAGCCTCTATGAATTGTCGTCGCAGATGACCTGCGGGCCTGCGCCGCGAAGGGCGCGATGCAACCCCTCTATTTTAAGGCGAACCGGTCCAAGACGTCGTTTGGCGTGGATTGCGGTCGCACCGGGTCCAGCGTGGCGGACGGCAAGCGTTTGGCACTGCGCTTTTCCATCCAAAATCAGGGGCGGCCCCGCACATCGCGTCAAATTGCCGCGGGTTGCATTCCATGGTTTAATTCGACCCGAATTGACGCCATAGGCTGTCATCGCGAAAGGCGGGGGCCTTTCGCCGTTCGCGGAGTCCGATAAGAGAGGAAAAGGGTCGGGTCCGTCCAAGCGCTCGTCGCATGCGAGCGCGCCTCGTCACCTTCCGGGTTGCTTCGGCCCTTGTGCTCTTAATCCCTCATCCCAGCTGAAGGGTTGTTCCATGTTCGAGTTCATTCGTCATCATCAGCGCCTCATGCAGCTCTTGCTGCTGATTCTCATCTTTCCGCCGTTTGCCCTTTGGGGGGTTCAAAGCTATATGCGGGACCGCGATTCCGGGGACGGACTTGCACGAATCGATGGGAAGGTCATCACCGAATCCGACTTTGACGCCGAACAAAGGAAAGAACTCGATCGGATGCAGCGGATCATGGGCTCGAGCGTCGACCCCAAGATGTTGCAGACACCTGAGGCGCGTGCCCAGACGCTTCAGACCCTCATCGCCGATCGCGTTCTGGCAAGCGAAATCCAGCGCGCGCATCTGACAGTCAGTGAGAACCAGGTCCGCGATGAAGTGGCCGCGATGCCTGAGATCCGAAGGCTTTACGGCGCCGACGGCAAACTGGATGTCGAGGCGTACGACCGGCTTTTGGCCGCTTCTGGCTACACGCGGGAGCAACTGATGTCTGAGGTGCGCAGCGGAATCCTGATGCGCGAGATCGCCACCACGATTCCGAGCTCGTCCATCGTGCCAGAGGCCGTCGTGCGGGACCTTGGCACAGCGCTCGACCAGACACGATCCGTCCAGGAACTCGATTTCAAGGCTGCCGACTATACGAGTCAGGTCCAGGTATCCGAGGACGACATCAAACACTATTACGAGACGCATCTGGCCGAGTTCCACGTGCCCGAGCAACTGAAGGTCCAGTACCTCGTTTTGGATCAGGCCGCGCTCGCTGCGAACCTGAGCGTGAGCGATGACGATCTGAAGTCTTACTACGAAGAGAACAAGACCAAGTTTGTGGTACCCGAAGAGAGAAGGGCGAGCCACATCCTCATCAAGGTGGCCAGCGATGCCTCTGCCGCCGACCGCGAGAAGGCCAAGGCGAAGGCGCAAGACGTCCTGGCCAAAGCACGAGCCAATCCGGGCGATTTCGCGAAACTTGCCAAGCAATATTCCGAGGATGAAGGCTCAGCCGAAAAAGGGGGTGATCTGGACTGGGCTGCGGCATCCGCCTATGTCGGGCCCTTCTCGGACGCGCTTTTCAAGCTCAAACCCAACGAGATGAGCGATCTGGTCCAAACCGAATTCGGCTATCACATCATCCTCCTGACGGGCGTCCGGCCGGGAGCGGTCAGAACCTTAGACCAAGTGCGTGCGCAGATCGAAGGCGACGTGCGTAAACGCCTGGCGGCGACCCGCTATGCCAATCAGGCCGAAGATTTTCGGAACATGGTCTATAACCAGCCCGACAGCCTGGAGCCGGCCGCCCAGAAGTTCGGCCTGAAGATCCAAAGCCAGGAGGGCGTGACCGATGCGGCCAATCCCGCGCTGGGCGCGAAGAATCCGCTCAACAACGACAAGCTGCGCGCCGCATTGTTCTCCGATGACGTCCTGAAGAAAAAGCACAACACCGAAGCAGTCGATGTGGCCCCCGGCACGGTTGCTGCGGCACGCGTGGAGGCGGATACGCCGGCGCTGACCAAAACGCTTGCTGAGGTGAGCGATGCCATCCGCAAGAGCTTGACCACGGAACGCGCCCGCGCATTGGCTCAAAAGGCGGGTGAAGCGAAGCTTGCGGAGTTGAAAAAAGAGCCCAGCGATGCGGGCTTTGGGCCCGCTGTCGCCGTCAACCGCTCCAAACCAGGTCATATTTCCCCCGCGGCGGTCAAGGAGATCTTTAAGACCGACGTTTCCAAATTACCCGCATTTTGCGGGGCCGATCTGCCGGGCGATTCGTTTGGCGTTTTCCGAATCGCCAAGGTGGACAATCCCGGCGCCCCCGATCCGGCGCGGGAGGCGAATCTGAAGAGCCAGCTCGCGCGCGCCTCGGGGGAACTGGAATTCTCGTCGTACCTCGAGGGACTCAAAAAGCGACTGAAGGTCCAGATCAACGACAAGGCAGCACTCATGCCCAAACCGCAAGACGCTGATAACTCCTAGGCCCTGCCCTGCAGGAAACCGGGCGTTGGCCCGGTTCGTGCGAGCAAATGACGGTGCCGGCACCTCAGCGCAGCGGCTTGGCTCGGGGTTTCCCGAGTTGCGCGCCGCTTGGGAATGACGGACTGTTCGAGTCAGTGACCTGATCCTGGGAGGCGCAACATGTACAAACGAATCCTGCTCGCGTTCGACGGTTCCAATTCGGGGGGGCAAGCCCTGCTCGAGTGCGGTGACGTGGCCAATCTCATGCAAGCCGAGATCAAGCTCTTGGCGGTGACCCCGGCGATGCCTCCGGTCTATGTCGGCGAAGGCTTCATTCCGACCGACACCCTTGAGACGGAGAAGGAGCGCTTCCGAAAGATCCTCGACGAAGGCCTGCAGACTCTAAGGAATCGGGGATTTCAGTGTCAGGGCCAGCTCAGCTTTGGAGAGCCCGTCGACGAGATTGCCCGCGTTGCCAAGGAATGGGGCGCCGATCTCATTGTGATTGGACATCGCAAAGCAGGCTCCTGGGCCGAACGTTGGTGGCGGGGCTCGGTGACGCGGACGCTCATCGAAATCGCGCCCTGCAGCCTGCTCGTGGCGATCATCGATTCCAAGCACGGCAACAGCTAAGCTTTCGGGGGCGCCAGTCCGAGGCGGGCCAGAACCTCGGCCTGATCGGCGCCCCGCGGTTTCGCCAGCGATCGCACTTCGAAGATCTCACCGGAAAAGTGGATCGGTAGCGCCGGCACCTTGGACTCGCCTTCGACCGGGTCGACCTGTTTGACGATCATCCCCCGATCGGCAAAAAGCGGATGGGCCAGCGCTTCTTCGGACCTCAGAATCGGGGTGACACAGCAATCGTGCGCGTCAAAAATCGCGGTCCACTCGGCCAGCGATCGTTGGGCAAAGATGTCCTGCAGCTGGGCCTGGACCCGGTCGGTTGACGCACTTCCGATTTGCCCGTCGCGCGACCAGTGCGCGCCTTTCAGCTCAGGCCTGCTCAAGGCATCGCAAAGAACGTCCCAGAACTTCGCCTCGAGTGCACCCACGGCGAGGTAGCGCCCATCGGCTGTGCCATAGACGTTGTAGCAGGGCACGCCACCGGTCAGAAGATCGCGCCCCGGCGCGGCGCTCTTCCCATATGCGTTGGCGGCAGCGACGCCCATGACATTGTTGGCAAAAACGGTGTCGGTCATCGAGATGTCGACGTAGCGGCCAAAGCCGCTGGAGCGCGCGTCGATGAGCGCAGCCAGGATTCCGATGACTGCGCTTTGGGCCCCGCCCAAGAGGTCGGCAACCTGCAGTCCCCAAAGGGCCGGCTTGCCGTCGGAACCCACGGTCTGATCGAGCACTCCGGTGTAGCCAGCATAGTTGATATCGTGGCCGGCACGGTCGCGAAACGGTCCTGACTGACCGTACCCGCTGATCGAGCAAAACACCAAGGCTGGATTTAGGGCGCTCAAGGTCGCGTAGTCCAGACCCAGGCGGCCCATGACACCGGGACGAAACCCCTCGATGACGCAATGCGAGACGCGCACCATGTCCAGGAAGATCGCCCGGTCACCCTCGCTTTTCAGATCGAGCGTGACGAACGACTTGTTGCGATTGATTGCCAGAAAATACTGGGTGGTCGCGATACGCGTTGCGCCCATCGTGCGGGCATAGTCGCCCAGATGCGGATCCTCGATCTTGATGACATCGGCTCCCAGATCGGCGAGCTGCAGGCTCGCCATGGGACCGGGCAGTAAGCGCGTGAGGTCCAGGATGCGGATCCCTTCCAGAGGCCGGGCTCGGCTTTTCGGATCAGGCAAGGATTTGCTCCAATGCGGCGTGCTGTTCCAGCCACTCTTCTTCAAGCCTTTCGATCTCGCGCACGAGATAGGCTTGGTCGATGAGCAACTGGCGCAGGTTTTCCTTTTGCGCCTCGGCATACGACGTCTGCGCCCCCAACTCCCCTTCGATCGCGTGGCGCTGCGCCTGCAGCTTGGCCAGTTTGTCCTCGATACGCTTGATGCGCGTCTCAATGGGCCTGCGCTTCTCGGACATTGCGCTGCGTTCCTTGGCTTCGCGCCGTCGCTGGTCGCGTCGGTCGGCATCTTGAACGGGCTCGCGCGGGGCGCCGGCCGAGGGCGCACCGGACGTCACCGCGACGGCGGCTGGGGGTGGCGATTTGCCCAAAAGCCAGTCCCGATAGTCGTCCAGGTCGCCATCGAAATTGGTAAGGCGCCCGTGCGCGACCAGGAGAAATTGATCGGTCGTCGCGCGCAGCAGCGATCGGTCGTGCGCCACCACAATGACGGTGCCCTCAAACTGCGCGAGCGCAGCCGTTAGCGACTCCCGCGTCTCCAGATCCAGATGGTTGGTCGGCTCGTCGAGCAGAAGCAGATTCGGCTTGTTCCAGATGATGAGGGCGAGCGCCAAGCGGGCCTTTTCGCCTCCGGAAAACGGGCCCACGGGAGCGCTGACGCGATCACCCCGAAAATCGAATCCGCCCAGATAGTCGCGCAACTCCTGCTCCCGGGTCTGGGGCGCGATTCGGGCGAGACTGGCTAATGGACTGTCATCGAGTCGCAGCATCTCGATCTGGTGCTGGGCAAAATACCCGATCGATAACCCCTTTGCTGCACGAAACTCGCCTCCCAGGGGGGCAAGCGATCCGGCCAGGGTCTTAATGAAGGTCGACTTGCCTTGGCCGTTGGCGCCCAAGAGCCCGATGCGCTCGCCGTTGCGTACGACGAGGTTCACGTCCTCGAGGATGACCCGATCGCCGGTCTGGCTACGGTATCCGCAGCGCAGGTCCTCGAGGACCAGCATGGGATCCGGGGCCGACACCGGTTCCCGAAAGCGGAACGTACAGGGGGCATCCAGATGCGCCAGAGCGATGCGCTCCATCTTTTCGAGCGCCTTGATGCGGCTTTGCGCCTGCTTGGCCTTGCTTGCCTTGGCCCTGAACCGATCGACGAATTTTTGCAGATGAGCGACCTCTCGCATCTGCTTGTCATAGGCGAAACGATTCTGGCGCAGTTGTTCTGCGCGCAATCCCTCGAAGGCCGTGGAGTTGCCGGTGTAGCGCTTGAGCGCCGTGCCGTCGATGTGAACCATGACCTCGCAAACCGCGTCCAGAAACTCGCGATCGTGGGAGATGATCACGAGCGTTCCAGTATAGCGTTTGAGCCATTGTTCAAGCCAAACGATGGCATCGAGGTCCAGGTGGTTGGTGGGCTCGTCAAGCAGCAGGAGGTCCGAGGGACACATCAAGGCTTGCGCCAGATTCAGTCGCATGCGCCAGCCGCCCGAGAAGCTCGCGACCGGCTCGCGCGTGCCTTCCAGAGTGAATCCCAGACCGAGCAGCAGGCTTTCTGCTCGCGCCTTGACCGAATAGCCTCCCTGGTCGGCGATCTGGGCGTGCAGCTCCGCAAGCCGCTCGCCGCCCGTTTGGGGATCCTCGTCATGGCGAGCTTCGGCCTGGGCCAGTTCGGCCTCGAGTTCCCGCAGCCGGACATCGCCATCGATGACATGTTCTAGCGCCGAGGCCTGGCTGGCCGTCGTGTCCTGGGCGACGTACGCCGTGCGCCACGCAGGCGGGAGCGAAGCTTCGCCCTGATCGGGTCCAAGCGCGCCCAAAAGAAGGGCGAACAGGCTCGATTTTCCGGCGCCGTTGGGTCCGATCAGTCCCACCTTTTCGCCAGGGTGGATCGTGACGCTCGCGTCTTTAAGGAGAACCTTGGTGCCGCGCCTGAGGCTGAGTCCTTCGATGCGGATCATGGGTGCTCAAGTTTTTGGAGTTCGGCTGCCGTGGCGAGCAGCACAGGGTCTGCGCCCGCGCCCGTCGCAAGCCAGGTTCCGGAAAATCCGGGATAGCGCCGTTCGAAGCCGGGCCGTTCGTGCCCGATCTCCATCACCAGGTACCCGCGTGCGCGCGCCAGATGCCGCGGTGCATCGGCCAAGATCCGATCGACCACATCCAGGCCGTCGTGACCCCCGGCCAGTGCCAGCCGCGGCTCATGCCGGTATTCGGCGGGCAGCCCCAACATCGCGCCATCGCTCACATAGGGCGGATTGCAGATGATGAGATCGTAGCGCGCCTTGCCCAGCTGCTCAAACAGATCTGACTGGATCAGACGCACGCGCGTCTGCAGCCCATAGCGGGTCACATTTTCACGGGCCACCTCCAGGGCCTCGGCCGAGATGTCGACCGCATCGACCTGCGCGTTCGGAAAGACGTCGGCCGCAATGATGGCCAGACAGCCCGACCCAGTGCACAGGTCGAGAACTTTCTTGACCGACAGGGGATTGGCGATCCAGGGTGTGAGGGTTTCAAAAAGCAGCTCGGCGATGAATGAGCGGGGAACGATCACGCGCGCGTCGACCTTGAATCGATATTCGCCAAGCCACGCCTCACCGGTCAGATACGCTGCCGGAATCCCCTCTGAACGCTGTTGGATCAGTTGGAGTACGCCGCGCACCTCCGCGCGCGTCAGGCGCGCGTCGAGGTAGGGATCGAGATCGGTCAGGGGGAGATGCAAGCTGTGCAGTACGAGATAGACGGCCTCGTCCCAGGCATTGTCACTGCCATGCCCGAAAAAAAGCCCGCGCTCGCTAAAGCGGCTCACGGCGTAGCGCAGCAGATCGCGTACCGAACGTAGCCGCGAGCTGGCGTCTGAATCTATCGGATCGGCCTTGCTCACGCGTCGACGAGCAGCAGTTCGAGCGTACGGCGGTAGATGTTTTTCAAGGGCTCAAGGCTTGCGAGCTCGATATGCTCGTCAATTTTGTGGATGCTCGCATTCGGTGGCCCGAACTCGATGACTTCGGGACAGATCCGGGCGATGAAGCGGCCATCGGAAGTCCCTCCGGTGGTGGACAGTTCGGTCGACAGGCCGGTTTCGCTGCGAATGGCCTCACGAAGCGCCTCCGACAGGCGCCCTTTCTGAGTCAGAAAGGGCAGACCCCCTAGCGTCCATTCCAGCGAATACGTCAGAGCATGGCGATCAAGCAAGGCATGCACCCGGGATTGGAGCTGCTCGGGCGTCGATGCGGTGGCAAAACGGAAATTGAAGTCGACCACGATTTCACCGGGGATGACATTGGAAGCCCCCGTGCCCGCGCGGATATTGGAGATCTGAAAGGAAGTCGGCAGGTAGAATTCGTTGCCTTCGTCCCAGCGCTCGGCGACCAGCTCGCCCAGCGCCGGCGCAAACAGGTGGATGGGATTGCGGGCCAGTTGAGGATACGCGATATGTCCCTGCAGCCCCTTGACGACGAGTCTGCCGGACAGGCTTCCCCGTCTGCCGTTTTTGATCATGTCGCCCACGTGCTCGACCGACGTGGGCTCGCCTACGACGCAGAAGTCGGGACGGATCCCCTGGCTTGAGAGCCACTCGCACACGCGCACGGTGCCATCGATGGCGGGTCCTTCCTCGTCGGAGGTCAGAACAAGGCCGATGGAGCCTTTGGGCTTTGGATGAAGAGCCAAAAACTCCTCGATCGCAACCACAAATGCCGCGATCGAGGATTTCATGTCGGCAGCGCCGCGGCCATACAGACGGCCATCGCGTTCAGTGGGCACGAAGGGATCCGAGTGCCACGCCTCAAGTGGTCCGGTCGGAACCACATCCGTATGCCCGGCAAAGACGAACAGCGGACCGCCGCCGCGTTCAGGGCCGAGGACGGCCCACAGGTTTGCGACTTGGCCTGCCGGCAGCGGCTGGCAGCGGAAACCGAGCGGGGCCAATCGCTCGGCGACTAGGGCCTGGCAACCCGCATCAGCAGGCGTGAGCGATCGTCTCGAAATGAGCGACTTGGCCAGTTCGAGCGTGGCAGACACCTCAGGACGTCTTCAAAAGGGCTGCGAAGCGGTCCTCTGCATAGCCGACCACGACCGCGTTGCCGTATTCCAGGATGGGACGCTTGATGAGCGTGGGGTTGGCGAGCATCGCGCGCCGCGCGCTCGACAGATCCGCCGGTCGCTCGTCGGGAGCCAGGTTGCGCCAGGTCGTGCCCTTTTGATTGACGAGCACCTCCCAGGGCTGAAACTGAAGCCAATGTTCGAGATGGGCTTCAGTCAATCCATCGCGGCGCAGATCGAAGAAACGAAACTCTTGCTGGGCCTGGTCAAGCCAGCGGACCGTCTTTTTGACCTGGTCGCAGTTCGGAATGCCGTAGACCACCAGTTCCCGTTGCGGATCAGGCATTCAGAGTGAATTCGGTAAACGAGGCGCCTTCTTGCTCCTTGCGCTTCTCCGGCTCGCGATTGCGATTCAGGTCTGCTGGGCTCGCGTTGTTCAGGAGCCAGAGCAGGTTCGTCGGCGAGTCCGCATTTGCGAGGGCTTCATCCTCGGTGATGAGACCGTCCGTCAAAAGCCGGTAGAGGGCCTGCTCGAACGTCTGTGACCCGGGGGAGAGCGACTTCTCCATCGCTTCCTTGATCTCGTTGATTTCGCCTTTTTCGATGAGCTCGGAGATATGGCGGGTGTTCAGGAGCACTTCGACCGCCGGCAGGCGGCCTCCGGATTTCGCCTTGATGAGGCGCTGCGAAACGATACTGCGCAACGCCGCCGACAGATCGGAAAGGAGCGCTGGTCGGTTTTCGATGGGATAGAAACTGATGATCCGATTCAAGGCGTGATAACTGTTGTTGGCATGCAGCGTGGCCAGGCACAAATGTCCCGACTGAGCGTAGGCGATGGAGGCCGACATGGTCTCCTTGTCCCGGATCTCTCCAATGAGGATGCAGTCGGGCGCCTGGCGCAATGCGTTCTTCAATGCGATGTGCAGGTTGTCAGTATCGGTGCCGATCTCACGCTGGTTCACGATCGATTTCTTGTTCTTAAAGACATACTCGATCGGATCCTCGAGGGTCAGGATGTGTCCCGTGCGCTGGATATTGCGCAGATCGAGCATGGATGCGATGGTTGTTGACTTGCCCGAACCGGTCGCGCCCACGAGGAGCACGAGCCCGCGCTTTTCCATGATGATTTCTGAAAGGATATCGGGCAGGTTGAGCGATTCGAGCGCCGGAATCTCGTTTTGAATGAAACGGATCACACACGAGATCGACCCGCGCTGGTGAAAGGCGGACAGACGGAAGCGCCCGACTCCCTGCACGCCAAAGCCCATGTTCAATTCGTGATAGGTGGCCAGCTGGTTGAAGTCGGACTCGCTGAGGATCTCGCCCAGCAGCGAGGCGATCATCGCGTTGTCCATGATCTGTTGATTGATCGGAACCGAGGTCCCGTTGACTTTCAGGTGGACCGGGGAGCCCACCGCTACGAACAAATCGGACGCCTTTTTTTCCAGCATCAGCTGGAACAGTCGCTCCATGGCCATCAAAATCTCCCGTAAGAGGTGCGCGCCTAGGCGCCGCGCAGCAATTCGTTAATACTGGTTTTAGCGCGGGTCTGAGCATCGACGCGCTTGACGATCACCGCACAATATAAGCCGTAACGCCCGTCTAAGGAAGGTAGTGTTCCGGGAACAACGACGGAGCCGGCGGGCACCCGGCCGTAGAGAATTTCGTTGCTTTCCCGGTCAAAAATACGCGTACTCTGGCTGATGAAGACCCCCATCGAGAGGACCGAGTTCTCCTCGACGACGACACCTTCGACCACTTCGGAGCGCGCTCCGATAAAGCAGTTGTCCTCGATGATCGTGGGATTGGCCTGGAGCGGCTCGAGCACCCCGCCGATCCCGACTCCTCCCGACAGATGCACGTTTTTGCCGATTTGTGCGCAAGAGCCGACCGTCGCCCAGGTGTCGACCATCGTGCCCTCGTCCACATAGGCGCCGACATTGACGTACGAGGGCATGAGGACCACGTTCTTCGCGATGTAGGCCCCACGCCGCGCGACTGCAGGAGGTACGACTCTAAATCCCCCCCGAAGAAAATCCTCGGATGAATAACGCGCAAACTTCGTGGGAACCTTATCGTAGAACTGTAAAAACTGTGGTTCGTGCGCGACAGAAGGCGGGCCCGCCTGCATGACGCGGTTCGGCTCGATGCGAAACGAAAGCAGGACGGCCTTTTTCAACCACTCGTGAACGATCCAGGTTCCACCCTCTTTGTGGGCGACGCGAAGCCGTCCTGCGTCGAGCTCCAGAAGGATCTTTTCGACTGCCTCTCCCAGTCGGCCCGAGGCGGTCTGGGGATCGAGGTTTGCGCGCCCCTCCCATGCCTCTTCGATGCGATTGCGATATTCGGCGATTTCGTCCGAACGGGGGGAGGAAGAGGGCATAGTCAAAATCCAATCACGGGAAAAGTTACAACAGCAACGCCGCTAAAGGCTGAATCAAGCCGCGCGAATGGATCGCGGACCGCGCATTCGGAGCGGAATTAAAGCTCATGGACGAATTGCACGATACGTCGGGCGGCCTCAAGGCATTCCGCAGGTTCGGCGACCAGCGCCAGGCGGACATAGCCGGCTCCCGGATTGACGCCCTGATTCGAGCGGCCCAGGTAGCTGCCGGGCAACACCGCGACATTATAGGTGGCATACAAGCGCTGGGCGAACTGCTCGTCGTCGATGGGGGTTTTCGCCCAGAGGTAGAACGCGGCGTCCGGAAGCGCCGTATCCAAAACGGACGCGATCAAGGGTGTCACTTCGGCAAACTTCTGGCGATACAGGGCGCGGCTTTCCTCCACGTGGGCTTCCTCGCTCCATGCCAGGGCACTGGCTGCCTGCACCGGCGGCCCAAGCGCACAGCCGTGGTAGGTTCGATAAAGAAGGAACTGGGCGACGAGTTGTGCATCCCCGGCGACGAAACCCGAGCGCAGGCCCGGCACACTCGAGCGTTTGGACAGGCTATGGAAGACCAGAAGGCGCCGGTAATCGGTGCGTCCGAGCTGGCTTGCGGCCTCCAGGGCACCCATGGGGGCAGAGTCCTTAAAGTAGATCTCCGAATAGCATTCGTCGGCGACGATCGTAAACCCGTACTGGTCCGACAGGCTAAAGAGGGTCTCCCAGTCCTCTAGACGCATCACCTGACCGGTTGGATTGCCGGGCGAGCAGGCGTAGAGCAACTGCACGCAGGCCCAATCGGCGGGCTTTAAGGACGCGTAGTCGACCGCGTGGGGCCTTTGAGGATCGATGTTGACGTAGAGGGGCTCGGCGCCGGCGAGAAGCGCGGCACCCTCATAGATCTGGTAGAACGGATTGGGGCAGACGATGCGCGCCGGCTTACGGGTCCGGTCGACCACGGTTTGCGCGATGGCGAATAGCGCCTCGCGAGTGCCGTTGACGGGCAGGATCTGTGTGTCGGGGTCGGGAGCCGCTATGCCGTAGCGCCGCGTCAACCATTGAGCGATGGCTAGCCGAAGTTCCCGGGTTCCGAGAGTCGAGGGATAGTTCGCAAGGCCGCCCGAGGCGGCATTAAGCGCATCGCGGATAAAGCCCGGTGTGGGATGCTTGGGCTCGCCAAGCGCGAGACTGACGGGGCGAAGCGCTGCAGCCGCTTTCACGCCCGAAAAGAGAATGCGCAGCCTTTCAAAGGGATAGGGATGCAGGCGGCCCAGGTCGGGGTTCATGAGGGGGCGGTTTCGAATGCGGCGCGAAGGGTTGCGAAAGGATACCCGGGCAGTTCAGCGGGTCGGCGAGGACGGCTCGAAGTCGGTCAATGCGACGCGGTCCACGGGTTGCCACTTCTTTTTGCGGTGCTCGACCTCGACGTTGGTAAAAATGCCCCCGCGCACGTTCCAGCGCGCGGTCACTCGCATGAAACGCGGTGTGGTCGCTCGTATCAAGTCGTCGAGAATCTGGTTGGTCACGGCCTCGTGAAAGGCCCCCTGGTCGCGAAAGGACCACAGGTACAGTTTCAGACTCTTCAGCTCGACGCAAAGGGTGTCGGGGATATAGTCAATCGAGAGTCGAGCAAAATCGGGCTGCCCCGTAAGCGGACACAGGCAGGTAAATTCTTCCACCTGCATGTGGATGGTGTAGTCCCGCTCCGGATTGGGATTGGGAAACACGTCGAGATCGCGACGGGGCCGGGTTTTGCCGGGCTGTGGGGCACGGGTGCCCAGATCAGGGATTAAGGGGTGTTTCTTCCGGGGCATAAAGGCACAGTCAAGGGGGAGACAGAGTCAAAATGTTATTATACGGAGCCGTCTTAAACCGTCGTTCTGGCATCGCGAGACGGCGCCCTCATGCCACTCGGCGGGGCACCTTTCCCAACGGATTCCCTCTTTTTCCTGTCCCGACGTGCGTCTAACCCAGATCAAGCTATCCGGCTTTAAGTCCTTCGTCGATCCGACGCATTTTCAGATTCCCGGTCAACTGGTCGGTGTCGTGGGCCCCAACGGATGCGGCAAGTCCAACATCATCGATGCCGCGCGCTGGGTCTTGGGTGAATCCAAAGCCTCGGAATTGCGCGGCGAATCGATGCAAGACGTCATCTTCAACGGCTCGGGCAATCGCAAACCCGCCGGACGGGCCAGCGTCGAACTGGTTTTCGACAACGCGGACGGGCGCGCCGGTGGCCAGTGGAGCGAATATGCCGAGATCGCCGTCAAACGGATCCTGACGCGAGACGGGACGTCCAACTACTACATCAATAATCAGGTCGTGCGAAGGCGCGACGTGCAAGACATCTTTCTGGGCACCGGACTTGGACCACGGGCCTACGCCATCATTGGTCAGGGCATGATCACGCGGATCATCGAGGCCAAGCCCGAAGAGCTGCGCGTGTTTCTGGAGGAGGCGGCAGGCGTCTCCAAATACAAGGAACGGCGTCGCGAAACGGAAAATCGCCTCTCGGACACCAGGGAGAATCTCACCCGGGTGGACGACATTCTGCGGGAACTGAGCGCCAATCTCGAAAAGCTCGAGGCCCAGGCGGTCGTGGCCCAAAAGTATCGCGACTTGCAGGCACAGCAGGACGAGTGCCAGCAGCTCTTGTGGATGCTGCGTTATAGCGATGCCAAGCAGGAACAGGAGCGCCATGGCCGCTCGATCGAAGAGGCCAAACTCGAACTGGAAGGCCGCACTGCGGATTTACGCCGCATCGAGGCGGAGCTCGAGACGACGCGTTCGGCGCACTACGCCGCAGGCGATGCGGTCCACGCAGTCCAGGGCGAGCTCTATGAGGCCAGCGCGAGCGTGAGCCAGCTTGAGGCGCAAATCAAATTCGTCGTGGAGGCCCGCGACCGGCTTCTGGCCCAGATTGGAAAGGTGACCGGTCAGAAAGAAAACTGGGCCATGCAGGCGGGTCCGCAACACGAGGAATTAGAAGCAAGCCGCGTGGCGCGTCTGAAGGCTCAGGAGGCGATCGCCCACGCGCGCAGCTCGCATGAGGAGCACGTGCGCGCATTTCCGAACCAGGAAGCGGCTGCGCGCGACGCGCAGGAGGCCGTCCAGGAGGAGCGCCATTCGGTCACGCGCGTCGAGCAGGCGCTGCAGGTCGAATCGGCTCATCAAACCAACGCGCAGCGCGAGCTGCAGAATATCGAAGCCCGGCGCGAGCGCTTGATTCAGGAACGTGCGGCTCTGGCCGCGCCCGAGTTCGAGCGCATCGATGCGTTGCGGACCGAACTGTCCGATGCGCAGCAGCGCCTCTCAAGCGTCGAGTCCGAGGTGACCACCGCACAGTCTTCGCTGCCCGAGCTGGAGAGCCAGCGTTTGGCGGCGCAGGAGCAACTGGGACGCGAGACCAGTCAGGCTGCCCATACCGCCGCCAGGCTTGCCGCGCTCCTGCAGCTCCAAGAGAGCGTTCAGACCCACGACAAACTCCAGCCCTGGCTCGACAAGCACGAGCTCGCGAAGCTGCCGCGTCTGTGGCAAAGACTGCACGTCGAGCCGGGATGGGAGACCGCTCTGGAGTCCGTGCTCAGAGAACGTATTGCAGCACTCGAAGTCAGCAAACTCGACTGGACGAGGGGGTTTTTCGCCGACGCGCCGCCGGCCAAGCTGGCTTTCTTTGGCGCTGCAGCGGTTTCCGATGCGCCTTTGGCAAGCGGTTCGGACTTGGTCACCCTCGGGTCCAAGTTGCAACTGGACGATCCCGCACTCAGGGCCTTGCTTGAGGACTGGCTTGCCAACGTGTATCTGGCACAGGATCCCCAGGAGGCCCTCGAGCGTCGCGCGAGTCTGCCTTCGGGCGGCGTTTTTGTCGTGCGGGCAGGTCATCTTATCGGCCGCAATTCGGTTCGCTTCTACGCTTCGGACTCGGAACAGGCTGGGATGCTCGCCCGCCAGCAGGAAATCGATGCCTTGAAGAAGCAGTCCAGGGCCGAACAGTTACTCGCGGACGAAGCCCGCTCGCGCGCAATCCAGTGTGACGCCGCTTTTACCACCGCCGGAGCTCGCCTGGACAGCCTGCGGGCGAGCATGGGAGGCCTCACCCAAAAGGTCCACAAGACGCAACTCGAACTGCAGCGTCTGGAGCAGCAAAGCGCCCAAACCCAGGCGCGGGCCGGTCAGATCGAAGCCGAGCTTGTCGAACTCGATTCCCACCGTCAGACGGCGCTGCGGGCCCAGTCCGAATCCGAAAGCCGCTTTGAGGCCCTGGATGCGGAGCTGGCCGAAGTTCAGGCGCGTTTCGAAGACCGGCAACTCGTCTACGAGGCCGCAGCTCAGTCGCTCGCGGCGGCGCGCCTGGCCGGTCGCGACCTCGAACGCAAAGTCGATGAGAGTGAATTCCATGAGCGCAATATCGGGCAGCGCATCGCGGAACTGGAGCGCAGTATCGAGGTGGCGAACGTGGAATCGGAACGGCTTGCCGGTGAGCTTCTCCAGTTGCAGTCGGAACTTGCAGCGCTCACGGACGAGGCGGCCCAGGCGGGGCTCCAGGATGCGCTGGCCGCGCGCCTATTGAAGGAGCAGGCCCTGACGCGCGCGCGCACCGAGCTCGATGCGCTCGCCGCCCGCCTACGCGAGGCTGACGAGTCGCGACTTCGCGCCGAACGGGATCTCGAGCCCCTAAGAGGTCGCATTACGGATCTGCAGCTGAAGGAGCAGGCCTGTCGACTGAACCAGGAGCAGTTTTTAGAGCAGCTTGCCGAAGCCCGAGCCGATCTGGCAAGCCTTGAAGCGCGCCTCGTGTCCGGCGAGGGACCCAAGCTGCGTCCGGCAGCCCTCCAGGCGGATCTGACTCGCATCCAGCAAGCCTTAACGGAGCTCGGCGCAGTGAATCTCGCAGCGCTCGAAGAACTGCAGGGCGCACGGGAGCGGCGCGCGTTTTTGGACGCGCAGTCCAACGACCTCAAGGAAGCCATCGGCACGCTCGAGGATGCCATCCGGAAAATTGATCGCGAGACGCGCCACTTGCTGCAGGAGACCTTCGACGCCGTCAACCGGCACTTCGGCGAGCTCTTTCCGGCGCTTTTCGGTGGAGGGGAGGCCCGTCTTGTCATGACGGGCGAGGAAATCCTGGATGCCGGCGTGCAGGTCATGGCGCAACCGCCAGGAAAGAAGAACAGCACCATTCACCTTTTATCCGGAGGAGAGAAGGCGCTGACCGCAACGGCCCTGGTTTTTGGCATGTTCCAGCTCAATCCCGCACCGTTTTGCTTGCTCGACGAAGTCGATGCGCCGCTGGACGACGCCAATACCGAACGGTTTTGTGCGCTGGTGCGCAAGATGTCCGCTCAGACGCAATTCCTGTTTATCTCGCATAACAAGATCGCGATGGAAATGGCCAACCAGCTCATCGGCGTCACCATGCAAGAACAAGGTGTCTCGCGCATCGTCGCCGTTGACATGGATGCGGCGGTGAACCTCGTAAACGATCCGGTCGAGAGAGTGGCTTGAACCCCCAGATTCTCCCATCAGGCATGCCGGACTCGGGATCGAACCCCCGCTCCAGGAGTCCGCATTGAGTCCCATGCGCCTAGGGCTCATCGCGCTGGGCGCGCTTTTCGTTTTGGCGGTCTGGCTTTTCAACAAGTTGCAGGAACGACGCCTGAGGCGCTCTATAGAGGGACCTTTTGTCCAATCCCGGCGCGATGTTCTTTTTGAGCGTGGCTCAGGCGATCTCAAATCCGAGTCGCAGTCGCCGTCTTCGCCAGGTCCGAACTCGCGTGGCCACGAAGATCGTGCCGAACCGAGCTTTCGCGCGGTCGATGAAATCGCCGCGTCGCCGGCACCAGAGGGCGTTTTGGAGCCGCTTTCCGAGCCTCTGACTGAGACCGACCCCGTCGAGCTCGACGAAGCGATCCATGCGCTCATTCCCCTTGCAGTCGAGCAGCCGGTCTCGGCGGATCGGGTGCTCGCGAGTTTGCAGGGGTTTCGTCACGCCGGTCGCCAAAATGTGCAGCTCCTGGGAGGGCGGGAAGGGGCCTGGTATCCCTTGCGCCCGCTCGAGCGTTTCGACCGACTTCTGGTCGCCATCCAGTTGGCCAATCGAAGCGGGCCGTTAAACGAAGTCGAGTTCTCGGAATTCGTGACCCGGCTTGAAAGCGCGGCCGAGCAGATTCCGGCGACCTGCCATGCACCCGACATGATCGAGACGGTGGCTCGCGCCCGCAGTCTGGATGCCTGCTGCGCGCCGCTGGATTCGCAAATCGGACTCACGCTGGCCAACCCCCAGGGGATTTGGTCGGGCGAACTCGTGGCTCGCGAGGCGGAAGCACTTGGGATGGTATTGCGAAGCGACGGTCGTTTTCACGCCCTAAGCGAAGAGGGTCTGACTTTGTTCGTGCTGCAAAACGCCGATGGTCCTGCGTTTCGCATCGACACGCTCGAGCGGGTCTCGACCTCGCGCGTGACCTTCCTGTTGGATCTTCCGCGCGCGCCTTATGAGCTCGCGCCGTATCCGCGTATGATCGAAGCAGCCCAAGCGATGGCGCAGCGACTGTCCGCCATCATCGTCGACGACCAGCTCAAGACCCTGACGCCGTCGATGCTCGAGGCGATCGGCCGGCAAATCGAACCGGTTTACGCGCAACTGGCCAACGCAGGTCTTGCGGCCGGGTCGCCGCGGGCGCTGACCCTCTTCAGTTAGGCGTGGGGTGAGCGCGATGCACAAGCAGCCCCCACGCCCGCAGCCCGATGCCGAGAGCGCCGTGCGCGCGCTGCGCGAACAGATCGAGGCACATAACTACGACTATTACGTGAAGGATGCGCCCAAGATCTCCGATGCGGAGTTCGATCAGCTCTTTGGCCAGCTTCAAAAGCTCGAGGCGGAGCATCCCGAACTCATCACCGCTGACTCCCCTACACAGCGGGTGGGCGGTGCGCCCCGCTCGGACTTGCCCAAGGTCCGCCACGCCGTGCCGATGCTATCCCTGGGCAATGGGTTTCTGGAAAGCGATGTCACCGCCTTCGACCGACGGGTCACCGAAGCGCTCGGCGCACACGAACCCGTGGAGTACGCAGCCGAGCTCAAGTTTGACGGCCTGGCGATCAATTTGCGCTACGAGCGGGGCCTCCTGGTCGAGGCCGCGACGCGCGGCGATGGCACGACGGGCGAAGAAGTCACCCCCAATGTGCGCACGATCTCGGTCGTTCCTTTGCGTCTGCGCGGAACCCATCCGCCCGCCATTCTTGAAGTGCGGGGTGAGGTCTTGATGTTCCACGCTGATTTTGAGTCTCTTAACGCGCGTCAGCGCGAGCGCGGTCAGGCCGAGTTCGTCAATCCCCGCAATGCGGCAGCAGGAAGCCTGCGCCAGCTCGATCCGAGCATCACGGCGAGTCGACCCCTGCGGTTTTTTGCCTATGGTGTCGGGGCGTTCGAACCGCACGACCCCAAAGGATCCTTGCCTCAAACGCATTCGGCGCTCTTGGACTGGTACGTGGATCTGGGCGTGCCCGTGTGTCGCGAGAGGGCCGTCGTGCGCGGTCCGGAAGGCCTGCTTGCGTTCTATCAGGAGATCGGGAAAAAGCGCGCCGCGCTGCCTTACGACATCGATGGCGTGGTCTACAAGGTCAACTCGATAGCCCTGCAGGAGCGTCTCGGATTCGTGTCACGTGCGCCGCGTTTTGCGCTGGCGCATAAGTTTCCCGCCGAGGAGGCGGAGACGGTCTTGCAGGACATCGAGGTCCAGGTCGGCCGCACCGGTGCGATCACGCCGGTGGCGCGGCTAACGCCCGTGTTCGTGGGCGGCGTGACCGTCACCAATGCCAGTTTGCACAATGAGGAGGAGATTCGTCGCAAGGATATCCGGGTCCACGACACGGTCGTCGTGCGCCGGGCTGGCGATGTCATTCCTCAGGTGGCCGCTGTGGTCTTGGCAAAACGGCCGGCCAACGCGCGCGAGTTCGTCATGCCGCTGCGCTGTCCGGTGTGCGATTCCGAAATCCTAAAACTCCCCGGGGAGGCGATCGCGCGGTGCACAGGTGGGCTCTTTTGCAGCGCACAGCGCAAACAGGCCCTGCTGCATTTTGTGCAGAGACGGGCGCTGGATATCGAGGGCCTTGGCGAGAAACTCACCGATCAACTTGTCGATTTGGATCTGGTGAAAACGCCAGCCGATCTTTTTCGCTTGGACGTAACAACGCTGGCCGGCCTTGAGCGGATGGCCGAGAAATCGGCTGCCAATATCGTCGCTGCATTGGAACGCGCCAAAGCGACCACGCTCGAGCGCTTCATTTTCGCCCTGGGGATTCGGCACGTCGGAGAGGCGACGGCCAAGGACCTCGCGCGCCATTTCTCCAACCTCGATGCCCTCATGAACGCATCTGAGGAGGAATTGCTCGAGGTGACCGACGTCGGTCCCGTGGTCGCGGTGTCGATTCGCCACTTCTTCGATGCCGGGCATAATCGCGAAGTCATTGATGCGATTCGCAAGGCCGGCGTTCATTGGGTTGAAGGCACGGCCAGGGCCCGACGTGCCTTGGATCCGGCCCTGGCCGGCAAGACCTTTGTGCTCACGGGCACGCTCGCGCAGAAGACCCGCGAGGAGGCCAAGGCCGAGATCGAGGCGGCCGGAGGCAAGGTGGCCGGGTCGGTTTCGCGCAAGACGGATTACGTCGTGGCCGGTATGGAAGCGGGCACAAAACTCGCTCGAGCCCAGGAGCTTGGTGTGAGCATTCTCGATGAGGCCGGATTCATCGCGCTTTTGCAGGGCAGACGTCCCGAACAATCGGTCGGATCGCAATCGGAGGGTGAAGAATCATGAAGGTTACCAAGGCGGTATTTCCCGTTGCAGGGCTGGGCACGCGGTTTCTTCCGGCGACCAAGGCAAGCCCCAAGGAGATGATGCCCATCGTCGATAAGCCCCTCATCCAGTACGCTGTCGAGGAGGCCGCTGCCGCAGGGATCCGGGACATGGTCTTTATCACCGGCCGCAGCAAACGGGCGATCGAAGACCACTTTGACAAGGCCTACGAGCTGGAGTCAGAACTGGCCGCAAAGAACAAGCAGGAGCTCCTTGAGATCGTGCGCAATACGGTCCCACGCGACGTCAATTGCATCTTCATCCGGCAAAACGAGGCCCTGGGCCTCGGCCATGCGGTGCTGTGCGCGCGGCCAGTGGTGGGTTTTGAGCCCTTTGCCGTCCTCCTGGCCGATGACCTCATGGATACCGACGACCAGACCGTGCCCGTCCTGCAGCAGATGGCACGGATCTTCGCGACCAAGCAGGCGAGCCTGCTTGCGGTCCAAGACGTGCCTCTGCCCGAGACCCGTTCCTATGGAATCGTGGGCACGAATAAGGCCTCCAAGATCACGGGCAATGATCCCACCCTGGAAGAAGTCACGCACATGGTCGAAAAGCCGCTTCCGGAGGACGCCCCCTCGACCCTTGCGGTGGTGGGCCGATACATACTGACGCCCGGGGTCTTCGATTTTCTGTCCACCTTAAATCCCGGAACGGGTGCCGAGATCCAGCTGACCGACGGCATCTCCCGGCTTTTGGAAGATGAACCCGTGCTGGCCTATCGCTTTGCCGGGCGCCGGTACGACTGCGGCTCGAAGATTGGCTATCTTCAGGCCACCGTCGAACTCGGGCTTAAGCACTCCGAGGTGGGCAAGCAGTTTTCCGACTACCTGGCACGGCGTTAGGAGGCTGCATGCTCGCAATTGTCGGCGGAAGCGGACTGACCTCGTTTGCAGAGCTCGAGGTTCAGCGACGCGAGATTGTGCGAACTCCTTATGGAGAGCCTTCGGGTCCCGTCACGTTCGGACAGCTCGGTGGCCGTCCCATCGCTTTTCTGCCGCGCCATGGTTATGGTCATACCATCCCCCCGCATGACATCAACTATCGCGCCAACGTCTGGGCATTGCGCCAGTTGCGCGTCGAGGGGATCGTGGCGGTCGCTTCGGTGGGCGCAATTCGCCCCGATGTCCATCCCGGCCAGATCGTGATGCCCCATCAGATCATTGATTACACCTGGGGTCGTCCTTCAACCTATTTCGACAATCCCGATATGCCGGTCACGCATATCGACTTTACGTTGCCGTTTGACGAAGGACTGCGCCAAAGGCTCAAGGCCGCAGCAGCTGCCGTGGCTGAACCTCTCGTCGACCAAGCCATCTATGCCTGCACCCAGGGTCCGCGGCTTGAGACCGCCGCCGAGATCGACCGGCTCGAGCGCGACGGTGCTGCGATCGTTGGCATGACGCTCATGCCCGAGGCCGGACTTGCACGCGAGCTCGACATACCCTATGTCGGCATCGCGGTCGTGGTCAACCATGCGGCCGGCCGTGGCGATTCCAAGCTGGCGATCTCCACCACGGGCATCGGCAAGACGCTGGAACAGACCATTTCCCGCGTGCGTTCGCTCGTGATTGCGCTCGTGACTCAGGAACAGGGAGCCAAGCCATGATTCGGGAGATCCTGCGCATGGGCGATCCTCGCTTGCTGCGCGTTTCGCGGCCGGTTCTAGAGTTCGACACGCCCGAGTTGCACGCTCTCATCGAGGACATGTTCGAGACCATGGCAGCCGCGCAAGGTGCCGGGCTTGCCGCACCGCAGATCGGCGTGGATGAACGCATCGTCATTTTTGGGTTTGGCAACAATGAGCGCTATCCGCAGGCCGATCCGATTCCTCCGACCGTTCTCATCAATCCTGAACTGACTCCATTAACCGATGCGCTCGAGCCAGGTTGGGAGGGGTGTCTATCGGTTCCCGGAATGCGCGGCGTCGTGCCGCGCATTGCGCGATTGCGCTATCGCGGGTTTGATCCCTATGGTCAAGAATTTGAACGCGAGGTCGAGGGATTTCACGCACGCGTAGTGCAACATGAGGTCGATCATCTCGATGGGATCTTATACCCCATGCGCATCACCGATTTTCGAACGTTTGGATTTCTCAAGGAACTCGGCTTCGATCAAGACATTGATGATTAAGGGATTTACTGATCTTCTTGGTTCATCTTCGGTCGTTGCAATCGCATAGAAAGCGAGTATGGTTTCGGGTACCGAGACAATTCTCGCGAAATTAGAAGCGGGTATTGCCTAAAAGCAAGCACTGGCAGCCCATGTGCAAGGCAGACATCGCCTCGCGACTTCAACGCGGTAGCCCTCGGTCAAACGTTGCGTAAGTCGAGGATCCTACTTCTAGAACCGATCTAGCGGACCAAGATAGCGCCACTGACCGACCGGGAGCTCGCCGAGTTGTACCTGGCCGATGCGCACCCGTTTGAGCCCGGTTACTCGCAGACCGACCGCCTCGCACATCCTCCGGATCTGGCGCTTTTTTCCTTCCTTTAGCACGAAGCGCAACTGATCGCGGTTCTGCCAGGAGACGTCAGCCTCCAAGAGGGGTTTCCCATCGAGTTCGAGCCCCAATCGCAGGCGCTCAAGGCCGTTTGGCGCCAACTGGCCCGCGACGCGGACGAGATATTCCTTCTCTACCTCGGAATCGGCCCCGATCAGATGGCGCGCGACGCGTCCATCCTGGGTCAGTACAAGCAGTCCGGTTGAGTCGATATCGAGCCGGCCTGCCGGCGCTAGATGGCGCAGGTGGCGGCGATCGAATACGGTCTTGGCGGGGTCGGCGCGCCAATGACTCTGCTCGGTGACGAGAACACTGGCAGGCTGATAGCCATCCTCAGCCTGCCCGGATACGTAGCCAAGGGGCTTATTCAAGAGCACTGTCACACGGTCTTGTTGTTCACTTGCGGCGCGGCGATCAATCGAAATGCGCTGCTGGGGATCGACCTTCGTACCCAAGACGGTAATTCGTTCGCCATCGACGAAGACCCAGCCGCGCTCAATCCAAACGTCGGCTTCGCGACGCGAGCAAAGCCCGAGTTCGGCCATGCGCTTCGAAAGTCGCAGCGTCTTGTCGGCCGTCACGCGGAGAGCGTCTCGAGCAGTTCCGTCTCGAAACGAATCTGCGATTTATTGTTGCTCAGAACCTCTCCATCGACCAGGAAGAAATCCTCGACGCGGTCGCCTAGCGTGGTGATTTTGGCCGTTTGGACATTGACGTGGTGCGTCGCGAAGACCCGCAAGATCGCGTAGAGCAGCCCGGCCCGGTCGGCCGATGACAGAGTGAGGAGGTAGTACTGTCCGCGGTCATCCGGACGCAGATCGACCGTGGGCGTGATGGGGTAGGACTGGGACTGCCGGGACAGGCGACCTTTGGCGGGCGGCGACAGCGGGGCAGCCAGGGACAGGTGCTCCGCAAGCCCGCGCTGGATATTGCCGATCACGTCACGATAATGGCCCACGCCATTGTCGGCCAGGTGGAACGTGTCCAAGGCATAGTTCGGACCTTTGTTGCGCTTGGTCGTGTGGACCCGGGCATCGAGCACGGCGAATCGGTTGCGTTCGAAAAATTCGCAGATGCGTGCGAGCAGATCCGGCTGGTCCGGCGTATAGACTGCGACCTGAAGTCCCTCGCCCAGGGGTGAGAGCCGGGCTCTGACGCGCGGCGTGTCGGTATCGGCACCCAGCGCGAACGAACGCGTGATCCACGCGATGTCCTGCGCGTCGTGGCGCAAAAGCCAAGCAATGTCGAGCTGGGCCCAAAAACGCGTGACGGCCTCTTGATCAAAGTCGTACAGCGACAGGATGCGGCGCGCCGTGTCCTGACGATAGGCAAGTTCGGCGTGCGCTGAAACCTTCCCCCCGCCTAACGCCCGCAGAGTTCGAAAGTACAAGTCTTCCAGCAATTTGCCCTTCCAGGCATTCCAAACCTTGGGACTGGTTCCGCGGATATCCGCTACCGTGAGCAGATAAAGGCCATTGAGATGGCGATCATCGCCCACGCGCGCGGCGAAGTCGCGAATCACTTCGGGATCCGACATGTCTTCCTTTTGCGCGATGCGTGACATCGTGAGGTGCTCGCGAACGAGGAATTCGATGAGTTCGCTATCCTCGTTCGAGATCTTGTGGTCGCGGCAGAATCGTCGTGCGTCGCGCTCGCCCAAAAGGGAGTGATCCCCGCCCCGTCCCTTGGCAATATCGTGAAACAGGGCCGCAACGTAGAGGACCCAGTGGCGCGCATAGTTCACCATGAGTTTGGAGCACAAGGGATACTCGTGCGAGAACTCCACCATCGTGAAGCGTCTCAGATTGCGCACCACCATCAGAATATGCTGATCGACCGTATAGTAATGGAACAGGTCATGCTGCATCTGTCCGATGATGCGGCGAAAGACGGGCAAGTAGCGGCCAAGTATCGAGAACTGATTCATGCGGCGCAGTTCGTGGACGATCCCGCGTGGCGCCTTCAGCAGCGATAGAAATTGTTCCCGATGCGCGGGGTCGCGTCGAAACTTCGCGTCGATGAGCGTGCGCGCATGCCAGAGCGCGCGCAGCGTGCGGGCACTCATCCCTTTTAACTCCGAATGCTGCTGCATGAGGGCAAAGGCCTCGAGGAGCGCCGAAGGCGTGTTTTGGAACACCTCTTCGTACGTGATGTCCAGAAGCTTCCCCTGGATCTGAAAGCGTGCGTTGAGCTGGACGGGCTCTCCGAGTTCTGCCGGAAACAGCCTCGTCTCGATATTTTGCAATACGATGTCATTGAGCTGGGTGACGGTCTTGGCAGCCCAGTAGTAGCGTTGCATCAGCACTTCGCTGGCACGCCGTACGCCAATGGGTCGGAAGCCGAACATTTCGGCAAGCGTCGTCTGGACATCGAATACCAGACGGTCTTCACGGCGCCCGGCGATGAGGTGCAAACGAATGCGGATCAGCTTTAGCAAGAGCTCGTTACGCCTCAAAAGCCGTGCTTCCACGGGGGTGAGTAACCCTCCTTGCGCCAACTCGGCCCAGCTGCGACCGAGTCCGGCCGCGCGTGAAATCCACAAGATGACCTGCAAATCACGAAGACCTCCCGGGCTCTCCTTGCAATTTGGCTCAAGCGCAAAAGCCGTCTCGTGATAGCGCGCATGCCGTTGCTGCAATTCAAGCGACTTCGCACGGAAGAATTGGCGCGGATCGAGATTCTCGCGGACCTGCTCGGCCAAGCGTGCGAAAAGCTCGCGGCTGCCAGCGACATAGCGTGCCTCTAACAGACTGGTCTGCACCGTGATGTCGCGCTCAGCCTCAAGGCCGCATTCGGCGAGCGTGCGAACACTGTGTCCGAGCTCGACGCCGAGATCCCAGAACAAGCCGATCAGCCGCTCGATCCGGCCTTCAAGGATCGGATCGGGGGGAGCGCGCAAGACAATGAGAACGTCGACATCCGAGTAGGGGAAGAGCTCTCCACGACCGTAGCCGCCGACTGCCACGAGCGCGGCCCCGGCCGGCATCCCCCACTGGCGCCAGCATTGCGCCAGTACACTATCGACGTCGCGCGCCAGGGCTCTGAGCAGCCCGCTCGTGTTTCCCTGCGCCTCGAAGGTGGCGATCGAGCGCCGGCGGCGCTCAAGTAGCTGAAGGCGAAGCTGGCGACCAAGACTTGCGTCCTGATCGGACTTCTCGGCGCTCAGAACGGCGGACATGACTGGCGGTCCGGGCGGCGCAAGGGGACGTCCGGATTCAGGCGTGAAGCGCTGGCATGGGCGGGGTTCCCGCCGATTGCGTGAGCACCTCAAATCCCTCTTCCGTCACCAGGACGGTGTGCTCCCACTGTGCCGAGAGACTGTGATCCTTGGTCACAATGGTCCAACCGTCTGCGAGCTCGCGGATGTCCCTGCGGCCCGCATTGATCATGGGCTCGATCGTAAAGATCATGCCGGGCTTGAGCTCCTCCAGGGTGCCGGGACGGCCATAGTGAAGGACCTGGGGTTCTTCGTGAAACTTCGTTCCGATCCCGTGACCGCAAAATTCGCGGACCACCGAAAAGCCGCTGCTCTCGGCATGGCGCTGGATGGCGTGTCCCACATCGCCCAGGTGGGCACCGGGTCGCACAGCCTGAATCCCCAGCCACATGCACTCGAAGGTGATCTCGCAAAGACGTCTGGCCTGGACCGAACCCTCGCCCACGACAAACATCCGGCTCGTGTCTCCGTGGTAGCCATCCTTGATGACGGTGATGTCGAGATTAACGATATCGCCGTTGCGCAGGACCCGATCGCCAGGAATGCCGTGGCAGACCTGGTGGTTCACCGAAGTGCAAATCGATTTTGGAAAGGGCTTGTATCCCGCCGGCGCATAGTTCAAAGGAGCAGGGATCGCGCCTTGCGCCTCGATGATGTGCTCGTGGCAAAGCCGGTCAAGTTCTCCCGTCGTGACACCGGGCTTGACGTGCGGGGTAATGAAGTCGAGCACTTCGGATGCGAGCCGCCCGGCAACCCTCATCTTCTCTAGGTCGGTGGAATTTCTGATGACCACGGCCAAATCGCCTTAAATTTCGTAATCCAGAAGGATAATCGAGACGAATATCCCCGCGCAAACACTTGTTATCGGGGGCTTCGCACGCGCCAGCGGTTTCCTGACCTCTCTGGAGCGCCGCCTTGGATCGCGCCACCCCGGGTTGGCGCCAAGTCACCCTGTCCAAGACCAGAGGTCTCCTTGAGGGAAATGGGGAAAAGATGCTAGAATTCAAGGCTATCCGGCAGCTAATGCTGCGGATTTCACCCGATGCCCCAGGAGTCGTTGGTTCCGGGTCAAAACGGCAGTTGTAAATCACAGGCACTGGCAGTCAGGGTGCTGCGGGAGCTTTGCTCTCGTGGTGCGGCCAGCGTCTTAGACCTAACCCTCACGGAGTAAGACATGGCAGTCACAATGCGCGAGATGCTGGAGGCGGGTGTCCATTTCGGACACCAGACCCGCTTCTGGAACCCCCGGATGGCCCCCTTCATCTTCGGCCATCGCAACAAGATTCACATCGTCAACCTCGAAAAGACGCTGGCGAACTACAACGATGCCGTGAAATATGCGCGTCGTCTGGCCGCCAACCGCGGCACGGTCCTCTTTGTCGGGACCAAGCGCCAGGCGCGCGAAATTATCTCCGAGGAAGCACAGCGCGCCGGCATGCCCTACGTCGACCAGCGCTGGCTAGGCGGCATGCTCACGAATTTCAAGACCGTCAAGGCTTCGATCAAGCGCTTGAAGGACATGGAGGCCACCATTCAGGAGGGTGGCCTTGAGCGCATGAGCAAGAAGGAGGCGCTCGGCTTTCAGCGCGAGGTTGTCAAGCTGCAAAAGAGCATCGGCGGCATCAAGGACATGACGGGCGTGCCTGATGCCATTTTTGTGGTCGATGTGGGCTACCACAAGGGCGCGGTGACCGAGGCAGCCAAGCTTGGGATTCCCGTGATCGGTGTGGTTGACACCAATCATTCCCCCGAAGGTGTGGCTTATGTGATTCCGGGCAACGACGATTCCAGCCGCGCGATCCGCCTGTACGCGCGCGGCATCGCCGATGCGATCCTCGAGGGCAAGAACAGCGCGGCCAACGAGATCGTCGACGCCGTCTCTGGGGGCGACGAATTTGTAGAAGTCAGCGCCACGGCGTAGCTGCCGTCCCATCGGCAAAAAAGGGGGAGCGTAAGCGCCCCTTTTTTTTGCTATCGGTGAAGCGCGATGGGTTATCAGCAAATCAAACAAGGAGTTCATATGGCGGAAATCACCGCTGCAATGGTCAAGCAACTGCGCGAGAAGACCGACGCGCCCATGATGGAGTGCAAGCGGGCCCTGGCTGAGGCCGATGGGGACGTCACGCTTGCCGAGGAGTTGTTGCGCGTAAAGCTAGGCAATAAGGCGAGCAAGGCGGCCAGCCGAATCGCGGCCGAGGGGATCGTTGCGGTCCACCTGGAAGGGCGCAAAGGGGCCATGGTCGAGCTCAACTGCGAGACCGATTTCGTCGCCAAGAACGAAGAATTTGTGGCCTTGGCCAAGGGAGTGGCCCAGCTGGTCGCCAAGGAGAATCCGGCCGATGTGAGCGCCCTGTCCGCCCTGAAGCTCAACGGCGTGGAGGTCGAGGCCGTGCGTAAGGCCCTCATCGGCAAGATCGGAGAGAACATCACGATTCGCCGATTCGTGCGCTATAGCACCGAAGCGAAACTGGCCAGCTACGTTCACGGCGTAAAGATCGGCGTTCTGGTCGATTTCGAGGCGTCCGAGGACCAGGTCGGCAAGGACGTGGCGATGCATGTCGCTGCGGAGAAACCGGTTTGCGTGTCGCGCGACGAAGTGCCGTCTGAATTGATCGAGCAGGAACGCAAGATCTTCCTCGCCCAGGCGGCCGAGTCAGGCAAGCCGCAGCCGATCGTCGAGAAAATGGTCGAGGGAAGGATCAACAAATTTCTCGCCGAAATCACCCTGCTTGGCCAGCAGTTCGTCAAAGATCGCGACCAGACGGTCGAGCAGATGCTCAAGTCCAAGGGCGCAAAGGTGACTCGCTTTACCCTGTACGTGGTCGGCGAGGGTATCCAAAAGCGCGAGGATGACTTCGGGGCCGAGGTGGCTGCGCTCGTCAAAGGAAGCGCATAAATAGGCGATAATACCGGGGCATTTTACGGGCGAGCCCGTGCCCGTCTGCGACCGCAGATAACCTGTTTTGGGAGGCGATCGTCCAATGAGTCTGGCCTATAAGCGCGTACTCCTAAAGCTCTCCGGCGAAGCCCTCATGGGCGACGATCCGTTTGGCATCAATCGAGCGACGATCGAGTCCATGGTCCAGGACATCGCCGAGGTCGTCCACGCGGGAGTCGAACTCGCCATCGTGATCGGCGGGGGAAATATCTTCCGGGGGGTCGCCCCCGGTGCGGCCGGCATGGACCGCGCAACTGCGGACTACATGGGGATGCTGGCCACGATCATGAATGCGCTGGCCTTGCAGGACGCGATGAAACAGGCCGGCCTTGTGGCCAGGGTGCAGTCCGCGCTGCGTATGGATCAAGTCGTTGAGCCCTACATCCGACCCAAGGCCATGCGTCATCTGGAAGAGGGTCGGGTGGTGATTTTCGCGGCTGGGACCGGCAATCCGTTTTTCACCACCGATACCGCAGCCGCGCTCAGAGGTGCCGAAATCGGCGCGGAGATCGTGCTCAAGGCGACCAAGGTCGACGGAGTGTATACCGCCGATCCCAAAAAGGATCCGAACGCCCAGCGCTACACGACCATCAGCTTCGACGAGGCCATCGGCAAGCGTCTGCAGGTCATGGATGCCACGGCGTTTGCCCTGTGCCGCGATCAGCGTCTGCCCATCAACGTGTTCTCGATCACCAAGCCGGGAGCCTTGATGCGCGTCATCCAGGGGGCCGACGAGGGTACGCTGGTGCACGTATAAATTATTCCGCCTAGCAAGGACGTGATATGGCCATTGCCGAAATCAAGAAAAGCGCTGAGCAGAAGATGCAAAAGTCGATCGACACCTTAAAGGCCGATCTGGCGAAGATTCGGACCGGCCGCGCCCACACAGGTATTCTGGACCATATCCAGGTGGACTACTACGGCAGCCCCGTGCCCCTTGGCCAGGTGGCCAATTTGAGTTTGATTGATGCGCGCACGATTGGCGTGCAGCCATGGGAACGCAAGATGGTCCAGGTGGTCGAGAAGGCCATTCGCGAGTCCGATCTGGGTTTGAATCCCGCCAGCGCCGGTGACATGATCCGAGTGCCCATGCCCGCCTTGACCGAAGAGCGTCGTCGCGATCTGACCAAGGTCATCAAGTCCGAAGGCGAGAATGCCAAAGTGGCGGTGCGCAATCTCAGGCGCGACGCCAATGGACATCTGAAGGAGGCCCTCAAGGCCAAGCAGATCTCCGAGGACGAGGACCGGCGTTCCCAGGAGGACATCCAAAAGCTGACCGACCGTTTCATCAGCGAGATCGACAAGCTTTTGGCGCAGAAGGAAGCCGAGATCATGACGGTCTGAGTTCGCTTCAGTCCTCAGCCCCGGCTTATCCTCGGTCCCATGAATCGTCCCGTGAGTTCGACTCTTGCCGTCCCCGAAGCCGGGGCGATTCCGAAACACGTGGCCATCATCATGGACGGCAATGGTCGATGGGCCACTGAAAAGCGGCTACCGCGGGCAGCCGGTCACGCCAAGGGGGTCGATCGCGTGCGCGAGATCGTGGCCGCCTGCATTGAGCGCGGCATCGGCCACTTGACCCTGTTTGCCTTTAGCTCCGAGAACTGGCGCCGCCCCGAGGACGAGGTCTCGCTGCTCATGCGACTGTTCGTGAGTCTTCTGGAGCGTGAAGTCCAGCGCCTCGCCGACAACGGCGTGCGACTGCGCGTGATCGGCGATGTGAGCCGATTCGAGCCGCGCTTAAGAGAACTGATCCATAACGCAGAGGCACGCACCCGCGACAACGAACGGCTGGGACTGACGGTCGCTGCCAACTATGGGGGCCGTTGGGATATTTTGAACGCCTTTCGCAAGATGCTGGGCGAGCGCCCGGAGCTTGCGCAACAGGTCGAGCACATCGACGAGCTGGCCTTGCAGCCCTACCTCGCGATGGATGGCATCCCGGAACCGGATCTGTTCATCCGTACTGGAGGCGAGCAGCGCATCAGCAATTTTCTGCTCTGGCAGCTGGCCTACACCGAACTCTATTTCACGCCTGTCTTCTGGCCGGACTTCACGGCCAACCAACTGGACCTGGCCGTCGAATCCTATCGCCAGAGAGAGCGTCGGTTTGGACGAACCAGCGCGCAAGTGCAGGACCTATGCTAGTTCAAAGGGTCGTTACCGCTGTTATCCTGCTTAGCCTTTTGGCTCTCTCGCTCTCGGTACTCGCTCCTTTGGGGTTTATCGTGCTCACGCTGCTGTTTCTTGCGGCGGGAATCTCGGAGTGGCTGGTTCTGGTGGGGCAGCCGCGGGTGCGCGCCTGGGCGCTTGCGAGCATTGTGGCGTTGCTGACCGCTTGGCTTGACCAGGCCATCGCCGGGCATCCGGACTGGCTCCTGGGGATCTTGTCCACGGGAACGGCGATCTGGGCGTTATTGGCGGCAGCGCTAGTGTTGGGGGGCCGCTTTCCCCCAGTCGCACGGGCACGCGGCGCCTTTGTCGTCTCAGGCCTGGTCTTACCTCCGATCTGTGCGCTTGCCCTGCTGGCTTCGTACCGCGACGGACTCACTTTCATGGTTTCCATTCTGGTTTTGGTCTGGGTTGCCGATATCGGGGCCTACTTTGTCGGCAGGGCCGTGGGACGCCACAAGCTCGCGCCCTTGATTAGTCCGGGCAAGACGATCGAAGGTGCGCTGGGCGGTTTGATCTCGGTGTGGCTCGTGGCCTGGGGCGCAAGCGCCTGGCCCGCCATGCGCGAGACTTTTTTCGCACGACTGCTGCGGGCCTGGCCGATCGGGCTTGGACTTGCGGCATTGGCTGCCCTGGTCGCACTGAGCATCACGGGCGACCTGCTTGAGTCGCATCTGAAACGCCAAGCCGGGGTCAAGGACAGCAGTCGTCTGTTGCCCGGACACGGCGGGGTCTTGGACCGGATTGACGCCGCGCTTCCGGTCGTGCCTGCAGCCTTGCTTCTGACGCGGCTGTGGTGAACATGCGCACCCTCACCATTCTGGGCGCCACCGGCTCGATCGGTACCAGTACGCTGGACGTGGTCGGCCGTCACCCCGAGCGTTTTCGTGTCCATGCCTTGACCGGGCATCGGCGCGTCGAATTGCTCGCAGAACAATGTGTGAGCTATCGCCCGGCGCGCGCGGTGGTGCCCGATGCGCGTTCCGCGGCACGCCTGCGCCAGCTGGTGGGCAGTCTGGCCATCGAGATTGACCACGGACCAGGAGCCTTGTGCGACGTGGCCGCCGAGGCGGACATTGTCATGGCGGCGATCGTCGGGGCCGCTGGGCTTCCGAGCGTCCTGGCGGCCGCGCGCGCGGGGCGCCAGATCCTGCTGGCCAACAAGGAGGCCCTCGTCATGAGCGGGCAACTCTTTGTGGATGCCATCAAGGAGCATGGAGCGACGTTGCTGCCGATCGACAGTGAACACAATGCCATATTCCAGTGTCTGCCGCGGGGACGAGATACGGGCCAAGAAGGCGACGGAATCGCACGCGTGTTGCTGACCGCCTCGGGCGGGCCGTTTCGCCAAACCCCGCTCGCCGAACTGGCCCGCGTCACACCGGACGAGGCGTGCGCGCATCCGAACTGGGTAATGGGGCGCAAGATCTCGGTGGACTCGGCAACGATGATGAACAAGGGTCTGGAGGTCATTGAGGCGCGCTGGCTCTTCGATGTCTCCGCCGAGCGCATCCGTGTACTGATCCATCCGCAAAGCGTCATTCATTCAATGGTCAGTTACGTCGATGGCAGCGTCATCGCACAACTTGGCAATCCTGATATGCGAACACCCATCGCGTATGCTTTGGCCTATCCTGACCGCATTGCAGCAGGGGTCGCGGAACTCGATCTGGCGCAAATTGGTACCCTGCAGTTCGAAGAGCCCGATTTGAACCGGTTTCCCTGTCTGCGTCTTGCCCAGTCGGCTCTGGTGGCCGGTGGTGGGGCTCCTGCCATCCTTAACGCGGCCAACGAAATTGCCGTCGAGGCCTTCCTCGCGGGTAAGATCGGATTTCTCGCCATTGCTCAGGCGGTAGCGGCCGTTTTGGACGAGGTACCCAACGAGACTCCGGGATCGTTGGACCAGCTGGCAGCGATCGATGAAAAAGCGCGTGCTGCGGCGCGCGCGTTTGTGGAGAACAGCAGGTGACTTTCCTGATTGCAGTCATTTCCTTTATCGCGGCGCTAGGCCCGCTCATCGTGTTTCACGAACTCGGGCACTTTTTGGTGGCGCGTCGATTGGGGGTGCGGGTACTGCGCTTTTCAATCGGTTTTGGGCGACCGCTGGTTCGCTGGCAGCGCAATCCCGACGCCACCGAATGGGTGTTGGCCGCGATTCCGTTGGGCGGTTTTGTAGCGATGCTCGATGAGCGCGAGATCGAACCGGGCCGCTTTACCGAACTCGAGCTGCGACGCGCCTTCAATCGTCAAAGCGTGTGGCGGCGTGCGGCCATCGTGATCGCGGGGCCTTTGGCCAATTTCTTGATCGCCATCCTGGTGTACTGGGGTGTCGGCCTCTACGGGGTGCAAGAACCCCGTCCGATTCTGGGTGCTCCACCACAGGGAACGCTGGCCGAGCGGGCCGGCGTCATGGCCGGCGATGAGGTGGCGCAGCTGGGCGGATCCCCGGTGCGCTCCATGATCGATCTGCGCTGGCGCCTCGTGAAAATTGCCGTCGATCGGGGCAGTGTGGCCATGAATGTGCGGACACCCGCCGGAGCCGACCAGCGGGTCTATCTGGATTTTGGCGGCTTTTCCGATGCGGACCTCGAGACTGATCTGCTCGAACATGTGGGCCTCGTTCTGGCCTCACCGCCCCCCATCTTGGAACAGGTTACCGCAGACGGACCGGCGGCGCGCGCCGGACTTCTCAGCGGGGATCGGATTCTCGAGGTAGACGGTCAGGCCGTGGCCAATGCCGATCAATTTCGAAACCGTGTTCAGGAGACCGTGGACCAGACAGTCACGCTGAAAGTCCTGCGAGGCCAGCGCGAGATCGTCTTTCGACTCAAGCCCGACGCCCAACCTGATCCGCGCCATCCAGGCTCGAACATGGGAGTGATCCGGGTGACCTTGCAGCCCGCGCCGACCTTGGTGGTGCGCTATGGCTTCTTCGATGGGTTCGTCGCTGCGTGCGATCAGACCTGGGACATGACCACATTCTCGGTCAAGATGATGGGCAAGATGGTGATGGGCGAGGTGTCCCTGAAGAATCTCAGTGGCCCAGGGACGATGGCCGATTTCGCGGGTCAGGCAGCAAGGCGCGGGTGGATCGTCTTTGTAACATTCATTGCGTTTATTAGCGTGAGCATTGGATTGATGAACCTGCTTCCCATCCCAATGCTGGATGGGGGGCATTTGCTGTATTATTTCGTCGAAATAATCAAGGGGCGTCCGCCTTCAGAGCGCTTTCTTGAGTTGAGCCAGCGCGCGGGAATGGTGGTTCTTGCCGGCCTTATGAGCGTGGCTCTATTCAACGACTTCTCCCGCCTGCTGTTCTGAGCTCTCACTTACCGTCTCCAAAGGTTCGATGAAGGAATCCCGTATCTCGCGAAAACGATTTCACCTGCATCCACTTGCTGCGCTGCTCATGGCGCTCGGAGTCAGCGGGGCCTACGCAATCGAACCCTTTGTCGTCAAAGATATCCGCGTGGAAGGCGTACAGCGCACTGAACCGGGCACTGTGTTCAGCTACCTTCCCGTGAAAGTCGGCGACCGGTTCGACGATGCCAAGGCCACAACTGCGCTCAAAGCGCTCTATGCAACGGGTTTTTTCAAGGACGTGCGCATCGAGCAGGGCGACAACGGCGTTCTCATCGTGATCGTCGAGGAGCGACCTTCGATTGCCTCGGTTGATTTCACCGGCGTGCACGAATTCGACAAGGACCAGCTGCGCAAGGCATTGAAGGATCTTGGCCTCTCGGAGACGCAGATCTTTGATCGCTCCTTGCTCGATCGCGCCGAGCAGGAACTCAAGCGTCAATACCTCACGCGCGGCAAGTACGCCGCGACGGTTACGACGACTGTCACGCCGCTCGAACGCAATCGGGTGAGCATCGTCTTTAATGTCGACGAAGGGGATGCGGCTAAGATTCGCCAGATTCGGATCATTGGCAACAAGGTGTTCTCCGAGAAGGACTTGATCGAGCAGCTGAATCTGACCACACCCGGGTGGCTGACCTGGTACACCAAGTCGGATCAGTATTCCAAGCAAAAGCTCACGGGCGACCTCGAGACCCTGCGCTCGTACTATCTGAACCGCGGCTACCTTGAGTTCAACGTCGATTCGACCCAGGTGTCGATCACGCCCGACAAGAAGGATATCTACATCACGATCAACATCACCGAGGGCCAGCAGTACACGGTCTCGGACATCAAGCTGGCGGGAACGCTTCTGATCGAGGAACCCGAGTTGAGGCGGTATATTTCGCTCTCGCCCGGGGCGGTGTATTCGGCCGCCGAGCTCACGGCCTCGACCAAGCGCATCCAGGATCGCTTGGGCGCGCTCGGATATGCCTTCGCCAACGCCAATGCTTCGCCCGACATCGATCGGGAGCATCGGACGGCGGCCGTGACGATCTTCATCGACCCGGGTCGTCGCGCCTACGTGCGTAATATCAATATCACGGGCAACACCAAAACACGCGATGAGGTCATCCGGCGCGAGATGCGGCAACCGGAAGAGGGCTGGTACGACGCGGATAAGATCAAGCTTTCCAAGGACCGCCTCGAGCGCCTCGGCTATTTCAAGGACGTCACGGTCGAGACGCCCCAAGTCGCTGGCTCTGCCGATCAGGTGGATGTGAATGTCGCGGTGACGGAGAAGCCGACCGGGAGCTTTAACATCGGCGCGGGCTTCTCTTCGGCTGAAAAGCTCGTTCTATCGACCTCGGTGCAGCAGAGCAATTTATTTGGCAGTGGCGAGAATGTCGGCATCGAAGTCGACACTAGCTCCTTGTATCGCACCATTGCATTAAACGCGACCGACCCGTACTTCACCGATAACGGCGTAAGCCGCTCCTTCGAAGCCTACTATCGGACGTTTAACCCGAACATCCTCGATCTGGGTGACTACGAAATCAAGACCACCGGCTTGGGCACGACCTGGGGTGTGCCGTTTACCGAGTTCGACACCGTCTTCTTCGGTGTCAAGGTCGAAAACACCCAGGTCGATCTGACTTCCACGGCGCCGGAAGTCTATATCGACTACGTGAAGCAATTCGGGGCCTACAGCACGGCGCTCATCGGGACCGCTTCCTGGACGCGGGACAGTCGCAACAGCGTCGTAGCTCCGGTGCGCGGCGAGTATCAGCACGCCTACTTTGAAGTAAGCGCCCCGCTCGAGGTGAAGTATTACCGGACGGGTTATCAGCAGACGAACTACTTCCCGTTGAACAAGGACTACACGATTTCGCTTAATGGCCAGGTCGACTTCGGACATGGTTACGGCGGCGATCCGCTGCCGGTTTTCAAGAATTTCTATGCGGGTGGTATCGGCTCGGTGCGCGGCTACGACACGAGCTCTCTGGGTCCTAAGGACATCAACGGCGACGCGATCGGCGGCAGCAAGCGCCTGAACGGCAACGCGGAATTCCTCTTTCCCATTCCGGGCACAGGAAACGACCGGTCGTTCCGGGGCTTTCTATTTACCGACGGCGGCAATGTGTTCGGGCCCGCGGACAAGATCAGCTTCTCGACTTTGCGGTATTCCGCTGGGATCGGGCTGAATTGGCTCTCGCCGCTGGGTGCGCTGCGCTTGAGTTTCGGCCAGCCGCTGAACGCCAAGCCCGGGGACAATATTCAAAAGCTGCAGTTCACCATCGGCAGCGGTTTCTAAACAAGTGTGATGTGGGTGAGGTTAGCATGATGAATCGAGAGCCCTTTGGGCGCATGTACGTTGTTGTCTGGGTGGCGCTGCTGGGACTTGCGGCCGGCAGTGCGTGGGCACAGGACTCCGCGACCCCGCACCTGGGTTATGTCAGCCTGGACCGGATCCTGCGTGACTCGGTTCCGGCCAAGGCGGCCCAGGCCAAGCTTGATGCCGAATTCTCGTCGCGGCAAAAGGAGCTTGCCGATACGGCTGCGCGTCTTAAGCCCATGTACGATTATTTGGAAAAAAATGCCGCGGTTATTTCGGATTCCGAGCGTGCACGGCGCCAGAAGGAACTGGCCGACCAAGACAAGGACTTCCAAAGGCGCCAGCGCGAATTCAACGAGGACGTGAATCAACGCAAGAACGAGGAGCTCGCTGCCGTCGTCGAAAAGGCCAATCGCGTGATCAAGCAGATCGCCGAGGCTGAGAAATACGACATGATCTTCCAGGAAGCCGTCTACGTGAATCCGCGGGTGGATATCACCGACAAGGTTCTGAAGGTCCTCAACAGCCAGTCGAGCACGTCTTCGAGCGGTACACCCAGCGGGGCGCCTCCCGCCCCGGCTGCGAAGTAAGGGGTAGCGCGGCGATAGCGAGTATGAGCACAAACCTGCCGCCGACCGTAGTGCCCATCGGGTCGTTGGTCGAGCGGTTTGGTGGCGAGCTCAGGGGCGACCCCGCAACCGCGATCACGGGTGTCTCCAGTCTTGAGCTGGCCACGACGCACCAGCTCGCCTTCCTCTCGAATCCGCGCCTGCGGCCGCTGGTGGCCCAGACCCGGGCCGCCGCAGTGCTGATTCGGGCCGGAGATGTCGATGCGGCCGCCGGCGGCACGACCATCCTCTGGGTGGTGGATGACCCCTATCTGCAATTCGCGCGTATCGCCCAGTTCTTCGCGGACAAGGAGCACGTTGCACCCGAGCCTGGGGTGCACCCGAGCGCGGTCGTCGATCCCTCGGCCCGCATTCATCCCTTGGCCCATGTCGGGCCGATGGCGGTCATCGGGGCCGTGGTCGAGATCGCCGAGGATGTGGTCATCGGCCCGGCCTGCACGATCGGGGAGGGGGTTCGGATTGACTCGGGCACCCGCCTTTACGCCCGGGTGACGATCTATCCCCACTGCCACCTGGGCGCGCGCGGCTTGATTCATGCGGGCGTCGTCATTGGGGCCGACGGATTTGGATTTGCGCGCGACAAAGAGGTATGGGTGAAAATTCCCCAGACTGGGCGCGTGGTCATCGGAGAGGATGTCGAGATCGGGGCCAACACGACGATCGACCGGGGCGCTATCGGCGATACGGTGATCGGTAACGGGGTGAAGATTGACAATCAGGTTCAGATCGGCCACAACGTGCGCATCGGCGACTACACTGCCATCGCCGGATGCGTGGGCATCGCCGGCAGTGCCATCATCGGTCAACGGTGCATGTTGGGTGGTGCGGCCATGATCCTCGGACATCTGGAACTGGCGGACGATGTCAGCATTTCCGTGGGGACTGTGATCGCGCGCTCGATTCACAAGCCTGGGCTCTATACGGGGTTCTATCCTGTCTCCGAGAACGCAGACTGGGAGAAAAACGCCGTGATGGTGCGCCATCTCGACGGGCTGCGGGACCGGGTACGCGCTCTCGAAAGGCAACTCAAGAAGGGTCAGGGTCTGACATGAACACACTGGATATCCACCAGATTCTGGAGTACTTGCCTCACCGCTTTCCGATGCTGCTCGTTGATCGGGTGTTGGACGTCGTGCCGGGGGAGCGGATTAAGGCGCTGAAGAACGTGTCCATCAACGAGCCCTATTTCCCGGGGCACTATCCGCATCGTCCCGTGATGCCCGGAGTGCTTGTCATCGAGGCGCTCGCGCAAACGGCGGCTGTGCTCTCGTTTCTGACGATGGGGCAAAAGCCCAACGACCGCTCGATGTATTACTTCGTGGGCATCGATGGGGCCCGTTTCAAGCGACCGGTCGAGCCTGGCGACCAGCTGGTGATGGAAGTGGAGATCACGCGTAAGGCCCGCGGCATGTGGAAGTATCTGGGCAAAGCGTATGTCGACGAGGCCCTCGCCGCCGAGGCCGAACTGATGTGCACCTACAAGATGATTAGCGAGGACGCGGTGCCATGACGCGGATTCATTCCACGGCCGTGGTTGACCCTCGGGCCGAACTGGCCGACGACGTGGAAGTCGGACCCTACTCGATCATCGGTGCAGGCGTTTGCATCGGCAGCGCAACGCGCGTGGCGGCACACGTCGTCTTAGACGGGCATACCACGATCGGCTCGCACAACCTGATCGCGCCGTTCTGCAGCCTGGGCGGGCCGCCGCAGGACAAGAAATACGCCGGCGAGCCGACGTCGCTTCAGATCGGCGATCGCAATGTCATCCGCGAGTACTGCTACTTCAACACTGGTACGGTGCAAGATGCCGGGGTGACCCGCATTGGCGACGACAACTGGATCATGGGATACGTCCATGTCGCCCACGATTGCCAGGTGGGCAATAACGTCACCCTGGCCAATAGCGTCCAGCTCGGTGGCCACGTCCGTGTCGGCGATTGGGCGATCATCGGCGGCCTTTGCGGGGTACATCAGTTTGTCCGGGTCGGTGCCCATGTGATGGTTGGGGCGCACAGCTATCTCTCGCAGGACGTTCCGCCCTACGTACTGTGCTCGGGAAATCCCACGGCCCCGTACGGATTAAACAGCGAAGGCCTAAGACGCCGGGACTTCACGCCCGCGTCGATCGCCCTGCTGCGACAGGCCTACAAGTTGCTCTACCGTTCCGGGCTTAAGCTGGATGCGGCTAAAGAGGCGATTGCAGCACTCGCGCGCGATGCCGGCCAAAACGACAATCCCCTGCAGCTTTTGGTTGACTTTGTCCAGTCGGCCGAGCGCGGGATCATCCGGTAATCCGGTTGGGGAACTCCAAGGTGCCTGTCGCGCTGGTGGCTGGAGAGGCATCGGGTGATTTGCTGGCCGGGCTGCTTCTGGGCGGGCTCAAAAAGCGCATCGAAGGGCTCGCCGCCTATGGAATCGGAGGACCCCGGATGGTCGAACAAGGGTTCGTCGCCGATTGGCCGATGGAGAAACTGTCGGTTCGCGGTTATGTGGAAGTCCTGCGCCATTATCGTGAAATCGCTGCGATCCGGCGTGTGCTGCGCCAGCGCCTGATCGCCGATCCGCCGCGTGCGTTTATTGGCGTGGATGCCCCCGACTTCAATTTGGATCTGGAGATCGCGCTACGCCGACGCAGGATACCCACCATCCAATTCGTGAGCCCTTCGATTTGGGCGTGGCGCGGCGAGCGCATCCACAAGATCCGCCAGGCCGTCGATCATATGCTCGTCCTGTTTCCCTTCGAGGAATCGATCTATCAGAAGGCAGGGATCCCGGCCACCTACGTCGGGCATCCCTTGGCCGAAATCATTCCCGACCAACCCGATCGCGCCGGCGCGCGGGCGGCGCTGGGACTCGCCCCGGATCGGCCCGTGCTCGCCGTTTTGCCGGGCAGCCGCCTGTCCGAGATCCGCTATATCGCGCCGGCTTTCATGCGTGCAGCCGAACGCGTGGTGCAGCGGCATCCCGAGCTTCAGGTCATCGTTCCGCTGGCAACGAACGGCACATCGGAGCTCTTTCGTTCCATGCTACGCGGGGCGGGGCTCGGACGGTTTGCCGGCTCCATTGTGCTCGGGCGGTCTCACGAAACCCTGGCGGCCTGCGATGCCGCCCTCGTGGCCAGTGGCACGGCAACGCTCGAGGCCGCGCTTTATAAGCGTCCGATGGTGATTGCCTATAAGATGGCGCGCCTGTCATGGATGAAGATGCGCCGCATGGCGTATCTGCCCTGGGTCGGTTTGCCGAACATTCTGGCGCGCGAGTTCCTGGTACCCGAACTCCTGCAAAACGCGGCCACGCCGGAGGCCCTTGCGCGCGCGCTCGAGGTGCAGCTCTTCGATGTGGCCAATCGGCTGCAATTGGAGGAGCGCTTTGCCGCCATGCATCAGGAACTGCGTCGCGACACGGCCAGGTTGGCCGCAGACGCGGTCGCAAGCCTCGTTCAACATCCCTGATATGGCCTCTCGCTCTTTGCCTCGAAAGCCGCTGGCCCGAACCCCCCTGGGTGAAGTGGTCTGCGGCGTCGACGAGGCAGGACGCGGTCCCCTGGCGGGTGCCGTGTTCGCCGCGGCGGTCATCTTGGATCCGGGCAAGCGCGTTCGCGGCATCCGCGACTCGAAGCTCCTCACCGCCAGCGAGCGCGAGCGGCTCGCGCTTCAGATCCAGGAACGCTCCACTGCCTGGGCCGTGGCGCACGCGTCCGTCGAGGAGATCGACGCGCTCAACATCCTGGGCGCGACCCTTCTGGCAATGCAGCGCGCCGTCGATGCGCTGCGCGTGCCCGCCCAGCATGCCTGGATCGACGGTCCCCACTGCCCCGCGCTGAGCATTCCGTCGCGTCCCATCATCAACGGCGACGCCACCGTCCTTGCGATTGCGGCGGCCTCGATTCTCGCAAAGACGGCGCGCGATGCCTACATGCTCGAGTTGCATGCGCTTTACCCCGAGTACGGATTCGATCAACACATGGGCTACGGTACACCGCGGCATCTGGCCGAACTCGACCGCCACGGGGCCACTCCGGTGCACCGAGCGAGTTTCGCGCCGGTCCGGGCGGTGCTGTCCCGTGCACGCTCATGAAGGTCGTCGCATCGCGCGAGAATCCAAGTTACAAAGCTCTACGCCTCCTGGTCGAAGGCCGAGGCGGCCACAAGCGTCTCGCGCAGGCCTTCATCGAAGGGCCGCATCTATGCTCGGCCTATCTGGAACGCTTTGGCGCGCCGCTGCAATGCGTGCTCACCGAGGCTGCTGGGAGCGACGAAACGCTTCGGCCACTCACCCAACGCGTGCCGGATCACGACCAGCTAGTGCTCGCCGATCCGTTGTTTCGCTCCCTTAGCCAGTTGGAACAGGGCGTGGGCATCGCTTTCGTCATCGCCATCCCGCAAGCGCACGCGCCTTTCTTAATCGATCAACCGTCGCTTCTCATCGATCGCCTACAGGATCCGGGCAACCTCGGATCGATCATGCGTTCGGGTGTCGCTGCGGGGATCAAAGCGGTCTATTGCGCCAAGGGTACGGTTGCGGCGTGGTCTCAGAAAGTAGTCCGTGCCGGGATGGGCGCGCATTTCGCAATCGACATCGTCGAAGACACTGACCTGGCCGCCCTCATCGCAAGCGCGCGGATTCCGGTATTGGCCACCAGTTCTCATGCCACGAAAAGCCTCTATGAAGTCGATTTGAAGGGGCCCACCGCGTGGGTGTTCGGCAATGAAGGGCAGGGCGTCGATCCCACGATCCAGCAGGCCGTAACCGTGGTGCGCATTCCGCAGCCTGGAGGCCTTGAGTCGCTCAATGTGGCCGCGGCCGCGGCCGTGTGCCTCTATGAGGGGGTCAGGCAGCGCGCCTAGGGTGCGATGCGTGCCATGTTGTCCAGATACAGGACCTCGAGGTCCTCTGCTGCAACCGCCGGGCTAAAGAGGAAGCCTTGGAAGTGATCGCAGCCTGCCTCTCGCAAGGCGGCGAGCTGACGCTCGTTTTCGACACCCTCTGCAGTGACGGCCAGACCCAGTCCGCGCCCCAGGCTGATGACCGAGCGCGTGATGGCGAGGTCGCCCGCGTCGTCGAGCATGTCGCGAATGAAGCTTTGATCAATCTTCAGTGTATCGATGTCCAGTTGCTGCAGGTGCGACAAACTCGAAAAGCCTGTTCCAAAATCGTCGATGGCAATGTGCATGCCGCGATGTTTGAGGTCGGCAATCACGTTCTTCGTCACGCCCAGATCAAAGAGCATGCTGGTTTCGGTAATTTCCACCTCGATGAAGCGCGGGTCGCACCCGGTTTCTTCGATGACAAGATCCACTTCGTCAATGAAGGTCGCCACGAGCAACTGGTGCGCCGAGAAGTTCACCGAGATGCGCCCGATTGCCACGCCGCGGTCCATCCACTGCTTGATCTGCTGACAGGCCTTGCGAAAGACGTACAGGCCGAGTTCGTGAATCAGGCCCGACTCCTCGGCGATATTGATGAATTCCTTGGGCCCGATGGCCCCCAGGCGCGAGTCGGTCCAGCGCAAGAGAGCCTCCGCGCCCACCAATCGGCCGTCGGCCACCCCTACGCGGGGCTGGTAGTAGAGGTGCAGCGCGTCGCGCTGCAGCGCGAGTTTTAGCGCATTCTTGATGCCGGCGCGGCGTTCGCTGCGCTGCGCGAGCGAGGCCGAGAAGAATTCGAAGCGGTTCTTGCCGTTCTCCTTGGCTTTGTACATCGCCAGGTCGGCGCTGCGCAAAAGGGCGTCCGGGGTACGTCCGTGATCTGGAAAGACGGCAACCCCGATGCTCGCCGCCACCGAAAGCCGCTGATTCTCCACGCGGATCGGTTCCTGCAGGGCGGTGATGATCCGCTGCGCGGTCTCGTGTGCGATCGCTTTTGGACGTCCATGCGCCAGAATGACCATGAACTCGTCGCCGCCGATGCGGGCGACCTCGTCGTGTTCCCGGATACAGCGCCTTAGGATCGCTGCGATTTCAACGAGCATCAGATCGCCGACGCGATGGCCCAGGGTGTCGTTGACGTTCTTGAAGTGATCCAGGTCGATGAACAGGACTGCCACGCCCGAGCTTTCGCGCATTCCCCGGTCGATGAAGGCGCGCAGCGTCGGCTCGAGCGCATTGCGGTTCAACAGCTTCGTTAAAGTGTCGCGGTTAGCGATTTCGATGAGGCGGTTTTCCGCCTCGACGCGCATGGAGACGTCCTGAACGAGCCCCAGTATGGAGGTGACACGACCGCGCGTGTCGCGCAGCGCGGCAATATGCCACTCGCATGCGACCTGCGAGCCGTCCTGACGCAAGGCATAGGCGACGTGCCGGCGAGAATTGTTCTGCGGCAGCTCGCTGATTTCGTAGGGCGGGAAGAAGTCGGCGCGCTGTTGCGCATCGAGCAGATTTAGGTCCCAGAAAGGGCGCTCCAGGACTTGATCGCGGCGCCAGCCAAATAAGGTCTCCGCCTGGGAGGACCAGCGCGTGATGCGCTCGTCGGCGTCCAGGGTGAACGATGCCAAGGGCGTATTTTCGAAGTGCGCACTGAGGAGCCAGTTCGCCTGCTGCAGCGCGAGCTCCTGTTTCTTGCGCGCCTGGATGTCGGTCGCCGTGGTGTAGAACCCCGTGACCTTGCCGGCTTCGTCCCGCGTGGGTACATAGCGCAGCATGACCCAGCGGCGAATGCCGTCGTGGTAGCGCATCTCACGCTCGTACTGAACGAGCTGGCCGGTGAGGGCGGCCTGGATATAGGGGCGGGCGAAGCTGTAGTCATCCTCGGACATGAGATGTTTAAGAGGCAGTCCGATCAATTCTTCAGAGCGCCGGCCATGCCAAAGCGTCGAGGTGTGATTGACGAACCGGATGCGTTCCTGATCGTCGACATGGCTGATGGGCAGAGCCACGCTGTCCATGGCACGCTGCAGTTCGCGCAGCGACTCCTCGTAGCTTAACTGGGCCTGCTTGATCTGGCTGATGTCCCGGGTGACGCAGTACATGCCGCGCACGCTCTGACTTTCGTCGCGGTCAGGCAACCAGTCGACCGCAATCCAGGCTGCGACATGGCCATGCAGAGTCACGGCATGCTCCGAACGCAAGGTGGTTCCCTGGAGCGCTGCGCGAAACGCTTGGAGCATCTCCTCGCTCGCTTCGGCGGGAAAAACCTCGTGAGAAGCGGTGTTGACAATGCCTTCCTTGCGTCGCCCGATGAGGTGCGCGAACGCCCGGTTGGCGTAGCGATAAATTCCTTCGGGATCGAGATAGCTCATGGGAAGCGGGAAGTTCTCGATGAACTGCTCGATCCACTGCTGCTGCTGCGATAGTCTCTCCTGGGCCTGGCGCACCTCGGTGATGTCGTAGGCGATCCCGTAGGTGCCGCGCGGCTTGCCGGCTTCGTCGTTGTCGGCGACGATCACCACGCGCCACCAGCGCGATTCGCTTGCCTTGGGGGCCGAACGCCTTTCGAATTGCACCCGGCCATGCTCAGCAACCTTCTCCAGCTCAATCTGAAGTTGGGCGTCGATCTCCGGACCGAAGACCTCCAGGGGCGTCCGTCCGATGACCTCGCGCTCGGTCAAGCCGTTGTCCTCGAGGAAACGGTTGTTGCAGTAGCGGTAGCGTCGATCGGTTCCGAGGTAACTGATCTGGGCGGGCAGGTTATCGGTCAGCACCCGAATGCGCGCCTGTTCCTCGCGCAGCGCCCCTTGTGTGCGCTTTTGGATGTCGATACTGCGGGAGGCGACATAGACGCCCTGAACATCGCCGTTGCGCAGCCGGTAGGGGTGGTAGCGTACTTCGCGCCAACCCGGATGACCATTTAGGGCATCGCGGGCTTCCAAGCGGACGAATTCGCCCGCGAGCGCGCGCTCGAAAAAGGGTTTGCGGCTGTCGGCGATCTCGCGGCCTAGGACTTGTTCGACAGAGCGGCCAAGGACTTCCTCGCGCGAGCGCCCCGATAGTTGCAAGAACGCGGGATTGGCATAGCGGTAACGGCGCTCCCGGTCGAGAAAGGCGATAGCTTCGGGAATGTCATCGGTGAAGGTGCGAAACTGCTCTTCGCTCTGCTGGACGGCCGTGGCCACGGTATGCTGGGTGTCGACCGTATTGCAAAAAAGGAAGATGTTGGTCTCGCCGGGCTGCGGGCGCGTCTCCGGACTGAAGCGAAAATGGATCCACGGCGCGCTTTCGATAGGCTCCCCCCATTGCAACTCGAATTCGGCCGAAAGTCCCGCTACGCAATCGCGAAAGTGCGGCTGGAGCTGACGCGCGAGCGCGTTCACGGGTTTGGCGAGATCCAAAAGGAGGGCGTTTTCGGGGCCAAGCAGTGCCGAGAGGGACTCGTTGTTCCAAAGGAGCGCACCGGATCGGTCGAACAGCGCCATGGCCATCGGAATCCCTTCGGCGCTTAAGGAGCGCGTCTTGGCGGGCAAGGCGTTCTCTGCGTGGGCGCTGGCGATGACCGCCACGACGATAACGCCACGGCCAGCGATGCTGGCTGGCCGCAGCTCGATCCGCGAGCGCTGCTCGTTATTGAGGCCGGCTTGGATCTGCAGGGCTTCTCCGCGCGCGACGCGTTCCAGATAGGGCTTGAGGACCCGCCAGTTGGTCGGGCCCATGAGATCGGCCAGGACGCGGGCATTGCCGTCGGAGGATACGGCTAACATCCGCTCCCGACAGTGCGGGCCCATGGAAAGGAGGCCAAAGTCGGCGTCGATAAGACATACCGCTGCGCTCATCCAGGCTTCAAGCAAGCTGACGGTGCGTTCATGGGTCGCACTGTCATCGTCGCAGCCCAGCTCCACGGCCGTGGCGCTTTCGCTGTCCACCGAGATGATCCGCTTGATCGGGTCAATCAGCACGGTTCTGGTTCACGCATTTGGGCATTTCTTTGACCCACTTCGTACGAAAGGGGATGAGCAGAGCCGGGCGGCCCTTCTGTTTTGTCGGACGTTGCTACCTACGTTGTGTCCTAAAAGCCGCGTGAATCCAAGCGCACGTCCTGCAGTATGGTGGTCGCAATCTCTTCGATGGACTTGGTCGTCGACGAGAGCCAGTGAATGCTCTCGCGGCGCATGAGCGCTTCGGCCTCGTTCACTTCATAGCGGCAGTTCTCGAGCGAGGCGTACTTGCTGCCCGGCCGGCGCTCGTTGCGCACTTCGGCAAGGCGCTCGGGCGAGATCGACAGGCCAAAGAGCTTGCTTTTGAACTCCGGAAGCACCGAGGGAAGGCGGTTACGTTCGAAGTCCTCCGGGATGAGCGGATAGTTGGCCGCCTTGATCCCGTATTGCATCGCGAGATAAAGACTCGTCGGAGTCTTGCCGCTACGGGAGACGCCAATGAGGATCACGTCGGCCTTTTGCAGGCCCTTGTGCAGCTGCCCGTCGTCGTGGGCCAAGGCGAAGTTGATCGCCTCGATGCGCTGGTTGTACTGCTTGCTGTCCGACATGTTGTGAGAGCGCCCGATGGAATGGGAGGACTGGGCGCCCAGCTCCTTTTCCAACGGCTCGATAAACGTCTGGATGAGGTCCAGGAATAGGCCTTGCGAAGCCCGGACGGCCAGATTGATTGCGGGATTGACCAGCGTGCTGAAAACAATGGGCCGCGCCCCGCCTAGTTCAACCACGCGCGCGATGCGCTGGATCACCTCGCCCGCCTTCTCGAGCGTATCGATAAAGGGCATGCGGACCTGGTTGAACTCCACACCATCGAACTGGGATAGCAAACTGTGGCCGAAGGTCTCCGCGGTAATTCCCGTTCCGTCCGAAACGAAGAAAACAGTACGCGGGAGAGGAGGGCGGCCGGCGGAGGGGAGGTCGGGCATTTCGAAAAAGGGCGATGTTGCGTTGCAAAAAGGACCACGCAGGCTAAAATGCGCCCGAGCAATTTAACATCAATCAGCAAGAGGATGCGTATGGCGGATCCCGCCTTGGTAGTGGATTTTGAGGGCCTGCGGGCGGGCGATATCGACACCGTCGGAGGCAAAAACGCCTCCTTGGGCGAAATGATCAGCCAGCTTGCTCCGGCGGGCGTGCGCGTACCGGGTGGTTTTGCTACAACAGCCCAGGCCTTTCGTGAATTCCTCGATCATAGTGCGCTGACGGCCCGGATCGAAGAGCGCCTAAGAACCCTGGACGTCGACGACGTCCGTTCGCTGGCCAAAGCGGGGGCCGAGGTCCGTGAATGGATCATGGCTGCCCCCTTTCCTGACGATCTCGAAAAGCAGATAAGAGATAAATATCAGCAGCTTGTGGAGGATAGTTCGAGTGAAATGTCATTTGCTGTTCGGTCCTCTGCAACTGCCGAGGATCTCCCGGATGCCTCATTTGCGGGGCAACAGGAAACGTTCCTCAACGTCGTTGGCATCGAGGAGATCCTAAAAAGCATCAAGGAGGTCTTCGCTTCGCTGTACAACGATCGGGCCATCTCCTATCGCGTCCACAAGGGCTTCGTGCACGCGCAAGTCGCGCTATCGGCCGGGGTGCAGCGCATGGTCCGAAGCGACCTCGCAGCCTCAGGCGTGATGTTTACGCTGGATACGGAATCCGGTTTCTCGGGGGTCGTGTTTTTGACCGCAAGCTATGGACTGGGTGAGACCGTGGTCCAAGGAGCCGTAAATCCGGACGAGTTCTACATCCACAAGCCGACCCTGGCGGCCGGCCGCTTTCCGATCATCCGGCGCCAGATCGGCTCCAAACTGATCAGGATGCAGTACACCGAAAAAGGCGAGGCGGGACGTGTGAAAACGGTCGAGGTGCCCGCCGAGATGCGCAATCGCTATTGCCTATCGGACGAAGACGTCATCGAACTGGCCCGCTATGCGGTCTTAATCGAGCAACACTATGGTCGCCCCATGGATATTGAATGGGGCAAGGATGGGCTGGACGGACAGATTTACATATTGCAGGCGCGTCCAGAGACCGTAAAGTCGCGCGGGCCCGCCGGGGGCGCTGAGATGCGCTTTAAGCTCAAGTCCCAGTCGGCGGTGTTGGTTTCCGGGCGAGCCATCGGACAGAAGATCGGGGCGGGGCCTGTGCGGGTCATTTTGGATCCCTCTGAGATGGAGCGGGTCCAGCCCGGCGACGTTTTGGTCGCCGACATGACCGACCCCAACTGGGAGCCGGTCATGAAACGTGCGGCGGCCATCGTGACCAACCGGGGCGGGCGAACCTGTCATGCGGCCATCATCGCCCGCGAGCTGGGCGTGCCGGCCGTGGTCGGCTGTGGCGATGCGACGGAGATTCTGAAGGATGGGACTCTTGTGACCGTGTCTTGCGCCGAGGGCGATGAGGGCCACATCTATGACGGCCTTCTGGAGACCGAAGTGACCGAGGTGCAGCGCGGAACACTGCCGCCCATTCCGGTCAAGATCATGATGAACGTCGGCAACCCGCAACTGGCCTTTGACTTCCAGGCGATTCCCAATGAGGGAGTGGGACTGGCGCGCCTGGAGTTCATCATCAACAACAATATCGGGGTCCACCCCAAAGCCATCCTCGAATATCCCAATATTGATGGGGATCTGAAAAAGGCCGTGGAAAGCGTCGCGCGCGGCCACGCTTCGCCCCAATGAGTACAAGAAGCTCATCGGGGGATCGCGCTACGAGCCCGACGAGGAAAACCCGATGCTGGGCTTTCGCGGTGCCTCGCGCTATATCGCTCCGAGTTTCGCGGAATGCTTCGAGATGGAATGCAAGGCGATGAAGCGGGTGCGTGACGAGATGGGCCTCGTCAATGTCGAACTCATGGTGCCCTTTGTACGTACGCTCAATGAGGCATCCCAAGTCATTGATCTGCTCGGCCGTAACGGCTTAAGGCGCGGGGAGAACGGCTTGCGCATCATCATGATGTGCGAACTTCCCTCCAACGCCATCCTCGCCGAACACTTCCTTGAGTACTTTGACGGCTTTTCCATCGGCTCGAACGATCTGACCCAACTGACGCTCGGGCTGGACCGCGATTCGGGTCTCGTCGCTGCAGGCTTTGACGAGCGCGACGAGTCTGTCAAATTCTTGCTCGCACGCGCCATTCAGGCTTGCCTTGCCGCAGGCAAGTACGTGGGTATCTGCGGGCAGGGACCCTCAGACCACGTCGATTTCGCGCAATGGCTCGTCGACCAGGGGATTGCGTCGATATCGCTGAATCCCGATACGGTCGTTGATACCTGGACCAAACTCACCAAACCGGGCTAGGATGGTGAGACAATAAGTGATCCGGGCGGCAGGCGGCCCGGGCGGGGGCAGGCCAAATGCCAAGAAGTTGGATCGGGTTCGGTCTTGCGGCGCTCGCCTTCGGGGCGCCGTGGGCGGTGTCGGCCGATCCGATCTATCGGTGGGTCGATGCGCAAGGCGTTGTGAACTACGGCTCGCGTCCGCCCGAAACCGGACCCGAATCCAAGAGCGTGCGTCCCGTCGTCACCGAGCCCGCGGTCGTGGTGCACGATACCCCTCAGGAAAAGGCGCAACGCGAGAAGCGTGCGATGGACGCTCAGATCGCAGAAGAGGCGCGCCTGCGGCGCGCTCTGCTCGAAGAGCAAATCGAAGTCCAGCGTGCGCAGGCCGAAGCGTTGCGCAGTCAGGCAGCAGCCGCGCAGGCGCAGGCCCCGTATGCTTGCGATGATGGATCAGCCGACTGCTATGGGTTCGGCTATCCGGTGTACTTCGCGCGACGTCTGGCGCGACCGCGGCCCGCCTTCGGACCACGGGGCCCGGCGCATCCGGCAGAGCAGAGGGTCGCCATGCACGCGCCCGGGAGAACCTTCTAGAGCGTTGCCGGCCTTGCCCAGGTGGCAGCCGCGGCGCGCGCGGCGTATCCTTGCGGCCTCGGTGCCAAGAATCTGGGAGGGACAATGGCCGATTATGTTGCCTGGTTCATCATGGCCGCGATCCTCGTCGTGGCCGAGCTTCTGACCGGCAGCTTTTATCTGCTCATGGTGGCGATCGGTTTTTTTGCCGGGGGTGTGGCCGCGCTCACGGGAGCCGTTTTGCCCCTGCAGTGCGTGGTGGTGGCCATTGTCGGCTGGCTGGCCATCGTTCTCTTGCGGCGGACCCGCTTCGGGCAGCGAACCCGACGCCTTGCGACCGGTTCGAATCCGGACGTCGTACTTGACGTCGGTCAGACGGTCGACGTGTGGTCCTGGCAGGAGGGTACCGCGCGCGTGCGCTATCGAGGCAGTGACTGGGACGCCGTGCCGGAGTCTCCCGAGCATCCTGCAACCGGCACCCTGGTGATCAAGGCGATTCGAGGAAGTACCCTTGTTCTTGGCCCGACACACCCAACTCATTAGGAATTCTGAATGGACGGTCTTCTGATTTTGGCACTGGTGGTGCTCTTTCTGGTCATCTTGGTGGTGGCCAAGAGCATCAAGGTCGTGCCGCAGCAGCACGCATGGGTGGTGGAGCGTCTGGGTAAGTACCATGAGACGCTCGCCCCGGGAGCGAGCCTTGTCATTCCCTTCATCGATCGGGTTGCCTACAAGCACGTTCTCAAGGAGATCCCCCTCGATGTTCCCAGCCAGGTGTGCATCACGCGTGATAACACCCAGTTGCAGGTCGACGGGATTCTCTATTTTCAGGTGACCGATCCGATGCGGGCATCCTACGGATCCTCGAATTTCGTAGTCGCGATCACGCAGCTTGCGCAAACCACGCTGCGCTCGGTCATCGGCAAACTGGAGCTGGACAAGACTTTCGAGGAGCGCGATGTGATCAACCACAGCGTGGTCTCGGCGATCGATCAGTCGGCGATGAATTGGGGGGTGAAGGTACTGCGCTATGAAATCAAGGACCTGACCCCGCCCAAGGAGATTTTGCATGCGATGCAGGCGCAGATCACGGCCGAACGCGAGAAACGGGCCTTGATTGCGGCCTCCGAAGGCCGTCGCCAGGAGCAGATCAACATCGCCACCGGTGAGAGGGAAGCGTCGATCGCCCGCTCCGAGGGCGAAAAGCAGGCCGTCATCAACAAGGCCCAGGGAGAGGCTGCCTCGGTTCTGGCCATCGCCGAAGCGACCGCCTCGGCCATCCGCCAGGTGGCGGCCGCCATCCAGGCACCCGGGGGCATGGATGCGGTGAGTCTGAAGGTCGCCGAACGTTATGTCGACGCTTTCGGCAATCTGGCCAAGACCAACAACGCCATCATCGTTCCGGCCAACCTTGCCGATATCTCGGGATTGATTGCAGCGGCGATGCAGGTCGTGCGCAGTCAGTCGGCCGCGCGCGCCTGAGCCACCCAAGCGACGCAAGCGCGATGCTCGCTAGCGCAGGTTCTGTTTAAGGATGCGCTGCTGCTCGCGTTTCCAGTCGCGATCGATTTCCGCGTCACGCTTGTCGTGCTGCTTCTTGCCCTTGGCCAGTCCGACCTCGAGCTTGATGCGGCCCTTGCTAAAGTGCAGGTTCAGTGGAACCAGGGTGTAGCCAGCCCGCTCCACCTTGCCCACGAGCTTATCGATCTCCTTTGCGTGCAAGAGGAGCTTGCGCGTGCGGGTCGGCTCGGCGTGGACGTGCGTTGAAGCCTGCTGCAGGGGCGTGATATGGGCGCCGAAGAGCCATACCTCACCCCCGCGCACGATGACGTAGGCTTCCTTGATGTTGGCGCGGCCGGCGCGAATTGCTTTGGCTTCCCAGCCCTCCAGGGCAAGTCCGGCCTCCAGGCGATCCTCGATGAAGTAATCGTGGGTGGCCTTCTTGTTCTGAACGATACTCATGACGGGTGCGGCTTCGCAATCGGCTAAAATTAGAAATACCCGCGGCCTTCGGTGGGGATCCTCAGGCGGGCCCGACATTGTAACCACCCGACCCAGCCACGGCATGGCCGAAATCGATAAATCAGTCCTGGTTCCCTACAGTAACGCCCAGATGTTCGCCTTAGTGGAGGCGGTTGAGGACTATCCGAAATTTCTGCCCTGGTGCGCGGGCACGCGGGTGACTCATCGCACCGAGAACGCGATGGACGCGACCATCGACATCCGCTATCGCGGGGTCGAGCAGAGCTTCACGACCCACAACACCCTTTTTGCCCACGACCGAATCCAGATGGAATTCCGCGACGGGCCGTTTTCGGAGCTTTCAGGGGTATGGTCCTTCACCCCGCTTAAGCCCGGAGCGTGCAAAGTCCAGCTTAAGCTGCACTATGCTTTTTCGAGCCGTGTCCTGGAGGGGCTGGTTGGCCCGGTGTTTCACTACATCGCGACGAGCTTCGTTGACAGTTTCACGCGCCGGGCGAAGGCCCTCTATGGATAGCGCGACAAAATCCGGGGAGGCCGGGGCGGCGCTGCTGACCGTTTCGGTCGTCTATGCACTCCCCGGGCGGGCTGTGGCACGCACGGTTCGCCTTGCGCCAGGCAGCCGCGTTGGCGAGGCCATCGAGGCCAGCGGCATCCCGAAGGAGGCCGGCCTTGATCTTAGCGACCACAGCGTGGGTGTGTACGGACGCGTTTGCACGCTCGAAGAGCCGCTTTGCGACCACGACCGGGTCGAGATTTATCGTGCGCTGCCCGCCGCACCCAACGAAGCGCGCCTGCGCCGGGCGGTGAAAAAAGTTCGCAAGAGCTAAGCTACTTGCAGTTCTCCGCAAGGTCGGCCTGCGCCTTTTGGGTTTCGGCCTGGCGCTGGCTGTCGTCAACAAAATACCGCTGTCCCGAGTCGTCGGTGCGGGCTATGCGCTGACCGCTTTGCAGGGTCGTCAGATTGGCCCGCATCGCCTGGCAGTGTTGCTGGATGGCCTCATTCTTGGCGGCGTCGTCTTGCTGCTTCTTGGACGCGTCGGCAAGCTCCTTCTGCCTTTTTTTGAATTCCAGGTCCTGCTCGGCCAGGCTCTTGGTCTTGTTGGCATCGCTGGCGGGCGGCGGGGCCGACATGTTGTGCCCAGACGGCGTCTTCAGGATGCGGGACTCCGGGACCGTCGTCGGAGGCGGCTGATCGCTCACCACGGTATGCCCGGCATCGTCTTTCCACATCCACTGCGCGAATCCCGCTGTCGGCACGCACAGGGCCAGCCCGACTCCGATTGCCGCCGCAAAACGTACTGCACCCGTGCACATAGACTCGTCTCCCGTATGAATCGCTAACAGTACGCGAGCCAAAACGACCAGTCAATGCGCGCAAACCGCGCGGCAAGCCCTGTCAAGGTTTCTGTATAATTCGCTTTTGTGCCATAAGGAAAACGCGATGCGTTTGGTTCAGAAAGCACTGACGTTCGATGACGTCCTCCTTGTTCCCGCCTATTCGGCCGTTCTACCCCGCGATACCAGCCTGAAAACCCAGTTGACCCGCGCCATCCGGGTCAATCTTCCCCTCGTATCGGCCGCGATGGATACGGTAACGGAGGGGCGCCTTGCCATCGCGATGGCACAGGAGGGCGGAATCGGGTTCATCCACAAGAATCTCTCCCCCCGTGAGCAGGCGCGCGAAGTGGCCAAGGTCAAGCGCTTTGAGTCGGGCGTGCTGCGCGATCCCATCACGATCCCTCCCGACATGAAAATCCGCGACGTCATCGCGCTGACGGTTCAGCACGGGATCTCCGGATTTCCCGTCGTCGAGGGCAAACGCGTCGTCGGCATCATCACCAACCGCGATCTGCGCTTCGAAGAAGAGCTGGACGCCGAGGTCCGCAGCAAGATGACACCGCGCGAGAAGCTCGTGACCGTGGGCGAAGGGGCGACGCTCGAGGAGGCCAAGCGCCTCATGAACCGCCATCGGCTAGAGCGCGTGGTGGTGGTCAATGACGCTTTTGAGCTGCGCGGCCTGATCACCGTGAAAGACATCCAAAAAGCGACCGAACACCCCGATGCGTGCAAGGACGAGCAAGGCAAGCTGCGGGTGGGAGCCGCTGTGGGTGTGGGCGAGGATACCGAGGAGCGCTGCGAACTTCTGGCCGCGGCGGGCGTCGATCTCCTCGTGGTCGATACGGCCCACGGTCATAGCCGTGGCGTCATCGACCGTGTGCGCTGGATCAAGACGCATTACTCCCATCTGCAGGTGATTGGCGGCAACATCGCCACCGGCGAGGCGGCGCGTGCCCTGGTGGAGGCGGGAGCCGACGCCGTGAAGGTGGGTATCGGTCCGGGCTCCATCTGCACCACGCGCATCGTGGCTGGCGTAGGGGTGCCCCAGATCACGGCCATTGACAACGTGGCGCGCGCTCTCAACGGGACCGGAGTGCCGCTCATTGCCGACGGCGGCGTGCGCTATTCCGGCGACGTCGCCAAAGCGGTCGCAGCGGGAGCCTATTCGGTCATGATGGGTGGGCTTTTTGCGGGTACCGAGGAAGCGCCCGGCGAAGTGATCCTGTTCCAGGGGCGCTCGTATAAGGCCTATCGCGGTATGGGATCGATCGGAGCCATGCAGGACGGCTCGGCGGACCGGTATTTCCAGGACGGTGATAACCCCAACGTCGAAAAACTGGTCCCCGAAGGAATCGAGGGCCGGGTTCCCTACAAAGGCAGCGTCCTGGCCATCTTGCATCAACTGTCCGGCGGTCTGCGCGCGAGCATGGGCTATTGCGGTTGCGCGACCATCGATGCGATGCGAGCCAATGCGCAATTCGTGGAGATCACCTCTGCCGGGATCAGGGAGTCGCACGTGCATGACGTCCAGATTACCAAGGAAGCGCCCAATTATCGGGTCGAGTAGCAGCGTGCGCCCGCCACGCGGCATCGTTGATCGGTGGCGCACAGGACCCTTAGGGGCTAAAGGCGAGCGCCTTTCGGGATGGTCGCGTGGCCGGGAAGTCGCGGCTGTTCATGATTCATCACACTGGACCGTTCGTGCGAGAGCGGTCTGCGGACCTGCTCCCGGTTAGATCCGAGAATCCGAACCTGACCATGCATTCCAAAATTCTCATCCTCGACTTCGGATCCCAGGTGACCCAGCTCATCGCGCGGCGCGTACGGGAGGCCCACGTCTATTGCGAAGTGCATCCTTTCGATGTTTCCGATGACTTTGTGAAGGGATTTGGAGCGCACGGCGTGATCCTTTCCGGCAGCCACATGTCGGCCTATGAAGAGAGCACCGCCAAGGCACCCCAGTCCGTGTTCGAGCTGGGGGTTCCAGTTCTTGGAATCTGTTATGGCATGCAGACCATGGCGCATCAGCTGGGGGGGCGTGTGGAAGGGGGGCACAGCCGGGAGTTTGGCTATGCCGAGGTGCGGGCGCGCGGTCACACCCGGCTTTTAGAGGGGATCGCCGATCGGACCACGAGCGAAGGTCACGGCATGCTCCATGTCTGGATGAGCCATGGAGATAAGGTGACCGAGCTTCCTCCCGGTTTTGTTCTCATGGCTTCGACCGAAAGCTGTCCGATCGCGGGCATGGCCGATGAGACGCGCCGTTTCTTTGCGGTCCAGTTTCATCCGGAGGTCACGCACACGTCACAGGGTCAAGCAATCCTTTCACGTTTTGTCCTCGATATCTGCGGTGCCAAGCCGGATTGGGTCATGGGAGACTACGCCGCCGAGGCCATCGAGAAGATCCGCGCCAAAGTCGGTGGCGACCATGTCATCCTCGGGCTTTCGGGCGGCGTGGACAGCTCGGTGGCCGCCGTGCTCGTGCATCGCGCCATCGGCACGCAATTGACTTGCGTTTTTGTCGACCATGGGCTTTTGCGGCTCAACGAGGCCCAACAGGTGCTTGCGACCTTCGGCGCACTCGGTGTGAAGGTCATCCATGTCGATCGGAGCGCGCAATTCCTAGCGAAGCTCAAGGGGGTTCAAGACCCGGAGGAAAAGCGCCGCATCATTGGGCGCGAATTCGTCGAGGTCTTCCAGGAGGAAGCTAGCCGGATTTCAGATGCCCGCTGGCTGGCCCAGGGGACGATCTACCCCGATGTCATCGAATCGGCAGGTGCCCACACCAAGAAGGCGATGACGATCAAATCCCATCACAACGTTGGAGGGCTCCCCGAAACCCTGCATCTAAAGCTGCTAGAGCCGCTGCGTGAGCTCTTTAAAGACGAGGTACGGCAATTGGGTCTGGCTTTGGGCCTGCCCCGCGCGATGGTGGATCGCCATCCGTTCCCAGGACCGGGCCTTGGTGTGCGTATCCTGGGCGAAGTCAGGGCCGAATACGCCGAGCTCCTGCGGCGGGCCGATGCGATTTTTATCGAGGAGCTGCGCAATACGCATGATGAGAAGGGACGCAGCTGGTACGAACTGACCTCACAGGCATTTGCCGTGTTCCTGCCCGTCAAGTCGGTCGGCGTGATGGGTGACGGCAGAACCTATGAATGGGTGGTCGCGCTAAGAGCGGTGCAGACGACGGACTTTATGACCGCGCACTGGGCCCATCTGCCCCACGATCTCCTGGGACGGGTTTCGAATCGCATCATCAACGAAGTCCGTGGCATCAATCGCGTGGTCTACGACATTTCAGGCAAGCCTCCGGCAACTATCGAGTGGGAGTGACCAGACCAGGGCGCTTCCCTAGTGTGGCACGATCGGCAAGTTGGTCGTGCTGTTGACACAGCACGAACCCCCTCCGATCCCGGTTCACCTGCTGCTGCCTTCTGCCCGCTCCATAACAATGAAGCAGCGGGCCTTCGTCGCTTTCGCAGCACCACGACTGCGTCGTCATCTTGACAGAGCTGCGGATCAGATAGGCCGTATCAATTCTGGCCGCCGCCAGACTGCGAGGGTACGGTGAATGATTCCCCGCCGAGGAGCACAAGCGACGACGCTCAGCAAAGACATCACGCCTCCGGCACGCGAGCGGATTCAGCCGAATAAGATGTGGAAGCGCGCAGCGAGAGTCCGAAGATTCTTGTCAAGGGTCCAAAGCACGGCGTCGGAAGTCAGCAGCACTGACCCAAGCAATAGTAGATCGATGGCGCCACAGCCCGAATCCTGAAGTTGCTCTCGCTCAATCAATGCGAGCGTTTCATCCGTGCTGGCGACGGTAGCTGAGCGCAGCTGCCTCAAGTCGCTCAAGGTGCGTTCCCGCGGTGCCGGCGGCGTGCCGCACGCGATTTCAATCAAAACCATTGGATGGTAGAGCACTTGGTCGGCCGACAATAGAGTCCGCAGCGCTTGGTTGGACTTGCGGAAATGTGCGACCCAAACCGAGGTATCTGCCAGGACGAGACTCATTGGACGTGAATCCTAGAGTGGCCTGCGGCGCGGGACCGATTTCATCCGCGGCGCCTTTCCGCCCAGCGCGGCCAGGCGTTTGCCTGCCTGGACGCGAACAAACACCTTCATAGCCTCCCGAAACAGGTCGGCCTTGTCAGTCCCGGGGTCGGCTACCTCGAGGGCACGCTGAAAGAGCTCATCGTCGATGGTGACTGTGGTTCTCACGATCTTTTCCTTATCATCAGAAAAGATGCACTATATCATCACAAAATGCATCAGCGTTACGCCCGAATGCGGTGAGAGCGCCTGGATTCGCGTGTTCCAGTTGTGACCATCGGGATCTATCGCCATCTATCGCCCTCAAGCGGAAGTTTTTGGCGGTAGATGTGACGGAAAAATGCGGCATAGCCTGAAAGGAAGTTTAGTACTATCAGGTGGTTATGCACGCCGGAGACAATTGAGTGGGAGTGAGCAGGAAGCTACCCCATTTTGGCACGGTCGGTCGCTGCGGTGAAGCTTGAGTTTTTTGGCAAAACTGGCAGAAACTCACCTTCGTCCGCATCGCGCAGATCGGCGCATTCAGCCGGTGAGATTCGACTTCTTAAATTCTTTCCCACGGTTTTTTTAGGCTAGTTCACAGCCTGAAGCTTTGCTGATTTCATTAACTTCAAGATCTCATCATTGATTGGTCCGGGATTGGTTTTTCCGCCGAGTTTCGGGGTGTACGTAGCGGCGACGCCGTAGACGACAACCGAGACTTTCCGCTGTGGATCAACCCAGCAGGCAAAGTAACCGTCCAAGCTCACATCGTGATAGGAGGCGACGCCGGATGGCCACGACGACTTAGGCGGCATTCCGATCAAAGTCGGCAGTGGACCTGACGCGTCGGCGCTGAGGTCACTGTGGCTTTGCATGGTTTCGTGCCAAAGCGGCCAGCTGTGGCCATCGTACCCGAGCCCCGACTTTGCTGATCTCAATCGAAAGGGCGCGTCCTTCGATATTGCCAATCACTCCGGATGGAGCGAAATTGGCTCGCTTCATCCGGTCCAGCTGGCCCTGGCTGTCGCTAATCCAGTCGTCGGGATAATCGACGTGGCGACATGCAAGAACTCTCCCTTTTTAGGCCGCAGGTCTTTGGCAATTCACCATCCAGGGCGTGGCGAACTGGTCTGTCACCATGCCAAATCGCAGCGCCCAGAAAGTCTCAGCCATGGGCATGCACACGGTGCCACCCTGCGACAACTCACTGAAGATGCGCTCGGCTTCCGCAGGCGTGTCCACCGCGACGCTAACGCAAAATCCCTGCGGCTTCGAGGGTCCTCTCATGGGCGCATCGCCGCCCATGAGAAGGTGTCCACCGGCCTCGAGCCTTGCGTGCATGATGCGATGGGCCACCTCGGGATTCTGGGGAACGCCGGAGTCCGGAGGCGCGTCTGCATGGCGAAGCATCATCAGAATCTTGCCGCCAAACACCTTCTCATAGCGCTTGAACGCTTCCTCGCATTGGCCGTCGAAACTGAGATAGGTCACAAAATCGGTCACCATGGCAAATATCCTTTCGTTGTAAAACGTAAGCGTCCAGCGCTGACGATGGACCGCGTGTGGTGTTACTGCCTGATGTCAGGCTCGACTAGCAAGGCGAGGTTGGCGAGTGACTGCTGCCAGCCGAGGTAGCAGGCCTCCACCGGGATGACGTCCGGCAGACCCTCCTGGGCGATGTGAAGCTCGGTGCCGACGGACACCTTCTTTAGCGTCACGGTCACATGCACGGTCCCGGGCAATTTGGGGTCTTCGAAAACATCCGTGTAACGGATGCGCTCATGCGGGACGAGTTCCAAATACTCCCCACCGAAGAAGTGACTCTCGCCGCTGGTGAAATTACGAAACGACATGCGAAACGAGCCGCCGACTTTCGGCTCGAAATGATGCGTCGTGGCCGTGAAGCCATTCGGCGGCAGCCATTTCGCCATCGCGTCCGCCTCGAGGAAGGCGCGATAGATCTTGACGGGCTCCGTGGCGATCACCCGATGCAGGCGGACCGTGTTGGGCATCTCGTTCTCCTTGGGTATACGGTTGGAAGGCCGGCTAGACCCCGGGGATGGTCTGGATCGGCATGACCTCCACGGCTTCTCCCGGGAAGATCCTGAAATGGGGATGGTTCTCGAAGAGTCTGGCTGCAGCCTCATGTGAGTCCGCCCGCACGATGACAAATGCCCCCATGTCATTGGCGACGTCATTAGTGCCTGTGCCGGAGATCCGTTTAGTGCGCCCGAGCGGGCCACCCACGGCGACCACAGCGGCCTCATGCTTTTCCATCCAGGCATTCCAGTCGGCCATCCCTGTCAGCTCCAGGGATTGACGCTCGGAGTCCGGTAGCGCCTTCCAATGGATCATGCGCGGGCTGTCTTTCCGGCCCAAAAAAATCGCGAGATACGTTCCGGTTGGCTTCATGGGACTTTCCTTTCGTTGCGCGTGGGGTAGTCAAACAACAGCTCGATGTAACGGTGAAGATGATCGATGCTCGAAATCGCGATCGGCGCTCCGCCCTTGGCCTTGGCAAGGATGAAGGCACCCTGAAGGACAGCCTGCGTGTGCAGCGCAAGGCTCGTGGCGGTCCATTTCACGCGCATACCGCGAAGTTTCAGGGCCAAGGCAATGTCCGCTTCGATCTTCTCGGCGTGATCGCTGATACTGGCGTCGCAGGCGTCGCGGATCGCGGGATTGGTTTCGTAGACTTCTTGCACCATGGTGCCAACCAGGCAGGTAAATTCCGGCACGTTCCCCGTCAAAAGTGATCGGCGGAACTCGATGTAGCCGAGAACCCGCTCTAGCGGATCGGGGTGGTCGTGATAGGAGGCGCCCGCGAAGAGTGCACCAGTGGTCTGTGACCAGTAGCCCGCAGCCGCGATGGCCAGCGCTTCCTTGTCTTTGAAGTGATGGAAGAACGACCCCTTGGCCACGCCCGCGCGAGCGCACAGTTCGTCGACGCTTGAGGCGACGTAACCCTTTTCGCGAATGACACGCAACGCCGCATCAAGCAACTTGCGTCTTGCGGGCGCCATCTTGGCTTCTGCTGGTGTAGCCGTGCTCATACCAGAATGGTACCGACTGGTCGGTACAATGTCTAGTCCTATTTCCGAGGTCCGATCCCGGCCCAGCAGGCATCAGGCCAGTCGCACCAGGCTATTGCGTGGTCCGCGCGGCGAATCGTGCCCCCTCACGAAGGACGCAACCGGCTCCACAACAGTCCTGGGTAAAGGCGCTCACACGGCCTTCGCCTTAAGATTCAGGCTTCTGGCTTGTTTTCCTATGAGGACCGGTCCATGCCGCTCTCCCAGCTTGACCCCGTCGCGGCCTTAGTCGTCATCGACCTGCAAAAGGGCATCGTCACATTGCCGACCGTGCATCCAATGCCTGAAATCGTCCAGCGCGTAGCGAGCCTTGCCCGCGCGTTTCGTGCCGCAGGTCTACCTGTTGTGCTTGTGAATGTCGCGGGGCGGGCACCGGGCCGAACCGAGATTCGGCGCCCTTTTTCTCCTCCGCCCGACTGGTCTGAGTTAATTGCCGAACTGGATCGCCAACCGAGTGACTACATCGTCACGAAGTTCCAGATCGGCGCATTCCATGCGACCGGTCTCGAGCGGATCTTGCGACAGGCCAATGTGACCCAGGTCTTTCTGGCGGGCGTCTCAACGAGCAGCGGCGTCGAGGCCACGGCGCGCAGCGCCTATGATCAGGGTTTTCACGTCGCTTTGGTGGTTGACGCCATGACGGACCTTGATCCCGTGTTGCACCACCACAGCGTTGAGAAGACCTTTCCCCGTATCGGGGAGACTGTTACGGCCGTTGAGGCTTTGAGGGAATTGGCCAAGCGCTCAAAAAGCGAGATCCCGCCTTGAGCTGGGACGTCTTTGTCATGGATGTTCCGCAAGGGATCGTGTCGCTCGCAGCGATTCCCAAGGACTACCAGCGCAAGCCGCTCGGATCGCGCACGGCCATCATGGCTGTCATTACGCAGCTGTTTCCTGACGCGCAGACCACCGATCTGAGTTGGGCCCGACTCGAACGGCTGCCCGCGTTCAGTCTGGAGATCAGTCTTGGCGAATGCGAACCGGTCGAGCAGTTCACCTTTCACACGCGCGGCGGCTCCGAAGCCCGGCTCGCCATATCGAAGATACTCGACGCTCTAGGACTGCGGGCCCTCGACCCCGAATCGCCCACGGGTCTGTTCGAATCCAGTCGTAACTAGATCCGAGCCCTGCATTATCGGGGCAGACAGTTCCACAACGCCTCGAGTCCGGCCCGGCGGTAAATCTCTTCACGCATGCGGTCCCGCGCGATGAAATCCAAGGTTGTTTTCGCCAACCCTTCAAAGAAGGACACCCAGAAGGCGGCGGGGACTTCGCTTGACGCGCGCGCTCCTGAGGCGAGCCACGAATGGGAAAACAGTTGGGCGAGCTCCCGCTTTCTTGCTCGCGCCATATCCCCTTCATGGGCCAAAGCGAGCCAGGGTAGCGCCAGTTGGGCCACCGGGTGCTCCTGGTACCAGTCGAGGTGGGCATCCCAAAGGCGGCGCAGCTTCTCCTTGGGAGCCGAAGCCTGCGGCAGCTGCCCGATCGATGCCTCCCAGAGAGCCTCGCTGAGCGTCTCGTGCAGTTCGCCTAAAAGAGCGTCCTTGTCCGGGAAATAGGTAAAGAGCGTTCCTTCGGCGACGCCCGCGCGCTGGGCGATCTTCGACGTGGGTGCGGAGATCCCGAGCTCGCCCACCAATTCGGCTGCAGCGCTTAGGAGTGCGTCCCGCTTTTCCGCGCTCTTGGGTCGTGACATTTCGTCAGCGTTCTGTATAATGAGTGAGCGGTCAGTCATTATATAGTTTTTTGCTTTTTCTGACCAACGCCTTAAAGCAATGCGACATGGAGCCTGCAGCAAACAAGCCGGCGGCGCTGCACAAGCGGGCTCGAAAGCTGCGGAAGCGACTTGAGAGCGAACCCAAAGGCGGATTGGCTTCTCGGACGAGGACGAAAATGCATCGGATTGCCACAACGCGTCACGAAGAACGGTTCGCGGCGATAAATTTCTCTATGATTGCGCAGTCAAGATGGTAAAGTCCCGTTGCAAAAACTCGACAAAACGATCACCGGCTCTGCGTTGTGACTGGCGCGTCTCCGGGGGCAGGACGGACATTTGAATAGAAGAGCTGTTTTTGCGCTGATACACGCCGAGCGACTAGCTCTGATAATCTTTGGACTGGCGTCCAAAGATCGCCGACGCCATTCGGGCGTGGCAAGATTTATGCACACAGGTGAATGAACGTGGATCAGGAGTCAGGTGATTCGGTCTACATGCGGGCTGCGCTCGACCAGGCGCAAAACGCGAAGCTCGTCGGCGAGGTGCCTGTAGGGGCCGTCGTGGTCTGGCAGGGCCAGGTCATCGCCACAGGCTACAACCAGCCCGTGGGCACGCACGATCCGACCGCGCACGCCGAAATCAATGCTCTCAGACAGGCGGCCGAGCAGTCGGGCAACTACCGCTTGCCCGATTGCGACCTCTACGTGACCCTCGAGCCTTGCGCCATGTGCGTGGGCGCCATCCTGCAGGCCCGGATTCGCCGCGTCGTCTTCGGTGCGCGGGATCCTAAGACCGGGGCCGCAGGTGGAGTGGTCGACCTGTTTTCCGAGAAGCTTTTGAACCACCAGACGGCAGTCCAGGGCGGTGTGCTCGAAGCCGACTGCGCTGCCGTGTTGCGCGATTTCTTCGCCGAACGCAGACGGCGACGCGAACTGGCCGCCCAATCGGCCAATGTCGAGGTCGATCCGGATTTCACCTCCACGATCGTCACGGAGATCGAAATCGCCGAATGGAACTCGATCAAGCGCTAAGCGAATCGACGGTCATCCTGCTCGCGCTTGGCGGCTACGAGGCCGACCCCCAAAGACTGGCCCGGGCCGTTGCCTACTTCCAGCGTCGTTTCAGACACGTCATCGTCGCGCCGCCCCCCGAGCGCATCTCAGAGCGCTTCAGTGCTACCGATAGCGAGCGTCTGGGCGCGCTGCAGGCGGCGCTCGTTCACCCCGACGTGGGGCTGGTCATCGGCCTGCGCGGCGGCTATGGGGTCTCGCGCATCCTCGGATCGATCGATTTTGCGGCAATCGCCCAAAGTATTCAGGAGCGCGGTGTGTTCTGGGTTGGACAGAGCGACTGGACAGCGCTGACGCTTGCGCTGTTGGCCAAGACCGGTGCCGTCAGCTTTGCCGGTCCGATGGCCGGCCCCGACTTCGGCGCCGAACACGTGGATGCCTACACCGAGACCCATTTCTGGAGCGCATTGGCGGGCGATCCGCTGACAGTTCAATGGAGCACAAAGGAATCCTCCATCGATGTCGAAGGCATGCTTTGGGGCGGCAGTCTTGCCATGATCTGTTCTCTCATTGGGACCCCGTACCTGCCGGCCGTCGATGGCGGTATTTTGTTCGTGGAAGACGTCAACGAGCATCCTTACCGGATCGAGCGCATGCTCTTGCAACTGGACGAGGTCGGGATCCTTCGGCGTCAGCAAGCCCTTGTTCTGGGTGACTTCACCAGTTATCGGACGACCGACTATGACCGGGGGTATGGGCTTGCGTCGGTCGTGGACTTCCTGCAAAAGCGCATCGGCATCCCCATCATTACCGGCCTGCCTTTTGGCCATGCCGCCCAAAAGCTGACTTTGCCTGTCGGAGCCATCGTTCGCTTGCGAGCACAAGGGCCCCAGATGCACCTGTCGAGCGCGCCGCCGGCCTCGCAAAGAGCCCTCCAATAAGTGGTACAGTCGATCTCGGGGTCGATGTCCCTGGCACGCACAACCCCAATTTGGCCGCGGCCCCACGTTTTCACTAATCCATCCGATCTATGAATCCCCATCTCGCTTCCGCCCATGAGGCCAAGTCGCCTTCCTTGTGGCTTTTGATGCTCGAGTGGCGCGCCCCCTGGGAATTAGGCGCCACCCTTGCTGCAGGCCCACTTTTGCATCAGGCGCCGCGAGGTGACGGGCATCCGGTCCTGGTCTTTCCGGGTCTGGCTGCAAGCGACCTTTCGACGGCGCCCTTAAGGAGTTTTTTGAAAGGACGCGGCTACGTCCCCTACGGATGGGAATTGGGATCCAACTTTGGTCCGAAGCCCGGTGTTTTGAGCGCCAGTTTGCGGCGCATTGAAGAGCTCGCGTCGGAACACGGTACCAAGGTCAGTCTCATCGGCTGGAGTCTAGGCGGGGTCTACGCGCGTGAACTGGCCAAGCTCGCTCCGGATCGGGTCCGATCCGTGGTGACTTTGGGAACCCCTTTTACGGGTAACCCCAAGGCGAGCAACGCCTGGCGTTTCTATGAATTCGCCAGTGGTCAGCGCGTGGGCGATCCCTATGTCCATGCCGGACTGGCGCAAACTCCTCCGGTACCCACCACCTCCATCTACAGTCGCAGCGACGGGATCGTGTCCTGGAAGTGCAGCCTAGAGAGGGCGGAGCACGCCTGTGCCGAGAGTGTCGAGGTGCGTGCCAGTCACGTGGGTCTGGGCTTGAATCCGGCCGCCTGGTACGTCCTCGCGGATCGGCTGGCCCAACCCGAAGGCGACTGGGCGCCTTTTCATCGCCAAGGTTGGCGCGAGCTGGTCTATCCTGATCCGAGCCGTCCCGAGTAGTCCGGATGGCAAAACTGGATCTGAACGGACTGGATATCGAGGTCGAGAGTGCAGGAAAGGAGAGTGATCCGGCTGTTCTCCTGATTATGGGTCTGGGAATGCAGTTGACCGCATGGCCCGACGCTTTCGTGCAAAACCTCCTTCTGCAGAACCTGCGTGTGATTCGGTTTGATAACCGGGACTGTGGCCTGTCTTCGAAATTCGACGCGGCGGGCCGCCCCAACCTCATGATGATGAGTCTGAGGCACTTCCTGCATCTACCCCTATCGACGGCCTACGGCCTTGAGGACATGGCTCAAGATGCCGTAGGGATCCTCGATGCGCTGCACATCGAGCGCGCGCATGTGGTGGGCGTGTCGATGGGTGGAATGATTGCGCAACTGATCGCAGCAGACCACTCCGATCGGGTCTTGACGCTGACCTCGATCATGTCCACGAGTGGCGCAGCCGAGCTTCCGGCCGCACGAGCCGAGGTGATGCGCGCGCTCTTGGCTCGACCCCGCAATTCCGAGGACCTCGAGTCGGTCGTCGATCACTTCATGAATCTGCTTGAGTTAATTGGCAGTCCCGGATTTCCGACTCCCAAGGAGCTCGCCCGAGAACGCCTCATGAGGAGCTTGCAACGGAACTATTGTCCGTCGGGTACGGCGCGCCAGATGGTCGCCATCGCGGCCTCGGGAGACCGATCCGCCAAGCTCGCCCGGATTCGGGTGCCCACGCTTGTGATCCATGGCACCGACGACGCCCTGGTCCCCGTCGAGGCCGGCCGTGACACCGCGCGCAAGATCACCGGCAGCAAGCTTTTTCTGATTCCCGGTATGGGTCACGACCTGGCGCCCGGACTCGTTCCGATCATCACCGATGCGCTACGCGATCACTTGACTCCGAGTTCGCGCTGATGCGGGGTGAGTGGTGCACGTTCGCTCCAGAGAACGGGCTTGGGCAAGGTAAAGGCAGCAAGCAAATCGAGCAGTGCCAGCGGTTCAGTGCCCACGCAAAACAGTCGCTGGTGTTCCTCGCGCACGAATTGCGCTGCGATCATCGCCTCTACGAACGCGAACAGATGGTCGAAGTAGCCCGCCACGTTCAGGATGCCGATCGGCTTTCGATGAAAGTCCAGCTGTAACCACGTCAGCATTTCGGTGAGCTCTTCCATCGTCCCCCAGCCCCCGGGGAGGGCAATGAACCCGTCGGCCCGCTCAGCCATCTGGAACTTGCGGGAGTGCATGTCGGGCACGACAACCAATTCCGACAGTCCATCGTGCCCGAGCTCCCGCTCCCAAAGTGCTTGCGGAATGATGCCGGTGACGCGGCCCCCGCCTTCCAGGGCGCCTTGGGCCACAGCGCCCATGAGCCCGGCGCGCCCGCCCCCGTAGACCAGAGCGATGCCGCGCGTGGCCAGCGCCATGCCCGTCGCGTAGGCAGCCTCGGCGTATTCCGGTCGCGCGCCCGGGGAAGAACCGCAATAAATGCAAAGACTCTTAAAGCTGATGGCCATCGGGAAGATTCTCACGTTGCGGCGAAGCGCGCCGCGCGCCTGGGTTATTGCATTGTCCCGGATTTCAAAGACGCGAATGTTAAACTTCCGCGCTTTAGCCAAACCCTGGCGTTTCTTCTACGAAGGTTCTCGTGCTGTCGACGGTCAACATCACCATGCAGTTTGGACCCAAGCCGTTGTTCGAGAACATCTCGGTCAAGTTCGGTGACGGTAATCGTTACGGACTGATCGGCGCGAATGGCTGCGGAAAGTCGACCTTCATGAAGATTCTCGGGGGCGACCTTGAGGCTTCCTCGGGCAGCGTTGTTCTCGATGCACATGAGCGACTGGGGAAATTGCGCCAGGATCAATTTGCCTTCGAGGATCATCGTGTGCTGGATGTGGTCATGATGGGTCACGGTGCAATGTGGGAAGCGATGGTCGAGCGGGACGCGATTTATGCCAATACCGAGGCAACCGACGAGGACTACATGCGAGCCGCCGAGCTCGAGGCGCGCTTTGCCGAGTTCGACGGATACACCGCTGAGGCCAGGGCCGGAGAATTGCTGCTGGGTGCGGGCATTGCCACGGCTGCGCACTTTGGCCCCATGAGCGCGATCGCCCCGGGCTGGAAGCTGCGCGTTTTGCTGGCCCAGGCACTGTTTTCGAATCCGGACATCCTCCTTCTTGACGAGCCCACCAACAATCTCGATATCAATACCATCCGCTGGCTCGAAGATGTGCTCAATGCGCGTGATAGCACCATGGTCATCATCAGTCACGACCGACACTTTCTGAATTCCGTCTGTACCCACATGGCCGACATGGACTACGGGACACTCAAGGTCTACCCGGGCAACTACGACGATTATATGCTCGCTTCCACCCAGGCCAAGGCGCGCCAGGCGAGCGCCAACGCGAAGGCCAAGGAGCGCGTGTCTGAGCTGCAGGATTTCGTGAGGCGCTTCTCGGCCAACAAGTCCAAGGCGCGTCAGGCCACCTCGCGGCTCAAGCAGATCGACAAGATCAAGGTCGAAGATCTGAAGCCTTCATCGCGCCAGAATCCGTTCATCCGCTTTGAAGTGGAGAAGAAATTGCATCGCTTGGCGCTAGAGGCCAGCGAACTTGCGAAAAGCTTCGATCGACGCCTGTTTTCGGAATTCAGTCTGCAGGTCGAAGCAGGCGAGAAAATCGCCATCGTGGGCGCCAATGGCGCAGGCAAGACGACCCTTCTGTCCTGTCTGGCCCACTTGCTCCAACCCGACCGCGGTCAGGTCAAGTGGGCCGAAAACGTCAATCCGGGCGTCATGCCCCAGGATCCGGGCGACGAATTTGCCGTGCCGATGAGCCTGACCGAGTGGATGACTCGTTTCGCCAAGCCCGGCGATGACGACCAGGCGATACGCGGGATTCTTGGTCGGCTTCTGTTTTCCGGTGATGACGTGAAAAAGCCCGTGGGCGTTCTGTCGGGAGGCGAGCGCGGGCGGATGATGTTCGGCAAGCTCATGCTTGGTCGCCACAACGTCCTCTTTCTGGACGAGCCGACCAATCACATGGATATGGAATCGATCGAGTCCTTGAACATCGCGCTCGAGAAGTATTCGGGAACGCTTCTCTTCGTTTCGCACGACAGAGAATTCGTGAACTCGCTGGCCACGCGCGTCTTGGAGATCACAAGCGAAGGCATTGTGGATTTCAAGGGCAGCTATGACGACTACCTGCGCTCGCAGGGCATCGAGCTCTAATCAAGCGACGAGGTATTCGGGGTTCTCATCCAGAAGACCTGCGGCCTCGCGCGCATTGAGCGCGTGGGAGAAATAGAATCCCTGACCGAATTCGCAGCCCAGTCGCTTGATCTCGGCGGCATTGGCCTGGGATTCGATCCCTTCGGCCACCGACTCGATGCGAAGCGTGCGCGCCAGTGCGATCACCAGTCGCACGATCGCGGCATCATCGCTCGTGGAGGCGAGTCCGCTTACAAATGCGCGGTCGATCTTTAGCACGTCCACCGGCAGTCGCTGCAGATACGCCAGCGAGGAATAGCCCGTCCCGAAATCATCGAGCGCAACGCGGATTCCACGATTCTTCAATTGCCGCAGCAGCTCGACCGACTGGTCGGGATTTTGCATGGCCGCGCTCTCGGTGAGTTCGAGCTCGAGAGCAGTCGGGTAAATGCGCGAGCGCTTGAGAATTTCGACGACCTCGGCTACGAATCTTTCCTCACGCAGCTGTCGCATCGAGACGTTCACTGCGATATTCAAATGTTCCCGTCGGGGATGGTCCGCCTGCCAACGGCGAAGCTGTTCGCAGGCGCGGCTCAATGCCCAGGTTCCGAACGGAACGATGAGGCCGGATTCTTCGGCCAAGGGGATGAATTCGTGGGGCGGAACCGAACCGTATTCCGGACTATCCCAGCGCATCAAGGCTTCAAAGCCTGACACACGCCCGTTATGCAGACTGATCTTCGGCTGGTAGATGAGTGTGAGCTCGCGGCGTTCGAGCGCCCCACGCAGTGCCTGGACTAGTCCCGATTGGCGAATGGCCCGCTCGCGCAGCACGCCGTCAAAGAATGCGACGCGATTGCGTCCCTGGGCCTTGGCCTGGTACATGGCCGTATCGGCATCGCGAATCAGGTCCTCAGGACGCCTGTGATCCGGGCGCAGGCTCGCTACGCCCACGCTGGCTGCGGCCTGCAAGACGAGCTCGCCCAGTACGATGGGTTCGCGCACGGTCTCAAGCACGCGTCGCGCCAAGGGCAGCGCCATCTCCACGGCCGGTAGCGCGGCCAGCAGGACGAATTCGTCGCCGCCAAAGCGGGCCAGTATGCGACCACCTTCCCGACCGAAGCGACTCAGGCGGGAGCCGAGCACCTTGAGGAACTCGTCGCCGATCTCATGACCGTAGCGGTCGTTGATGGCCTTAAAGAGATCCAAGTCGCAAAAGATGAGGACGATCGCCTGGCCATGGTGTGGCTCTTCCAGTCTTGCGGCGAGTTGCTCGGTGAAGTAGCGGCGGTTGGCGAGTCCCGTCAGGGGGTCGTGCCGGGCCTGGTGCAACAGCACTCCCTGCAGGGTCTTATTCTCCGTGATGTCACGCGCGATTCCGACTAAGCCCGTGACGATGCCAGTAGAGTCCAACAGCGGAAGCTTGGTTGTCTGATACCACCTGATGTTGCCGTCCGGACGCACCGTCTGGAGTTCCTGCTCAACGACGGGCTCGCCTGTCTCGAGAACGCGGGCATCGATATCATCGAACAGCTGCGACTCGAACGAGCCGTCCAAATCGACGCCGCGGCGACCGATCACGTCAAGTTCGGTACCGCGTCCCAGTCTTTCCACGTTCGCGCGATTGCTCATTAGATAACGGCCGTCGCGATTCTTGGTATAGACGCTCAAAGGCAGATAGTCGACGACCGTTTTAAGCAGGGTGCGCTCGCTGCGCAATTGCTGTTCGGCCTGCACGCGCGCGCTTGCGTCGGTCGCGCTGGCGAAAAATCCCCGGACCGCAGGATGCTCGAGCAGGTTCGTAATCCGAACTTCGAGCCACACCCAATGTCCGTTCGCGTGACGAATCCGAAAGCGCGACACCATCGAATTTCCGGGATGACCGAGCAAGTGCCGGCGCTCCTGCAAGAAGCGGTTACGCTCATCGGGGTGAACCAGTTCGAGGTTCCAAGTCGCGCGCAGCTCGGCAGCGGAGTACCCAATGGTGCGCTCGACGGCCTGGCTCACATGGGCCAGGCGATAGCAGCGATCGGTAAATACCATGATGACATCGCTGTAGGCGGCCACCACTTGCGCTCGCTGCTCTCCCGTTTTAACTTTGTGCTGTGCGCGCGCCGAGGCGTCCAGGGCCCGGCCCCAGGCATGCGAGAGCGCACCAATCGAAACCAGTGCCGCCAACTGAATGAGCATCTCCGCCCCGGTGATCGAAGACGATCTTCCAATGGCGATCACGGGCTCGTAGAGCGCGAGTGCGAGGATCAAGGCGATGCTCTGGTTGCGCGACAGCCCGCACGGATAGACCGCGGCCATTCCCAATAGCCAGAACCACCCCCATTGAAAGGGGGATTCAGCCAAACCGAATAAGGGAGCACAAGCGGCGAGCGCGGCTGCGCGCAGAACCCGGACGCTTCCCGGGACTGAGCGGGAACCGGCCCGATGCTCCCAGAGCGCGCTAGCGAGTGCGCCGAGCAAGACCAGCGCCGCAACATATTGGGGCCACTGGAGCGCAACCCGATGCGCATACCAACCTGCGCACAGGCTGAGGCAGACCAGCACGAAAAGAAGGGGCTCGGTATGGCCGACCATGCGCGCGCCGGCCAGAGTCTGATCCTCTAGCTCTTCGACCTTCTTGGCCACACGTCCGACCAGGGGAAGACCAGCGAACTGCTCGAATGCGGATTGAACCGATTGCTCAAGAGGGTCGCGCGCGGCGACCATGGGCTAGGCCTGCACCGGGCGCACCCGGCTTGCGACGAGCTTGGCCCGTTCGCGGGCGGTATCGGTGTCCGCGGCACGCGCCAAAGCCACGCCCATGCGACGCTTGGTGAACGCCTCGGGCTTGCCGAACAGGCGCACGGCACTACCTGGGACCTCGAGAGCGTGCGCGATGCCTAGAAACGCGATCCCCCGAGCTTCGAGCGCGCCGTAGATCACAGCGCTTGCCGCGGGCTCACGCAAGCGGGTATCGACCGGGAGCCCCAGAATCGCCCGGGCGTGCAATTCGAATTCGCTTTGCGCCTGGCTTGCCATGGTGACCATGCCGGTGTCGTGGGGCCTGGGACTGACTTCGGAGAACCAGACATCCTCCCCCTTGACGAACAACTCGACGCCAAACACGCCCCGGCCGCCCAAATTGTCGGTGATCGTCTGGCTGATGGCGCGGGCCCGATTTAGAGCGAGTTCAGACATCGGATGGGGCTGCCAGCTCTCGACGTAGTCGCCGGCGACCTGGACATGACCGATCGGAGCACAAAAGGATGTGACAGAGCTGCCATCGGCGCCTCTCGAGCGCACCGTGAGCTGCGTGATCTCGTAGTCGAACTCAATGATGCCTTCGACAATGACGCGGCTCGTCTTGACGCGGCCTTGACCTATCGCGTACTGCCAGGCGGTGAGCACATCGTCAGGTCCCTTGATGCGGGACTGACCTTTGCCTGACGAGGACATGACCGGTTTGACGATACACGGATAGCCGATGCCTGATTCGATCGCCGCGCGCAGCGCCTCAAGGCTGTCGGCAAAGCGATAAGGGGAGGTGGGCAGGCCCAGTTCCTCGGCCGCAAGGCGTCGAATTCCTTCCCGATTCATGGTGAGCGCAGCGGCCCGTGCTGTCGGGATGATCTCGGCGGCGCCTTCCTTTTCCAGCGCGACCAGCACTTCGGTCGCAATCGCTTCGATTTCCGGTACGACCAGCTGGGGGCGTTCGGCCTCGATCAGTTCACGCAAGGCGCTCGCATCGGTCATGGCGATGACATGGGAGCGATGCGCGACCTGCATCGCAGGCGCATGCGCGTAGCGATCGACGGCGACGACTTCGACGCCCAGGCGCTGAAGCTCGATAGCCACTTCCTTTCCGAGTTCACCGGAACCGAGCAGCATGACCTTCGTTGCCGAGGGTGTCAGGGGCGAACCGATACGGTCCTGCAAAGGCATAGTCATCTCTCGTGTTCGGAGGGTGTGCGCGCCCGCAGGTTCTGCACTTCGGCCGTTCCAAAATCGAGGCTGACCGATTCTTCGTCGATCGCTGCCTCCCGGAAGAACACCATCAAGAGGACAAGAATCACGGGCCCGATGATAAGTCCCACGATCCCCATCGTGACGACCCCCCCAAATATCCCGAATAGGATACCCAAAAAGGGCAGTTGGGTCCCGCCTTGGATGAGCATCGGACGTATCGTGTAGTCCGCGCCCATGACAATCATGAGCCCCAGCACGACGAGCACGACTGCTGCTACGGAGGAGCCGCTTGCGAACATGATGATGCCGACCACGCTCAAAAGGAGGGGTGCGGCCATGGGAACGAACGCGAGCACGGCGGTGGCTACTCCAAAGAGGACGGCCGAGGGCACGCCGCAGCTCCAGTAGAGCACGCTGAGCAGCACGGCTTCGCCAAAACCCACGATGACGAGCCCATTGACTGCTGCGCGCAACGCGTCTGGCACCTGGTGGACGTAGGCGGGCCAGCGACGGTCGAGCCACTTGTAGCCGATGAGGTTGAACTGGGAGATGAGAAATCGGCCGTCACGATAGAAAAAGTACAAAACCCAGAGCGCAAAAAAGAGCGTCGCGATGCGCGCAGTGAGGCTGAAGAGGAGCACCTGCGCCGTATCCTGGATGACACTGAGCTTGGCTGCGAGCGTCTCATCAAGGATGGTCGACAGCTGCGAGGGCTGGGCCAGATATCGGTTCCAGAGGGTGAGGATCTGCTCGCCCACCCAAGGCAGACGCGTGACCCAAAGCGGGGCCGGTTCACCGACCGCGTTGGCATGGATGAGATAGTTCGTGACCGAGATGACATCCTGGGTCACAAAGAAAACGAGAAGGATGGTTGGTCCGACCAGCAGCACCGAGATGATGCCGGTGGTCAGCAGTGCCGCAAGGCCCGACCTCTGGCCGCAGCGCGCGAGCGACCACTGATGGAGCGGCCAGGATGCCGTGGCGATGATCGCAGCCCAGATAATGGACAGCAAAAACGGCGAGAGCACGACAAACGCACCTGCCAGGATGATGCAGGTGAACAGGATGCTGACAATCTGCTTGCCCAGGAGCTTTTCGAACTGCATAACCGGCCTTCGGATCCACATTCTCCGCCGGGGACGATCGCCGGTGAGCTTTCTTGCCATGATAGCGGGGATGCGGGATCGAGGAAATGGACTCGTTCCTTCCAATGCCGTCCGGCGCGCATTAGCTCGCGTTCGCGCCTGCCGGCGGCGTTTGGTCGCACGCCGGCAAGCCGGACTCGCCCGCGCGCTAAACTGTTGTCTTTCGGGGATATAGACCCCTGACCTGGTCCGGTTCGGACCCCAAACATGCAGCCACTGTCCAGAGTTACAAACGCATGAGTGCGTTGCGCGGACCCCACGAATCGGCGTGCCTCGACGACGCCCCTCCGGGAAAATTCACGCTCTTGCGCGGCTCGCCGGCTCTTGCCTGGCGTTCCTACCTGAAGCCTTGGTCGCAGAAGGAGGGACCGGTCTGGGTCCACCTTCTCATTTTGTTGACCGGCAATAGCATCGTCGCCGGAGCCATCACGTTGTTTGCTTTGCCGGACTCGTTTCGTAATGGCGCCGCCTATTTCTGGAGCGTGTTGCCTTTCGCCCAGAGCATTGGCACTTGCATCATGGTGCTGCATACCCTCTTTCAGGTCTTTTTCGGAGAGGAAAGGGTGCGCGGCTGGCCCGCCTGGGTCAACGTCCCCGTGCGCTTGCTCCTGGCCACAGCGGGCGTGTTCGTCGGCTACACCATTGCCCTGGACGTGCGCACAGGACACTGGGGCCTGGGAGTCGAGGCCTTGGCCGATGGTGGATTTGCGGCTTCGGTGGGGATCGCTTTGATCGTCAGTTTTGCCGTCGGACAGATCGCCTGGGCACGCACCCGGGCAGCCGTGGCACGGGCCGAAATCGACCGCGAAAGGGCTCGATCGGCTGCCGCCGAGTCGCGCGAAGCGGCCGCAAGACTCCAACTGCTCCAGGCCCAGATCGAGCCGCACTTTCTCTTCAATACCTTATCGAACGTCCTAGGGATGATCGATTCGCGTCCACGGGACGCGAAACAGATGCTCGAAGATTTCATCGTTTACCTGCGTGCGTCGCTCGATGCGACCCGCGGCTCGACGACCGATCTGGGCCGCGAACTGGATCTGCTCAGACGCTATCTGTCCATCTTCCAGTATCGAATGGGACGTCGTCTGACCTATTCGATCGAATGCCCCGAAGCCCTTCGGGCATTACCGATCGCTCCCATGTTGCTGCAGCCGCTCGTCGAGAACGCCATCGAACACGGTCTGGAACCCAAAATCGAGGGTGGCAGCGTGAGCGTATGCGTGAGCGCGACCCCCTTGATGGTGACCATTGCCGTCGCCGATACCGGTCTTGGATTTTTCGGAATAGCGGGAGGGGGCGTGGGCTTGGCTAACGTGCGCGAACGCTTGCAGCTTCTCTATGGAAACGAGGCCAAGCTCGTCGTGCAGGAGCACAAGCCGGTGGGGACGCTGGCAAGCATATCCATTCCTGCGTTCAATCTTGCTCACTCGGATGCGGCATCCGGCACGCGGCTTCCCCCAACGGACGGCGTTCGTGCGCGAGCCGAGGTGGTCCTTAAGGATTCCGAACAGGGCGGTGAAACTGACTTCCGCCTAAGCGGCACGGGCTCATGACGCGCGCGATCATCGCCGACGACGAGGAGCCGCTTTTGCAGTTCCTATCTCACAAGCTCTCCGAGCTCTGGCCCGATCTCGACATCGTGGGCGAGGCGACCCAGGGGAACGAAGCGCTCGAGCTTATCGAGCGGCTGCAGCCCGATGTGGCGTTTCTGGACATCAAAATGCCCGGATTGTCCGGACTCGAAGTCGCGTCCCGCCTATCGGCCAGCGCATGCCGCATCGTCTTCGTGACGGCCTACGATCAGTTCGCGCTTGACGCGTTCGAGCACCGCGCCTTGGACTACCTGCTCAAGCCCGTGACCGACGAGCGCCTGAAAAAGACCATTGAGCGCCTGCGCGAGCCTGCTGCCTTGCGCTCCGATCCCAAGGATCTGGAGAGGCTGCTCTCCCAGGTCTCGGGACTACTCGGACGGCGGGACGGCGCCGGCGCGCACTTGCGCTGGATACGGGCCTCGATCCGCGACAGCGTGCGCCAGATTCCGGTCGAAGAGATTCTCTACTTCAGGGCCGCCGACAAATACACGGTAGTCGAGACCGAGGAGCCCAGCCAGGGCGAGCTGCTCATCCGCCTGTCCCTGGCGGAGCTCTTGGAGCAGTTGGATCCGGATGTGTTCTGGCAAATCCACCGCAGCGTCATCGTCAACCTGAGTCACGTGCGGGCGACCCGTCGTGACGTGCTGGGCAAGACCTTCGTCCAGCTCAAGCAGCGCGGCATCGAACTGGCCGTAAGCCGTCAGTACGCCTCACGCTTTAAGCAGATGTAAGCTCGCGCCAGCCGGTAAGCTGGTCCCGGGTTACGCTTGAAAACGGATGCGGTCGCCCCAAGTGAGAGGTTTCCGACGGGCCTCTTTGCCACTCCAACTCCGCTAGAATCGGTGGATTGCCTTCCAGGCTCGAGTGCCCCGTTGACTGAAGGAGACGATCGTGGCCCGAACGACCCCCATTGAACGCTATCGTAATATTGGTATCAGCGCGCACATCGACGCGGGCAAGACGACGACCACCGAGCGCATCCTGTTCTACACCGGGGTCAACCACAAGATGGGCGAAGTCCACGAGGGTGCGGCCACGATGGACTGGATGGAGCAGGAGCAAGAGCGCGGCATCACGATCACGTCGGCAGCGACGCACTGCGTCTGGAAGGGTATGGCCAAGGATTACCCGGAGCATCGGATCAACATCATCGACACACCAGGACACGTCGATTTCACCATTGAAGTCGAGCGCTCGATGCGCGTGCTCGATGGCGCGGTCATGGTCTACGACTCGGTTGGCGGCGTACAGCCACAATCCGAGACCGTCTGGCGGCAGGCCAACAAGTATCGGGTCCCCAGGCTCGCCTTCGTCAACAAGATGGACCGGGTGGGTGCCGACTACCTGCGCGTCCATCAGCAGATGCGTGACCGCCTGAAGGCCAATCCCATCCCGATTCAGTTGCCGCTCGGAAGCGAAGATCATTTCCAGGGCGTCATCGATCTCGTCAAGATGCAGGCCATCGTGTGGGACGAAGCCTCGCTGGGAGTCAAGTTTGAATACTTGCCCATTCCCGAAGAGCTGCTGGCCACCGCCACGGTTTGGCACGACAAGATGATCGAAGCGGCCGCCGAAGCCAACGAGGATTTGACCCACAAATACCTAGAGGGTGAGGCGTTAACCGAGGCCGAGGTCAAAAGCGGGTTGCGGCAACGGACCATTGCAGGCGAGATCGTGCCGATGCTGTGCGGTTCGGCCTTCAAGAACAAGGGTGTGCAGGCGATGCTCGACGCGGTGATCGACTACCTTCCGGCGCCCACCGATATCCCGCCAGTCAAGGGGATGGATTCGCACGATCACCCGGTCACGCGCCGTGCCGACGACAGCGAGAAATTCTCGGCCCTGGCCTTTAAGATCATGACCGACCCGTTCGTTGGGCAACTCATTTTCTTTCGCGTCTATTCGGGTGTCGTGAATTCCGGGGATACGGTCTATAACGCCATCAAGAGCAAGAAGGAGCGGGTCGG
>JBEKVI010000064.1:0-27304 GCA_049514215.1 Burkholderiaceae bacterium
CACCGCGTCCTGGCGCTGGACCCCTTCCCAGTACGGCAGCAGATGAACGGTGATGAAGTCGACGTGTTCCACCAGTTCGGGGTGCTTAAGCCAGATGTGCCAGGGCTCAGCGGTCGACACCGGCACCTTGGTGCGGCGCCTTACGATATCGAGATAGCGGATTAGTTCGGGGACGGTTAAATCGCTGCGCAGCACCGACTCGTTGCCCACGATCGCCCGATCGATGTTGCTGTTCTCGCGCACCGACTGCAAAAGCGCCTTGATTTCGAGCGCGTTGCGGTCTTTCTGGCGATCCAGCCAGGCCCCAGCCGTCACGCGCATGCCAAGGTCACGCGCAAGCGCCGGGACGGCATCGGTGTCGATCGAGCTGTAGAGGCGGATCTGGTTGGTGTAGTGGGATAAAAGCGCGAGGTCGGAAGCGAGCTCGTTTTCCGAAGGAAAGCTCTCCTTTAGGGGACTTTCGTCACGCTGGTACCCGTCAAAGGCGAATCCGTTGATCTGTCCATCGAAGGCGGGCGCCACGACGGGCCGGTTCATCCAGGACCAGAAGGCGCCGTTGGCAAATGCGATGAGACCGGCCAGAAGCAGTGCGACGGCGAGTCCGCCGAAGGACAATTCGAAGCGCTCGCGCGCTGCCGCTGGGGGCGAATGTGCGATGGTCGTCAAGATGCAAGCCTGTCTTCATCAAGAACGCAGCATGGATTGGCGTTCTTGCTCCCGGGTGGAAACCTTCGGGTCTCCACAGTCCACGAATGCCACTACGCCGGAACGCTGCTGGCGTCCTTTTGGTTTACCTCAACATGCGAGATAGTCTCGATGTCCGCCAGCGTCCCATCCCGACGCATCCCCTAAATCGAGGAAAATAGTCTTAGCTCGGTTAGGAAGATACCTCTAGATTTGGGCGCGAGTTTACTCCAGCCCCCGGGGCTCGGCCAGCCTCAGGATGGGTAACCTTACCTGTTTGGCAGCCGCGTCCTTTGGGCCCTCCAAGGCCGCGCGTAAAAAATCGGGGAAAGGCGTTCGCAAAAGACCGTTTCCCGGTTCGGGCACTGACGGGCTTTTTGACGGTCCAACCACTGGCGGCCGCCCGGGTCGCCGTCTGTCGCTTTTTTGCGGCCGCGCCAACTTATACCGCTGTTTCGTGTGCCACAATTCCTTGACTTACATCGGCAGTCGCGCGGAAATAGTGTCGGAAGGGCGCTTTATACAATTGCAGTCGCTAAGCGGTAAGATGGAGGGCCGAACTGTCAAAAAAATCGGCCCCGTGATGCGAGTTCGCTGCCGCCTACGGGGATGCGAGAACGGTCCTGGTTCGGGGGCGGTTCCGGGACAGATGGATATGGGGGAGAGTTTCGTTGCGTTGGGGATTGCGAACGTTCGCATCAGGCGTAAGACAGATTGAGAGGTCGGTTGGTGGATAGTCGCACCTCGGCAGAACGTCTGGTCTACGGACTCTATCAGGTCCTCGAGGAGGTTGGCGAGGGCGCGACGTCGATCGTCTACCGCGCCCAGCACCGCGAGACCGGCGACATCGTCGCGCTCAAGGTCATGCGCTTTGACTCCAAGAAGGCCAAGATGGCGCGCCGTCTTCGCAAGCTCTTCATGACCGAGGCTGCGCTGGCGACGCGGGTTCAGCATCCGAATATCGTTCAGATCTACGCGGCCGAGATCGAGGACGACTGCGCCTACATCGCGATGGAGTATGTGCAAGGCGTCCCGCTGCGCGAATTTTGCACCTTCGACAAGCTCTTGCCCCCGCACCGGGTGGTCGAGGTGATCTTCAAGTGCGCCATGGCACTGGACTTCGCCGGACGCCGTGGCATCGTGCATCGCGACATCAAGCCGGACAACATCCTTTTATCGAACGAGGGTGATGTCAAGGTCATGGACTTCGGACTCGCGCTCAATCTAAGAAAGAGTGGCGCGGATTCGACCTTCATCATGGGCGTGGGGTCACCGGCGTACATGTCGCCCGAACAGATCAAAGACTACCCCCTTAACATCCAGAGTGACCTGTACTCCCTGGGTGCGGTGATGTTCGAAATGCTCACGGGTCGCTTGCCGTATCGGGCCAAGAACCGCGCCGCCTTGATGTACAAGATCATCAACATGGATTCCGAGCCGGTCTCCATCCTGAATCCGTCGGTGCCCGAGCAGCTCGATCCGGTGGTCAAGAAGGCCCTGGAGAAGGATCTTTACTCGCGCTATCGCACCGGCATCGAGATGGCCCAGGATCTGTCGGGCGCGAAGTTCCAGATCCTCGATGATGCTGATTCGGTCAAACTGTCACGGCGCTTTAAGATGGTCCGGCAGTGCGCCTCCCTTTTCGAGTTTGAAAACGACGAGATCTGGGAAATCCTGCGCATTTCCCACTGGCGCGAGTACAACGAGTTACGTCAATTCATGACCGAGGGCGACGAGGGCGCAAGCTTCGGGGTGCTCTTGCAGGGGGACGTCGAAGTCTCCATGAAGGGGCGAAGGCTCCAGGTCCTCGGCGCAGGGGAAGTTCTGGGTGAATTGGCGTTCTTTAATCCCGGCAAAGCCATACGGACGACCACGGTCGTGGCCATGACGGACGTCATCTTCCTCGAAGTAAGCCCCGCCGCCTACGCTCTCGCGAGCGAAGAGACGCAGGAGCATTTCCGTAAGCTCGTCGTCGATACGCTCGTCAAGCGCGTCACGGCGAACAACGAAAAACTGATCGAGACGGCCCCGCCGGCGCGCGCCGGCGTCACCGATAGCGAATTCCAATTCGATCTCGTTCCGATGGAAGGCGAATACGTCCCCATGCGGCCCGCGCGCGAGGACCTGAGCGCGACCTCGATCATCCTTACGAGCGGGGGTGACATCCTCGTCGTCGAGGACGATCCCGTGAATTCGAGGGGCGAGGCGCAGTCGTTCATCCGAAAGTAGCCCTCGGTCCTGCAACCAGCAGGCCTGCCGCGCCGGAGGGACATAGAACTCACGCCTTAGCTCCGGTTTGCCCCCGTCTCGAGAGGCTTTGTTCAGTCTTACGGGCCGATTGGCTCGGGCCTCATCTTTCAGTACAATAACGCATCGACCAGGAGAGTATGTCCCGATCTGTGGACATCGCCGAAGGCGCATTCCCATAATCGCTCAGGCAGAGGAACTGGTTCGACGGCAAGACCAATCTGGAGAGTGATGGCGTTCCGGCAATTTGGCCGGGATCGGCCGTCCACCGAAGGGGCACATAGCGTCAGGCAGCTCGAGCGACGCTGTAATCTCTCAGGTACAAGGACAGAGGGACAGCAGGATGCAAATCCTTCGCGCCCTTCATTCAGTCAGAGAGGTCTCATGTCCGAGCTTCGCAAGACCGCCCTTCACTCGCTGCACGTCGAACTGGGCGCGCGCATGGTGGAATTTGCCGGCTACTCCATGCCGGTACAGTACCCCTTAGGCGTGCTCAAAGAGCATCTCCATACCCGGGCCGCGGCGGGACTGTTCGATGTCTCGCACATGGGTCAGCTGCGTTTGCTAGGCCCAGATGCGGCCGCGGCACTGGAGTCCCTCGTGCCCGTCGATCTGCTCGGACTGCTCAAGCACCAGCAGCGCTATGCGCTGTTCACCAACGAGGAAGGGGGCATCCTCGATGACCTCATGGTCACGCGCATCGACGAGGGTCTGTTTGTCATCGTCAACGCCGCCTGCAAGGATGCCGATACCGCCCATGTGCGCGGCGCTCTCGCCGCGCGCGTCCAAATCGAGGTCTTGGACGGTCAGTCGCTCCTCGCCCTTCAGGGGCCTGCGGCGGCTTCCGTGATGCAGCGCCTTCTGCCGGAAACCTCCTTTCGGGACTGGACCTTCATGACGGCGCGCAGCGTCTCGCTGTGCGGGGCGCCCTGCTTGGTGACGCGCTCAGGCTACACCGGTGAGGACGGCTTTGAGATTTCGGTCCCCGATTCCGCTGCAGAAACCTTGGCGCGCACGCTGCTAAAGGAGCCTGAAGTCCAGGCGATTGGTCTGGGCGCACGCGACTCGCTGAGGCTTGAAGCGGGCCTCTGTCTTTACGGCCACGACATCGACACGGGAACCACGCCCGTGGAGGCCGCTTTGGCATGGGCCATATCGAAGGCGCGGCGCTCCGATGGGGATCGTCCCGGCGGATTTCCCGGTGCATCCGCCGTGCTTGGCCAACTCGAAAAAGGCAGCCGGCGCAAACGGGTGGGATTCATCGGCATCGAACGCACCCCCGTGCGTGAAGGCACGCCCCTTCTTTCGCAAGGCGAGGTTGTCGGGCGTGTCACCAGCGGTGGCTTTAGTCCCACCTCAGGAGCCGCCATCGCCATGGGATACGTCCCGGCGCACCTTTCCAAGGTCGACACCGAACTGTTTGCCAAAGTCAGGGAACGCCTGGTTCCCCTTCGCGTTGCCAAGACGCCGTTCGTGCCGAATCACTATTACCGGGGTTCGATCTAGATGGAGTCGGCGCGAAGAGACCGACCCCGTTGCACATTCCCGTCACCCGCCCCCTCTGCCTCTCGAAAGGAGCCCGTATGACCCTTCTGCGCTATACCGAAGACCACGAATGGATCCGCCTCGAAGCCGACGGAACGGCGACCATCGGGATCACCGACCACGCCCAGGACGCTCTGGGCGATATCGTTTTCGTGGAACTTCCGGCAACGGGAAAGACCGCGGCGAAGGGCGAGCCGATCTGCGTCGTCGAGTCGGTGAAAGCCGCCGCGGACGTCAAGCTCCCCGTGGCGGGCACGGTTGTGGCCGTCAATGCGGCTCTTCCGGACGATCCCTCGAAGATCAACAGTGACCCCTTGGGCGAGGGCTGGTTCATCCGAATCAAACCCCAAGACCCGGCCGAGATTGATGCCCTCCTGGATGAGACGGCCTACCGGGCCTTGACCGGTTCCTAGCGCGAACGATGAATATGAACACCTTGACCGAGCAGGCCAACCTGGGCCAGACCGAGCGCCGCACGCTCGCCGAACTGGAAGCGCGCGATGCCTTTGTTGCACGCCATATCGGAACCGGTCCCCAAGACCAAGCGTTGATGCTGGACGTGTTGGGCATGCAAAGCCGTGACGAACTCATGGACGCGGTCATTCCGGCCTCGATTCGCAGCAAGACGGCCTTGGGACTACCCCCGCCCCGTCCCGAGGAAGAGGTTCTCGGCGAATTGCGCGCTTTGGCCCTTCAGAACCAGGTCTTTAAGTCCTTCATCGGTCAGGGCTACTACGCAACCCATACCCCAGGCGTCATCCAGCGCAACGTCCTGGAAAATCCGGCCTGGTACACCGCCTACACCCCCTATCAGCCCGAGATCTCGCAAGGACGTCTTGAAGCCATCCTGAATTTTCAGACGATGGTCACGGATCTCACAGCGATGGATATCGCCAATGCTTCGCTGCTCGATGAAGCCACGGCGGCGGCCGAAGCCATGACGCTGTGTCAGCGTGTGGGGACACATCGCAGTAAAAAGTTCTTCGTCTCAGACGATGTCCTTCCCCAAACCTTGGAAGTGGTCAGAACCCGGGCCGAGCCGCTGGGTATCGATGTGGAAGTCGGCAAGCCCGCGGGTGCGGCGAACAGCGGAGCGTTCGCCGTGCTGCTCCAGTATCCCGGAGCCCAGGGCCGGGTCGAAGACTACCGCGAGCTCGCAGCGCAGGTGCACGCCCAAGGGGGTCTGGTGGTCGCAGCCACCGATCTTCTGGCACTCACGCTCCTTGTGCCGCCGGGCGAATGGGGTGCCGATGTCGTGGTGGGCAGCAGCCAGCGCTTTGGCGTGCCCATCGGCTTCGGGGGCCCGCACGCAGCCTTTATGGCCACCCGAGACGCGTTCAAGCGCAGCCTGCCTGGCCGCCTCGTTGGCGTGACCGTGGATGCCGGAGGGCGTCCAGCCTATCGCCTTGCGCTTCAGACCCGCGAACAGCATATCCGAAGAGAAAAAGCGACATCGAACATCTGCACGGCTCAGGTGCTCCTCGCTGTCATCGCTGGCATGTATGCGGTCTACCACGGCCCCCGGGGCCTTGCGACGATCGCCGAACGCGTCCACCGCCTGACGACCACCTTGGCCCTGGGGTTGGCCCAGCTCGGTGTGGAACTGGTCCACGAGAGCTTTTTCGACACGCTCTCAATTAAGACACAAGGCGAGAGCCAAAGCGTTCATGCGCGAGCCCGAGCGCAGAAGGTCAATCTGCGTCCCATCGACAGTCACACCGTCGGCGTCTCGCTCGATGAGACGACGACGCGCGCCGACGTCGTTCTACTCTGGACGATCTTGGCCAACGGCAAACCGGTCCCCGAGTTTGAGGCACTCGAGAGCCAGGCCGAAGTGCGCTATCCAGAGCGCCTGCGCCGTACCAGCCCTTTTCTGTCGCATCCGGTCTTTAACCGCTATCACTCGGAAACCGAGATGCTGCGCTACCTGCGCCGCCTGGCCGACTACGACATCGCGTTGGATCGGGCGATGATTCCCCTGGGGTCATGCACGATGAAATTGAATGCGACTTCCGAGATGATTCCGATCACCTGGCCCGAGTTTGGCCAGATCCATCCGTTTGCACCGCCCGATCAGACGAAGGGCTATCGGACCATGATTGCCCAATTGGAAGCGATGCTTTGCGAGGCGACCGGCTACGCCGCGGTTTCGCTGCAGCCCAACGCGGGATCCCAGGGTGAGTACGCGGGTCTTCTCATCATCCGGGCCTATCACCGCGCACGCGGCCAGGGTCAACGGGATATCTGCCTTATTCCGTCTTCGGCCCATGGGACCAATCCAGCCTCGGCGCACATGGCAGGTCTGCAGGTCGTCGTGGTCGCCTGCGACGAGGGCGGCAATGTGGATCTTAGGGACCTCAAGACCAAGGCCGACCAGTACGCAAACCGCCTCGCCGCGATCATGATCACCTATCCGAGCACCCATGGGGTGTTCGAATCGGAGATCGAAAAAATCTGCGCCATCGTCCATGAGCACGGAGGCCAGGTCTACATCGATGGCGCGAATCTGAACGCCCTCGTGGGAACGGCCGCGCCGGGCGCGTTCGGAGGAGACGTCTCCCACCTGAACCTCCACAAAACGTTCTGCATTCCCCACGGTGGGGGTGGTCCGGGGGTGGGTCCCGTGGCCGTGGGAGCGCATCTGGCGCGCTTTTTACCCAATGAGCGCTCGGTTGGGTACGAGCGCGGCCCCGAAGGCGTCTCCGCGGTGTCCGCTGCACCCTATGGTTCGGCCTCGATCCTGCCGATTTCGTGGATGTACATCGCCATGATGGGCGGCTCGGGACTGACCGCGGCCACCGAGAGCGCGATCCTCGCTGCAAACTACGTCGCGCGTCGCCTCGAGCCCCATTATCCGGTTCTGTACAAAGGACAAAACGGGCTGGTCGCGCACGAATGCATTCTGGATCTAAGGCCCATCAAGGACGCCTGCGGAATCAGCGTCGACGACGTCGCCAAACGTCTGATCGACTATGGTTTCCACGCCCCGACCATGAGCTTTCCCGTCCCGGGCACCCTCATGATCGAGCCCACGGAATCCGAGTCCCTGGCCGAGCTCGATCGCTTCATCGAAGCCATGATCGCCATCCGCGGCGAGATCGCCGAGGTGGAAGCCGGCCGAAGCGACCGCGAGGACAACGTCCTCAAGCGCGCACCGCACACTGCATCAGACGTGCTCCAGGATGATTGGACGCGTCCCTACACGCGCGAACAGGCGGCCTATCCGATTGCGGCCCTGCGCCAGGCCAAGTACTGGCCGCCTGTGGGGCGCGCCGATAACGTCTACGGGGACCGTAACCTCGTTTGCAGTTGTCCTCCGCTGAGCGAGTATGCCTAGATTTTTCGCCGAGAAGTCCTGTTCCTGGCCCCCGGTGATCCCGTCGAAGGAGGCCCATGGCCATTAGCGTGTTCGATCTGCTCAAGATCGGTATCGGGCCGTCAAGTTCGCACACGGTCGGGCCGATGCGCGCGGCCTTGCGCTTTACCGAATTGCTGGCCGCACACCCTGAGCGCGCGCGCATCGCGCGCGTGCGTTCCGAGCTCTATGGCTCCTTGGGCGCGACCGGAAAAGGTCACGGCAGTGACAAGGCCATCATCCTCGGACTCGAAGGCGAACAACCAGAAACGGTCGACACCGCATCGATTCCTGAGCGCTTGGCGGCCATCCGGCAGCGGGGCCGGCTGCGGATCGCAGGCGTGGGCGAAGTCGAATGGATCGAACGCGAAGATCTCCTGTTTTTCCGGAAATCGCTTCCCTACCATCCCAATGGCATGCGCTTTAGCGCCCTGGATTCGCACGGGGCAATCGTGTGCGCGCAGGGATACTACTCGGTCGGCGGCGGCTTCGTGGTGACTGAAGCGAGCGCCGGAGCCGATCGCATCGTCGCCGATACGACCGTTTTGCCCTATCCCATCACCTCGGGCGATGCACTGTTGAAATGGTGTCACGAGACGGGGCTGCCGATCAGCCAGCTCGTTCTCGAAAACGAGAAGGTGTGGCGCAGCGAGAATGAAATTCGCTCCCGGCTGCTTCACATCTGGCAGGTCATGCAAGACTGCGTTGCCGCCGGCTGCCGCAATGAAGGCGTCATGCCGGGGGGGCTGAACGTGCGGCGGCGCGCGCCCGAACTGTATCGTCACCTGATGCGCCACCCCGAAGCCGGATTAAGGGATCCTCTGGCGGTACTCGATTGGATCAACCTGTATGCGCTTGCCGTCAATGAGGAGAACGCTTCCGGCGGCCGCGTCGTCACGGCGCCCACCAATGGTGCCGCAGGCGTGGTTCCGGCGGTTCTGCACTACTACACGCGCTTTGTCCCTGGAGCCAACGACGAGATGGTGGTCCGGTTCCTTCTGACGGCAGCGGCGATCGGGATGCTCTATAAGGAGAATGCGTCTATCAGCGGCGCCGAGGTGGGTTGCCAAGGCGAGGTGGGCGTCGCGTGTTCGATGGCCGCCGGCGCCTTGACCGAGGTGCTTGGGGGTAGTCCGGAACAGGTCGAAAATGCGGCCGAGATCGGCATGGAACATAATCTCGGACTGACCTGCGATCCCGTGGGCGGTCTGGTCCAGATCCCGTGCATCGAACGCAATGCCATGGGGTCGGTGAAAGCGGTGAACGCCGCACGCATGGCCCTAAAGGGTGACGGCCACCATTTTGTGTCACTGGATCGCGTGATCAAGACCATGCGCGAGACGGGTGCGGACATGAAGCTGAAGTACAAGGAGACCGCGCGCGGCGGCCTTGCGATCAATGTCATCGAGGTGCCCGTAAACGTCATCGAGTGCTAGATTTCCCGCGCTTTGCCTGCCGTCTTGCCCATCGTGGCGGCAGCAGGTCCGGGCACTTTGTCAGGGCACGCTAAAATGAACTCTTGGGGCAAGCAGCCGGTAGGCCGCGTTATTCGACCCCACCATCGACAGGAATCGCATGCGTAACGAAACCCCGCCCACGATCTATCGCAAGGACTACCACCCCCCCGTTTTCCACGTCACCGAAGTGGAGATGGGAATCGACCTTGACGCCGAGACAACGGTGGTTGCCACGCGCCTTCACTTGGTGCGCAACCAAGCCGGCGTGTTGGTGCTCGATGGCGAAGCGCTCGAGCTCGTCGCCGTGCACCTGGACGGGCGAAGGCTTCCCCCTTCCGAATACGTGCTCACCGATACCTCGCTGTCCTTTCCGAGTCTGCCAGAGCGGTGCACGCTCGATCTTGAGGTTCGCAATCGGCCCCAAAGCAACACCACCTTGATGGGACTGTTCGAATCCGGGGGCAGTCTTTTTACGCAGTGCGAAGCCGAAGGATTTCGACGCATCACGTACTTTCCCGATCGACCCGATGTGATGGCGCGCTACACGGTCATGTTGCGTGCTAAGAAGTCCGATTATCCGGTGTTGCTGTCGAACGGCAATCTCGTCGAAAGCGGCAACCTCCCGGGCGGGCGCCACTACGCGAAATGGCACGATCCTTTTCCCAAGCCGAGTTACCTGTTCGCTCTGGTCGCAGGGCATCTGTCCTGCGTTCAGCGGCGCGTGAAAACGGCCAGTGGCCGCTCGGTGCTGCTGCAGATCCACGTCAAACCCGCCGACGTCAAGAAGGTGGATTTCGCGCTCGATGCCCTCGTCCACTCGCTGCGCTGGGACGAGAAGCGCTTCGGACTGGAACTGGACCTGGACCGCTTCATGATCGTGGCCGTGGAAGATTTCACCATGGGCGCCATGGAAAACAAGGGCCTGAACATCTTCAACGCAAAATACGTTCTGGCCAATGCCGAAGTCGCAACCGATGCAGACTATCGGGCCGTCGAAGCGGTCGTCGGCCACGAATACTTCCACAACTGGACCGGCAACCGGGTGACCTGTCGCGACTGGTTCCAGCTGACGCTCAAAGAAGGGCTGACGGTCTTTCGCGACCAGGAGTTCTCCGCCGACATGAGCGCAGCGTACCTTGCCGGTGGCGCCCTCGACGGACGGGCCGAGACCGCGCGCGCGGTAGGGCGTATCAACCAGGTGCGCGGACTCAGAATGGGACAGTACCCCGAGGATGCCGGTCCCATGGCGCATCCCATTCGTCCCGAAAGCTACCAGGAGATTAGCAACTTCTACACGCCCACGGTCTACGAGAAGGGCGCCGAGGTGGTGCGCATGCTCCAGACCCTTCTTGGCCGCGAGGGATTTCGCGCCGGTGTCGACGAATATTTCCGCCGCTTCGACGGGCAGGCGGTGACCTGCGACGACTTTGTCAGTGCCATGGAGTCGGTCTACACAAACCAGCGCAAGGGAGAAGATCTGGCTCAATTCCGTCTCTGGTATAGCCAGGCGGGCACGCCGCGGGTGGAGATTCACACACGCTATGACGCCGCCACCCAGCGCTTTTATCTGCGGGCACGCCAGGCCTGCCCGCGGGTGGGCATCGAGCGCAACTCGGACGTCGAAAAAAGGCCCTTTCACATCCCCTTCGCCCTCGGGCTTTTGGACAAGAACGGTCAAGACCTTGCGCTTCGGCTTGAAGGCGAGGCTGCGGCCGCCGCGCCAAACGCATCGCAGAAGACCCGTGTTCTGGAGTTGCGCCAGAACGAAGAGAATTTTGTTTTCGTGGATGTTCGCGAAAAGCCGGTGCCTTCTTTGCTTCGCAACTTCTCGGCACCGGTGATCGTGCAATACCCCTTCACGAGCGAGGAGCTCGCGCACCTGTCAGGCCATGACAGCGACGCCTTCAACCGGTGGGAGGCAAGTCAGCGCCTGGCGGCTTTGGAGCTCGCGCGGCTCGCCCGCGAATCCGCCCCTGATCAGGCGGGCTCCACGAGCGATCGGCTCGTTGAGGTGTTTCGCGCCATCCTGCTCGATGACGCCTTGGCGCCGGCCTTGAAGGAACTCGCCCTCATCTTGCCTAGCGAACTGGTGGTGGGCGAGGAATTACCGGTCTATGATCCCCAGGCCGTGCACCGTGCACGCAAGCAGACTCGCATTCACCTCGCAGCTGCCTTACGGCACGAGTGGGAGAAGGCCTACCACGACAACAGGACCAAGGGACCCTACTCTCCCGATCCAGTGCCCGCCGGAAAGCGGGCCCTGAAAAATCTGGCGCTCTCCTATCTTGCAAGCTTGAACGAGCCCGACTTCTACGCGCTCGCATTCGATCAGTTTCAAGCGGCAGACAACATGACCGACCGCTTTGACGCATTCACGGCGCTCATCAACAATCCCTCGCCACAGCGTGAGTCGGTTCTCGCGGAGTTCCACGCACACTACTGCGATGAGTCGATGGTGATGGACAAATGGCTGCGTGCCCAGGTGGTCGCGCCGCGTGTGAGCGCCTCGGGACTCGAGGTGGTCAAGGCGCTCATGAGCCATGGCAGCTTTTCTTTGCGCAATCCCAACAAGGTCTACGCCGTCCTTCTCGCGTTCTTTTCCTCGAATCCGGCCGAGTTTCACTCCATCGACGGGTTGGGGCATGCGTTTTGGGCCGAACAGGTCTTGGCCGTCGACGCCTTGAATCCTCAGGTCGCAAGCCGGCTCGCGCGCAGCCTCGATCGCTGGCGCAAACTCACACCGGGCTTGCAGGTTACGGCCGAAAAAGCCCTGCGAGCCGTCCAGTCCGCGCCCCACCTGTCGAAGGACGTGGCCGAAATCGTTGGTAAGTCCTTAAGTGTCTAGGGTCGGCCATCGGCGCGGTGCCGGTGGTGGGGCCCTTAAGCACAGTGCATCTGGAGAACTCGTATGAGTCGCGTGACCTTGACCCGGTACCTAATCGAGCAGCAGCGGGCACACAACAACATCCCCGCTGAACTGCGCCTGCTCATCGAGGTCGTCGCGCGCGCGTGCAAGTCGATCGGTCACAACGTAAGCAAGGGAGCGCTCGGGGGCGTTTTGGGCAGTGCCGAGACCGAAAACGTGCAAGGGGAGATCCAGAAAAAGCTCGATGTCATCGCCAACGAGATCATGCTCGAGGCCAACGAGTGGGGCGGGCAGCTCGCAGCGCTCGCCTCAGAAGAGATGGACAAGGTGCACCCCATTCCCAATCGCTTTCCCCGAGGAGAATACCTGCTGCTGCTCGATCCCCTGGATGGCTCCTCCAACATTGATGTGAATGTCTCGATCGGCACCATCTTTTCTGTCTTGAAGTGCCCCGAGGGGATGGAGCCCGGGGAGGAGGCGTTCCTGCAGCCCGGGGTGCAACAGGTCGCCGCGGGATACGCGATCTATGGGCCACAGTCCATGCTCGTGATGACCTTCGGATTCGGCGTGCAGGCCTTCACGCTCGATCGTGAGACGTTTGGCTGGGTACTGACCCAGGATTCGATGCAGATTCCCGAAGACACCCAGGAATTTGCCATCAACATGTCCAACCAGCGGCATTGGGAGGCGCCCGTTCAGCGCTATGTGGCCGAGCTCTTGGCCGGAAAAAGCGGGATCCGGGGCAAGGACTTCAATATGCGCTGGATCGCCTCCATGGTCGCCGACGTGCATCGGATCCTCACGCGCGGAGGCATCTTCATGTATCCGCGCGATGCACGCGAGCCGGACAAGCCAGGCAAGCTGCGTCTCATGTACGAAGCCAATCCGATGGCCTGGATTGTCGAGCAGGCCGGTGGCGTGGCGACCGACGGGCATGGACGCATCCTGGAGATCCAGCCCGAGCGGCTTCATCAGCGCGTGGCCGTGTTCCTGGGGTCGAAGAACGAAGTCGAGCGGGTCACGGGCTACCATGGCTAAGCGCCGGGCCCGCTCCCGGGCCGCGGAGGATCTGCCGCAACCGGCGCTGACTGCGCAGCGCGCGGTCCGCTTTGCTGCGGGAAAGTCGCGCCGCGGCCTGTGCGCGCGAGAGAGCCTCGATCGCTATGTCACGGCCGGACGCGATCCGGTTGAACTGATCGAACAGTCCAATGTGCACCGACTACCGGAGTTGATCCCGATCCGCTACGGTCGCATGGCCCATTCGCCTTTCACCTTCTATCGCGGTGCCGCAGCCCTCATGGCCCACGACATCGGCACCGCCCCGTCGCCTAAGATTTGTGCCCAGATCTGCGGCGATGCTCACCTGGGCAACTTCGGCGGATTCGCAAGCCCCGAACGTGCGCTCTTGTTCGGCTTGAACGATTTCGACGAGACCCTGCCCGGAGCGTTCGAATGGGATCTGAAACGGCTCGCCGCGAGTTTTCATGTCGCCGCACGCGAGCAGTCGTTCACCGAACGCGACGCCAGCAGAATCGTCACGCGCGCAGCCCAGACCTATCGTGAGCGCATGGCCGAATGCGCGCAAATGCCGGCACTCGATTTATGGTACGCGCACATCGATCTGGAGACCTTGATCCAGATGGCACGCTCGGACGACACGCGTCGCCAGCGCATCGAGATGGCCGAGCGCGCGATTCACAGGACGTCCGACAAGGCCTACCCCAAGCTCGTGGACATCGTAAACGGACAACCCCGCATCCACGACCGACCGCCCCTCATCTATCACGGCTATCCGATCGCCGATTTTCACAAGGACGTGCTGCGCTTCTGGCACAACTACGTCGCGTCGATGCCGGAGGAACGGCGACTGCTTTTGGCACGCTATGAAGTCGTCGATGTCGCCATCAAGGTCGTGGGAGTAGGCAGTGTCGGCACGCGCTGTGCGATTGCCCTACTCATGGGCGGCGGCGCCGAGCCCCTCTTTCTGCAGTTCAAAGAAGCCGGCCGTTCGGTCTACGAACCCTATGCGGGCCAAAGCGCCTATCGCAATTGCGGAGAGCGCGTCGTCGTTGGGCAAAGAATCATGCAAGCGGCCAGCGATATCTTTCTCGGGTGGGCCCACGCGCCGCATCTGGATGTGGACTTCTATGTCCGGCAGCTGCGTGACATGAAGATCTCCCTGGTGTGCGAGCACATGAGCTTGGCCGAGATGATCGAGTATGCCGACGCCTGCGGCTGGGCCCTCGCGCGCGCGCACGGCAAGGGGAGCGATCCGGCTGTGATCGCGGGCTATCTCGGACGAAGCGATGCCTTGGATCTCGCCCTGGTCCGGTTTGCCAAGCGCTACGCCGAACAAAACGAGAAGGACCACGCAGCCCTGCTTAAGGCCATCAAGCAGGGCCGCATCCGCGCTGATCTGAACGAATCAACCTAGACGCGCCCAAAACGGTGCCTTAGGGGATCAAAACGGTCGAGCCCGTCGTCTTGCGGGCCTCGAGATCCCGATGGGCCTGCGAAGCATCGCCTAGGGGATAGGTCTGGTCGATCTTCACCTCGATTTTTTTCTTCAAGATGAGGCCGAAGAGTTCTGCAGCACTCGCTTCGAGCTTCTCTCGCGGCGTCACATGGGTGGCCAGTGTCGGACGCGTGACGAACAGCGACCCCTTCTGGGCTAGGATCCCGAGGTTGACCCCGGTGACCGGCCCTGAGGAATTGCCGTAGCTGACCATGAGCCCACGGGGCTGCAGACAATCCAGGGACGCCTCCCACGTGTCCTTTCCCACGCCGTCATAGACGACCGGCACTTTTGCACCTTTGGTGAGTTCAAGCACCCGCTCGACGATCTTCTCCTTGCTGTAGTCAATCGTGGCCCAGGCGCCATTGGCGCGGGCCAGCGCCGCCTTTTCGGGAGAGCTGACGGTACCGATCAGCTTGACTCCGAGCGCTTTGGCCCACTGGCAGGCAATGAGGCCCACCCCGCCAGCTGCGGCGTGAAACAGAATGGTCTCTTTGCCCTGCAGGCGATAGGTCTGGCGAAACAGATACTGGACCGTGAGTCCCTTGAGCATGACCGCGGCTCCTTCTTCGAAGCTGATCCCGTGGGGTAGCTTCACCAGTTGCGCGATGGGTACTGTGCGCAAGGCCGCGTACGCCCCCAGGGGGCCCTGTCCGTAGGCCACCCGGTCGCCCGGACGGAACTGCGTGACGCCGGGGCCCACGGCCTCGATGATCCCGGCTCCCTCAAAGCCGATCCCTGTCGGGAGTGCGTTCGGATACAAGCCCGTACGAAAGTAGACGTCGATGAAATTCAGGCCCACGGCGTGGTTGCGCAGCGTCACCTCACCTGCGCCGGGAGCCGGAACTTGGACCTCCTCAAGCTGGAGAACTTCCGGGCCGCCGTTGGCGTGGATTCTGATGGCTTGCGTGGTTTGCGTCATGCTGCTCTCCTTTTCTTGAACGCTGCGAAACAATGAAGACTCCGAGGATAACGAGCAGCGTGCCGCCGATCTGCCATCGTCCCATCTCTTCACCTAGAAACACCGAACTGAGCACAATCGTCGAGACGGGCCCAATCATGCCGACCTGCGCGGCCGCCGACGCCCCAATCCGGGCGACCGCCATCATGACCGCGAAGACCGGCAAAACCGTGCTGGCGATGCCATTGAGCAGCGAAAGCCAATAGACCGGCGCAGGCAAGTCCAATAGCCCAGACAGCGGACGCGTTAAGAGGAACTGCGCAATGCAGCAGGCGCATGCAATGCAGCTCGCATAGGCCGTAAGCCGGATGGAGCCCACGCGCTGGACCAATTGTCCACTGCCGACGAGGTAGAGCGCGTAGGCCAGGGCACTTGCGAAAACGAGCGCGCTGCCCATCAAGATATTGGACCCGCCGAGACGAAAATCATGTCCCAGGGCGAGCGCGACGCCCGCGTAGCTGATGACCAATGCGCACAACTGCCGTCCGGTTGCGGGTCGCCCGAGGAACACGGCCCCCAGGAGCAAGACCAAGGTCGGGTTCAAATAGAGTATGAGCCGCTCAAGAGTGGCAGTGATGTACTGAAGCCCCAGAAAATCGAGAAAGCTGGCCAGGTAGTAACCCAAAAAGCCGAGCACGACGATGCGCACCCGGTCCGCGCTAGAAAGGGGCTGGGTGCTTTGTCTTGTGCTCATCCACCAGGCGGTCGCGGCGAAGAAGGGGAAGGCGAAGACCATGCGCAAGGCGATCAAGGTCACGGCATCGACGCCATAGCGATAGGCGAGCTTGACGATGACCGCCTTGCCCGAGAAGGCGATGGCGCCCAGTGCGGCCAGAAGGACGCCTGTGGACGCGATCCTAAAGCGCGGCGGTGCGGGAAGGTGAGATTCGGACACGAAGGGGATCGTCTGGCAGGAGCGCTCGGGCAAACCCGGGCTCCAAGGAGAGCACACTATACCGAAACTGGTCCGTACGCGTGCAAGGCGCACGCAAGGCCACCGGTATAATCCTTGCGTGACGCGCAGAAGCGCGGTGCGCCCAACCCCAGGCATGGCTCAAAGAAGGCGCGCGTGCCAATTCGGCGCTTCTCAGGGATGGATCATGAAAGTTCTCGTATTGGGTGCCGGCATTCTCGGCACGACTTCGGCTTGGTATCTGAACCGGCTGGGTCACGAAGTGACGGTGGTGGACCGCCAACCCGGTGCCGGGCTTGAGACCAGCTTCGCCAACGGGTCGCAGATCTCGGTTTCCTATGCAGAGCCGTGGGCAAACCCGGGTGCACCCCTCAAGCTTCTGAAGTGGCTCGCGCGCGACGACTCCCCGCTTTTGTTCCGGTTGCGCCTGGACCCGCATCAATGGCGCTGGGGGTTGCAGTTCTTCTTCGAGTGCGCGCCCGGACGCACGCGCTTTAATACGATCCAGTTGACCAACCTCGCCCTCTACAGCCGACAGTGCCTGATCGCTTTGCGCCGCGACACTGCCATCGAGTACGACGCGCTCGAAAAAGGCATCTTGCACCTGTTTGAGACGGAGAAAGACTACGCCGCGGCCCGTCCCGGTCTCGAACTGATGCGGGAATTCGGTTGCACCATGAATTTTTTGAATCCGAAGGAGATCGCGGCGCTCGAGCCTTCGCTGGCGCAGTACCAGAGTCGCCTGGTGGGTGGGGCGCATGCGCCCGATGATGAAACCGGAGACGCATTCAAGTTTAGCCAGAGGCTGGCTGCTTTGGCAGCCGGGCACGGCGTGGCATTTCGCTACGATACCAACATCGTCCGTCTGATCAAGGCTTCAGGCCGTATCGATGGCGTCCTCGTCACCCAAAACGGTCGCGAGGAGGTCCTGCGCGCCGACGCCTATGTCGTTGCGTTGGGCAGCTGGTCGGCACCCATGCTGCGCGATATCGGGATCTCCCTTTTGATCTATCCGACCAAGGGGTACTCGGCGACCGTCCCGATCAAAGCCGGCGCCGTAGCCAACGTGGTGAGCATCACCGACCACCAGATGAAGATCGTCTTCTCCAGACTTGCCGATCGCGTTCGCATCGCGGGGACCGCCGAGTTAAGCGGGTACGACCTGAGTCTGAATAAGTTGCGCTGCGAGGCGCTCACAACCCGTGCGGATGAGATCTTTCCAGGCGTGCTCGACATCGGCCGCGCGGAATACTGGGCGGGGTTACGGCCGGCGACGCCCTCGAATTTGCCCTACATCGGGCGCAGTCGCATCGATAACCTGTGGTTGAACACCGGACACGGCACGCTCGGCTGGACCCATGGTGCGGGATCCGGCCAGGCCTTGGCCGATCTGATGTCCAATCGCAAACCCGAGGTGGATTTCGCGTTCTGCACCCCCTAGCCTGGCGTCTGGCTTTGGCGATGCGCTCCCGGCGCATCCAGGGGCTCTAGGACTCGACGTTCTAGAAACTCGAGGTTGCGAGATTGACTTCGATGGGATTGACCGGCAGATCGAGCCATTGAGCGAGGTGATTGGCCATGCGCTCTGCAACCTTCCCGTCCCAGAACTCGGGCGCCTGACCGCGCTTGCCGCCGGTATCCAGGATGTTCGAGAGCTCTCGCATGATGAGCTTGATGCTCGTGCCAACCAGGGTATTGGTGCCGCGGTCGAGCGTGACGGGCCGATCACTTTCGGAAAGCAGCGTCAGGCAAGGCACTCCGATCGCGGTCGTCTGATCCTGCACCTCGCCTGAATCCGTGAACACGCAGCTCGCCTTGTTGAGCATTCCCAAAAGCGCGAGATAACCGGGTTCGGGCATGCGTGCCGTCGTCGCCTGCGCAACGCTTCCATCGAGCCCGAGCCGTTCGATATTGGCGCTTACGGCAGCGTCGTTGACCCAAAGGAGCGGCAAGAGCGCCTTGTTGGCCTTACGCAGGACGCTTAGCATGCTTTTGAGCTGGTCCTGCTGCTTGGCCTCGGTCTGTCCGCGCAAGATGACCACGCCATAGTGACGCAGATTGATGAGATTGCCATCGACTCCGGCCTCGGCCAGGACGTGCAAGGGATCCAGGGCGCTCGAGCGCAGGAGCGTAACCGCATCGCTCCAGAGGTTTCCAAAACAGTGGACGCGCTCGCCCGGAATGCCTTCCCCAGACAGATTGAGAATGGCTCCAGGATCGCTCGTATAGAGGATATCGGCGGTCTGATCGAGCAGCAGGCGATTGATCGCGCCCGGGCGCATCCGATCGAGGCTGCGCAGGCCCGATTCGATATGGACCACGGGGATGCCCCTGCGCGAAGCCGCCAGCGCACACGAAAGTGCCTCGTTGCCATCGCCTTCAATCACGATGGCGCTCGGTCGGTATTCGATCAGGACCGGCTCGATTCGCTTCATGACGTCCGCTGCGACACTATTGGGACTGCCCGGGCCTAACGGTAGCACCAGGTCGGGCTCAGAAATTCCAAGATCGTTCCACTGACCCGCACTGCCCACTGCCGTGCGCTCAAGGCCCGCATCGACGAGAAGCACACCAGGCAAGTCCAAACGTTTCTTGAAGACGCGGATCAAGGGCACGAGTTTCACCAGACTCGAGGCAGAACCTGCAATACAAAGCAAAGGCCCCGGGACGCCCTCGCGGGGCGCTGCGGGTCGCGACTCGGGTAGCGCCGGTTCCGGTTCGTTCGCTGCGGGGAACAGCGAACTTTCCGGACGCACGGGGACGCCCTTGCCTGACACTGAGGGGCTCGCCGCAGGCGCTCCCGCGGGACCTGCACCGTCCGTTTGCGCCTCTTCAGCCGAAGCGACGGGCGCGGGCATCGCCGGCGGCGCAGCAGCACTGTACGATGGGCGAGCGATCGGCGCGGATCCCATCTCCGGACCTTCGAATCCACCACCAATTTCGGCACGAATTTCGCGCGAGGCGGTGTCGACATGCTCGGCCGTCACGAGGCTGCCGCTCTCGAGGAATACCGCCAACAGCAGGCGGTTGCAAAGCAGGTTGATACGCCGAGGCACACCGCCCGTCCAGCGGAAAATCGCATCGAACGCCGCCGGTTCGAATTGCGGATTGCCCGTCCATCCGACATGGCGCAGACGGTGCTCAATATAGCCTCGCGTCTCGTCGCGATCCATGGGACCCAGATGACAAGACGCGATCACGCGCTGACGCAATTGCTCCATGACCGGCGAGCGCAGCATCTGCCGCAATTCCGGCTGTCCGACGAGAAAGCTCTGCAGGAGCGCACGACTGCCGAGTTGGAAGTTCGAGAGCATGCGCAATTCTTCAATCGCGCGGGCTTCCAGATTCTGAGCCTCGTCGACGACCAAAAGCGCGCGGCGGTTCTCCATCGCCAGCGATATGAAATACGCCTCCAACGAGCCCAACAGTTCGGCCTTGGTATCACCCCGGGCGTATACGCCAAAAGCGGTCGACACCGCGCGCAGCAGATCGTTGGCCTCCAACTGAGTGCTCACGAGTTGCGCAGCTGTGACCTGGGTCGAATCCAGTTCCGCAAGCAGCGCTCGAACCAGCGTGGTCTTGCCGGCTCCGATATCGCCCGTCACCACGATGAAGCCCTCGCCTTGAAAAACACCGAAGCGAAGATATCGCTGGGCACTGCTGTGACCCCGGCTTCCGAAGTAGAAGCTCGGATCCGGATTCAGTTGAAAAGGTGGAGCGGAAAGTCCGTAGAAGGATTCGAACATCGGTTTCTCAAAAGCGGTGGTTGATCCCGACGAATACAGCCGATTCTGTCGTGCTAGCGACCAGATTCGAGTCGAGAATTTGATGTCGGACGCCCAAGAATGCGCTCGTTCTTGGGGTGATGCGATCATTCAATTGGATGACAAGGGAAGTCTGGTGCGACGATGCTCCGCTGACCGATCCCAGACCCTCGGTGAGGGTCCTCAGCAACGTGGCATTGACGTCGAGCGTCGGACTTAACTTGTGATCCAAACTGATCGTAGCGCCATCCACGGTGTTGTCGATGAAGGCCCCAGGCACGGTCAGAACGAGGGGTTCCCCATCGATCACATAAGGAACGGTACGCGTACGATACACCGTAACGGCCAGGGTGTTGAACTTTCCGAGAAAGATGGCGTTGACGGAGGCCGTATCCACGTTGAGCGCCTGCGCCGATGCGACCAGCGATGGACCCCCTGGGATGTCGGAAGGAATACCCGTGGTCAAGAGTAGATTCTGGACGGCCTCGGTTCGTGCGGTTGTATTGGTGTATTCCCCCGAAAGCACGGAATCGAGCAAGGATGGAACAAATCCGGCGCCCAACTGACTCCCCAACAGGGTCGGGTAGGTCGTCACATCGCGCGACCAGTTCGCACTCAGCGCGAAATCCTCCTCGCGATGCCCGAGATTGAGATTCCAGCCTGTACCGAAATAACGTTCCTCGACGGTCGCGCTAAAAGCCGTGCGCAAATCCGGGCGCCACTCGAAGCGCACACCGGCGATATAGTGCTCCTTGGACGGTCCGTCCACGTAGGCGCGCTCGTAGCCTGCAATCAGTCCCAGCAGCACCGGATCGAACGAGTAATTCACGCTCAAGCGCGCTGCGTCGTCCTTCAGGGCATCATTGGACTCGCCCTGAAAGCGCGAATCGCTCTGCGAGACCAACACCCCCCATCCGAGCGGTTCCGGGCGCCGTTCGATACGCACGCTTTGCATGCCATAAAAGCCATCGGTGCCCGCGAATCCGGCCGGCGCGTCGGTGGTCGTCCAGGAATCGTCGCTGCGCGCCGATAGCGTAATGTCCGGCGTCAGCTCACGCTGAATATACGGGCTCGCCCTAAACTGCGTCGTCGTATATTCGTTATAGGTCGAAGCGGGGCCGACACTGGCGACACCAAAGGGATTTTCCACGAACGTCGATGAACGGATCCCGGCGTCAAAATACAGAAGATTTTGAACCAGGTCCGCGTTAAACAGCAGGTAGCCACGCGGCAGGACGCGATCGGGCTCGGTATGGTGAAAGTAGGCCACGCCATCGAGATAGAAATTGCCGTCGAGCCGGTAGTTCGCGCCGTCTCCGTGCACGACGATTCCGGGCGTGATGTCCAGGATCTCATCGGATTGTTTTGCCCCGGTTCCGAATAAGGCGTTATTGGTCCAAGTCAGCTCGGAGCTGATGTTCAACTGGATGTAAAACGGAGGCGGCTTGCCAAGGTCGGTGTCGGCTGCGGCCTGGCGGGGCGAGCCCGGTCCAATCGTTCCTGGTGGGGCTGCCGTAGTCGACCCCGGCACCGCCGGGATGGTGGTCACGCCCGGAACGCCGGGCACGGTCGCCGGTGTCGAAAGCGTGGAGGTCCCGCCTGGGAGCTGATCAGTGGATTGCTGTGCGAGAGCGCCCCCTGAGAACGCCATCGCGAGTGCAGCCCCGAGTGACAGGGGGAGATCGCGTCGCAACACTCCCTTCGGATCCGGCTTCACAGGCGTCACTTCACCGCGCCTTGGGCTCACAAGGCTCTCGCAACCGCGTGGGCGATCGCGCGCACATCTTGCCAATCAATAGCCGTAGCTGCCATAGGACGTGCCCCTTGCCAGTCGGGATTTGTTAAGCATGAGCATGACGACCGGACATGCCTCGAGTGTGGCGAGCGCCTGGTTCACCGACGCCCGTGTCGTCTTGGAGGCCTCCACGAGCATCACGATTTGACCCATATTTGTTGCGAGAACACGAGACTCGGGCGAAGGCAGTAGCGGCGGGGTATCGAAAATGATGACCCGGTCCCGATAGCGTCTCGACAGTTCCGACACGAGCGAGTGCATCGAGTTGCTCGCCAAAAGTTCGGTCGCCGTCGGACGCGATGCGCCTGCAGGAAGGATCCACAGTTTCTCGATATTGGTTCGAAGGATCACGTCAGACAGCGCGGTCTTTTTGTCCTCGAGCACATCGAGGAGCCCCGGCGAGGGAGGCAAGCCAAAGCGGCTGAGCACCGCAGGTCGCGCCGAATCCGCTTCGACGAGCAAGACCGTGCGATCCATCTCGGTTGCGATACTAAGCGCAAGATTGATTGAGGCGAAGGTCTTACCTTCGCCCGGCAAGGCGCTCGTGACCATGACCAGGTTCCGATTGGCTTGAGCGACGCCCTCGGCCCCCGCGATGTTGCTTAAGATCGGTCGCTTGATGACACGAAACTCGTCGGCCAAGGCGGGCGAGTTCGCGCCCGTGACCAGGTAGCCCAGACTTCTGAGGCGATCCAGATCGAGGTCCACGTGCTTGGACTCGATGATGGGCGCCGGCGGTATCTCCGGCAATTCGGCGAGCGCGTCTGCGCCCTGGCCCGCCGAACCCATCCCTGTAGCCAGGGGTGCGAATCGGGTGGTAACCGGCGCAAACGGAGCATTGCCCGCTGGCTCCCGTGGGCGCACCCAAGGAACGTCGATCCCCGCCTGGCGGAGTTCCTCAAGTCGCTTTGCCGCTTTATCGATCGTGCTCAATGCTCTTCCTCTTCACGGGCCCGCAGCCCTGCCTCTTTTCAGGATCGCCAATGGCTCGCCTATCGTCCGATCTCATCGCTCGCGGCACACAGGACAAAGTCAATCGCGCCTGGCCTCGAACCACCCACCTCGCCTCACAGCACGTCCACACTGTCGCCACGCGCTTGGGGTCTGCTACTTATTAGAACCAACTTTGCGGAATGATGATCACATCGCCTGGCTGGACATCGACGTTCGCCGATATATCGCCGCGCTTGAGCAGATCCCGCAAACGCAGGCTGTACGCTTTGCCGTTTTCAGAGCCTCGAATCAGAACCGACGCGTTCCCGTCCGCATAGTCGGTCAGACCGCCCGCCTGAATCATGACGTCCAGAACCGTCATATGCTGCCGATAAGGCACCGCCGCAGGCTTGGTCGCCTCGCCAACGATCCGAATTTGTTCGCTAAACGGCCCCTGGAATGTGTTCACCATCACAGTCACAACCGGGTCGCGAATGAACTTCGATAACGCTTTCTCGATATCACGGGCGAGGTCGGCAGGATTTCTTCCCTGAGCCGGCAGATCGTCCACGAGCGGACTCGAAATTCGACCGTCGGGTCGAACCTGCAGAGTCTGGCTTAAGTCGGGATTTCTCCAGACGATGATGTTAAGCGTATCGCCCGCGCCGATGACGTAGTGATAATCAGCCGCGTTCGTGTCTTTGGGCGCTGGCGGATATTTCGGTCCCGTGCAAGCGACCAGACCAACGAGACCCAAAATGGCCAGACCCACCCTTGCAAGCCCCAATAGCGAACCCTTTTGTATATTGTTTCTCATCGTTTAGCTCCGTCTCAGGTATATCGACAGCGGCATCCCAACTCCCGACTAGGGGCCCTAGAAGTCTAACCTATCAGGATTCAGAACCCGTAGCGTCGCATGCGGGCAAAATTGTCAATCGTATGAATCCCGTCAATCCCTCCGGGGGAACGGGGCAAAAGCCGCTGCGACTCTCGTTGTTCCCGCAATTTGACGCGCCCTCGTTGACCTCGGCAGGACTGTTTCGGCGCTGAAAGCTTACGGTGAGAATCACTTCTCTCGCAAGCAGCAAATGAGGCTGTGTCCGATATCCGATTGAGCCACGGGCACATTGACACTTAGCGCCGCGCGAAGCGCTCCGGCGATCACGCCCACCGGCCATTCTTCTAGAGCACGTGCGTGGAGCTGATGCAGGGCCCCTACTGGGGAAAAAAGACAGTGGTGCACGGACGTTTTCGAGTTGTCTGTTCAACGCAACAGAGGCCATCTTTGCACGGCTCGCGAGAAGACCGTGTAAGACTTTCCGATCCCGCCCTGCATCGGGCTCGAGACCGTACGCAGAGGCTTCGGCGCGCGCGTTCGTTCTCTCGCGAGGCGCGTCTCACAGGACCTGAATTGTCGATTGAACGGCCAACTGTTGCACTGAAGCCAAGGGCTGCAAAGAGCCTTGTGTGCGTGTACCTTCGACCGGTTTTCTATAATAGTATCCGGCTAAGATTTATTCCTAGTCCAGCGCCGCGCCGATGAAAGCGCAGTTCAGAGCCAGGAACAATCGGTCCAGCGCGTCCGTCCACTGGAGCCTCCGATGGAGGATCCGACGCGAAGTCTTCGAGCACCACTTCGAGGCTTTGTGCAGACGAGCCAAACCGCAATCAAGCGAGGGCCTTCGAATACGCCCCGCGCGCAGAAACGAGGATTGATCGCATGGAAGACTTTTTAAAACCGATTATGGTGGTCTTAGCGGGCATGTGGGACCGCCGCTGGGTTGGAGTCGCCGTTGCCTGGGGTGTTTTGGTCGTCGGCGGGCTTTTTGTTCTCCTCGTCCCGGATCGCTACGAGGCTTCAGCCACCGTGTTCGTCGATACTCAATCGGTTCTAAAACCCCTGATGTCGGGGCTCGCGGTGCAGCCCGATATCAACCAGCAAGTCGCGATGATCGCGCGCACACTGATCTCGCGCCCCAATATCGAGAAAGTTCTCGAGAATCCAGACTTAAAGCTCAAGGATTCATCCAAGGCGACCCGCGACGCGGAAGTCGACCATCTTCTCAAAGACATCAAAATTGATATCGACGGACGCGAAGGCCTGTATTCGATCAAGTATCGCGACAAGGATCCCATACGCGCCAAAAACATGGTCAAGGGCTTAATCACCCTGTTTGTCGAATCCGGGATCGGTAACAAGGATCGCGATTCGGCCGATGCGCAAAAATTCATTGACCAGCAAATTGCAGTCTACGAACAGAAATTGAGCGAAGCCGAAAAGCGCTTGAAGGACTTCAAGGTGCGCAATCTCGGCTACACCGGGCAAAGCGCAACGGACTACTACTCTCGCGTCTCGGCGCTGTCCGACGAACTCACCAACCTGAAGGGCCAGTTGCATGCCGCAGAGCAGTCGGCGGGCACGCTTCGTCACGAACTCAGCGGCGAGGAGCCTACGCTACTGCCCGACTCGGCCGGTCCGAAGATGACGACCGAGACCGAGACCCGACTTGAGGCGGCCCAAAAGCATCTCGACGATCTGCTCGCGCGCTTCACTGAGCAACATCCCGACGTCATCGCGACGCGTCATCTGATCGCGCAATTGGAGCACGATCGTCAAAGCGAAATGACGGCCCTGCGCAATGGGACGTCCAAAGACGGGATGCGTTACTCGATGGCGACCAATCCCATCTTCCAAAGACTGAAGCTCTCCGCGGCGGACGCCGACGCCAATGTCGCCTCCTTGCAAGCCCGGGTCAGCGATGTGCAAGCCCGCCTAAACGAACTTCGCGCAGCGGCGAGCAAGGCGCCGGCGATCGAAGAGGAATCATCGCAGCTCAATCGCGACTACGATGTCATCCGGAAAAACTACGATCAACTCGTTTCACGGCGTGAATCGGCCTCAATTTCGCAAAACGTGAATGCGACGAACCAGTTAGCCGACTTCAGGGTCATCGAGCCCCCGCGCATCGCGCCCCGTCCGGTGTTTCCGAACCGCGCATTCATGCTCCCCCTGTTGCTCATTGCCGCCATCGGGGCAGGCTTGGGGACAGCCCTTCAACTGTCGCGCATGATGCCGACGTTCCAGAGCATCAAGAGCCTGCGTGAGGCCATTCCGCGTCCCGTCCTAGGCAGCGTTTCGCTGGTCATGAGCCCGGAGGACGCAGCCCGCGAGAAACGAAACAACATGGTCTTCGCAGCGAGCATCGCGGGCTTGGTCGCAGTCGACCTCGCGTGCGCAGTATGGGCCTTTGCGACGCAAGCCGTAGCCTAGCGGGCCATCCGAAGGGTGTCGCCTAGGGGCCCCAGGCGCCATCAGCGGTGCACACTAAAGGCGCGCCGAGCGTCTTGACGCCAAGCATGTCTTAGGAGCCTGGGCACGGGGACGGCGGCGTCGAGCCGCCCCGAACTCGCCCCGTCAAAGGACCCAGTTTGGCGCTGTCGTCATCGCCTGAAAGCGCGTGCTGCGATGATAGCGCTCCACGTTATGTCGGCGCATCTCGAAGGTGGCGAGTTGACCCAGCCAGTTCACCCCCGAGATGTAGGCTGCACCGATCACATACCCGGACTCCCTGGCGATGCGCTGAACCGCACCCGAAAAGGCAAAGCTCTTTCCTACGGGATAGGCCAAGGTATGCACCGGGTGACCCAATTCGCGCTCGAGACATTCGCGCGAACCCTGCAACTCCTCTTTGAGCGTGGCTTCATCGAGGTTGGCCAGGACCGGATGGCTCTTGGCGTGCGATCCGAATTCGAATCCGTGACCGTCCATCGAGCGCACCGTGTCCCAATCCAAGATCTGACTTAAGCGAAACTCTTCGGGACGAATGTAGCGCTCAAACTGCGTGCGCCAACTCGTGAGCAATGCCATCATGGCGTGATGCGGCATGCGCTTGAGGGACTCTTGCAGGCGAGCCGCACTCGAGCGCCGGGCTTCGGTCGTGTCCTGCGCTGGAAGGAGCTCCGATGTTCCCGGCAGCGCGATGCTATGGACGGGAACCCGCATCATCAGATACACCACCATCTCGAACCAGTAGGGCTCATTTAACCCGACGTAATCCGTGGACAGGAAAATCGTGGGAACGATGCCTTGCTTCTTCAGGATCGGCCCGGCAAAATGCAGATTGTCGTCATAGCCGTCGTCGAACGTGACGACCACGGCACGCGCCGGCAATGCGGTGCCCTGTGTGATGTGCTCGACAACGGCGGACAGTGGCACCGGATTGAAGTGCTCCCTAAGATGGACCATCTGCACTTCAAACTGCTCAGGAG
>JBEKVI010000065.1:0-26808 GCA_049514215.1 Burkholderiaceae bacterium
GCAAGACGACCCTTTTGCGCGTCATCGCCGACTTGGAGCCGCTCACGGCAGGCGAAGTGATCGTCAACGGCCTGACGCCAAGACAGGCGCGCCAGGCGCGCGCCTACGGATACGTGTTCCAGGCGCCAGCGTTATTTCCCTGGCGCACGGCTCTGGCCAACGTGATGTTGCCACTCCAAATCCAAGGAAAATCGCGCCAAGAGTGCGAGCGCATTGCCCATGAGCAATTGGAGCGCGTGGGTCTGTCCGGATTCGAACGCAAATATCCCTGGCAGCTGTCGGGGGGGATGCAGCAGCGCGTTTCCATCGCGCGCGCTCTGGGTTTCGAGCCGCGCCTTTTGATGATGGACGAGCCCTTCGGAGCGCTCGATGAAATCACACGCGAACGGCTCAATCAGCAGCTGCAGGAACTATGGCAGCGCGAGCGGCGCACCATCGTGTTCGTCACCCACTCCATTGCTGAAGCCGTATATCTTTCGACGCGCATCGTGGTGATGTCACCGCGGCCCGGGCGCATCGTTCGCGTGATCGAATCTCCTTTGCCACACCTGCGCGATCTGGGAATGCGCGAGAGCGCCCTGTTCGTGTCGGTCGCGCATGCGGTACGCGAGGCTCTTGCAGGAGGACATGATGATTAGGCGTGGGGGCCGCGCCCTTGGCGAGAGGGGCCTGCCGATCATCGCGGTGGCCGCCGTCGTCGTTTTGGTCTGGTATGGCGCTGCGATCGGACTCAACGCGTCCGGTGCGATCGAACGGGTCCTGAGCGCACGCGGCACCTGGACGCCCGCCGACCTAGTCGCCGTGTCGCTCAACATGCAGCGGCCGGTCTTGCCCGCTCCCCACCAGATTCTCGCCGACACCTGGTCTTCCTTGTTTGACTGGCCCTTGAGCTCACCCCGCAATCTGCTGTTTCACGTGTTCGTGACAGCCGAGGCAACGCTATCCGGATTCATTCTCGGAACAGGCCTGGGTGCAATCCTCGCCACGGGCATTGTCCATTCGCGTACCTTGCGCCGCGCGCTTCTCCCGTGGATCGTCGCCTCGCAAGCGGTTCCCGTCCTTGCGATCGCTCCCATTGTCATTGTCATCCTGGGCAGCATGGGTCTGGCTGGCATTCTTCCAAAGGCCGTCATCGCCATGTACCTGTGCTTTTTTCCCGTGACGGTAGCCCTAGTGCAAGGACTGCAGTCGCCCGAACGCATCGACAGTGAGCTTATGCACACCTACGCGGCGTCGAAGACCCAGTCCTTCTGGCTTTTGCGCGTGCCCGCAGCCCTGCCCTTTCTGTTTCCGTCGCTGCGCGTGGGCATTGCCGCCGGACTGGTCGGGGCCATGGTGGCCGAACTGCCCACGGGAGCTCAGGCCGGGCTGGGCGCGCGGCTGCTGACCGGGTCTTACTACGGCAATACGATCCAGATTTGGTCGACCCTTGTGATGTCCGCCGTATTGGGCCTCGCTTTGACCTCGGGCGTCCTGGGCGTCGAAGTGCTCGTCCTTAGACGCTGGCGGCCGAATCGATGAGCGCGCCTTGGACAGGGCGCGTGGGTGCGGCGCTCGCTTTGCTTCTCATCGGACTTTCGTTCGCCTTCCCGAGCGGGGAGGTCGCGCTAGCTAAGGCACCGCCCCTACTCTTGCCTATGGCAAGGCTCACAGCACAATTCCTCCTGGCCCTGTCCGCGCTCGTCAGCTTGAGGTCCCAGAAAAGCGCGTCGGGTCTCGTCACCCTGGTCTGCAGCACCTTTTGTGCGGGCCTTCTGATCGGATGGTTGGCCGAGAACGTAACCCCCATTGGGCAAAAGCCAGGTGATTGGGCGCTGCTTGCAGCCCAGTTCATTCTTGCCGCCTTGAGCGTGCAAGCCTACTCGCAAAACGACGGCCGATTCGATGGCTTCGCGAGCGCGGCTCTATTTGGATTTTGGACGCTCTACTTCTGGCAGATCCTAGCTACTGCCTGCTCCGTTCCTAAAGTGTTGCTGCCGACCCCCTCTCTGATTGTCCAGGCATTGGCGGGCGGGTATCCACTGCTCGCTCGCGACTTCGTCCAGACTGTTCTGAAGTCGGTCTTGGCAGGATGGCTTCTGGGCTGCGGCGCAGGTTTTCTGGTGGGAATCGCGATCGATCGCGCACCTTTTCTGCAGCGCGGACTCCTGCCCCTTGCCGCCCTCACGAGCGCCGTGCCGCTGGTGGGTGTGGCTCCGATCGCCGTGATGTGGTTTGGCTTTGACTGGCCCTCCAAGGCGGCTGTGGTCGTACTCATGACCTTCTTCCCCATGCTGGTCGCAACACTCGCGGGTCTGAAGGCCGCAGGGCGACAGGAACGCGAACTCATGCACAGCTACGCCGCAAGTTACTTTCAAACCTTGATCAGCCTGCGGCTTCCTTCGGCCACGCCGTATCTTTTCAGCGCCCTAAAGATCAACGCAGCCCTGGCTCTCATCGGAGCAATCGTCGCGGAATTCTTCGGTTCGCCCACCGTAGGGCTCGGGTTTCGGATATCGACGGAAGCAGCGCACATGAACATGGCGCTCGTTTGGGCGGCGATCGTCGTCGCCGCCGCAACGGGCTCTTTGACCTACGTGGCGCTCGCGCAGCTCGAGCACCGCATGGCTTTCTGGCACCCCTCTGTCCGACAGCCGTAACGATCCGCTTGTTTCGTTCTCACCAATGACCTACACGAATGAAGGGAGTCTTCGATGAACTGGAATCACAAGTCCTTGCTAGTACGGCTGTGTGCCGTCGTCCTCGTCGCAAGCAGCGCACAGGCCGCCGACAAAGTCACCGTCCAGATGAAATGGGTCCCGCAAGCGCAGTTCGCCGGCTACTACGTCGCCCAGGCCAAAGGCTACTATGCCGCCGAGGGACTGGATGTCACCATCAAGCCTGGCGGACCGGACGTCTCTCCGGTCCAGGTCATTGCGGGCAGCGGAGCCGATGCCATCGTGGACTGGATGCCCGATGCCCTGGCCGCGCGCGAGGCCGGTGTCCCGCTGGTGAACATCGCCCAGGTGTTTGACCGCTCCGGGCTCATGCTCACCTGCAAGCGGGCCAGTGGTGTCGAGAGCCCCAAGGACTTCAAGGGCAAGACCCTGGGCGTCTGGTTCGGAGGTAACGAATATCCGTTTTTAAACTGGATGGCCAAGCTCGGCTACAAGCCTGATGTCGACATCAAGATCTTGAAACAGGGCTTTAACGTCGATCCCCTCCTGCAGAATCAGGCAGCCTGCATCTCGACGATGATCTACAACGAATACTGGCAGATCGTGGACGCGGGGGTGAAGGAATCCGATCTCGTGAAGTTCTTCTATCAAGATGAGGGCGTAGCAACCCTGGAAGACGGGCTTTACGTCTTGGAGCCCAAACTCAAGGATCCGGTCTTTGTCGCAAAAATGGCCAAATTCCTCAAAGCGACGTTTAAGGGCTGGAATGATGCCGTCAAGAACCCCGATGAGGCAGCCAAGATCGTGGTGGCCGCTGATACCTCGGGTAGCGCGACAATCGCAGTGCAAAAACGGCAGATGCAGAACATCGCGCTGTTGATTACAAACGCCGGGACACCCAAGCTCGGCTACCTGGACCCCAAGGCCTATGAACGCACGGTCAAGGTGTTACTCAGCGGGGGAAGCTCGCCGGTGATCAAACAGGATCCCGGAGCGAGTGCCATGACGCACGCAGTCTGGGAAGCGGCAGGCAAGTGATCTTCGGATGAGATCGTGCACGAAGTTTGGTTCAACGCATCGTTCATGTGGACTTGCTGCCGCACGCGCTGGGGCCGGCGCCCGGCATGAAGGGCCGGGCGCAGTGACACATCTCGCCACGCTGCGGCCCCGTCTCCGAGGTGTGTGACGCCCTCGATCGATGAAGCCTTCCCACACGAACGTGGCGAATGCGACTCCTTCGGGGGCCAAGCCCTCGATTCGCCAGGCCAATGAAGCCGTGATTCTGGCAGCCGCAGAGCGCGTTTTCGCGCGCGCCGGATTTAGTGGGGCGACCATGGCCGAGATCGCCCTCGAGGCCGGGTTGCCGAAGGCCAACGTGCACTACTACTTCGGCAGTAAGCTCGAGCTCTATCGCGAGGTACTTGCCCGGACTCTGAAGGAGTGGCTCGTCCCCACCGATTACATTCGTCCCGAGGCCGATCCCCGTGAAGCCCTTCGGGCTTACATCATGGCAAAGATGGAACTGTCCGCGCGAAGGGGGGACGCCTCGCGGGTTTTTGCCAACGAGCTCTTACACGGCGCTCCAGTCCTGGGCGATCTGTTGCGAACCGAGTTGCGTGCTCTGGTGCGTCGCAAGGCGGCCGTCATCGACGGCTGGATCGCCGGCAAGCAGATGGCTCCCGTGGACAGCACCCACCTCTTTTTCACGATCTGGGCGGCCACGCAGACCTACGCGGACTTCGACGTGCAGGTCAAGGCGGTGCTTGGGATCACCCAAACCTCCCCAAGCGATGAAAGACGCGCAAGCGCCCACGTCGCCAATCTTCTTTTGCGAGGCTGCGGTCTCCTCGAGGCGTAGGTCGGCGGTCCGCCTAGCCGGCGGTACCGGCTCGCTCGAGCATCGCATGCAGGAGAACGTTGCATCCTGCCGTAATGTGCTCGGGCTTCGCATCTTCGATCTCGTTGTGGCTGATCCCATCCTTGCATGGGATGAAGATCATGCCGGCTGGAGCCACGCGCCCGACGTACACGGCATCGTGTCCGGCCCCCGAGACCGCAGGCATGAAAGAGTAGCCGAGCTTTTCGGCCGCGCGCCCCACGAGGGCGACACACTCCGGATTAAACTCCTGAGCGGGGTAGTGCGAGACTTCCTCCAGACCGATCTTTAGCCCCGAGTCCTTCGCCAGCTCGGCGATGTAGGCTCGAATGTCCGCATCCATCTGATCGAGAAGAGGGTTACTGACATTTCGGAGATCAATCGAAAACTTCACCTTGCCAGGAATGACGTTACGACTATTGGGATGGACCTGCATCATTCCGACAGTTCCCCGCCCATGTGGGGGATAGCGGTACGCCGTAGCCACCACTTCCTGGATGATGCGCGTGGCAACCTGGAGTGCGTCGCGCCGCAATCCCATGGGGGTGGGCCCCGCGTGCGCCTCCATTCCCGTGACCGTGCAGTCGTACCATCGGATGCCGAGAACAGCCTGCACCACGCCAATGGTCTTGTCATGATCTTCCAGCACCGGACCCTGCTCGATGTGGGTCTCGAAATAGGCGCCGACCGGATGCGCCCCCGGCGTTTCAGTCCCGACGTACCCGATTTTCTTAAGTTCGTCTCCCACCTTAAGGCCGTCCGTGTCGGTTGCTGCCAACGCGTGTTCGAGGGTGAAGGCGTGGGCGAAGACGCCTGAGCCCATCATGACGGGGACAAATCGCGACCCCTCTTCGTTGGTCCAGAACGCGACCTCGATGGGGGCCTCGGTCTGGACGCCATGGTCATTCAAAGTTCGAACCACTTCCAGGCCCGCCAATACGCCATAGTTCCCGTCGAACTTGCCACCGGTCGGCTGGGTATCGATGTGGCTGCCCGTCATAACGGGGGGCAGGTCGAGACTGCGCCCCGCGCGGCGCATAAAAACATTGCCGATCTGATCGATCGTCACAGTCAGTCCGGCAGCGCGCGCCCAGCCCACCACCAGGTCGCGCGCCTGTCGGTCAAGATCGGTCAGCGTCAGGCGACACACACCACCCTTAGGCGTGGCGCCGATTTGAGCGAGCTCCATGAGCGAGGCCCAGAGGCGATCGCCATTCACGCGCAAGGTATCCAGGGATCGGTCGGTCGAGGCGAGCGGCGCATTCATAGGGGAAGTCTCCTGTACGTTTCGGTCATGGCATGAGCCAGGGACTCAGCGATCGTTAGCGGGGTTGGCGCGCAAGCGCTTCAAACACCGGACCGAAAGCAGGTCGCTTAACATAACGTCCTGCACCGGGCTCTGCGCGGAGCTCGCCTTTGGCGTAGACCAGCTTACCCCGGCTAAGCGTATGGCTGGGAAGCCCCCGCACTTCGCGACCCTCGAAGATGTTGTAGTCCCCTCTCGAGTGCTGAGTCTTCACGGAGAGCCGTTTGGTGGCCGTCGGATCCCAGACCACGAGGTCGGCATCGGCCCCCGGCGAGATGCAACCTTTTCTCGGGTACAGATTGAAGAGCTTGGCCGCGTTCGCTGAGGTTACCGCGACAAACTCACTGGGCGTTAAGCGCCCCGTGTTCACTCCAGCGTCCCAGATGATCGCCAGGCGTTCCTCGATCCCTCCGCACCCGTTCGGGATTTTGGTGAAATCATCGCGCCCCATCGCCTTTTGTTCGGCACAGAAAGTGCAGTGGTCGGTTGCCGTCGTGTGGAGCGAGCCGGCCTGAAGGCCCCGCCAGAGGACTTCTTGATGCTCGACGGGACGAAAGGGTGGACTCATGACATGCGCCGCGGCGACGCGAAAGTCCGGATGTTCATAGACCGAGTCGTTGATCACGAGGTGCCCGGCTAGAACCTCGCCGTAGACGCGCTGGCCCCGAGCCCGGGCACGCGCGATGGCGTCCGCGGAATCCGAGCAGGAAACGTGCACTACATAGATCGGGACATTGAGCACATCGGCTATGGCGATCGCGCGCTGGGCTGCCTCCCCTTCGACCACCGGCGGGCGCGATCGCGGGTGAGCCGAGGGTCCGTGCACCCCCTGCTCACTTAGGCGCTGTTGCAACAGAAAGACGAGCTCGCCATTTTCGGCGTGAACGGTGGGCATCGCCCCCAGTTCCAGGGCCCGGGAAAAGCTGTGGACCAGCGTTTCATCATCGGCCATGATCGCGTTCTTGTAGGCCATGAAATGTTTGAAGCTGTTTACGCCCTCTTCGGTAACGAGCGTGCCCATATCCTGATGTACGCTTGCGTCCCACCAAGTGACAGCGACATGAAATCCGTAGTCTGCTGCTGACTTTTCCGCCCAGCTCCGCCAGGTTTGGTAGGCGTCCATGAGACGCTGCTTGGGGTCAGGGATGACGAAGTCAATTATCGAGGTCGTTCCACCCGCAAGCCCCGCCGCCGTGCCGGAGAAGAAATCGTCCTGCGTCACCGTCCCCATGAAGGGCAGCTGCATGTGGGTGTGAGGATCGATTCCGCCCGGCATGACGTATTGTCCGATGGCGTCGACCGTCTCGGTCCCACTAGGGATGTCGAGGCCGCTTCCGACCTGGGCCACCTGACCATCAACACAAAGGACATCGGCCGCATAGGCGCGATCCGCGTTCACGACGGTGCCGCCTCGAATCAAAATGGATTTCATGGAATTTCACCTCTTGTCTTGAGTCCTTCTGGGTCCTTGTGACCGACATGTGCCAGGCTCGGCTTGGCCTCGAATGCGCCCGAGTCACCGGTCATCAGCTTCGCAGGATTATTCGCGTGGCTTGTCCAGTCCGCGCGGTGGATGCTAGCCTTAAGTCCCGTGCGCAGATCAGTCTCGCCCGCAGACAGTGTTCGAAGGGTGATGCACTCGGGTACGGGACACACGGCAACGCACAAGTTACAACCGACGCACTCTTCCTCTTTGACCTCGAAATGGCGTTTGCCCTGAACTTCGTTCGTGATCGCCTGGTGGGCGGTATCTTCGCAGGCCGCGTAGCAACGACCGCAGCCGATGCAAAGGCTCGAATCGATGGCCGCCTTCGAGATCGAATTCAGATTCAGATACTGCCATTGGGTCACGCTCGCGACAGCCCGGCCCCGAAGCGATTCCAGATTCGGGAGCTGCTTTGAGTCCATGTAGTTCGACAAACCGTCGATAAGATCCTCGACGATCTTAAAGCCATAGAACATGGCCGCGGTACAGACCTGAACCGTCCCGCAACCCAACGCGATGTAGTCGAGCGCATCCCGCCAAGTCGCTATTCCGCCAATACCCGATAGGGGCAAGGAGCGGGTGGTCGCGGACCCCGCGATGGAAGCCACCATGTTCAGCGCGATAGGTTTTACGGCCGGACCGCAATAGCCTCCGTGCGAGCCCATACCGTCGATGGCCGGCGTCATGGTCAGGGTTTCGGGGTCGACGCCCATGATCGAGTTCAAGGTATTGATCAGCGACACCGCGTCGGCGCCGCCGCGCTGCGCCGCTTCCGCGGCATAGCGAATATCCGTGATATTGGGCGTGAGCTTGACGATGACCGGCAGGCGGGAGTGCGCCTTGCACCAGGTCGTGATGGTCTCGATGTATTCCGGCACCTGACCTACTGCTGCGCCCATGCCGCGCTCGTTCATCCCATGCGGACACCCGAAATTAAGCTCAACCCCATCGCAACCCGTGTCCTCCACCTTGGAGAGCATCTCCCTCCAGGATTGTTCGCTATAGGGGACCATGAGGGATACGACCAGCGCCCGGTCGGGCCAATCCCGCTTGATTTGTCGGATTTCCTGAAGGTTGAGTTCCAGGGGACGATCGGTGATGAGCTCGATGTTGTTAAACCCGATCAGGCGTCGATCCGATGAGAGCAGCGCACCGTAACGGGGTCCATTGACGTTGACGATCGCGGGATCCTCACCCAGGGTCTTCCAGACCACGCCGCCCCAGCCCGCTTCAAAGGCGCGATTGACGTTGTACGCCTTGTCCGTAGGCGGCGCTGAGGCGAGCCAGAATGGGTTCGGACTGGCGATGCCAGCAAAGATCGTTTTTAGTGACGCCATCTGACTCTCGACCAAGACGGTTTGACTGCGATGAGCATGATCTGATCTATCCAGCCGTCGTTAGAGCCGCCGCACGGCCCGTCTTTAGCTGGGACAAATAGCCGTGAATCGACTGCGCGGCACGCTTTCCGTCCCGAACCGCCTCGACCGTCAAATCACGTCCCCCAAAGCGACAGTCTCCGCCGGCCCAGACGCGCGGCAGGTTGGTGCGGTATTCGCCATCCACACGAATCCGATTCCCCTGCAACTCGAGACCCAAAGCGGCAAGCCGGCTGGAATCGAGGCGTTGCCCGATGGCCTTTAATACCATGTCTGCATCCAGGATTTTGTCTTCCCCGGTCGGCGCAAGCTTGCCCTCGACGATCGCTTGACGCACAAAACGCACCCCGGCCACGCTCCCCTCTACCCCGATCACCGCTCCGGGCGCAAGCCAGTAATCAAAACCGACGCCGTGGATCTGTGCCCATTGCCGTTCAGCCTCGCTGGCGGGCATCGTCTCGGCCCCTCTTCGATAGACCATCCGGACCGAATCGGCACCGAGCAAACGAGCCTGAACCGCTGCATCGATTGCGGTCATCCCGCCGCCGATAACGAGGACCTTGCGGCCCATCGGCACTTCGCCGGGATCCTTTGCCTGACGCAGTTCGGCGATGAAGTCGACCGCGTCGCGCACCCCCGCGAGGTCCTCCCCTGGGATTTCCAACTGCCAGACGTCGGGCAAGCCCAATCCCAAGAAAACAGCATCGTATCGCGCGCGCAAGGATTCGAGCTGGCCGGCATCGTGCAAGGTCCAATCGCTGACAATCTCGATACCCCCGATCTCCAGTAACCAATTGATCTCGCGCTGGGCGTAGTCTTCGGTCATCTTGTAGGTCGCAAGTCCGTACTCGTTCAGACCGCCGGCCTTCGGTCGCGCATCGAATATGGTAGCAGCGTGACCGAGGCGCGCGAGCATGTGCGCGCAAGTCAGGCCAGCCGGGCCGGCCCCGACGATGGCGACCCGGTGCGGGGTTGGCTCGGCTCGCTGAAAAAGAGGTTGATCGAATCGCTCGAGGCACCGATCGACCGCGTAGCGCTGGAGCCTGCCGATCGCAATCGGTCGGTCTTCCTGAGTCACCTTAACGCAGACCTGCTCGCAGAGGACCTCGGTCGGGCAGGCGCGCGCACACGTCCCGCCCAGGGGATTTGCTTCCAGAATGGTGCGCGCCGCACCAACGAGGTTCCCATCGGCGATCCGATGGATGAAGCGCGGGACATCGATCTCGCTGGGACAGGCCGTCGTGCAGGGGGCGTCAAAACAATACAGACAACGTTCCGACTCGATTTGCGCCTGCCCCGCCGTGAGAAGGGGCGCAGCGTCCGCGAAGGCCGCGGTGTACTCATCTGGGGTCAGACGGTTGAGCCTCATGTCCGGCGGATCCGCGGTCGACAACGTTCACCTCCTTTCACTTCAGAGCACCGGCGGGATTTTCGAAGTCTGACCGTTTGGTCAGGTTTTGGCAGGATGGGATGCAACAGCCGTGCCATTGGCGAGGGTCGCTCGCCTGGCGGGTCGCAGGGCCGCTTTTTGCACTGAGGCTCGGTTTCGGCTCGGGATCAGTTGCGACAGTGAGGAGGCACGTCGACGCTGTCGCTTTTGGATTCAAGGCGACACAGCCACCGAATTTCACCCCCAGGGGGCTGGCCCGGTGTAAGCGCCTGGTTACTCGACGAATCGTAGGGGGTCAGTGTAAGCACGACACCGTGCGCGTCTTCGGTCATCTGAAGGGTGACGACACCGGCCGGTGAGATTGTCAGCGAGCGGATGACGCGACTGCCGCCTGTGCCCGTCGTCGGATCCCAGCTTGAACTCAGGTCGGCAACGCCCGCTGACGCGTTTTCAGCCACGATCATTTCGGCCGCCTGTGCTGCGGCAAGGCCTTCGAGGACGCGGGCGCGGACCGTGTAGTCGGGCTGCGCGGGGACCAAGAGGCCCCCTAGAATGAGCAGCAAGACTATGCTGACGAGAATGCTCGTTGTCGAAACGACGATTCCCCTGCGGCCCCGTCGGACACGCAGAAGAACGACGGTACCCGCGATGAGGTCGGCAAGCGATTGTCTCTTCTTCGTGAAAGGTTGCAAGAGATTGGGGACAACCAAGCCCAAGCTGAGCAGGGAGATCGTCGCCCGAAGGAAATTGCGTCCGAAATGAACGCGCTCGCCGGTTGTGGCGCGCACCACGATAAGGCCCATGGCTCGACGGCCCAAGGTAGCCCGCGCACGGGTCGAGTTCAAAATCGCCTGATACCAGAGCATGGCCACGAGGAACACGACGAGAATGAGGGTGTCCGGGGCTCCCACGCCGTCAGACATCCAGGCGTAGGCTATCGCGCTCGCCAAACCCAGCGCCGCGCCGAGATACAACCCGATGACCAGGTCGATCCAAGCGGCCGCGAGCCTGCGAAAGAATCCGCCAAATCGTCCAGTCGATACCGCTTCGAGCACAGCCGTATCGATCGAGCGCGGGATCGCTAGCCCATCATAGTGATCGCGCGTCATGAAATTATTTTCGGAAAAAACATCGAATTGTACCGGCCCGGCGGAAAGATGAGCACCCTGGGAGGCGGTTCAACGGTCTTCATGCCGCGATCGAACGCGCTGCTTTTGCTTGACTCTTTGCCGCTGCGATCGCGCGGGTGTTTCGCGTATTCCGAGCCGCGATAAGATAGCGCCAAGCGCGGCAGCACAGCCAACCCTAAGGAGAACCGTCTTGAAATCACTGATCGCATTTATTTTGGGGGCCAGTCTACTGGTCGCAAGCTCAGCCGGTGGCGCCGAGTCCGAGGACCGGTCAGTGCAAGTTGCGGTCCCGGCCGCACAGGCGTGGCTGGAAATCGTGGATGCCGCCCAGTATCCCAAAAGCTGGGAAGCCGCGTCTCAGATCTTCAAGCAGGCGTTAAGCGAGGACACCTGGTCGCAGAAGGTCACAGCCGCGCGCCAGCCGCTCGGCAATCTCGTGACCCGCAAACTGAGTACGGCGCTTTTCACTCATAATCCCCCCGGAGCGCCGGAGGGCGACTACGTCATCATTCAATATGAGTCCGCGTTTGCGAACAATTCTCATGTCGTCGAGACCGTGACCCCCATGCGCGATCCCGATGGCCAATGGCGTGTATCGGGATACTTTATCCGCATTCATTCAGCGGCGAACTAGGGCTGGGTCAGGACGCCAGCGACGAAGGGCTCGGTGGGTCCATGTCCGACTGGGCAATAATATTGGCCTCGCGCAGACGATCGATTTCCATACTGCTATAGCCGAGCTCCGTGAGAAGGGCCGCGCTATGGCTGCCCACGGCTGGAACATCGAGCCGCGTTCCGAATCGCCGGCCATCCATGGCGATGGGCAGGTTCGGTACCCGCGCCGGCTGGCCATTGGGGAGCGTGACCTCCGCAAAACCGCCGCTTCTGGTGAGGTGAGGATCCACAAAAAGATCGTCGGGTCTTCTGATGGGCGCAAACGGGAGTCGCATCTGCTCACATCGATCGACGATGTCCTGCATCGATAAGCCTCTTAGGCGTTCGCGAACGAGCGGCAAGACACGCTCTCTCGCGGCCACCCTTTGATTGTTTTTTGCCAAATGCAAATCCTCTCCCAAAGCCGGCAGATCGAAGACCTCGCAGAACGATTTCCACTGCGAGTCGCTAACCACCCCAAGGAAGATCTGACTTTGATCCAGAGTCTCGAAGATGTCATAGATAGCCCACGCGGACGTACGGCTGGGCATTGGGGCCGCAGGGATGCCCGTCACCAGCGACTGCATCATGTGCTGAGCGACGAGGAAGGCATTGTTTTCGAACAGTCCGGACTGGACGAGTTGGCCTTGGCCAGTTGCACGGCGCTCGATGAGCGCAGCTAAGACCGCGAGGCTTGCAAACAGACCTCCCATGACGTCGTTGACCGAGGCTCCGGCACGGAGCGGGTGTCCGACGGGGCCGGTCATATAGGCAAGGCCTCCCATCATTTGCACGACCTCGTCTAAGGCCGTGCGATTCTCGTAGGGTCCTGGCAAGAACCCCTTCATCGAACAATAGATGATGTCGGCCCGCAAACCTTTTGCGACCTCGTACGAAAGACCGAGGGCATCCAGCCCTCCGGGACGAAAGTTCTCGGTGATGACATCGGCCGTGGCGACAAGCTTTCGCACGATCTCCATACCGTCTTTGGTTTTCAAATCGACGGCGAGACTCTTCTTGTTGCGGTTGTAGGTCATCCAATAGCCGGCGCCGGACCCGGTCAAGTAGCGCGTGGAGTCCCCTTCGCCCACCGGCTCCACCTTGATCACCTCGGCGCCGAGATCGGCCAGAAGAAGCCCGCAGGTGGGTCCCATGACCATATGGACAAATTCGACGACGCGCACTCCCCTCAGGGGAAGCGAGGAACTCACGCCTTGCCTGCCAGTCTGGCAAAGCCCTTGGGCACGCCCGCTGACGCAACGAAGCCGTAGAGCGGCTCGTTGGGCAGGGCTTCCTCGAGAATCCGCCGTGCCGCAAGCAGGCCTCCCAGGTCGATGCCGGTTCTAAGTCCCATGGCCTCGAGCAGGAACACCAGGTCTTCGGTCACGATGTTTCCGCTTGCGCCCGGCGCAAACGGGCAGCCACCTAGTCCACACAGCGATGCATCGAATGTCGTCACGCCCGCCTCGAGGGCCGCCACCACATTGGCCAGTCCCTGGCCCCGTGTGTTATGAAAATGAGCGCCACCGGCCTTAATACCGAGCTCGTGACGGAGGCGCACAAACAGCCGCCGGACTTGAGCCGGATTGGCATAGCCGCTCGTATCGGAAAGACCGACGGAGTCTGCACCGGCTTGCGCGAGCCTTACGGCCATCGTCATCACCCAGTCTTCGCTGATCGGACCTTCTTGCGGACATCCGAAAGCCATTGAAATGCCACACTCGACAACGAATCGATCTCCCGCGGGCAGACGGTCGCGCAAACCGCAGACCCTCTCCACCTCGGCAATGGCCTCCTCTGGGGAGCGATTGAGGTTGGTCTGGCTGTGGGCGCGCGACGCCGAAGGGGGCATCGTAATCTTGCGCGCATGCGCCGCTAGGGCACGTTCCGCACCCTTCAGATTCGGCACCAACGCCATGGCTGTAAGGCCGGCAATACGATTCGCCGTCTCCAATACCTCGGTCGTGTCGGCCATCTGAGGCAATAGCGCGGGCGAAACGAATGATCCCACCTCGATTTCCCTTATTCCGGCCTTCGCGAGCGCGCGAATCCAGCGATGCTTGTCCTCAGTCCCCATCGGGGATTTTGCCGACTGGAGCCCATCCCGCGGGCCGACCTCACTGACCAGAACATCAACCTCCTCCACACGATCACTCATCCACCTGCCCCCCAATCACTTCGGTGCGTCTCCTGGACAGAATAATCGAGATGATGGATCTGTGCCTCGCGGTAAGGTTATCAGCGTGACGGATCGGGGCGACAGGACCACGACTCGTTCGTGCGATTTTGCCGGTGAGGCGCTTCCGTGGGACGATGGGGGGCCGGCTGCCAGTGGTGGCGTATACAATTTCGAGGGCACATTGTCTGCAGCGCTCGAGATTGCGGATCGCGAGCTGGCCGTTGCCGAAATCAAGAGCATTTCCATGACCAAAAATCAAACCCTTCGCTACGCCCTCAACGGAGGGAAGCTCTCTACGGCCATCGCCGCACATAACCCCTTGTGTGCCAAGCTGGCCGAAGAAGCGGGCTTTGATGGAATCTGGGGCAGCGGCTTTGAACTGGCAGCGAGTTACGCTGTGCCCGACGCCAACATCCTCTCGTTCGGAACGCATCTCGAAATGATGCGAGCGATCGCCTCGGTCGTCTCCATTCCTCTTATCGCCGACATTGACACGGGATTTGGCAACGCGGTCAACGTCGGCTATGTCGTACCGCAGTATGAGGCTGCTGGCGCTTCTGCCGTGGTTATGGAAGACAAGGCGTTTCCGAAGGACACGAGCTTGCGATCCGGTGGGCGTCAGCAATTGGTGCGCACGGAGGAATTCCAGGGAAAGGTCGCCGCAGCGCTCGACGCGCGGGCTGACGAGAACTTTATTGTGATCGCGAGAACGGAAGCCCTGATCGCAGGCCGGCCTCTGGCCGAAGCCCTTAGCCGGGCTCAGGCCTACGAAGAAGCCGGCGCCGATGCCATCCTGATCCACTCCAAGCAGAGGACGCCGGATGAAATTCTCGCCTTTATTCGTGCCTGGCCAGGCAAGGTGCCGCTGGTGCTGGTTCCCACCGCGTATCCCGAACTATCCGAGGCCGATATCGCGGCCCTGGGCAAAGTCGGCATTGTGATTTATGGCAATCATGCGATCCGGGCAGCGGTTGGCGGGATGCGAAGTGTTTTCGCGCAGATCCGCAAAGACGGCGGTATCCGCAACGTGGACCGCACGCTGCCTTCAGTGGAAGCCGTAATCGGCCTGCAAGGCGATGAACATATGCGGGAGCTTGAAGCCAAGTTTCTGCGTTAGGCCGGCTGCCACTACCGAGCGTTGCTGACCTTAACCCCACGGCCAGATTGACCGGTTGGATCCTGGTTTTCCATTGAAGTTGAGAGCATCGCAGATGTCACTGATCGATATCGCAAAGCAGCACGGTTTCGAGGTCATCCCGCTTGAGCGGCGCGACCTGCATCTACCGAAGGAGGTTGCGGCGGTCCTGCCGACGGAGGACACGATCGTTTTTCCGGTCTCCGACGAGCACTCCGATACCTCCGAATTCAGCGCGCGTTTCAGCCTCGGCCTTGAGGATTGCGCCAACACATTGATCCTTCGCTATACCAAGGACCAGGTCGATCGCTATGCCGCGGCGGTCACGCTGGGCTCACGCAGGTTGGATGTCAACGGCGCAGTCAAGGAGTATCTGGGCGCCAAGCGGTTGTCTTTCGCCAGGCGAGAAGTCGCGACCGAAATCACGGGGATGGAATTCGGCGGCATCACGGCTTTTGGACTACCTACAGATATGATCATCCTAGTCGATGCGGCAGTCATGGGTCGACCGTACGTCGTGATGGGCGCAGGCCTTCGGAGGACCAAGATTTTCATTTCCCCTGCGCTACTGAAAGCGCTTCCCCAAGTGCAGGTCGCGCAGCTTTCGCTTCCCCAGCCGGGGCTGCCAGAGGGCATATCATGAACGACCCTCGGTGTCCGTCTGGCTGGCGCGACTGCCTCGCAACCCCGAGCGCACGCCTCGTTCGAAGACAGCAGCAGCCAATCATCCTCTTGCTCGAGTCCCTACAATGACAACGCTGGCCACCCCTATTTTTCAGGTCGACGTTTTCGCTTCTGAAGCCTACAACGGCGCGCCAGCCGGAGTGTGTATCACCCCCACCTGTCCCGATGGTACCTGGATGGCGCGAGTCGCACGCGAAATGGCCTGTCCGAACACCGCCTTTGCACAACCGCGCGGCAGTGGCGACGGCTATGACCTACGCTGGTTCACGGCAGGAGGCGTCGAAGTATCATTGTGTGGGCACGCCACGCTGGCCACCGCACATGTCCTCTACGAACTGGGCGAGCTCGCGGCGATTGCGCCGGTGCGCTTCCACACTCAAGGTGGTGTCCTTTCTGCGCTGCGCCAGGAAGACGGCTCAATCGAGCTGAACTTCCCACTTGAGCTTGCCCTACCAATCGAAATTCAGGCGCCGCTTGCTGATGCATTGGGTGCCGACCTCCTCTGGGTGGGGCGCAATCGGCTCGACTACGTGATCGAAGTCGCAAACGAGGAAGTACTCAGGAGACTAAAGCCCAACATGGTCGCCTTGGGGGAGATCGAAACGCGTGGATTTGTCATTACGGCGCGCGCGAGCACCCCAGACGAGAGCGCGTATGACTACGTCCTGCGCTTTTTTGCTCCACGTGTGGGGCTGCCGGAGGACATGGTGACGGGGACCGCGCACTGCGCACTGGGGCCTTACTGGCGTGATAAATTCGACGACGGACGAACGCGTTTTACGGCCTTCCAAGCTTCGCCTCGAGGTGGTTTCGTTGGCGTACGGCTCGCAAACGAGCGGGTCTTCATCTCGGGCAGAGCGATAACGGTGTTAAAGGGAGAGTTGCTCGCCTGAAAATCTCGCTCAAGCCACCCGGGGTAATCTCTTCAATCACCTTCCGCTGGGCGTGTGAAAAAAAGCTGAGGGACGACGCTGACTATCTACGCGCACTCTCCAGGCGATCGACGTCAAGAAGCTTTTCCAGTAGGCACGGACTTCCTGCGGCCGCAGCCATCGTTGACTTTAGAGTCATAATAATCTAATCTGCAGTCATGGCTCCAACACCGGGCGCCGCACGACCGAGGGCGAATCGTGAGCGATGTTCTGAGTTTGCAAGGTAAGGTTGCGATGGTCACCGGGGCGGGACAGGGCGTCGGCCGACAAGCGGCGCTCCACTTCGCAGCCAACGGCGCGAAGGCCGTGCTCGTTAACGACTACTTCCTGGAGCGCGCCGAGGCCGTCGTGCGCGAGGTGCTCGAGTTTGGCGTGATGGGATTCGCGCTACAAGCGGATGTGACCTCACTTCCGGATGTGACCCAAGCTGTCGCGGCGGCATGCAAACAAGTTGGAGAAATTGACATCCTCGTCAACAACGCGGGCAATGCGGGTGCCACGGGTTCCCTGGACACCCTTCCGGTCTTTTGGGAGACGGGCCCGGACGATTGGGCCAAGTGGTTGGGCACCAATCTCTACGGTGTACTCAATGTCACCCGTGCGGTATTGCCCGGCATGATCGCTCACGGGCGGGGCGGCAGCATCGTTAACGTCCTGTCTGACGCGGGACGCGTCGGCGACGGACCGCTCGCCGTTTACTCGGCCGCGAAGGCGGCGGCGGGCGGCTTCTCGCGGGCCTTGGCGCGGGCCTTGGGCTCTAAGGGTATCCGCGTAAACAATGTATCGCTCGCCGCCATCAATACGCCCGGCGTCCAGGCATTAATCTCGGATGAAACCGTCGTCAAGAAAATCCTGCGGGGCTACGTCATCCCCCGACTTGGCGAACCGGCCGACGCAGCCAATATGATTCTTTTCCTTGCATCAGGCGCCTCTTCTTGGATTACCGGACAGACGTTCCCGGTCAACGGCGGCTTTTCGTTCAATCAATGAACCCGCCCTCGCCGTCCCAATCGACAAACTATCTAGCCAGTGCGCTTCCTGGCACGCGTGCGGCTGGCTATGCTGCTGGATGTGGCGGGGGGATCGGGCCGCATGTCGAGTCCCCGCAAGAGAAGCCCCGTAAGTTGCTCTGCAACTTCTCTGCCGGACAGGCGCCCCTCGGGGGAGTACCAACGCGGCATCCAATTGATGGCCCCCATGAAGGCAAAGATTGCGATGCGCGGATCGGTTTCGCGAATCGAACCGTCGGCGAATCCCGACTTGAGGATTCTCGTCAGCCTGGCCTCGAAGGCATCTCTTTCCTTTGTGACGAGCTTCCTGTCCTCCGGGCGCAACGCGTCTACCTCCATGATCACGCCGCATGCCCCAAGTTCCGTGGTGAGCATCTCGATGTAGTCCTTGAGGGTCTCCTCGAGGACTTCGGCACCACACGCGCCCGGAACGCTACCCTTCTCAAATGCGCGCTTGCCGATTTCGATCGCCATGAGATGGCATTGGAAGAGAATTTCCTGCTTGTCGCGGACGTAGTTGTAGAGCGTTCCCTTCGAGACGTTGAGCGCGGCCGCGACGTCATCGAGCGAGGTATTGTGGTAGCCACGCTTGCTGAAGGCATTGCCGGCAGCCCGAACGACGGCATCCCTTTTGAGCTGTTGGACGGCGTCGCCGATTTGAAGGTCGTTATCCCAGCGGGGCATAGCGCGTCTTTCGAATCTAAACCAGTCAGGTACGATTGTCGCCCGCGCTCACGCATGGGTCAACCTTTTGACTTGACAGTCAGCTAAATGCACATGGACTTCTCGGCTCTGACAAGTACATCGTTCCGACTGGACGCTAGGATTGGTTGGCTGGCTCTGAATCGACCGGAGTCACTCAACGCTCTCGATCTGAGTATGGTCTCTGAGATAGAGACGGTACTCGCGTGGGTGCGCGATGCGCAAGAGGTGCGCTGCCTCGTGATCACTGGTTCAGGAAAGGGATTCTGTGCGGGAGCGGATCTGAAGAACCTCAACGCAGTCGACTCGCCGACCAATCTCTCCGCATTTATCCGTCACGCAGGCCGCGTATTCAGCGCTATCGAATCCCTTGAGAAACCCACTATTGCGGGCATCAACGGAATCACCTTGGCGGGAGGATTGGAGCTCGCCCTCTCCTGCGACCTGATAGTAGCGGCAAGCACGGCCCGCTTGGGTGATGCACACGCGAACTTCGGGCAGATTCCTGGTGGCGGCGCGACGGTGAGACTTCCAAGCCGGGTCGGCATACATCGGTCGAAGTACCTCATGCTGACCGGCGCCGCCATCTCGGCTGAGACGGCTCTCCAGTGGGGCCTCGTCGATGAAGTGGTGGCGCCAGACCTACTACAGACGCGCGCTGGTGAGATTGCGGCCCTCATCGTCAAGAAGAGCCCACTCGTGCTCGGTCGCATTAAGGCACTCGTCAACGGCGCGAGGGACGCCTCCACGGCCGACGCCCTGGAAGCGGAGCGCCATGCAAGTGATGCGCATTTTTGCTCGCACGACCAACGTGAAGGCATGGCCGCTTTTGCCGAGAAGCGCGAGCCAAGATACATCGGCGAATAGCAAAGGACAGCGGCAGGAGGGTGGAGCGATGCGAATATCGGACTATCTCGACTCCGCGGCGGCGCAGCAACCCGATGCGGAAGCTTTGGTCTGTGGCAGCGTCCGTCTGACCTACGCCGACTGTGCTCGTTGGGTCCATTCGATTGCTACGGCATTTTCTCATGATGCTCGTACGCAAGGGCGGGTTCATCTTGCCATCTATAGCGGCAACGACTATCGAGTGCCGCTCTTGCAGCTCGGCGCAAACCGTGCAGATATGGTCTGGCTCGGAGTCCACGTGCGAAACAGCATCGACACGAACATCGAAGTGCTGACCTATATGGACTGTAATGTCGTCGCCTTTGGCCCAGAGTTTGAATCCGAGATCCCGCGATTGAAGGCGGCCATGCCCCAGGTGACGCTGTGGCTCGCGCTCGATGCCGCATCGGAGCATGGGACGCCGCTAGCGACGTGGCTTGAGGGACAAGATGGTGAGTACGCCTACGCGCCAGCAGAGATGAGCCAGATCGCCTGCATCCTTCCCACAGGCGGAACCACCGGCCCCGCGAAGGGCGCGGTCCATAGCCACCGTTCGATCGAGATGGAGCTCATCAACCTGCGACTCGGTTTCGACATCCACGAGAAAGCTCGGCTTCTCACGGTCGCGCCCCTCTCCCATGCTGCGGGTCAATTCGCACTGGGCTTCATACCGGTATGCGGCTGCAACGTGATTCTGAAGGAGTTCGACCCTGGCGTGATGCTCGAAACCATAGAGAACGAGCGCATCACCCACCTCTTCGTTCCTCCGACCCTCCTCTACAGCCTTCTGATACATCCGAAGGTTCGCGACGTGAACCTGTCTTCGATCACCTGCCTCATCGTTGGCGCGGCCCCTGTGTCACCTGAGAAATTTCGCGAGGCGATCGACATTTTCGGCCCGGTCCTCTACGAGGCCTATGCGCAGACCGAAACCCTCATACCGATCCTCGCGAAGCGCCCGGCCGACTATGTGGACTCAGACGGACAAGTTCGTGCCGAAGTTTTGCGGACGTCGGGCAAGCCGCCGGCCTTCGTTCGGGTCGGCGTGATGGGGGACGATGGAACGCTGCTGGCGCGCGGGACTCCGGGCGAAATTGTCGTGCGCAGTTCCATGGGAATGAGCCACTACTACAAGCAGACCGAAGCCACGCAGGAGGCATCGGCGCACGGCTGGCACCATACCGGCGATATCGGCCTCATGGACGAAGAGGGCTATGTCACGCTCATCGACCGGAAGAAGGACATGATCGTTACTGGCGCCTTCAACGTCTATCCAGCTGAGGTCGAGAAGGTCATTAACCAGCACGCTTGTGTTCTGGAATGCATCGTCATCGGTATTCCGGACGAGAAGTGGGGTGAGGCGGTAAAGGCGCTGGTTCGCCTTAAACCTGGTGCTGAGACATCGAGCGACGACATCATCGCGCTCTGCAAGAGACACCTAGGGAGTGTCAAGGCACCCAAGTCCGTGGAGTTCTGGCCCGACTTGCCGCGCAGTCCGGTGGGCAAGCTCCTGCGTCGCGAAGCGCGAAAGCAATTTTGGAAGGGTCATTGGCGAAGCATCTAGTGGAAAACTGATGGAAGCGATCTATGTGGTGGGTGTCGGAATGACTCCATTCGGGCGGCATCTCGACAAGTCGGTCAAGCAGCTCACCGCCCTCGCGGTTGGTGATGCATTGACGGACGCGACGCTGGCAGCATCCAGCGTGGATGTGGCGTTCTTCGGCAATAGCACCCAGGGATTCATGCAGGGCCAGCTCTTCGTGAGAGGGCAGATGGCTCTCTTGCCCAACGGCTTCGAAGGCATACCCATTCACAACGTTGAGAACGCCTGTGCGACTGCGTCCACTGCGTTTCACCTTGCCTATGCCCATCTGCGCGCTGGCATGGCACGCGTCGCTTTGGCGGTAGGTGCCGAGAAAATGGTGTCCCCTGATAAGGCCAAAATGCTGTCGGTGTTCGACTCAGGCTGGGATATCGAGACCGTCGGTGAAAACCGCACGACGCTCTTGGCGCTCGGAAAAGGCGTGGCAGCTCCAGACGGGACCACAGCAGATCGGCCCTACAGCGTCTTCATGGATGTCTACGCCGCCTTTGGCCGCCAGCTGATGCGCAAGTATGGTGTGACTCAACGCCAGATTGCCGCCGTAGCGGCCAAGAATCACCGCCACTCCGTGCATAACGATCGTGCCCAGTACAGGACCGCGATGACAGTCGATGAAGTGCTTGCAGCGGCGCCAATCACGTATCCGCTAACGCTTCCCATGTGCGCACCCATCTCGGATGGCGCTGCCGCGGCTATTCTCTGCACCGAGTCGGGCTTGACCGAGCTCGGATTGTGTCCTCTGCGCGCCGTTCGGATCAGGGCCTCAGTCATGAGGAGCGCCTCAAGAAGACCCGGCGACGCTCTCCAATGCCACATCACGCGTCGAGCAGCGACGGCCGCCTTTGAAGAGGCCCAGGTCGCGCCAAGCGAGATCCATGTGGCGGAAGTACACGACGCGACAGCCATCGGAGAGCTCATCCAGATGGAGAACCTGCAGCTATGCCTTGAGGGCGAAAGCGGGCGAGTTGCAGAGTCGGGCACGACCGAGCTGGGCGGCAGACTACCCATCAATCCATCCGGAGGATTGGAATCCAAGGGCCATCCCATCGGGGCGACCGGCCTTGGACAGATCTACGAACTGCTGATGCAGTTGCGGGGCGAGGCGGGAGTGCGACAGGTGCCGGGGGCGAGGATGGCCATTCAGGAAAATGGCGGCGGGCTGTGGGGGGTCGAAGAGGCCGCAGCGCACGTCGCCATCCTTGAGGGTCCTTCGAGATAGCGAGGCCCGGCCATGTCATCTGCAGAGGAAACGGTAGCGAAGGAACCGATCTTGAACCCGGCCGTCGTGGAGGCCATCACCTCACGCAAGTCCATCCGCGCCTTCCTATCGGACCCGGTGTCGCGAGTGACGGTGGAGCAAATTCTCACTATCGCGACACGTGCCCCGACCGGTGTTAACCTCCAGCCTTGGAGGGTGCGGGTGTTGACCGGCCAGAGTCTGCGCCGGTTGACCCGCGCTCTGCTTGACGCCCACAATCATCCAGACGCGCAAGCGCCGCATGATTGGGAATACGACTGCTATCCGACCGAATGGCTGGCACCCTACCTGGAGCGCCGGCGCCACCTAGGCAAACAACTCTACAACCTCCTCGGGATACCCAAGGGGGATTCGGAGCGGATGCACATCCAGCACGGTCGCAACTATGCGTTCTTTGATGCGCCGGTTGGCATGATCTTTACGATTGATAAGGTTTTGGGTCAGGGACAATGGCTCGACTACGGGATGTTCCTGCAGAACATCACGGTCTTGGCACGCTCGGCGGGGCTGGACACCTGTGTGCAGGCCGCGTTCGGAATGTTCCCCAGGATCGTGAGACCGTTACTCGGCATTCCCGAGACCGAACTCGTCTTGTGCGGCATGGCGCTGGGCCATGCCGATCGATCGGCCCCAGAAAACTCGCTAGTCAGTGAGCGAGCGCCCCTCGACTCGTTTGCGACCTTTTTCGATTAGGCGCGGTGCTCTGGCTACGGGAATTCGGCTAAGCGAATTGAATTCTCGTTTGGCCTTAACTGTAGCGCGGCCCGCTCCCGGCGGAACGCGCACGGTCCACGGTCCGCCGGTAATTCCGTCTTGTTCGCTAACAGGCGATGACCGCCGAGAATAAAGTCGGTCGGAGATTTCAACGGTAAGTCTTTGATGTGTTTGGTACCAATCAGTATCGCAAAGTCGGTCGGAATCACCAATAACGCCAAAATGCATCGATAGCCTGTGAATAAAGTCGGTCGGGCCGCCGCTCCGCGCTGGCTGGAGCAGTTTGACCATCCACAAGTGGAGCACTTTGACCCGTCCGCCGGGGTTAACTCAGACCTCTTGACGAACGGTATTCCGAAGGACCCCCATGCCTTCTATTGCTATTTCGAGAATGTCGCCACTTCTCAGCCAAAGCTTTTTGAGAGCCCCTATACCGGCTGGAGATCCAGTTAGTATGATGTCACCGGTCGCTAAGGGATAGATCTGGGAAATGTAGGCGATGAGTCGCGCAAAGCTAAAGATGAGATCATCCATCCGGAGCTGCTGACGGACCTCGCCGTTTACCGTTGTGGAAAGCCTCAACGATTCCAACTCACTAACGTTTTCAACTATCTTTATCGAGGGACCGATTGACCCACTCCACTGAAAATTCTTGCCAGCTGTAACTTGATTGGAATGTTGCTGAAAGTCGCGGACACTGCCATCGTTAGAACATGTAAATCCGACCACATGAGACAGCGCAGTCTCTTCACTGATGTATCTTCCCGGCTCTCCGATAATGATGGCGATTTCTCCCTCATAGTCCAGTTGGTGAGAGACCTTCGGAACCACTAAATCCTCGTTGTGGGCGGCGAGACTATCCGGGCTTCGCATGAAAAGCCGGGGGAAGACTGGGTAGTCTCCTGGGACTCGCTTCATTAGTTGGGCAGTTTCTTCAAAATGGCTGCGCGTGTTCAAGCCAATCCCAATAATGTGTCGAGGAGCCTCAATTGGAACCAACCATTTGACCGCGTCCAAGGCGAAATCCGGTGGCTCGCCGGACAGGTCACGGACCTTTTTGAGGTCCTTTTTTGCGAACAGATCTGTAAGCGCATTGGCGTTGACCCTGTTGGTGAGATCGATAATCCCGTTATCGGAAACGATTCCAATTCGGTTTTGGCCGTCGACGTGAAATCTCCCGAGTTTCATACCGCTGCCGATCTGCGCACTTTCCAGACATCTAGGCTGAACAGCCCCGCCCCATTTATGAATAAAGACAGTAGCCCTCCCATAATGGCGAAATTCTTATAGAAGTGCGTCTTAGCCCCTTGCATTTGCATGGCCGTGAGATCAGGGGTCCAATAGGAGTGAAAAATGAGAGTCGCTGGGATCATCCAAAAGAACAAAATCAATCCAATGTAGCGCGTATAAGTGCCGAGAATGAGCGCGATACCACAGACAAGTTCGAGGACGGCACTAGCCACTCGCAATTCCGAGACGAAAGGCATGCCGTGGCTCGCCATAAGGTGGTTGATCGCCTCTGGATCTTGAAATTTTGATAGGCCCGAGATGATAAAGATCATCGCGATGAGAAAGCGAGCGAGCAGTTCGATGGAACCTTTCACCGATTTATTGAGCCTGAAATCCATCGGAACTCCTTCAAGAATTGAAAGCAGAGGTTGGAACAGGAGAAGAGCCCTCTTTGGCAGCAGAATGTCCGGTCTTTTCTACTTCGGTACCGGCCTCAGATTGATAACCGCTAACACGTTGCAGAATTCTTTTCACTTGTTCGGGACCCGGAGAGCTCGCTCCTAGTGGCTGGCTCCAACCAATATGAAGGTCGGGTCGAACCAGAAGCGCATTTGCGCCGTACTCTTCCGCGAGGGACCGGTCGACAATTCGAAACTCGATCGGGATTCTCAAATCGTTGCCGAACGCTTTGAATTGTTCTGCGAGGGTTACGGACTCGCCAAACATGAGCAACGTTAGCGATGCGCCAACGAGGTCATGAACCGAAGTAACGGGATCTAGCCATCTATGTGGCAGTCTGCAACCAGCAATTGCGATGGGCTCATAGGTAAACCGCTCGTCAGAGAACTCTTCACTACCAGTCTCTACAATCGGCGAGTTCCGATACGCGTATCCAAGCTCAATCCCCCGCATCTCATGACTGCGTCGCTGTCCCATGCTAATCGTCTCGAGAAAGGCATCATATCCAGGAGCGGCGGAGTTCAGAGATGCCACGAAATCCGAATGAGCTGTGCGCCACATCGCATTGCCCTGCGCCGCGAATCCAGACGCCTCGCGATTCCGACGACCGAGCGGCAAACGTTCCTCTTCATAACTGTTTAGGGTTTCGTCGCCGGCCCATCCCTGGAGCGTGGCTGCCAATTTCCAGCCGAGGTTATCCGCGTCTCCGATTCCGGTGTTCATGCCGAAACCGCCGGTCGGGATGTATTGGTGTGCGGCGTCGCCCGCTAAGAAAACTCGTCCCCGTCGGTACTTCGTGGCCACCAGGAGATTCGGTGACCACGCATCGAAATACAATATTTCCGCACTAGGGTTAAGGCCGAGGCACGCCTCGATTTCTTTATGAGGATCGATCGTGCTGATATCAACGTCCGGTCCGATGCTTACGTGCAACGCCCATCTCTTGAGGTCATCTTGCGTCACTAGCGTTGAGTGACGCTTGCCTGCCAAATAGTAGTGCCTAGCGGGCTGCATTCCGGATAGTTCGAGTAGGCGGGGAGCCCGAAAGAAAATCAGCAGACTGCGCCCCAATTTCGCTTGACCCTCAAGCTCGACTCCAATAGCTTTTCGGACGGTACTGCGCCCGCCGTCACACCCCACTAGATATTTCGCGTCGACCATCAGCTGAGATCCGTCCAGCCTGCGGACAGTTGCTGCGACTTTCGAGTCGGTCTGGTTCAGTTCAACAAATTCATGGCCGAAACGAATATCAACTCCGGGAATCGTTGAAGCAATTTCCCGCAGGAGTGGCTCCAAAGAGTATTGAGAGATTCGGTGGTAAGCCTCCCGGGGCGACCCCAACCCTTTCGCATTGCGAATCTCGAACTGCTGTTCGGCAACGGACGCATACTTTAAAACAGCGTACGGGGCGTCAACGAGTGACGGCCCGACGACCACATCCATCGGCGTATCCATGGGCCAACCGGCTTGGCGGACACGTTCTGCTATGCCGAGGCGATGGAAGATTTCCATCGTTCTGGAATTGCAGAGTTCCATCTTTGGAAGAATTGATGCCGATTCGTTCTGCTCGAGAAGAATGCAGGAAACCCCGCGCTGCCCCAGATCGATTGCAAGTGCGAGTCCAACGGGACCACCGCCTACGACCAGAACTTCGACGCTCGTGGACTTTGCAACGTCGGTTGCGTCGGCGCCCATCATTGACGTTTCTCCAGATACTCCTGGAGACGAAACGCGTGATTAGGATCTGGGCGGAGTATTGACGTTTCCGCTTCGCCGGAATCAACCCGCCGGCACAAATCTTCCGGATCCAGAAGAATCCCTACCGGGTTGGCGTCGAACGCTCCGGTTTCAAACCACGCATTAAGCTCGGCCACGGTCGAAAAAGCTTCGACGGTGAGTTCGATTTCATTGTCATCGGGGTCGCGGTAGTACATCGAGGTCGCGACGCCATGATTCATGCAACGGATTGGGCTAATTCCCTCTTTGAGGAGATGGCGATATTGATCAACCAATTCGCGTAGCGACCCAACGCTAAAAGCAGCATGGTGGAGACCACTTGCAAGCGGATTTCTCGGAAGCGCACCGGGAGCGCTGACAATTGCGAGACGGTCTTGCGAGTCGTCCCACGTAAGGAACGTGATG
>JBEKVI010000066.1:0-25219 GCA_049514215.1 Burkholderiaceae bacterium
AACTTCTTCGACAGTACCGTCGTGATCGCCGCCGTCAGCGTCGTCTTCCCATGGTCCACGTGACCAATCGTCCCGACATTCACGTGCGGCTTGGTCCGCTCAAACTTGCCTTTTGCCATTTTTTCGACTCCTGCTCGCTGGTTTGTTGGTTCTACTCGGCGCGCAGACGTGATCCGTTGCGCCAACTTCTCAAATTCGTGGTGCCCTTGACGCGGATTGAACGCGTGGCCTCTCCCTTACCAAGGGAGTGCTCTACCACTGAGCTACAAGGGCCATGAGCCGCTTGCGACCGACGCAGCTGCCCGACTGCCAGACCTTTTCTCTCCCACCGCGTACCACCACTGCCAAGCGGTTCGACCGCCGAAATGCGTTGGAGCGGGTGAAGGGAATCGAACCCTCGTCATAAGCTTGGAAGGCTTCTGCTCTACCATTGAGCTACACCCGCGTCACCTTTACGTTGGCCGTCCAAGCCGCGCTCCTGGCACCGAAATCCTGGTGGAGGAGGTTGGATTCGAACCAACGTAGGCGTAAGCCAACAGATTTACAGTCTGCCCCCTTTAGCCACTCGGGCACCCCTCCGCAGAGAACCGCAAATTATGGGCGATCGCGGGGCCAGTGTCAAGGTTCGGGAGGCGTTTTGAAATCCATTTAGATGCCTATTAGGGCAGGTGGTTTCGCCTCGACCCGAGGGGCCTGGTTGCCCAAAACGCTCCATCGATGCTCGCCAGAGGGATCGAGTCGGCGGGATGCAGGAGGGCTTCCATTTCGCGCCGACCGGGCGCACGAGTTGTCGTTTCTTGCCGACGCGGACCGAAAGTCGTCGCCGCAAGATTGATCTACTTCGACGAAGGTCTAATGGAGGTCCGAACACCTGCGTGCTAGAACAGCTATGCGCCGGGTTGCACAAGATCAAGGCGGGCGTCTGGTCGGGTTATTTCCGCTCTAGGCCAACTAGATCCAAGCTGGAGGAGACCATGAACATTCCCATTAGAAGGGAACGCGCCGGGGCATTTGGCGCGTTCGTGCTGGCGGTTTTTGCTGCTCTCGTTTTGGCCGCCTGTGGAGGAGGGTCCAGCGGCAACGGAAGCGGCGCATCGGCCAGCCAGGCGGCGGCGACCCGACTTGCCACTGAGGAGTCGGCCACGCGCGGCGGTGAAGGCGATCCTGCCTTTGCCACGGTACCGAAAGCCCGCTGTAGCGCAGAAGAACATCCAGAGACGGCCCTTCAAGGGCAGGTGCCGGCCGCCCTTCGGGCCAGCGGCTTTAAGGGTTTCAACTGCAATCTGAAGCTCGTGGGCCAGGTGCGCGGCGACGGCGCCAACTGGCAGACTGCCGAATTCAGGGATCGGGAGCACAAGTGCGCCTATCACGGGACTTCGTTTAGCACCACGAACCGGACCCAGTTGGGCGTGCCGGTCATCGATGTGACGCGCTCCGATAGACCTACCGTGACAGGCTACCTCACCACCTCGTCCATGCTCGATCCGTGGGAGTCGCTGAAGGTCAATGAGCGCCGGCAACTCCTGGGCGCTGACCAAGGGGCCAATGGCGGTTTCGGCGGTCCCGGTGGCGGTCCCGGAATCGACATTTATGACGTCTCGGGCGACTGCCGCTATCCGCAGCTTCTGGCAAGCGTCGGAGTGGGCAACGCCGACGGCTCGACCGGCATCCCGGTTTCGGTGGAAGGCCATGAAGGCACCTGGGCTCCCGACGGACTGACCTATTACGGGGGCGACCTGCTGCACAAGCAGTACTATGCCGTAGACACCGTCATTCCCACGCAGCCCAAGTTGATTGCCACTTGGACCACGGGCGTCGTGGCTCCGGACACCGGCTCCTCAGTCAACACCCACGGCATGTCGATCAGCGATGACGGCAAACGCGGCTACTTCGTCTCGCTTGCCACGCTCGCCTCGGCCGACCTTACGAATTCGAGCGTGCCGGCAATCAACGGCCTGCAGATCTACGATCTGACCCAAATTCAGGAGCGCAAGGCCAACCCGCAGGTCAAGCTCATCAGCCAGCTCTTCTGGAAAGACGGGAGCGTCTCCCAGCACACCATCAACGTCCACATCAAGGGCAAGCCCTATATCGTCTTCGTGGATGAGGGCGGCTCTGGCGCAACCAGTAGCGCAGCCCAGGAGCAGGCGGCATGCGCTGCCAATCTGCCGCCCTTCCCGATGGCCCGCATCATCGACATCAGCGATGAGACCCATCCGAGGATCGTCTCGCGCCTGGCGCTGGAAGTCCACAACCCCAAAAACTGTTCCAAGGTGCTGCCCGACCTCGTGGGTCTGTCGATTTTCACCTACGGCAGCCACTACTGCAGCGTGGACAATCGGCAAAACGCGACGACCCTGGTGTGCGGATACTTCAACTCGGGCATTCGCGTATTCGACATTCGCGAGCCCAGTCGACCGAAGGAGATCGCCTACTACAATCCGGCCGGCGAAACCACGGTCAGTCCGGGATCGAACCATGTCGTTGGAAACAACTTCGTGGCCGGGGGGCCGGATTGGTGTTCGGCCCAGGCGCACCTCGATGCCAGGGAAGGCGTGCTGTGGACCACCTGCCAGGACAACGGCCTACTGGTTTTGAAGTTCCAAGGAGGGGTTTGGCCCTTCCCAGAAACGACGACGCCACCCGGCCAGCAGAACTAGTCTTCCCGTTTCGTACGACCGACTCCAGTTCGCATGACATGCGAACTGGAGGGGCTCCACGCCTAGATGCAGTGAACTAGGAGCGTGACTCCAGGGGCAGCGCGGTCGTTAGCTTGATGCGCTCAAGCGAAACCTCGGACTTGGTGCTCACGGCGTCGAAGTGTTCCATGAGCCGCTCGAGCAGGAAGCGGGAGAAGGCTTGCAGGTCAGCCGCGACCACCTTCAAGAGGTAGTCCGCTTCTCCCGTGACCACGTGGCATTCGAGGATTTCCGGCATCCCCGCCACGATCTGTTTGAATTTCTCGAGATCCTGCCTGCGTCCCCCGCTGAGCGTCACGCTCACGAAGGCGGTCACGCCCAGACCGAGGCGCCCCGCATCCAGTAACGCCACATAGCGCTCGATGAGTCCAGCCTCCTCCATGCGCTTGACCCGGCGGTAGCATTGCGGCGGGGAAAGATGGGCAATCTCCGAAAGTTCGGCATTCGAGGCCCGTCCATCCTTCTGCAATCGCTCGAGGATGCGCAGATCAATTCTGTCGAGCTCGGCTGAGTGCAAGAATATTTCTCTTTCACGGGATATATTGGTTGCTTCGTTGTTAAGTATGGCCTATTAACTCACCGTTTGAAACAAAATTTCGGCAGCGGCGTATTAAAATTTCATAAAGATCTAATGGAGATTGATCATGTCACGCGCCACACACGACGAGCTCGCCTACGGAGCCCATAACTATCACCCCCTGCCGGTTGAACTGACCCGAGGCGAAGGCTGCTACCTGTGGGATACCGCAGGGCGCCGCTACCTGGACATGATGTCTGCCTATTCGGCCGTCAGCTTTGGCCACAGCCATCCGCGGCTCGTGGGCGCCCTAACCGCACAGGCCAGCCGGCTGGCGGTGACCTCGCGCGCCTTTTATACCGACCAGCTCGGCCCCTTCTTGAAGCAGTTGTGCGAATTGACGGGGTTTGCCAAGGCCCTGCCCATGAACACCGGAGCCGAAGCCGTCGAAACCGCGATCAAGGCAGCGCGCAAATGGGCCTACAAAGTCAAGAAGGTCGAGGCGGGCCGCGCGGAGATCATCGTCTGCGACGGTAACTTTGCCGGGCGTACGACGACGATTGTGGGGTTTTCCTCGGAAAGCCAGTACCAGGATGGATTCGGACCCTTCACCCCGGGCTTTCGCCGGGTACCTTTCGGCAATGCGCGGGCGCTTGAAGAGGCGATTACCCCATGCACGGCGGCCTTTCTAGTGGAGCCCATTCAGGGCGAAGCCGGCATCATCGTGCCGCCGGTCGGCTATCTGGCCGAGTGTGCAGCGATTTGCAAACGACACAATGTGCTTTTGATCGTCGATGAAGTCCAGACCGGTCTGGGTCGAACCGGACGGGTCCTGGCCTGCGAGCACGAAGGGGTCAAACCCGACGCAATGACGCTCGGCAAAGCATTGGGAGGTGGCTTGCTTCCCGTGTCCGCCTTTCTTGCCCGAGCCGAGGTCATGGATGTCTTTACCCCGGGCGACCATGGCAGTACGTTTGGAGGCAATGCCCTAGGCGCGGCGGTGGGGCGAGCTGCACTGCAGCTCTTAGTCGAAGACGATCTCGCCGGGCGAGCGGCTTTGCTTGGGGAGGTTCTCGGAACTGGGCTTCGCAAGCTCAAGAGCCCATTGATCAAGGAGGTTCGCGGTCGGGGCTTGCTGTGGGGCGTTGAACTGGACGCAAGGTATGCCAACGCGCGCGAAGCTTGCGAGATCTTGCTGCAACACGGCATCCTCTCCAAGGATACCCATGCGACTGTTGTGCGTTTCGCACCTCCTCTGGTCATCACGGCCGAGCAAATCGGGGATGCCCTATCGGCCATCGATCAAGCGCTGGCGCGCTTGGAGGCGCAACACGCGCCGGCCTCAGCGCGGGTCCTACCGGACACCGTGGCCGCTTAAAGACGGTCTCGTGATAAAAGTGTTCGCTCACTTCTAGCTCGATCCAGGCTGTCCCCTGCGAAGTGTCGGATGCGGAGTCGCCGCGGTTCGGCGACGCCCTCTTTCATATAATGTGGGGAACTACACCCATCCGAAAATCAAAGGAACTCTGTCATTGGTGCCGTCTCCAAGGTAATCTATTGCACTGCACCATTTAGGAGCCGACCACCATGACACTAGACGAGCGAATCCGGAACCGCTTCGATGCCGCACGCGCGCTTGCCGTTCCCATCAAGGAGCTAAGCGAAAGCGAGCGACCTCTCTTGCTCGCCCATCTCTTGGAACTGGGCCCGAGCGATCGCTACCTGCGTTTTGGCAACCCCTTGTCCGACGAGATCATCGCCGGCTACGTCGCTGGGATCGACTTTGACAAGGCGACCGTCTTTGGCGTATTCGAGGACGATCTAAGCCTGTGCGCTGCGGGCCACTTCGCACCCAATTCCCCCGAGGCTGATCCAGAAGCCGGCGAGGACGCTCGTGCGAGCGTGGCCGAGTTCGGCCTGTCCGTGGCGGAATCGGCGCGTGGCCGAGGGATCGGCACGGCTCTGTTCGTCCGCGCCTCGACGCATGCGCGCAATCTGGGCATCTCGACGCTGTTCATGCACTGCCTCACGCAAAACCGCGCCATGATGCGCATCGCCCGCCGCGCGGGCATGGAGATCTTCTACGAGGCGGGCGAAGCCGACGCCTACGTCACACTCGCTCCCGCGGATGCCGCGAGCGTCATGCGCGAAGCGATGCAAGAGCAAATCGCGCTTTTCGACTTCGCGCTCAAACAGCAGTTGCTAAGCTCCCGCTCCCTGCTTCTCGTTCCCTAACGGAGCTGCCGGTCCCGCACGCTTCGCCCGCGGCACTCGCTAGCGTTGCTGCCGGATCCGTCCTAGCGAAGGCACCGCCAGCGGCGAATGGGTTCGCAGGTAAGTCTCCAAGGCCTCGGCATCCTGGGGCCCGACCACGGAGTCCCGGCCTGCGAGGAGCAGCGAGAATCCGTCGCCCCCATCGGCCAGAAAGCTGTTCACCGTCACGCGGTAGTCGTGGTCTGCGACCACCGGCTCGCCGCCAATCCGAACGCTATCGGCGATGACGCGATCGCCCATGGGGCGGCGCGCGTCAAAGGCATAGCTGAAGGAATCCGACACCTGCAAGAAGAGGGGTCTTTCAGGATGGGCGCTCCATTGCTGCTCGAGCAAGGCTTTTAGCTGTCTACCGGTAAGGGTCAGGGTGACGAGCGCGTTGCCGAAGGGCTGGGCCGCAAAGACCGCCCCGTAACTGACCGTGCCGCCGTTGCCGGACTGCAGATCCGTTCGGATTCCGCCTGGATTGGTGAGCGCAAGTTGAGCACCGGCGCTAGCGCGGGTTGCCGCCCATTGCGCGTCCGCAACGACATCTCCCAAGGGACTCTCGGAGCCGCCGGCGTTCGATCGCGAAAGCACGCCCTCAATCCGCCCTACGGGTCGCTCCGCGAGCGGACGGACCAATAGCGCATATTGGTCAACGAGCGCGGCCACCGTCGCATCCGGAGTGAGCCCGGGATAGGCGAGCGCGGCGGCCGTGCCGGGAGCACTGGCGCTGGCCACGACGCGGTTGACGGCGGACTTCGCCGTCACGCGCCCGCTGTGGGCATCGATGCTGAGGTCGATGTCGGTCACAAGGCGGCTAAACGACGCGGCGCTCGTCACGAGAAAGCCTTTGTAGGTACAGACGTAAGCTTGGTGCGTGTGCCCGGAGACGACCACCGAGATGTCCGGATCAAGCCGCTCGAGAATCGGCACGATATCGCCTGCGAAGTGATCGCAGCGCGAGCCATTCAAGGGGCCGCCCGGACTTTCCGCTCCCTGATGGATGAGGAGCACAAAGCTATGTACGTCCTGCTTGCGCAGCAATTCGACGATCGCATTGACGCTCGTTGCCTCGTCTTCGAAACGCACCCCTGCGATCCCGGCGGGAGACACGATCCTGGCCGTCCCTTTGAGCGTCACGCCGATGAAACCGATGGGTTGCCCCTGAAAGCGCCGGATCTCATAGGCGGGCAGGATCGGCTCACCCGTTGCACGGTCGATCACATTGGCGGCCAGGTAGTGGAATCTCGCACCGGCGAACCCGTGGCCCGCCTGGCAGGGAGGTGTGGAGGTGGTGATCTCGCAACCGCCGAATTGCTTTCGCAAGAGCTCTCTGACGCCCCGATCGAATTCGTGATTGCCCACTGACGTGATCTCAAGGCCCAAGGCATTCAGTGCTTCGATGGAGGGCTCGTCAAGAAACAGTCCCGAAATGAGGGGAGAGGCCCCGACCATGTCGCCCGCCCCCACGACGATGTGGTTGGGATTTTCCGCGGCCAGCGTCTTGACCAGCGTGGCCATCTCCGCGACGCCCCCGGTGGGCACGGCGATGCTCTGGCCAGGACGCCCAGGGTCCACGGCCGAAAGTGGAGTGCCTGGCGCCTGGAGATAGCCGTGAAAGTCGTTGAAGGCGATGAGCTTGACGTGGACGAGCTCGCCCCCTTCGATCCGGGGAGCAGAGACCGACGCGCAGCCCAGCGCCACGGCGAGCCACGCGGCAGCCAGAAGCGCCTGCGCGCTCGTGCGGTATCCGGCGCTGCCCCGCAACGAGGCCAAAAAGACGCCGGCATGGGGGCCGGCTCGCACGCTGCATCGGCTCCGGGCCGAGAAAACCTTCAGAAGGGGCAAGGACGCACTCCTACTCCGGCAGGCTGACTTTCTCGACGGCGCTAGCAGATTCAGCCGCCACCGGCGGCAGTGCCGCGGATTCGCCCCTCTTTTTGGCCTCGTTGCGTCTCCACAGGTGCCAGCAAAGATAGAGCACGATTGCAAGATTGCCCAACAGGAACGCGAGGTGCAGACCGTTGAGCCTCACGAGCACCTCGCGAATTTCGATGGGCAGATAGATCGCTCCCGAAAGCGCACCAATCCATTCCCCCCAGGCTTTGCCCATCCAAAGTCCGTACGATTCAGACAGGCGCACCACCGCGTAGACGAGCGAGCCCAACACGATCCAGCGCACGTCAAACGACTGGATGCGAAGTGCCATCTCGAGAATCGCCAAAGACAAGCGACTGGCGGGATCCACGTGTAGGTGCCTTAGCACGTGACCGGCGGCGTTTTGCAGGTCGTGGCGCAACAGGAAAATGCTCGCAAACCCGGCTGACACCACGACGGCGGCCTTCACGACCTCGTAGACCGCGATGGTGCGAAGCGCGGCCGTATCGGTGAGCGAGAGGCCAGTTTTAGCGGAGAGGGTCATGAGAGCACGCGACTTAGCCGGACAAACGACGCTGCGCCACGGTCCCTCCCGTGCGCCTTTCTCCGACGCCGGCCTAGCATCTAGTTGGAGTTGAAAGAGCCGACATCAAGTTCACCACAATCGTGCGCGAGAACGCCAAAGAAGCTTGACACCGGGGTCGTCAATGGCACAATGAAATCTCCTTAACAACCGGAAAGTCTAATGGACAGTTGCCCTAGGCGAGTCTATTTCGCGATGTAAACAGCGAGACGCAAGGCACGGTTCACTTTCCCTGCACCGTCTCGCTAAATCGGCGGGACGGTGTGATCAGATGGCCAAGCGAGGTTTGCAAGACAAGCCCTTCCCTCTTGGCCAATCCGAAGCATCTCACACCTTCCTTTTTCTGAACTCGACCTCAGGCGCGTACGCGCCGTGAGGAACGGTCGGACTGCCGGAGCGGCTCGTCGACGACGGCCGCGTCCGGAATTGCGCCCAAGGACGGTGTTCGTCACCGCCCTCGGGTGAAAGCGAGGTGTCTCATGAAATTCGCACATCGTTGGTTTGGAGTACGGGAAGCACGTTGGTATCTGGGTCCGTGGCGTTTACGCCGGCAGTGGGCTGAAGTGAGTGCAGTACCGGAGCTGCCGGCCGCCATTCAGGACAGCAACGCTCCGAGTTCGGCCTACGGCATCCTGGTGTCGCCTTTCGGACGAGGTCGATAGACCACAACCTCCACCCTTTTTGCCGGCATGGTGCCGGCATTGGCCGTTTCGTCCCTGAGCCCCGAGCATCATAGGCTCCGGGACGGGGTGAGGCCTTAAGGCGGCCGGGCGCTGTGGCGCGTCATCCGGTCTTGGCCCCACCGCCTCTCTTGCCCGGTTCGGGCGCCTACAATGCGGAACTGTTTGTGCGGTTCGAATGCCGCCTACCAACCGCACGTTTCATTTCAGCAGACCCCACCGCGATGCACAGCGTCGAATCTCCCGAACCTTGTTTCGGAAAGGACTGAGGATGGACTACCAACGCTACCAAACCCTCAAGATCACTCGGCCTTGCGCACAGGTCCTGGAAGTTCTCATGGGCGCCGAGAGCAGCCTGCCTGTAGCCAATGCGACCATGCACGCCGAACTAGCCGACATCTGGCGCGATATCGACGCCGACCCCATGACCTCGGTGGCCATCATCCGCGGATCGGGAAAGGGATTTTCAGGGGGAGGAAGCCTCGACTTGGTGGAGTCGATGGCTAACGACTTCGAAGTGCGCGCCCGGGTACTGAAGGAAGCACGCGACCTCGTCTATAACATCATCAATTGCTCGAAGATCGTCGTCTCCGCCATGCACGGCCCTGCAGTGGGAGCCGGATTGGTCGCGGGACTGCTTGCCGACATCTCGATTGCCGCGCGCAGCGCGCGCATCATCGACGGCCACACCCGGTTGGGCGTTGCCGCCGGAGACCACGCCGCCATTGTCTGGCCGTTGCTCTGTGGGATGGCCAAGTCCAAGTACTACCTCTTGTTGTGCGACGAAATCAGCGGCGAGGAAGCCGAGCGCATTGGTCTGGTTTCGCGCTGTGTCGATGACGCTGAACTCTTCGACGAAGCCCTTCGCATCGCCCAGCGCTTGGCTGCGGGATCGCAATCGTCTCTACGCTGGACCAAGTACAGCCTGAACAATTGGCTGCGTCTGGCCGGGCCCAGCTTCGATGCGTCGCTGGCTCTGGAATTCCTGGGCTTCTCGGGTCCGGACGTGCGGGAAGGGATCGCCTCCCTGAGGGCACGCCGCCCCCCGGAATTCCCGAGCGCGCAATCCCCCTCTAAAGAGCCCACGTGAAAGACATGACCCGTTACGGCCTCGATTGACGTCAGAGGCGCGCTCTCGGGCCTTCGGCTGGAATGATGCGTTTACTTAGTCGTCGAGCCGGGTCTCGCCGCGAATCAGCAGGGCCAAGCGCAAGCGCCGGTCATCATGGTCCTCCGAGGCGAGAGCTTCGCGCTGGTCGGAGACATTCGGCAGGGGGCCCGCCGCCGCAGCGATGTCGGTCTTTCCCAAAGGGGCGGATCGGGGACGGCTCGTTTGGGCTAAAGGCGGCTTCATCAGTGTCTCTCCAGAAAAGGGGATCCCAGCGCAGTGTTCTTCAGCAACCTGCGTGCCCGAAGGCCGGTAAGTATCTTGATAGAGCGAGTTTCGGCATAACGCTTGCGGACGAGGGTCTAGCGGCTGTCTTTTTGTGCGGGTCGGATCGTCAATGGTCCCGGCTAGCTCAGTCAGACAGCGGCCTTAGACGATGTCCGGAGGCCCAAAACGTCCGATCACACGCTCCCACATCCCCTCGAATCCCCCGTCGCGCGCCGCGCGCATCGGCCGCTGCGCATCCTTGCTGCGATCCTCTGCGGGGTTGCACTGGTCGCGATTTTTATCGCCGTTTTCGATTGGAATTGGCTACGTCCCTCCATGGAGCGCTACGTCTCGGAGAAGACGCACCGCCGTTTTAGCATCGACGATCTCGACGTACGACTGGGGCTCTCGCCGACCATCACCATGCGCAACCTCTACTTCCAGAATGCGCCGTGGTCGAGCCGGGAGCCCATGGCTTCCGTCAAGACGCTGCAGTTTCAGGTCTCGCTCGCGAGCCTTTGGAAAGGCCGTCCCGTCATTCCGGTGCTCTCCATTGTCGATGCCAACGTCAGTTTGGAACGCACGAGCGACGGGCGCAAGAACTGGCTCCTGGCCGACCCCAACGATCGCTCCCCGAGTAAGTTGATGATCCAGTCGCTTGCGGTTAACGGCGGCACAATCACCTACATCGATCAGAATGAGCGGCTGGAGCTGCACGTCTCCGACGTGGGGCGCAACAGTTCCGGCGAGCTCAAGAGCGAAGATCCGCGTTTCCAGACCCGGCTCAGATTCGACGGTCGCTTTAGGGATGCCCCTTTTGCAGGCGAGGCGCTCACCACTTCGCTTCTGACTTTCCAGCATAGCGACGCGAGCTTTCCCGTCTTGGGGATGGTCCGCTTCGGCAAGACGCGCTTGGACGTTGATGGAACCATCGCGGACCTTGCCGACGTCTCGGCGATCGATGCTGAGCTGAAGATCCGGGGCGCCTCGCTGGCCAATCTCTATCCGTTCCTTTTGTTGCCTCTGCCCGCCTCGCCTGCTTACGCGGTTGACGGCCACCTCGATTTTCGCGGCACCACGTACCGCTACGGGAACTTCCACGGAACGATCGGTTCGACCGACATTGCCGGAGACGGAACTTATCTTTCTATCGAACCCCGGCCCAAGCTGCGTCTGGATCTGCGCACCCAGAACCTGAATCTGACCGATCTTGGACCTTTGCTGGGCGTCCAGACGCAGTCGGGTTCAGGCGCCCCGAGCGTGGAGGCGGCGCTCGGAACGCGTACCCAGGCGGCCGCCTCAGAGCATGCGGCCAACAGCGATCGTCATGACCCGGAAAATGCGGACCGGCTCTTGCCGATCGGAACGGTCGATCCGCAAAGGATGAAGGTGCTCGATGCCGATGTCCGCTTCGCGGCCGACAGGATCAGAGGCGGTGGGCCCCTGTTCGACAGCCTGCACTTCCAGACGCATTTGGAAGACGGTCTGCTGCATATGGATCCGGTCGATCTTGGCTTGGCCGGGGGTCATATCATCGGCCACCTCGTGCTCGATGCGCGCAGCCTGCCGATGGCCAACCGCGCTGACATCGATGCACGCGGCCTCGATCTGGCCCGTTTCATTCCCGACCGACCGCCGTTTTCCACCAGCGGAGGAAAGATCGGGGGCCGTCTAGAACTCGAGGGGCAAGGCGATTCGATCGCGCACACCCTGGCTAATGCGTCGGGCTATGCTCGGGTCGCACTTTCGGGTGGCAAGATTTCCAACCTTGCCGATGCGGCCGTCGGACTGAATGGGGGCAAGGTGCTGGATCTCCTGGTGACCGGCGACAAGACGATCGCTGTGCGCTGTGGCGCGGCCGACTTCGAATTCGACCACGGTATCGGTCGGTCCAAGGCCCTGGTGCTCGACACCGAGCAGACCCGCACTGAGGGCAGTGGGACGCTCGATTTGCGCGACGAAAAATTCGACGTGGTCTTAAAGCCGCAACCCAAGGACCCAGGCATCTTTTCTTTGCGCGCACCGATCCGATTCTATGGTTCGTTCAAGCATGCGGACTATGAGATCGATAAGGGCGTGGTCGCCGCCCACGTCGGGGGCGCCGTCGCCTTGGGGATACTTAACCCGCTTGCAGCGCTGGTCCCGCTTCTGGAGACAGGGCCAGGTGAGGACGCCAACTGCCGCGCGCTTCTAGAGCCTGCGCCGCCGAAGGCCAGGTCCACGGGACAACCGCAAGCCGGTGCGTCTCCTCGTTAATGGCCGGGCTTGCGGTGTCCGACAGAACAGGCCTGTCGCCTGGGCTTTCGAGCTGCCTGCCATTCACAACCGTCAAGCGATTGCGTACACTTCGGACTGCGCAAGATGCGCGGGGAGAATGGAGTGATTCTCGAAATCGCGCAGTTGCACGTGCGTGACGGGCAGACGGCTTTATTTGAGGCGGCATTCGCGAGCGCGGCCTCCATCCTCGAACAGTCGCCCGGCTACGTTTCTCACCGCCTTGAGCGTTGCATCGAAAATGAACTGGACTACGTCCTACTCGTAGAATGGCAGACCCTGGAAGCCCATACCGTCGGATTTCGCGGTTCTCCGGCCTACCAGCGCTGGCGCACGCTCTTGCATCATTTCTATGATCCACCTCCACGGGTCCACCATTTCGAGCGCGTAGCGGCCCCGACATGACCCCGCTTGTCAATAGCCCATGAGACCCACCATCCTTGACGCCGCACCCATCCTCGGTTGCACCGACCTGTCGGCATCGATCGCCTTCTACGCTCGCCTGGGCTTTGAAAACGTTATTCAGTTCACGCGCTATGCCATCTTGCGGCGCGACGGCGCGGAGATCCATCTCAGCCTTGGAGACGGACCGAACCCCTATCCGAAAGCCCACTGCTTTCTGCGCGTGGCCAGCACGGAAGCGTTCTATCGGGACCTGAAGGAGCGGGGCATTCGAGTCGAGCCTCCGATCGAGCGGGAATGCTACGTCAAGGAGGTGTGCGTTTGGGATCTGGACGGCAATGAGCTCAAATTCGCCGAAGCGGTCGAGGACCGCATGCTGCAGTTCGAGGCCCGCCGCTAGGTAGTCTGTTTCTAGGCCGGTGCATCCGGGACGACCACGTTGGCCTCTTGCGCCGCCTGAGCAGGATACGATCCAAACGCTTTGCGATAGGCTTGGGTGAAGGAGCGATAGCTGCGAAAGCCGAGGGACATCGCAAGAGCGGTCAGTGTTTCGGCATCGTTTGCTGGTTCGTTCTTCAAAGCCGCGTGCGCCAGTTCGAGTCGAATCGCGGTGACGAACTCGCGCGGGCTCTTTCCGGTAGCGCGACGTAACTTGTACTCCAGGCTGCGCCTGGAGATGCCTTCCATGGCGGCGAGGTCGGAACTATGGGTGGGCGCACCCGGATGTTCGCGCACCAGCGCTGCAACCCGTTCGACAAGGGCGTTTTCGTCGCGCGCGCGGCCGCGCCGCTCCACGGCCGGATAGGGCCGTCTCGGTCCTGCCGGGTCAATGTTCGGGGGAGGCAGGCTTACGCGAGTCAGATTCTGCGCGCGGATGCGCGCGTTATATTCGCTCAAGTACGCGAGTCCCTGGCGCGCATCGCCGGAGCGTGCGGCAGCGAGCGCCGCGCAAAACAGGACGTCGTATTCCAAAAGTGTACCCGGTCGCATGAGGGCAGTCTGCGCGAGAGGCGCAAGCCAATTGCGAGCCTCTCTGGCGCCATCGTGCACGAGATAAAGCACAGCGAGGTTCAGGCGTGTTCGGTCGCGCTCGTAGATCAAGCCACGCGCGTCCATCGCGTGCAGATGCTTAACCAATTGGTCAAAATCGGACTGCCTCGGGTTGAGCAGGAGCCTGGCCCGGGCCATGCCGGCGATCGCCATTTCCCTGAAAAGGCCAAACCGGTAAGAGTGCTCGAAGGCGACCTGGTAGGCCGCATGAGCCATTCGAGATCGCGCCGGCCGATCGACGCCTTCGGAGTCGGCTTCGTTGCCGCACAAAAGCTCCCCCCGAAACAAGGGAAGAGCCACCAGGGCCCGACGCAGGACGAGATCACCCTGCAGAAGAAGACCCAGGCTGGCTCCCGGATCGCTCTCGGACAACGAACCGCCCTTGACGATCGCGGCGGCACACTGACTTGCCTTGGAGATCTGACCGAGCTGGAGATAGGACTGCCCCAAGAGCGCCAACAGCAGATTGCGGCACGGGTCGCCCACCCGTCGGGAGTGGCGACCCAGGGCGTTGTTGGCCAGCCGGATCGCGCCCACCATGTCCCCGGCGAGATGGCTTAAGGCGGTTCGCATCGTGTCGGTTCGACTCAGTTCTTCGCGAACGTTTTGAGCGCCGGTGGCACGCAGTGTCCGGCCGACCCACTCGTTCGCATCCTCATGGTGTCCGAGAAGCGCATGCAAGGTGGCAATCGCCCGATACAGCGCCCCTGCCTGCGCGCGATCTTCGAGCACATCAACCATCTCCGCGGCGCGCAGGGCGCGACGCAACGCCCGATGGACATCCTCGCCCTGTTCCACAATGAGCCCGAGAAGCGTCCCCGCCTCGAAGGCGGGGGCTTTTAAAAACGCGCCAGGGTCCGACACTTCGCCAAAGGCAAGCGCGGCTCTCTCCGGCAGATCCGGCCCGGGCAGGGTGCTTTGGGCAGCCTGCGAGTCGATCTCAGGGTCGGACTGTTCCATGTGAAGCTCCACGAGCGATGAGTAGACATTCGACCAACCATGCATCGCGAAAGAGCTTGTCCGATTCCCTGCTCACCCGTGGTCTGTTTTGCGCAATCCGAGCCCGGAGTTTGCGCAATTTGTCCGCGCCACTCTCGTCTCGAATTGAGGCGGGCCAAAACCTAGGCAGAGCGCGCGATCACGAGGTCTCAAAGCTTGCGCTATGCTCAAGCTTTGTTCGTCAGGCAGGACCCGACACGGTCATGGAGCGGGAACCCCAAGGGACACAGCGCAAGATCATCCACAGCGACTGTGACTGTTTCTACGCGGCGATCGAAACCCGGGATCAACCGATGCTGCGCGGCAAACCCGTCGCCGTAGGCGGCCGACCCGACCAGCGCGGTGTTGTCGCCAGCTGCAACTACGAGGCGCGAGCGACGGGCGTGCGCAGTGCCATGCCAATGTCGCAGGCCCTCCGCCGCTGCCCGGATCTGGTGATCATCCGGCCGGCAATGGAAAAGTACCGGATGGCTGCGCGCGAGATCTTTGCCATCTATCGCAGCTACACCGAACTCGTTGAGCCCCTCTCGCTGGACGAAGCGTTTCTCGACGTCACCGGTGCTGCACATTGCAGGGGCAGTGCCACGCTCATGGCGCGCGAGATCAAGGAACGCGTTCGGGCCCATGTGGGCATCACCGTCTCAGCGGGCGTCGCGCCCAACAAATTTCTGGCCAAAATCGCAAGCGCCTGGCAAAAACCCGACGGCCTGTTTGTCATCGAACCCGAGGCCGTGGCGGAGTTTGTCGCCGGACTGCCGGTCGAAAAACTCTTCGGCGTGGGGGCGGTCACTGCGGCAAAACTCCGGGCGCACGGGCTCGTCGATTGCGGAGACGTGCGAAGGCGCTCGCGGCTGGAGTTGCGGGCGCTGGTGGGCATTCTGGGAGATCGCCTTTTCGAGCTCGCCCAAGGGATCGATCCAAGGGCTGTGAGTCCGAGCCGGGAGCGCAAATCGCTCAGCGTCGAAGAGACGTACGTGCATGACCTGCTCGATTTGGCTGCGTGCGAGACGGAGCTTTGCGAGCTCGTCGCAAGACTGCAGTCTGCTGCGCAAAAGCTCGAACCCTCCGAGGCGATCGATCGCATTTTCGTGAAGATTCGATTCGACGATTTTCGAAAGACGACCGTGGAACGGACCGCCACTGAACTGGATTTCAGCCGTTTTAGCGAACTGCTGGCTACGGGATTTGCGCGGGTCAAGCGACCCGTGCGACTTCTGGGCGTGGGGGCGCGCATCACCCCGGCCAGTTCCGCCCGACAGATTCCCCTGTTTGAGTCCGGATCCGAGGCGCGCTAGTCAGTCCACGGAAGGCCGACATAGTTTTCTGCAATGGCGGTCGATCCGGCACGCGAAGTCGCGAAATAGGCGAGCTCTGCCGACTGGATACGTTGCTCAAAGGGAGAATGATCGGCAAAACGATGCAGCATCGAAGTCATCCACCACGAAAAGTGCTCGGCGCGCCAGATCCTCTTTAGGCACGTCTCGGAGTAGCTTCTGAGCCCGGACTCGCCGCGTTGCGCGTAAAAGTCCACGAGGGCGCGCGACAGGTATCGGATATCCGAAACCGCCAGATTCATACCCTTGGCGCCGGTCGGCGGCACGATGTGAGCGGCATCCCCAGCGAGAAAAAGTCGGCCCGTCTGCATGGTTTCGCAAACGAAGCTGCGCATCGGGGTGATGCTTTTTTGCATGATCTCCCCTTGGTGCGGTTGCCAGCCGTCATCGCAGGCCAAACGCTTATCGAGTTCGTCCCAGATGCGCTCATCTGGCCAACGGGCAAGATCATCGTCGGGAGTGCACTGCAGATACAGGCGCGTGATTTCGGTGGACCGCATCGAGAACAGTGCAAAACCCGACTCGTGGCTCGCGTAAATCAATTCGTCGCTTGCGGGCGGCGCCTTCACGAGAATCCCCAGCCAGGCGAAGGGATAGACCCGCTCGAAGGTCTTCTGGGCGGCTGCAGGTATGGCGTCGCGGCAGACACCGTGGAAACCATCGCAGCCGGCGATGAAATCGCAGGTCCACTCGATCTCCTCGCCTGCGTGCCGGCACCGAATCTTCGGATGTTCGGTCTGAATGTCCGCCACGTTCAGGTCCTCGACCTCATAGAGAATCGGGGCACCTGCGCTCTCGCGCGCGGCAATCAAATCCTTCACGACTTCGTGCTGGCCGTAAACCATGATGCGGCGCCCGCCAGTTAAGGCGCTCAGATCGATCCGGTGACGCTTGCCATCGAACAAGAGCTCGATTCCCTCGTGGGGAAGTCCCTGGGCCATCATGCGCGCACCGACCCCGGCCTGATTGAGCAGATCGACCGTGCCGTGCTCCAAGACGCCGGCGCGAATTCGCTCCTGGACGTACTGGCGGCTCTTGAGCTCAAGCACCACGGAGGCGATGCCTTGCCGGTGGAGAAGATGAGCCAGTAAAAGGCCGGCCGGGCCCGCTCCAACAATCCCAACCTGGGTCCTGTGCGTCTGCATTTGGCTCCTCCCGATCTGCCCAGCGGCTGCCGTTGCGCTCCAAAGGCCGCCGACTCGAATGCTATCTGATTGCCGAATATCGGACCATCCGGCCGATTAACGGACATCACCCCGCGCCGGATGGATCGCGCGCGTTTCGGGGAGGACCCGAGGGCTCACGACCCAAGCTTTGACCTGGGCACGCAATATTCGACGAACGCTAAAAAGGGAAGAGGGCCCCCGGTTGAGGCCGCCTGTGCGGGCTTATTTCTCGGGACTGGATTTGGTCAGCACTTCGAGATGAGCGGTATCGAACAGCTTCAGCCGCGAGGCGTAGTAGCGGTCCAGGCGCCAATCCTCCAAGAGGGCAATGGCGAGTTGGAAAGTCTCGTAGTCGAGTTGGTAGAGGCGGGCCAGCTGATAGGGCTTTTCGTCGCCTAACGCCGCTACAAGGTCCCCCAGAATTCGCGACGATTCGGTCTTCGGGTTCGCAATCAGATACTTGCGAACCTTCTTTATTGCATTCATCTGGCAGCTCCAGCCATATCCGGTACCGTGGGGCTGTAATGCTACGTGGATTTTGAGGTTTTCGTCATGCTATTTTTGGCAAATTCAATCCGTATGATCCCGGCCTTAACGATGACTTGTCATTTTCAAGGCCCCGTCATCCTGGCCGGGTCAAGCCAGCGCCGACGGACCGACGACCCCACCAAGGCCGCGTGGATGGGCGCGATCGGAGCGGATCTAGATCGCCCGGGAGGAATGAATACGGGTGTAGTCGACGTGATCGACTCCGTTTTCGTCGGTAAACAGAAGGTCTTCGTAGGCATGGTTCCAGCGAATTTCCGCGCCCGCATAGTTGTAGCGCGACAGCATGGTCTGACTGGTGGTCTCATCGACGCCGTTGATGGTCAAAATGAGCGCGGAATCCGTTGCTGCCAGACTCTCGCGAGTCGCTCCGTAGAGCGGGCTCTTCTCGTCAATGATGTGCATGATCGTCCAGCCCAACAGAAACATGGGGTGCTGGTCGCGAACGAGAATCAGATCGTGCACCTTGCGCATCGTTCGTCCTTCGCGGGTGACCTCGGCGCGAATCAGACGCAGCCGGGCCGATGCGTCTACGATGACGTTCTGCCGGGCGTTTGCAGCACGAATGACCAGTGTCTGGTGACCCTCGACCGGACCGACCACGGCGTGATCAGCGAAAAGAATGCGCGCCCGCGGACGCGAAAAGCGCGCGAACATGATGCCGGTGAACAAAGCAATGAAGCTCATCCCGATGAAGATTTCGACCGTGGCGATCGCATGGCCAAAGTAAGTCTGGGGATGCATGTCACCGTAACCCACCGTAGCGAGAGTCTCCACGCTGAAGAAGAAAGCACCCCAAAATCCCTGGGGCGAGATATTCGCGATCGGGTCTTGGCCCTGCATGAAGAGCGTGGCAAAAAGGGTGTTCAGCGCAAGAAACAACGAAGCCACCACCGCAAAAAACTGCGGCCAGCTCGCCGTCATTGCGTAGTGGTAGATATCGTGCCAGATGACCCTGGGCACGCCGTGGCTGATGACTTTGCGGTTACCGAACTTAAGCACGTGGGTTTGGCCCCATGCGCGCGCACGTTCTCTGTCTTCATTCACGGCCGCTGGCATCTCCGACTCCAGCGGCAGGTCGGTGTTCGAATTCATCTGGGCCCCATTTCACTGCCGTAGGCTTTTAGGCTAGCACAGCCGAAGCATTCTGAACCCGGGCGGCAGCGGGGGTCTTTGGGCTGGCACGCTAGAATGGGCCCTTGGAGCGGTCCAGTTGCCCATGAAGCGGAAAATAAGAACGTCTGAATTGCAGGTCGGCATGTATGTCGTCGGAGTTGACGCGGCCTGGTTTGATCACCCGATCTGGAGACCCGGCACGGTCCTCGATGATCCCCAAGTCGTTGTAGTGCTAAAAGCAGCACGAATCGACGAGGTCTGGATCGATACGTCCCGGGGGCTTGCCCCGCCGCCCGGAAGCGACGTCATGCCCCCGCCGGCGCCTCCAGCACCTCCAACGGCGCCTTTCGAGGCGCCGGGAAAAATCGTTCAAGAGGTGGAGCTTCCTGCGGCGCCTCCGGTCGTGCGGCGCGTAAGCGCGTTCGCCGATGACTTGATTCGCGCCCGCAAATTATGTATCGACGCCCGGCAGGAAGTGGCTTCCATGTTCGACTCCGTGCGCACGGGCCGGGCCATCACCGAGCAGGACGTGCTGCCCTTGGTCGATGAGATTACGCTTGCCGTCGAAGAGATTCCAGGCGCTTTTCTGAGTGTCGCCCGGCTTAAGAATCACGACAACTACACCTACTTGCACTCGGTGGCCGTGTGCGGGCTCATGGCGGCGCTGGCGCGCCAGTTGGAGCTCGAAATCGACCAGGCGCGCAACGCCAGCATAGGCGGCCTCCTGCACGACCTTGGCAAGGCCCTCGTCGATCAGGACATCCTCCTCAAGCCCGGAGCCCTCGATCCACAGGAGTTCGAGGTCATCAAAAAACACCCGCGATTTGGATACGAGCTCCTCCTGCAACAGCCCTTTGTGACCGGACCTTCCAGGGATGTCGTTCTTCATCACCACGAAAAGGTGAATGGAGGCGGCTATCCCGATCAACTCTCGGGCTCGGACATCCCGGTTTTGGCTCGCATGGGGGCGGTGTGCGACGTCTACGACGCCATTACGTCCAACCGGCCCTACAAGGAGGGGTGGGATCCGGCGATTGCGATTCGGCGCATGGCGCAATGGAAAGGGCATTTTGACGAAGTCATATTCAGGCAATTCATCGCTACGGTCGGCATCTTTCCGGTCGGCTCGCTCGTCGCACTGGAATCGGGTCGACTGGCCATCGTGCTGCGCTCGGGATCCTCGTCGTTAAGCCGACCGATCGTGCGTGCGTTTTTTTCGATCAAAAACAAGGAGCCAGTGGCGATTGAGACGATCGATCTGGGTCATCCGAGCTGCAAGGATCGGATCATCGGCCCGGAGGATCCGGCCCAGTGGGGATTCGATCGTTTGGAAAAAGTGCTCGAGGCCTAAAGGCCTTAACGCTCCATTCCCAACAACCAGGGTCGGACTTCGTAGGTCAATAGACCGTCCTGCACGGCCGGGTCAAGGGCAGCGAAATGCGCCAGATCGGCTTCCGTGATCGCTTCGGTGGCAACCATCATGCCGCCGCCTCGGGCATCGAGGAAGGGCCCGCCCATCTGGAGTTTGCCCTGCTCGTAGAGCTTTCGATAGTGATCCACGTGCGCCTCGATACCGGGTTGCTCGAAGGCGGCAACGCCAGCTCGCCAGCGCGGACCGGGGTGATGCATGACGACCAAGAGGTGGCGGGGCACAGGGGAATCTCCTTGGCGGGCTTAGAGCTGGGGGCCTTCTCGGGCCGACTTCGCCAGAAAGGGCGCTGATTTCATCGCGGCCGTGGCCAGGATTTAGATTTCACTTCCGCGTAAGGACTGCGTGTAGCAGTGCACGAAGACCAGTTCCCATCCCTTGTCGTACTCGTCGCGCGCCGCCAAGGCCTGCTCGCCTAAAGTCTCCCATCCGAGATGAACGAGCTCGACGCGTGTGCCCCCTTCGGGCAAAGCCTCGAAGCCCACACGGATTTCTTGCGCCTTGTCCGGTGAGCGGCCGGGGTGCCACGTATAACTGAGCCCTTCGGGTGGATTCCAGGCGACGATCGTCCCCCAGACGTGCTCGGATCCATCGGCCAATCGCTCGAAAATCCGTCCCCCCAGATGACACTCCATGCCAACGAAGACGGTCTGTTCTTGTCCGATCGAGTGTCGCTCCTTGGGCCACCATCGCTGCAGGTCGCGGGTGAAGCGCTCGAACGCTTTCTCCCTCGAGACCGTGACGACCACGACTTTGTGTACCGGCGGCACCGAAAATGCCAGGATATCGGCGCCGCGCCTAGTCGATTTCGTCATCTTGGCCTCCGCCTAGCGCTGTTTGTCCGAGTCGCCAGACTCGGTAAACGCGCCCAACGCGTCCTCCCAAAGCCCGTCGACATAAAGGCGTAGCTCACCGAGCGTCTTGGCCTTGAGTCGATAGTAGTGCCGCGTTCCGGCTCGCTCTTCGACGACCAGCTTGGCCCCTCTTAATATCTGCAAGTGCTGCGAGACCGCCGACTGCGTCACCGTGACGCGCGCAGCCAGCTCTCCGACGGTCAGAGGCCCCGAACGCAGGGCTTCGACGAGGGTTCTGCGCGTTTCATCCGAAAGGGCCGAAAGTGCAGCTACGGCCGCGCGAGTTTTAGCCATGTCTTATATTAGCATCTACTAATGTTTAGTCAAGCCCAACCGGACTCTGCGCGCCCGCGGCCTTGGTGTGCAAGCCCTGGTTCCAAGACGGAGGGTTGCGCTACAGAAGGGGCTTCGCCGGTGCGACCTTTACGGAAGGCCTCTCTGGGGTCTCATCCTCGAAGCGGCTGGCTGGCTGCATGCGGCCCGCGAGAATTGCTCCCAGTGCCATCAGCAGCATGCTTCCGAGAAAGGGCCATTCCCAGTTTCCAAAGGCATCAATCACGGCGCCCGAGACCACCGGGCTTAGGATTGCCGCAAGGGCCGAGCCGGTGTTCATCATGCCGCTGGCCGTTCCGGAAAACTCGGGCGCGATGTCCATGGGAATGGCCCACATCGGCCCAATGGTCATCTCCGCGAAGAAAAACCCCGCCGACAGGCAGATGAGGGAGATGTAGAGTTCGTGATTGAAAAGCAGCGGCAAAAGCGCCAGAAGTGTTAGTCCCATACATACCGCCACCATCTGACTGCGCGCGCGGCGCAAGCTGCCCGTAAGACGATAGATCCGGTCGGTGACGATGCCTCCCAGAGTGTCGCCGATCACTCCGGCAAAAAAGACGCTCGAAGCAAAAAGGGCCGACTTCTTCAGGTCGAGGTTATAGCTGTGCAGAAAGTACTGCGGGATCCAGCTTAAGAAGAGCCAAAGCGTCCAGCCGTAGCAAAAATAGACGATCGTCACCGGAAGCATGCGAGAGAAGAGCCGCTTCCAGGGTGCCTTGCGGGGTGCGGTCCGCACTTCGGGCAGACGCGCCAGTTCTTCGGCAGTGATGCGGGGATGGTCCTTGGGGTGCTCGGTGAAGGTCAGCGCCCAAAGCAGTACCCACAGGAAGCTGAGTACGGCGCAGGCGTAGAACGATTGCCGCCAGCCGTAGGCGCTCATCAGCAACACGATGGCCCAGGGCGCGACGGCGTTGCCGATACGGGCGGCCGCGTGCGTGACACCCTGCGCGAAGCCGCGCTTTTCCTTGGCAACCCAGCGCGACATCGCCGCCGTCGCGGCCGGGAACGTGGCGCCTTCACCTAGTCCGAGCAAAAGGCGCGCGATGAGCAGCGAAATGAGTCCGACCGAAAAACCAGTCAAGGCGGTGGCGACAGCCCACACGGCGCCGCAGGCGATGAGGGTACGTCGCGCTCCGAAGCGGTCGCTCACCCAACCTCCGATGATCTGAAAGATCAGATAGGGATAGGCGAAGGCAGAAAAGACCAGACCGATCTGGGTTTTGTTCAGACCGAATTCCCGTCCAAAACCGTCGGCGGCGGTGCTGACGTTCACCCGGTCGAGATAGGTGATGAAGTACATGAGGCAAAGGAGCGCGAGGACCACCAAGCTTGCGCGAAAAACCTTCATCGAGCGTCTCCGTGTCTGGGCCGCATCCCAAGTGCGACCGCGGTTATCTTGCCGGCGGGCTAGCGCCTGCGACCAGTCTTATCGATGGCGCATAATGCGCCCTGGCTCATGCCGCCTTCTTCAGGGCCGAGCTCTGTGGATGGTTGGCGAAGTAGTCCATCGCCGCTGCGACTCCGCTTTTGACCAACTTCACATCGCAAAGCCCAAGCCCCATCTCGCAACCGGCGAGCGCCGCCAAAAGCGTCAGATCATTGGTATCTCCCAGATGACCAATGCGAAACATCCGGGCCTTCAGTTTTCCAAGCCCGGTGCCCAGCGACATGTCAAAGCGCTCGTAGATCAGGCGACGCACCCGATCAGCATCGACACCGTCGGGCATCAAGACACCGGTTAGGACCGGCGAATAGGCGCTCGGCTCGACACACTGGATCCCAAGCCCCCAAGCCTCGACGGCCGCCCTGACCCCTGCACCCCATCGCGCATGGCGGGCGAATACGTTCTCGAGGCCTTCGCCTAGGAGCATGTCGAGCGACTCGCTTAATCCGTAGAGCAGATTCGTATTGGGCGTCGAGGGCCAATAGCCCTCCTTGTTCATCTCCACAATCTCGTCCCAGGCCCAATAGGCTTTAGGCAGGCGCGCGCGTTTCGCGGCATCGAGGGCGCGCGGAGAAACGGCGTTAAAGCCCAAGCCCGGCGGCAGCATCAGGCCCTTCTGCGATCCGCTGATGGTCACGTCGACCCCCCATTCGTCGTGACGGAAGTCGGCGCTGGCCAGCCCGGAAATGCTATCGACCAAGAGCAATGCCGGGTGCCTTGCCGCATCGATGGCGTGACGAACGGCGGCGATATCGGAAGTCGCCCCAGTGGAAGTCTCGTTGTGGACCACACACACGGCCTTGATCCGGTGTTCCGGATCCTTATGGAGGCGTTCTTCGATGAGCTCGGCATGGACGCCGCGCCTCCATCCGCCGGCACCGGGAAGGCGCTCGTCTGGGCCGCTGTAGGACAGTACCTCAGTTGATAGCCCCAAGCGCTGCGCAAGACGGTTCCACAAGGCAGCAAAATGGCCGGTTTCGTACATCAGCACGTGATCCTGCGGGCTTAGCGTATTGGACAGCGCCGCCTCCCAAGCACCGGTGCCCGATGCAGGGTAGATCACGACCGGATGCTGGGTCTTAAAGACCGCTCGGATGCGGGAAAGAACGTCCCTTCCCAGCGCGCCAAATTCCGGACCCCGATGATCGATCGTCGGCAGACTAATCGCGCGCAAGATCCGATCGGGAACGGGACTCGGACCGGGAATCTCAAGGAAGTGGCGACCGCTCGGATGGAAGTCGAGTTGGGGCATCGGAGCATCCTTTCAAAAGGCCTGTTTTGCATGCAAAATGCAGAATCGACCGAATAAGGAGGAGAATACCCTGAAATTCGGTATCATTTTGCATTTAGAATGCAAACTTGGGGGTTAACGTGTGAGCGAAGTGCTCGAAATTGCCCGCCCGGCCCTGCATGATCAAGTCGCGCAGCGCCTGAGAAGCCAGCTCGTGGAGGGTGCCATTGCGCCAGGCGAGAAGTTGAACGAGCGCGCGCTTTGCGAAAAGCTCGGCGTCTCGCGAACTCCGTTGCGCGAGGCAATCAAGTTGCTTGCGGCCGAGGGACTGGTCGATCTGGTCCCCAACCGGGGGGCCGTTGCGGTCAGTCTGACTGAATCAGACGTGCTCCACAGCTTCGAGGTTCTGGCCACGCTCGAGGCGATGGCCGGGGAACTGGCCGCCCAGAGGATCAGCACGGCAGAGCGCACCGAGTTGACCGCGCTGCATCACGAAATGAAGGCGTGCTATGTCCGCCGCGATCTTTCAGGCTATTACCGTCTGAACGCGCACATTCACGAACTCATCAACGAGTCCGCCCGCAATCCGGTCCTCACGACCGCCTACAAATCCATCAACGCCCGCGTCCAGGCACTGCGCTTTCGCACCAACCAAAACGAAACCAAGTGGCAAAGGGCGATCCGCGATCACGATCTCATGATCGAGGCCTTGGAAGCCCGCGACGCGGCGGGGCTGCGCTCGATTCTCATGGCGCACCTGAACAACAAGCGCGACACCATCTTAGATCTCATGCGGGCGGGCGAGTTGTATCCGCGCGCCGTCGCAGGCTAACTCTCGATGCCCGACGATCGCTCTCGCAAGGTAGGCACGCCCGTTGCCGCACGCAACGAAGTGAGTGACCGCATGGGTCGCCTTTTGAAGGCGCAGACCGAAGGAGAGGTTCTCTTCGATCCGGCCTCGTGCGGGCGCTATGCCACCGATGCGTCGATCTACCAGATCATCCCGGTCGGCGTGTTCGTCCCCAAACGGGCAGAGGACATCGCGGTTGCCCT
>JBEKVI010000067.1:0-24832 GCA_049514215.1 Burkholderiaceae bacterium
TCAAAACATTCTCATTCCATAACCATTTGCCATCGAGATGACAAGGCAGTATTGCGTCAATGCCGACATATTTTTATTTTCTGCGGCCATTCCTTGCCAAACCCGAAATATCTCTCGCATCATAACGTTTCTGCAGCCCGCACTGGATCGCGACCCACGACGTCGCCTCCCGGTTCTTGTGAGCATAACCAGGCTGGCGGAAGCAGCACCTCCGTGATGAAGCTTGACGCCCCATCCGGTGCAGGGCCGACCGCATCTGAATAAAAACAGCGAGGCGTGATTGTTGAGTAGGGATACGAACGACTCAAGTCAGGAGTCAGCATTGATGCGACGCTACCGCCAAAGCGGGATTCGCATCGGCCTGGCTTTTCTGGTGGTCGCGCTCGTCTGGACCGGGGCCGTGCGCTTTCCGGTCATCCTTTTTGGTCTGAACACCGCGCAATGGCACCTCTTTCTCGAGACCATCTCCATCGTCTTGTGCGGGCTGGTCTTTGGCGTGTGCTGGAACACCTTCAATCCAGAGCAGCCGCGCGCGCTACTGATTATCGGATTGGCAGCGCTGGGCGCAGCGATCCTCGACGTCTTCCATAGCCTGGCATTTGTGGGCATGCCCGATCTCGTCACGCACAATGGATTTGGCAAGGCGTTCGTTCTCTACTTCTACGCCCGCGTCCTTGTGGCCCTGGCGCTTCTGGCGGTGGCCCTTCTGCCCTGGCGCGCGTGGAAGAGACCGCTTCAGCCCCTGCCCTACCTCATCGCGGTCCTTCTCTACTGTGCCGTGATCGTGTGGCTCGTCCTCTACCACCCGGATGTCGTACCCTTTGCCAACATTCAAGAAGGCGTCATGCCCTTGGGCAAGGTGCTCTCCCAAAGCGGGCTCGTGGTCCTGTTTGCGATCTCGGCGATCCTGTTTCAGTTGCGCATGTTCAACGAGAGCGAATTCGACGCACTCGCGCTCTCCGAAGCCGCCGCCCTCATGGCGTTGGGCGATCTGTGCTTTACCCAGATGACCCATGTCAGCGACGCCAACCTTCTCGTGGGCCACGTCCTGAAGGTGCTCGGGTTCGTTCGGATCTATCGCGCGATTTTCGTTTATGCGGTCCGGCTGCCGTACCAGAATCTCGCCGCCTCGCAGGCCCTCTTGCGCAAGAGCGAGGAGGATCTACGCACGGTCACCGACAACATTCCCGCACTCATCGCCTACGTCGACCATACGCTGACCTACCGCTTCGTGAACAAGAACTACGAACGCTGGCTGGGTTTCAAACCCGAGAGCATGATCGGGCGCCCCGTCGAAGAGGTCCTGGGGCGGCATCATGCGGCCACCCTCATCCCGCGTCTGCACCGCGCGCTGCGCGGCGAGAGTTTTGCGCACGACTACCAGTTCACGGTGCGCTCCAAGCCCACGCCCACGTGGCTGAACATCACCTACATGCCGCGCTATGCGCCCGACGGGAGCGTGGACGGCGTCTATGTCCTCACGCTCGATGTCACCGAGCGGCGCGTGGCCGAGGATCACGCAGCCTATATCGCGCGGCACGACGAACTGACGGGACTGCCGAACCGTCTCGCTCTAAAGGATGCACTCCACGCACTCCTCAGTCGGCCTGACGGCCAGCGCAAGCCCTTTGCCATCCTTTTCATCGACGTCGACCGCTTTAAGAATGTCAACGATACCTTAGGCCACGATGCGGGCGACCGCCTGCTCGAGACGGTTGCCGATCGGCTGCGCGCGACCGTGCGCGAGGCGGACCTGGTCGCACGCATGGGGGGCGACGAGATGTGCGTGCTCTTGCACGACGCCGACTCCAGCGAGTATGTGTCCGAAGTCGCCGGTCGTCTTCGCAACGAGCTCAAGCACTCGATCGAACTGACCGCAGGCATGCTCTATCGGGTCACCGTATCGATTGGCATCGCGATGTATCCGGGCGACGGCGAGGACGGGGAAAGTCTCCTGAAAAACGCCGATATCGCCATGTACCAGGCCAAAAGCGCCGGACGCGACCAGTTCAAGTTCTTCCACCCGCATAGCGACAGCGCGGCACGACGCAGGCTCGAACTCGAAGTGGGGTTGCAGACCGCCTTGGCACGCGGGGAGATGGTGCAGCTCTACCAGCCGATCGTCGATGTCGTCACGCGCCGCCCCGTGGGCGTGGAAGCCCTCTTGCGCTGGAATCACCCGACCTTCGGGCAGCTCGCCGCACGCGAATTCGTGGGCGTGGCCGAGGACATGGGCTTGGTCTCCGAACTGGGCGAGTGGGTCTTGAATGCGGCCGCGGGCGCCTTGGCCGAGCTCAACAAGAAGGTCGACCGGAGGCTTTTCATCGCGGTCAACATCAGCTCGCGCCAGTTCCAGGGAGCGCAGCTGGTCGACGCCGTCGACAAGGCGCTCGTGCGCCATCGGATCGACCCCGATCACTTCCATCTGGAACTCACCGAGAGCGCCATGATGGAGCATCCAGAGGAAGCGCGCGCCACGATTTTCGAGCTCAAGGAACTGGGTGTGCAGCTCTCGGTGGACGATTTTGGCACCGGTTACTCGTCGCTCGCCTACCTCAAGCGATTCCCGTTTGACTCGGTCAAGATCGATAGCTCCTTCGTCGAGGATATCCTGACCGACTCCGACGATGCCGCGATTGCCGCAGCGATCATCGCGATGAGTCATTCGCTCGGTCTTGAGGTCATCGCCGAGGGCGTGGAGACCGAGGAGCAGTTGAGCCTTCTGGCCCGCAAGGGCTGCAACTACTTCCAGGGGTACCTGGATTCCAAGCCGTTAACGCTGGTTGAGCTGATCGACGCGCTCGAGGACCACTCCGCCCTCATGAAGCGCAGCGTGGCCAACGGCTAGCGCCGCGCAGACTCTGTCCCGCCCGAAGGCCCGGGTTGCCATCCGCGGGCTGAAGGAGCCTTCCTAGGCGAGGGGCGCCATGAGAAAGAAGGTCTCCATGCTGCCGCGGCCCTTGATCTCCCTGTTGCCGCGCGCCTCAAAACGAAACGATCCGCCAAGCGCCTCGCGCACGGATTCGCTCACATGGATGCGGTCCGGCTCACCCGTGGATTCCATGCGACTTGCGACATTGACCGTATCGCCCCAGACGTCGTAGAGGAATCGGCTCACGCCGATGACGCCCGCGACAGCCGGTCCCACGTGCAGCCCGATGCGCAGCTGAAACGATGTCCCATTGGATTGGTTGTAGGCCCGCATGGCCGCGATCATGCGGATCGCGAGAAGCGCGAGGTCATCTGCCTTCTCGGTGGAGACGGCCATATAAGCATCGCCGATGGTCTTGATCTTCTCCAGTCTCAGTTCCGCCACCAAGGCGTCAAACGCCGAGAAGATCTGGTTCAAAATGAACACCAGCGCATCGGGCGGAATGCTTCTCGAGAAGGTCGTGAACCCGACGATGTCGGCGAAAAGCACACCCAGGTTCTCGAACTTCACGGCTTTGACGACCTGGTGCTCCTTGAGTTCGTCAGCGATCGCCGCCGGAAGCACGTTGTAGAGGACCTTGTCAGCGCGCTCGCGCTCGACTTCGACCTGGATTTTTTCCCGGAAAATGGCCTCGTTTTGGGAGTAGACGAATTCATCGAGCTTCATGCACACGATCGCCACGCAAATCGGATTGGCAATCACGGTCTCCACCGCAAACGCGCTATCGGTTCGAAAGTAGAAGTAACCAACGAGGACGGCCATCGAAACAAAATACGCGGGCTTTCGGATCTTTCGACGGGTGCACACGACGCACGCGACAAAAACGCTTCCGAGCGCGTAGATCGAGATGTCCTGGCTGATCTCCCAAAAGAGGATTCCAAACGCCGTTGAGAGCCCCAGGGTCACGAGACTGAACACCTCGATCGCGGTCTCGGTCTGTCGGATGCGAGGCGCAAACCGGTCAAAGGCAAGGTAGACGAGGCACACCAGCTCGGCTAAGACCTGCCAGACGATGATTCCGCCCCACGCCGGATGCCGCTCCCACTGGCGCTGCATGATGACCGGGATGTCGACGAGCGTTGCGACCACGGGAATGAGAATCGCGATGACGCGCACGAAACGGATGATGTGGTGCCAGGTCTTGGCGGAAAGCCAGACGGAGAATCGCTTGGCATCGTCTGCCATGGTGGTGTCCCAGGTCGACCGTCGGCAGGGCGCTCATCGACAGATGAGGGCGTGCGCAAGATGCCCTGCTGCATCGCGAAGCACCGGTCACGTGCGATCCCCGGCGCGACCTTTAGGGCTACTTCCTCGACTCGCGTTTAAGGAATGCGATGAGGTCAGCCCGATCTTTTTCCTCGGGGACAGTGTAGTTCATATTCTGGCCCGGCAGAAACGCTTCCGGACCCATGAGCCACGCATTCAGTGTCTCGTCATTCCAGACCACGTTTGCGTTACGCAGGGCCAGCGAGTAGTCAAAACCGGGCACACTGCCGGCGCGCCGCCCGAAAACCCCCCGATGCAGGGGACCCACGCGGTTGGCATCGAGCGAGTGGCAGGCGATGCAGCGGCTCTCGTAGAGGGTCTGGCCACGATCGGCGTCGCCTTCGGCACACACCGGCTGGGCCAGAAGCGCGAGGGGAAAAAGAAGCAGGGTGCAAATCCCTCGGGCAAGCGACGATGGCAAGACGATCCTGGTGTTCATCATCGCTCCGGTGGTTCTGTACTCGCGGGCTGCGATGGCGCTGCTGCCCGCGGGTGTCGCTCCTAGGCTCCGAAGAAAAGCGCGTTGGGGGGCAACGACTTGCCCTGCGCGCTGATGAGAACGATGTAGTGGGACACTTCGTCAGAGGCGATGCGCCCCGAGACTTTCGCCAGCTGTGGATCCTTGAACGAGGGGATGACGCCCAGGTAGGCGTTGGCGGCCCCAAGTTCGAGGCGCGTTGCCAGCACGAGGACATCGGCCTGCGACTTCAGGGTGTCGGCCTGGAGCTGGCGAGCATAGTCGCTCGACGATTTCTCGGCCACTGGCGTGCCGCCCAGCTTCTGAATGGTGGCAATCAGTGCGTCGCGATGGGCCTTGTGCTGACCCTGAAAGTACACGGCCGTATCCAGCACCGGCTTTTGCAGGAGCCCGCTTTGCGCACCCAGTTGGTAGGCGTTGATGGCCTCGTATTCCAATCCCAATGCGACGTTCAGAATCGAGACGTCCTGCGATGTTCCCGACGTTCCTTGGGCCAGCGCTTCCTGCCCGGCCAGAAGCGCGATCGCTGCGACCGAGAGCGTGGCCTTGCCTGTGAGACCCAGGAAGTTGCGTCGGGCCGACTGATCCTCCGGAAGTCCGGAATCGATTTTTAGCGCGTGCATAGACACTCCAATTTTTTTGAAGAGAAGAATGTGCCGGGGCAATGCCCTAGCCGTTGGACTCGCCGTCTCACGGCTTGAACCTTGTACGCGGGAAGGTTCAGACTGGATGCGCCACTGCAAGCGGGCTCTTCTGCCAGGACGCGAGGCAAGATCGCGCGGGCAAACTTATACGCAGGGCAGGACCAAGCGGTTTTAGAAAGTGGGGGCCCCGACCAGGGTGCGAGCGTGTGCCCGCCGCGCCTGAAGCGGCCTAAGTTGGCGGTTTGCCTAGGCCACCAGGTCGGGTTGTGGCGTCACGTTCCAGACGCCTTCCCAGGCGAAGCAGGCGCGCAGTCCGCCTAGGGGACCATCCTCCATCCAGGCACGTCCGCCATGACCCACCGCCGTGCGTCGGACGATGGCCAGTCCCAGTCCGTAGCCCCCCGATGAGCGGCTTCGGCTTGAATCGACTCGCACGAAGGGCTCAAAGATGGTCTCTCGGCGTTCGACAGGGATTCCGGGGCCGTCGTCATCGACGTAGATCGTGACCAGCCGCTCGGAGATCTCCACCCCCATCTCGACGCGCGTACGTGCATAGCGCGCCGCATTGCGCAGCAGATTCGACATCGCGCGTCCGACGAGATGGGCGTCACAAAGGACCATGCCTTCGATGACACCTACCAGTCGGACGTGAACGCCACCGGGGCGCAGAGTCGCGTTCACTTCGGCCACGATCGCGGCCAGCACGGGCCGCAGCTCCACCGCCTTCAGATCCAGCGGTGGACCCTGGTCCAGGCGCGAATAGACCAGTAGCTCGTCGACCAGCTGATCGAGTTCGGCCAGATCCTGGCGCATGCCTTCGATATGCTTTTGCGCTGAGGCATTGCCGCTTGCGGCACCCTCGACGAGCGCCAGCGAAAATCCCAGCTGTGTGATGGGGGTGCGCAGTTCATGGCCGACGGCCGCGGTCAGTTCGCGCTGTGCGTTCAAGAGCTGCTGCACCTGGTGCGACATGCGCGTAAGCGCGAGCGCCACGGGCGAGAGAGTCGACAGGGACGACGCTTGCGCGTCGATTTCGAATTCGCCTTTGCCGATGCTGTTGGCGACTTCCTGAAGCGCGCCCAGGTCACGCCAGAAGTAGCGAAACCACAGAAACAGGACCGGAGCCACGGCGAGCGCACACAGGGGAAAAAGGCTCAGGTAGTGAAGAAGATTGTCGTCCCAGAATTGGATCTTGATCTGCAGATAGTAAGGCGCATCGGGTATGCGCCGGAAGAACTGCATCTTTTCGCCGCTTTTGATGATCGCCACCGTGCCGGCTTCGAAATGGGCGCGCTCGGCAGGATTCAATGCCAGTTGCTGGGCTTTCTCGAGAGGAACGACCTCGAGGGGATTGGGGTAGAACTCGCTTGCGGTCTCGGTCATGGAGACCCACTCGGACTGGGGATGGCTTTGAAGCGCGCTGATGCCCTGAACCATCCAGGTCGAGGCCATGGTGCGAGACACTTCCGTGAAATCCGGTGCCAAAAAGAATCGGTCGGTCGCATACATTCCAACCACGAGCACAATCGCAACCGGAATCGCAATGAGCAAATAGAGCTTTAGGAACTGCCGGATCATGCGCTGCTTTCTCCGGCGGCAAAAAGATAGCCCACGGTTCTGACCGACTGGATGACGCTCGCCGGCGCGCCGGCTTCGATGAGCTTGGTACGGATGCGCCACACCCGCGAATCCACGGTGCGCGAGAAGATCTCGTACTTGCGCTCGTGGGAAAGAATCTGGATCTGATCGCGCGTGACGACCTTGCCGCGCGCCGAACCGAGCAGGTAGAAGAGATCGAATTCGGTCGCCGTCAGAAGCAAGCGCCGGCCCTTGAATGTCGCGGTGCGCGTGGCGCGGTCAAAATAGAAGTCGCCCACCTCGAAACTGACTTCCCCCGCCCCGGCAGCTGACGACCAGAGATTACGACGGTACAAGGCTTCGATGCGCGCCAAGAGCACGCGCGGATCGAGCGGCTTGGAGACGAAATCGTCGGCGCCCAGTTCCAGCCCCAGGACGTGGTCGATATCTTCCTTGCGCGCGGTAAACATCAGGATCGGCGTGTGCCCGTGGGCGCGAATCTCGCGACAGATCTGAAATCCATCCTTGCCCGGCAGCATGATGTCGAGGATCACGACATCCGGCTTTTCGGCGAGATAGCGGGCAAACGCCCGGGCACCGTCAGTTTCAATGGAGATCGTGATCTGGTGCTCGGCCATGTAGTCCCGAATCAGTTCGGCCAGACGCACGTTGTCTTCGATGAGAAGAATGCGCCGGTTCTCCGACGAAAGCGCAATCGGCTGCGCACTCTGGAGCGGGTCGTCGCCGCGTCCTGCGGGCTTCAGATTTCGGGCAAGCATGTTTTCTCCCAGGTCCACTCGAAGGCGACTTGCGCCTTCTCGCATCATCTCAAATCGGGCCGTCAGAATCCATGCTCGAATCTTGCGAATTGTCACCGCAAGACACCGTCGTCTCACGGCGTGTTCCCGCAGGCCATGGGGCGTGGGTGAGCGACAACACGAGGTGAGCCCCGATCGGCTCACAGCGCTCCAACGGAACTTCGCCCCAATCAATGACTTACATCGGGCCGTGACGCCAGGAGAGTTCTCCATCACAAACCGTGACCCACATTTTTCGAACGATCGAATAGTTTGACAGTTCACGTGGAAGTCGCGGCGCTGCGCTTCCCTTCACTCGGGAGAATAGGTCATGGGGAAAAGATCACAGCTTGCGCGCAGAAAGCGCATCGCGGTTGGTACCAGTGCAGCAGGCTTATTGTTGGCAGGCACGACCGCCGCCGCGCAAACTGCCGATACGTCCCAGACCCAACCACCAACCCAGCCCCAGACAGTTGAGCGGGTTGAGATCACCGGTTCGTCGATCAAGCGCATCGATGCGGAAACGGCGCTTCCGGTGGAAATCATCACGCGCAAGGATATCGAACGCTCGGGCGTGCAGAACACCGAAGACCTGATGAAGCTCATCACGGTCACCCAAAGCGGCGGCAATTTCGTGAGCGCGACGGCGGCCGGTTCCACCACGTCGAGCGTGGAGACGGTTTCGTTGCGCGGTCTTGGTCCGCAACGCACACTGGTCCTCATTGACGGACGACGTTCGACGATTTTCGGCGGCATCCCCGATGGCGGGGGCGACACCGCGGTCGACATCGGCAGTCTGCCCCTGGCCGCCATCGAGCGCATCGAAGTTCTAAAGGACGGGGCGTCAGCCATCTACGGCTCGGATGCCGTGGCCGGGGTGATTAACATCATCTTGCGCAAGGACTATGTGGGCGGAGAAGTGACGGTCATGGGCGGCGATTCGCAGCACGGGGGCGCGTCCAGCCAGTCGACCAATGCCGTCGTCGGATTTGGCAATCTGGATACGGATGGATTTAACGTCAGCCTGGACGCGTCGTTCACGCACCAACAGGCTTTGACGGGTGCCCAGCGACCCTTTTCGAAGACCTCGTGGAATGGCGATGGCAATAGCTCGTCATCGACCAATTCCTTTCCGGCAAATGTCTTTACGCCAGGCGGCACCGGTTTTACCAACCCGCATTTCCCCAATTGCGGGCCCTCCTTCGTCGATCCGGTCTTCAATACTCCGGGTGTGCTGCCGGGGATTTGTGCCTTCAACACGGGGCCCTACGTCGATCTGATCCCGGAGTCGGACAAGGGATCGGTTTTCGCCAACGTGCACTTTAAAGTCGATGCCGACAACCAACTCTATGCCCAGTTCGGCTTTAACGACACCGCGACCAAGGTGCGTATTCAACCTTCGCCGATCTCCGAAGATTTCGCGCTTCCGGCGAACGATCCCTACAACGCGTACTTCAGCAAGCTCGCCGCCACTCAATACCCTGGGGTGATCAATCCGGACACGGGCGCGCCCTACACCTCGCTGACCGGCTTCTCGACGCTTCTGCTGCCGCCGTCGAGCCCCTACTACCCGGCGGCCTTTGCCGCGGCCAACGGGCTGGCCGGACAACCCTTGAACGTGGCCTATCGCACCTTTATCACAGGCCAGCGCCAGCTCACCGACGAGAGCCAGCTGTACCGGCTCGTGCTCGGTGCCAAAGGCACCTTCGCCGGCTGGGATTACGACACGGGCTTTCTTTATACGCAGAGCAATGTCACCGAAAGAACCGATAGCGGCTTCTTCAGCAGCAACGCCTTCGGACAGCTGTTTGACCAGGGTCTTATCAACCCTTTCGGCCTGACCGCTCCCGCTGGGCAGGCGGCTGCGCAGAGCACGATCATCAACGCGACCGCATTCACCTCGCAGACCTCGATTACGAGCTTCGATGCCCATGCCTCACGCGACATCTATAGCCTTCCCTCAGGAAACATCACGCTCGCCGTGGGCGGCGAGGTGCGTGAGGAAAAGTACGAACTGCAGACCAGTCAATTGCTCCAGATCGGTGACCTCTCCGGCTATGGCGGGGATAACCTGCCCGTGAATCGGCAGCGCTATGTTGAGGGCCTTTTTGCCGAGTCGGTCATTCCGATCCTGAAAACCCTCGAGGGTGACCTGGCCGTGCGCTATGACAACTACGAGGGGGTGGGCGATACCGTCAATCCCAAGGCCTCGATTCGCTGGCAGCCCACGCCCGAATTTCTGTTTCGGGCGTCAGCCGGTTCCGGTTTTCGTGCACCCCAGTTGACCGAACTCTACGCACCCAACATCCAGAATGTGACCGTCTCCAACACGAGTGACCCGCTGAAGTGCCCGGTGCCGGGCGGACCCAGCAATTGCAATACGCAGTTCACCACGATCCTGGGAGGAAATTCAGCGCTAAAACCCGAAAAGTCGGTCCAGGAAAGCGTCGGCGGCATCTGGGAGCCCAACAAGAATCTCTCCTTTGGAGTGGATATCTTCCAGATCAATCTGCGCGACACGATTCTCATCGGGGGCGTGCCCTATACCTATTTCCTCCAGAACGCGGCACTCGCCAACGAATTTAGCTACCTGATCAACCGCGGCGCCAACGGCTCGATCGTGTCGATCAATCAGACCAATATCAACCTGGGTCGTAGCGAAGTCAACGGCGCGGATATCGACTTCAAATGGCGCTTTCTGGCGGAGACCGCGGACAAACTCACGTTCACGCTCAATTCCACGTATTACAACCGCTTCAATACCGAAAATCCTGACGGCAGCTACACCAACAACATTGCCCAGGGCAACATCCCCGCGATTAGCACCACGGGCGGGATCATCGCGCGCTGGAGAAGCAATGAAGCCCTCACCTGGGATCATGGACCCTGGTCGGCAACGCTGTCGAACAGCTGGCAGTCTTCCTACAACGACTTTCCGTCCAACGTCACGGGAACCCCGCGCCGGGTCTCATCCTATTCCATCTTCAACCTCGAGGGCTCTTATAGCGGCATCAAGAATGTCGTGATCCGCGCGGGGATCAACAATCTTCTGGATACCGATCCGCCCTATACCAATAGCACCCAGGCTTTCCAGATCGGCTACGACCCGACCTATGCGAATCCGATCGGGCGCTACTACTATCTGGCAATGACTTACAAGTTCCTCTAGAAGCGCTCTTAGGCATTCCCTTTTGCGGGATCGATAACGCTCTACTCACCTGGACGATCGAAAGACTCGCGTCTTTCGCGTTCGGGTGAGTCTTTTGCCATGACTGCCCAGAGCATGCGCGTTGCTCTTCGCCAATCTATGCCGGCTCAGGCGGATTGGTAGAGTCTTTGCGCGTGGATCCCAAGACCTGCGACCACGCTTGCAAAGCGGTTGCCAAAGACCGGGCGCGCATTGGGAAAAAGTCGGGCAAGGCGATCGGCCAGAAAACCGAGTCCGGTCGAGCCCCCCGTGAAATAGATCGCGCCCACCTCCTCGGGGGCGATGCCTGCGAGCTTGACCGTGCGCTCGGCCACCTTCGCGATCGCATCGATCGGCTCCGACAGGGCCGCCAGTACCCTCTCACCGGTCAGACTCACCTGCAATCCTTCCTCGATGTCGTCCATCTCGATGCGTGCGCTCGAGCCCTCGGCAATCTTGATCTTGGCTTCCTCGGCACGGGCGAGAAGTGCGTGTCCGAGCCGGCGTCGTAAGGTCTGCATGAGACGGCGGTGCATTTTCTCTTCGCCGTAGAAGTAACGCATGGCCTCGATCTCCGCCAGGCGGCGCGGAAGATAAAGCGAATTGATGAGATGCCAGGTGGCCAGATCGAAGTAGACGCGGCTGGGCACTTCGCGGCCGGTGGGTCCCTTCGACTGATAACCCAAGAGTGGCAGGATTCCCCACATCTCCACCCGCTGGTCGAAATCGGTGCCGGCCACATGCACCCCGTCGTTGGCGAGGACGTCGTTGCCGCGGTCGAGTCTTTGGGCCCGCTTTGGACCGACCCGAATGACCGAGAAGTCCGACGTGCCGCCACCGATATCGGCAATGAAGACCAGTTGCTCGTCTTCAAGCTGAGACTCGTAGTCGAGCGCGGCTGCGATGGGCTCGAGCTGAAAGGCGACTTCGCGAAATCCGGCCGCACGCGCCGCGAGCGCCAGCGCCTTTTCGGCGGCCGCATCGGCTGCCGCATCGTCGTCATGGAAGTGGACCGGCCGGCCGAGGACGACGGCATCGATGGACTCACCTCTGGTGCGCTCGGCTTGAATCTTGAGGTGCCGGATGAAGGCCGCGATGAGATCGATATAGCGCAACACGATGCCATCGCCCATGTGGGTCGACTCATCGATGAGCTTGGATCCGAGAATGCTTTTCAAGGAGCGCAGAAGGCGCCCTTCGTGCCCGATGGTATAGGCCTGCACGGCGGCGCGTCCGAATTCCTTGGTCCCGTCCTCGGTGTGATAGAAAATCGCCGTGGGCAAGGTCGACGCCGTGCCTTCGACGGCGACCAGATCCAGAAGCCGCCCATTCCCCGGCGCACGGTCTCGTGCTCTTAAGGAACCGCCGGCCATGCCCGATGCGCCCGCAATCGACGTCGCCGCCCGGGGAACCATGACTGCGGAGTTGGACGTGCCAAAGTCGATTGCGCAAAAGCTCATCGCACCCCCGTCGGGCAAAGGGCGCGATTATAGGGTTGCCCGGGGCCGGCATCAACCCCGAGCAAACGCTCCCGCCCGGGACGAGGCCTGGGCAGATGATCTCTGGAACTAGCGGTCGCCTCGACGCAGGTTCGCGCGCTTTTCCTGATACATGAGGCGATCGGCGCAGCGTTGGAGATCCTCGACCGAATTGCCGTCCAAAGGACAGGTGGCGACCCCGACGGAGGCCTTGGCTTGCCACATCCGTCCAAGCCAGAAGGGCTCGTCGAGCGAGGCGCGGATCTTGTCGACGTTTTCCTGTACGTCGGCCGGACTGCCGAGTTCACGCACCAGGACCACGAACTCGTCGCCGCCCAAGCGCGCGACGAGGTCGCACCCGCGCACGACGCGCTTCAGGCGCTTGGCGAATTCGATTAAGAGCGTATCTCCCGCGTCGTGACCCAGTTCGTCATTGACCTGCTTGAATTCATCCAGATCGATGAAGCACAGGGCGCAGCACTCGCCCACGATGGCCGCCTGGCGCAGGGATTCGTCGGCCAGTTCCTTGAATTTGCCGCGATTCAAAAGTCCCGTGAGAGGATCGTGGGACGCAGTGTGCTCGAGTTGTTCCAAGGCCTGGTGCAGTTTCTGGTTGGCGAGATCGAGCTGGGCGCTGCGGTCGCGCTCGGCCTCGGCCGCGATGCGGTGCTGCTCGACCTGGAATTCGACCTGGAGCATCTGGGTCTTGCGGCTGCTCGCATCGGCGGCGAGCGAGCGTTCCAGCTGCAGTTCGCCGCACAGGGCCCAGTAGGCCTGATCAAACCGGCCCTGGGATGCCGCGACCGCGGCCTCGAGGCTAAAGGCCCGTCTCTCGTAGACCGGAATGCCGATCTCGCTCGCCAAGGGCGCGATTTCCTTCAAAAGCAACTCGGCCTGCGAGAGATCCTTCTGATGCAAGGCGAGTTCGGCGCGTCGCAGGAGGACGTCGCAAACCAGATCGCGGTCTTTCATCTCGCGAGCGATCGCCTCGGCACGCAGGAGCACCGCGTCGGTCTCGGGGAGTGCGTCAGCCGCCATCAGGTTTTCGGCATGGATCTTGAGCAGAAATCCGAGGTGCAGCCGATGCCCGTCGCGTTCCGCCAAACTGATGCAAGGCCCCAATTGCGCTTCGGACTCGACGTAATGGCCAGAGGCCGTGAGCGACTCGGCGTAGGCCGCGCTCACGATGATCCAGAGGAGGGAATTCTTGAAGGGCTCTGCGAGTTCCAAGGCCGCAAGCAAGAGCTCCTGGGCCTTTTCGTGGTCACGCATGACCGCATAGATGTTGCCCAGATTCGACAAGGCCCTGATCTCGGCCATGGTGTCACCGGATTCCCGGCCGATCGCCAGGCACCCGTGCAGCATCTGGAAGGCGTGCACGAAGTCGCCAACCCGCTCGTAGATGGTGGCGAGCCCGTTCATGCAGCGGTTCGCGATCTCGGTTTGTCCAAGACGGGTGGCCTCGTCGGCCGCCTGCTCCAGGATTTGCCGTGAGCCTTCGAAATCCGTCAGGAACGACAGCCCGATGCCCTCGATGAACCGGCTCTGCGGGATCGTGACCGTGATGCCGCCTAAGCTCGCCTCCTCGATCGCCTGACGCGCGGTCGCGACTGCCTCGGTCGGATTGGTGCGCAGCAGATCCTCTGCCTCGCGATTCAAGGCACGAATATCATCCACCAGAGCGGCCTCGGGAGAGGCGAGTTGGTAGTCGTTGGCAGTCGTCGTCATAAAATGGCGAGTAGCGACCTGGCACAGCCTTCCGATCCGGAAACGGACCGATAGGGCCACGCCGATCGAACGATACTCCCGATATGAGACCCGATGTTAGGGCGCAACTCCATCATTGTTTGAGGAATCGTGGCGTACTTGGAACAACGGCGCATAAACCGCCCCCAATTGGCAATATTTATAACCCGATCCACCCCTTCACGGCGTTTTCCGGGTCGAAAATCCGGCCTAATTGCGCATCTTGCGTGAAATCCGCGTCCTCGCGGCGCCCTCATAACCGGCAAAGAGGGCCCGCGAAGCGGCATTTCGGGCCCCGAAAGTCCAGAAAATCCCTCCAAAACTCCCCTCATCCGCGCTCATCCTCGGTTTGCCCTAGTCGAAGGACTTAATAGATCGCCCGTTTTGGCCTAAGCCGCAGGGCGCATGCCAGGCAGCGATCAAAATCCGGGAGCCGCCTTAGGCGACAGCCTTTTATCCAGTTTTTCGGCGCGGCAGGAAAATCGAGGCCAGCGCCGCCATCACGAGCACAATGCCTGCCCACTGCCAGGCGCTGATGTGCTCGTGAAGGACTTCCACACCGGCGACCAGTCCCACCACGGGAACCGCAAGGCTAAACGGGGCGACCCGGTTGGCGGGATGGCGCATGAGTAGGCCCGTCCACAAGGCGTAACCGGCAATCGTGGCGAGCCACCCCAGATAGAGCACGCCCGCCCAACTGGTCCAGGCGACGTCACGAAAGTGCACGGCACTTCCCGGCGGATCGAGGACGGCGCTTAAGAGGAGAAACGGGACGACCGGCACCGCACTGGCCCACACGACGAAGGCGAAGGGATCATAACCTCCCGATGCTGCACTCGATTGCTGGGCTTTGCGTGCCACGACGTTCGAGGCCCCCCAAAAGGCCGCACCCCCGAGGTTCAACCCGAGGCCCGCGAGCGTCACATCGCCCGTGGTCCCCGAGACGGCAGCCACCCCGAAACAGCCCAGGGCAAGCGCGGCCAGCCCGAGACCGGCTACCAGCGAAGGGCCCGGGCGTTCGCCTAAAAGAACAAAGCTGAAGATGGCAGTAAAGAAGACCTGGGTCTGCATCAACACCGACGCAAGCGAGGCCGTCATGCCAACGCGTAGCGCGGTAAAGAGGAGCGCAAACTGGCCCACACCCTGGCAAAGCCCATAGAGTAGAAACCAGCCCCAGGCGAGCTTCGGACGCCTCACCAGGAACACGAGCGGAAAGGCGGCAGCGAAAAAGCGCGCCGCGCCCAGCTGGAAGGCGGTGAAGTCCTTTAGGGCGAACTTCATCGCCACAAAGTTCAGCCCCCAAATGACGACCACCCCGAGCGCCGCGCCGTAGTCGAGCGCGCCAAAGCTGCGCGGGGCGTTCATCCAGAGCCGCTCGGGAACCAAGCGCGGCCAACGCTTTCGGGGTGCTGCGCCGCTTGAAGGGCCCTCGCGCTGCCCTTTAAGCCTTGCACTCAGAATGCCGGGGTGGCTTCGATTTCCACACCGGTGTTTTCGAGAAAGCGGCTGACCATCATGTAGAAACCCGCGATCAAGAGGATCTCGCTCGTCTGACGGGGGCCGAACTGCTTTAACGCGCTCTCGAAGAGTTCGTCGGGCACCCGAGGCTTTTGCACGATTGCGTCGGTCAGGCGCAAAAGCAGGGCTTCGGTCGCCGGAAGCGCAGACTCGGCCCCGGGCCTTAAGGCAGCCTCGATCCAGTCGGGAGCCACGCCCGCTTGGGCCGCGACCCTGCGGTGCTGGTGCACCTCGTAGCTCGCCTGAAGAAGAGCGCCGGTGCGCAGGATCACGAGCTCGCGCAGTTTGGGATCGAGCTCGGTATCGGTGCGAATGGCCTTACCCATCTGCATGAAGCCCGGCATGAGACCCACCGCGTGCGGCAGCATCCGGTAGAGGTTTAAAGGCGGTCGCGATCGGATCGTCTCGAGAAGACTTTCGGGAAGACCTCGGAGGTCGTGATATGGAATACGGGGCATGGGCTTTTCCCTTCGAAGTATGCAGATCGGGTGCAAGCCGGCCCAGTCGGGCCGCGCGCCGCACACGGACCTGGTCTAGCGCAGCTGCATCCCGGTCATGCCGCCGTCGGCCACGATCACTTGCGCGTTGATAAGCGACGATTCCCGGGAAAGCAGAAAGAGAGTCACGTAGGCGACTTCCCAGGCGGTGCCTTCGCGCCCGAAGGCGAGCCTTTGGGTCGCCCGGGCCGGACGGTTGCGGCTCGCTTCGCGCCCCAAGGGGGTATCGATGGGACCGGGTGCGATCACATTGGCCCGGATACCCAAAGGCTCGCCCTCGAGCGCCACGTGACGGCAGAGCGCCGCCAGCGCCGCTTTGGAGGCATCGTAGGACGGGTTGCGGGTTCCCGGACGGATGCTCGCCGTCGAGGACACGAAAACGATGGCTCCGCCCGGAGCCATCCGCGGTAGCGCCGCCTTGCAAAAGAGCATCGGGCTTCGCAGGTTCACCGCCAAAACGGCATCCCACTCCTCGGCCGACTGGTTCGCCAGACCCAAAGGCCCGCCGATGCCGACGTTCAGCACCATGCCGTCGATCTGGCCCATCTCGGCGACACAGGCGTGAACGACCGGCTCGATCGCTTCAGGCTCGCTGACGTCGACGACATAGCCCCGGGCACGCCCACCGGACTCATCGATTCGGGCGAGTGTTTCATCCAGGGCCAGGCGATCGCGATCGGCGCAGGCGACTTCGGCACCCGCTTTGGCGCACAGAAGCGCAATCGCCCGACCGTTGCCCAGGGGCGGAGGATGATCGGGGCTCGGTCTCTGACCTGCGCCCACGACGAGAATCGTGCGACCCTTCAGTCGCGCATCCACGCTCGCGCGACCGAGGGTCTCATCGAACACCTGGCGCAGCGGCTCGGTGACCGAGAGCCCCCTTGCAGCCGGCGCAGTATCGCTCACGAGAAACCCGTCCGGTTGGAGACCGAACGGGGCTTACTGACCCAACGCATTTTTGACCGCGCTGCAGGCCTTGACCAGTTGCTCACGCATCAGGGCGACACAGGCCGGGTCGCCCGCCGCGATGGCATCCTTGATGAGAACGGTCTGCTCAAAGGAGGCCTCCATGCGCCCTTCGTGCGACATCGCGATGCGGCGCAGCCGCCGAACCGGTGACAGAAGGCTGTTATGAGTGTTGTGCAAGACGGTATTGTCCGCCAGCGACATGACCGTCGCATAGAACGCGTCTAAGCCCTCGGTGTAGCCCACCGGGTCGTTCGCATCGAGGCGCGAGCGCATGGCGCCGACCGCCTCTTCGAGGCGGGCGCGACCCACGTCGTTGATCTTCTGGGCGGCGAGCTCGACCGCAAGACCCTCGAGTGCGGCTCTCACGGTGTAGATTTCATCGACGTCGCGCAGCGTCACTTCGCGCACGAAAACGCCAACGCGGGGAATGACGGTGACCAAGCCTTCCCGCTCCAGTTGGGCGAAGGCCTCCCGGACCGGGGTGCGGCTGACTCCCAACTGTTTGGCGAGCTGGATTTCGAGGAGCCGGCTTCCCGGAGGCAGAAGGTTGTCGACGATCGCCTCGCGCAAGGTCGGGACAACCACCAGATCGCACAGGGCATCGGGCGCCTGGGCGCTATTCCGTGGGGCAGCCCGATGGCGGGATGCGATGGCGACGATCGGGTCCTCGGCATTGGCGGGTACGCTCATGGTCATTAAGCTAGGCAGGGGGGTTGTCAAAGAGGATTTGTTAGGCTCATACTGCGTCTTATCGAGTTGTATACACTGAATACACAATCACTCACACTATTGATTATGAGGCATATTTCTTCTCCCGAGACGATCACCATCACTGAGAAGGACGGGATTCTCAGTTTTCACTTTAACCATCCTGAAAGCGGTAACGAAGTCTCGGGCTCGATGATGGATGCCATGCTTGATGCCCTGTGCAAAGCCAGCACCAATGCCGGCGTGAGGGTCCTGAAACTGTCTGCTGTTGGCCCCCAATTCTGCACGGGACGCGAGCGCGCTGGAAGGGATGCCGCATCCATTCACGACGAAGTCACGCGCCTCATCACCTTTAAAGCGGCCCTTCGGGCGAGCCCTCTCATCACGGTCGCGGAAGTCCAGGGCGACGCCAAGGGTTTCGGTTTGGGCATGGCCATCCTGTGCGATTTCACGTTCGTCTCGACAACGGCGAGGCTCGCCTTTCCGGAAATGCGAAAGGGCCTGCCGCCGGCTGCGATCATGGCCTATCTCGGGCGCTACACCCTGCCCAAGGCGAGCTTTCCGCTCGTCCTCTTTGGAGACGACTTCAGCCCCGAAGAAGCGCTGGCCGCGGGCCTCATCTCACGGGTGTGTGAGCCCGCGACACTGCGCGGCGAAGTCGATGCCCTCATCGATCGCATCTTGAAACTCGATCCCGAAAGCGCGCGCCAGTGCAAGAGCTTCTTTCAGGCGGCGGAAGAAGGATCGCTTGGCCAGAACTTCAGGCTCGCAGGCGAGATGCTAACGACCACGAGCGTCAGGCTCCTGCGGCCCCCCGAATAAGAGTGAAGGGATCGGGTCCGATCCCACGCACAAGTTGGAGACAGCATGGTCTTAGATACGGGTGCAAGGCTTGATCGTCTGCCGCCCTCGCGATTTCACCGCCGCATCATGTGGCTCATTGGAATCGGGATGTTCTTTGACGGCTTTGACATCTATATCGCATCGACCGTATTGGGTGCGACACTCCAAAGCGGCTTTTCGACACTGGGCGAAAACGCGCTCTTCGTCTCGATGACCTTTTTCGGCATGATGCTCGGATCGCTTGGCACCGGTTTCATCGGCGATCGCTTCGGACGGCGCGTGACCTATCAGGTCAATCTCGCGCTCTTCGGGCTTGCCTCCCTGGTTGCGGCCTTCGCACCCAACATGGGTTTTCTCATCGTCTGCCGCTTTTTCATGGGCTTGGGACTGGGCGCCGAGAACGTGGTGGGTTATGCGACCCTGGCCGAGTTCGTGCCGCCCAAGGTGCGCGGGCGCCAACAGGGCTTGATGGCGACTTTCGTCGTCACGGGCCTGCCGGCCAGTGCCCTTCTGGGGCTTCTCCTGGTGCCGGTGATGAGCTGGCGCGTCATGTTCGTTCTAGGCGGCTTGGGTGCGCTCGTCGTCTGGGTTGCACGCAAGGCCTTGCCCGAATCGCCCCGCTGGCTAGAGTCGGTCGGCAAACGGGAAGAGGCTTCGGCGCTTATCCAGAAAATCGAAGACGAAGTCACCGCCGAAAACGGGCCCCTGCCGGCGCCGCTGGCCGGGCCGCGCACGGCCGGCCCTCAGAAGCTTTTGTCCATCATGACACCTCTGATGCTGCCGCGCCTTTTTCTGGGCTCGGTCGTTCTCATCGTGATCAACACCCTCCTCTACGGCTTTGTGACCTGGCTTCCCACCTTTTTCGTCAACGAAGGCATGAGCATTGCCAAGTCGTTTCGCTTCGCGCTTGTCATGTCGTTGGGCGCGCCGATCGGCGCGGCACTGGGCGCTTTCGCCGCCGATCGGCTCGGGCGCCGCCGCATCATCATCCTGGCCTCGATCGCCGCCGCCGTACTCGGTAGCCTCTATCCGTTCGTGCGCGATCCGCTCCTTCTTCCGCTCCTGGGCTTTCTTCTGGTCGTACCGATCTATGTCCTGGTCGCCGTTCTTTTTGCGATGTATGTTCCCGAACTCTTTCCGACCGAGGTGCGCCTGCGGGGCTCTGGGATCTGCAATACCTTGGGGCGCGGTGCGACCATCGGCACTCCCTTTCTGGTCGTTGCCCTCTACTCTCAATACGGCGTCTTTGGGGTCCTCGCCCTCATGATCGCGCTCCTCGTGGCGCAAATCGTGGTCGTGGCCATGCTCGGCATCGAGTCGAGCCTGCAGGGGCTCGAGGCGATCGCCGCGGCAGCCGCGGCCCCGGTCGGATCCGTCACGCCGGCAGCGTTGCCCAAGACCTCTTCCCGATCTTCGGTTTAAGGATTGCGCATGAAAGACGCATCACACGAGCACTACGACGCGCCTTTGTTCATCGCAGGCGAGTTCGTCCAGGGGCGCGCGAGGCTCACCTTGCCGATCACGAATCCGTCCACGGGCGCTGCGATCGGCGAGCTCGCGGCAGCCGACGAAAGCGACGTCGATCGCGCCGTCGAAGCCGCCCAGGCGGCCTTCGACTCCGGCATCTGGCGCGACTGCCCGATGACCGAGCGGGCGCGGATTCTGAACCGTTTCGCGGATCTCTTCGAAGCGGACATCGAGGCTTTTTTCAAGCTCGAGACCTTAAACAACGGCCGCCCGGTCAGCGAGACCCGGGCACAGATCGCAAGGCTTCCCCAGTTCTATCGCTATTTCGCGGCTTTGGCACTAACGCGCCGCAGCGCCGTGATCCCCATCGAAGGCGACTACCTCTGCTATACGCAAAGGGTGCCGCTGGGCGTTGTCGCGCTTTTGACCTCGTTTAACCACCCGCTCATGATCCTCTCGAAGAGTCTTGCGCCGGCGCTTGCGACGGGCAACAGTGTCGTCATCAAGCCGTCCGAGCAGACTCCGTTGACGACGCTCCGACTCGTGAAACTCCTCAAGGAAGCCGGAGTTCCCGACGGCGTGGTCAACGTCGTGAACGGCGAAGGCCGTGTGGCCGGTGCCGCGCTCGCCCAGCATCCGTGGGTCAAGAAGATTGTCTTCACCGGAGGAACCGAGGTCGGGCGTTCCATCGGGGAGGCGGCCGCGAAGCACTTCGCCTTGACCACACTGGAACTGGGTGGCAAGGGGGCGGTCCTCATCTTCGATGATCTCGAGATCGAGCGCGCCGTCAACGGCGCAGCGTTTGCCGCCTTCATCGCCGCGGGCCAGACCTGCGTGTGCGGTTCGCGCATTCTCGTCGAAAAGAGCATCTACGGCCGTTTCCTGGATCGCTTTCAGGCCAAGATCGAATCGATTCGTGTGGGCGACCCGGCCGATCCCAGAACCCAGCTTGGGCCTGTCATCTCGGCACGTTCCGAGGCCCGCATTCTGGCCATGCTCGGGCGCGCCACCGATGCGGGCGCCAAGATTCTCGCCGGAGGAAAAAAGGCGCGCAATGCAGGGCCCGGTTTCTTCCTTGAGCCCACCGCCCTCTACGACGTCGATCCCGCCTCCGAGATCGCGCAGGAAGAGGTGTTCGGTCCGGTGACGGTCGTCATCCCCTTCGACGACGAGGCCCATGCGCTTCGCATCGCCAACGGCACGCGCTTCGGCCTTGCCGCGTCCGTCTGGACCAATGATGTGGCGCGCGCCCATCGCGTGGCAGGCAAGCTCGGTTTTGGCATCGTCTGGATCAACGACCATCACCGCCTGGATCCGGCCTCCCCGTGGGGCGGCTTCAAACAAAGCGGCGTGGGTCGCGAGACCGGAATCGAATCCTTCGACCAGTTCACCGAGCCGCGCGCCGTGACCCTAAACCTCTCGGGCAAGACCGTCGACTGGTATGCCAACGACGACAGTCCCAAGCGTCTGAATTAGGAGTGCTGTCTGAGCGGTGCAGCCGTTTACTCGGGCAGCCTCGGTAGCGGTTTCGCATCGGCAGGCAGCGGGTAGCGGGCCACGCGCAGCTCCATCGCGAGCATGCTGTAGTAGCCGCTAATGGCCGTCAGATCCACCACGCCCTTTCGGCCCAGGCGTTTTTCAGCGCGCGCGTAAGTCACGTCGGAGACCCGCTTGTGGCGCAGGAGCTCTTCGGCAAAGTCATAGACCACTTGCTCGTCTTCAGGCATCGCTTCTGGCCTTCTGCCATCGGCGATCGCATCCACCGTGTCTTTTCCGATCCCCATCTTGAGCGCAATCGGAGCGTGGATCGACCACTCGAAGTCCTCGGTCCATTCCCGCGCGGTCACGAGAATGACGAGTTCGCTTAACTTGTTGCCGATGGCCGAGTGATAGCGCAGATAGTCTCCCATGGAGCGTGCGCGCGTCATGACCTCTGGACTGTACATAAGGGGCTCGAAAGGTCCGAACACCGGTGCCTTGCGCGCCTCGAGAAACTCCGCAGCCGCTGCCTTTTGCTCGGCATCGTAATTCTCGGGGGCAATGGTGGGCAGGCGCGTCTGCGCAAACGCGCCAGGCGCAAAGCATCCGCATAGAAGCGCCAGAGAAATGAAGAGGATCCGAATTGGCATCGCGCGTCTCCGTCCAGGTCCAAAGGACGCCATGGTGCCACGGATCCGGGTTCTTCCTGGCAGCCGCCAACGCGGCCGAACTCTATGCGGGTTTTGCGCCGGCGACCAGGGCCAGATAGGGGTGAAGGAGCGTGTGCAGCACCTCGGCTCCCGCATTTCTCGGAAAAAGCACGCCGAGAATGCCAAGCGCGCTTGCCGCATTTACGTTCGCTGCGATATCGTCGATGAAGACGGTCTCCTCGGGATGCAACTCGATGGAGCGCAGAACGCGCATGAAGTACTTCGCCGAAGGCTTGGCCGCGCCCACATCGCAGGAATAGAACTCCCGATCGAAGTGATTCGACAGACCCAGTTCGCGCGACATGTGCCGGGCACGATAGGTCTGCTGGTTCGAGCACAGGTAACAGGCGATGCCCTGGGCGCGGAATTCCGCGATCGCCCTGAGCATGGCATAGTCCAGTTCGATGTCGTGCCAGATGGCAAAGAAGTCCGCGGGGGAGGCCGCAAGGCCGAAGCGCTTTAAGACCGGCGCCACGCAATGTGCGAAGTCCACGCGCCCCGGAAGGCAGGCGAGCTCGGCTTGCATGACCGCGCGCACGAGCGTATCGAGGTCCACGCCCGGGGCCAGCGCCTCCAGGGACGCACGAAAGGATGCGCCCGTCGTCTGGAGCACCCCGTCGGCGTCAAAAAGGAGCGCCCTGACCTGGGGTGGGGTGATGAGCGGCTCGCCTGGATTCATTCTGCCCTAGAGAGAAGACCTGCACCTCGATCCGCGCAAGGCCCCGGGGGCCCCGCCATCGGTGCTTAAGCAGTCATTTCTGCCAAGGCGCTGCTGCCGATCGGGACGCTTTCGATTCTATCTTCCCCGCGCACGCGAACCCCCCCTAAAGTCCCTCCTTCGCATGGCCAAGACAGTTTGACAGTTCGACGGGAGCGCTGCGGCGATCACGCCCGTCCCGGCGGTCGTTATGTTTTACGGTATATTACGCTTGGATGGTTTACGGGCGGCCGTACTGGAGGCAGTCGATGTCTGAGAGCAACCCCGATACGATCGATGAGAGCGAGGAATCCGAAGACCGGCGACGGCTGCGGCTGCAACTTCAGGCCGCCGGTGAGTCGGGCTCGCCGATGGTTTTGCCAGCCGGGGTGCTCAAGCGATGGCTGAATAGCCAGGACCGCCTTCCCCCCGACGACATGCAAGGCTCAGGCGGCACGGCAGAAGGCGATGAAGCGACCGGCCTATTTACGGTGCGCGAGTGGGAATTGAGTCTACTGTCCAACTGGCCCGGAGCCCTTTGCAGACTGAAGTCGGACGACGGATTCGAAGGCTCCTTTGCCATCCCCTTCGCGCTCCTTGCCGAACTGGCCGTGGCGCACGCGATCCTGGAGGAGCAGACGCCCCCTCCAACGCCCTCGCATTGATCTCATTGCGTATCCCGGCGAATCTCGTCGGGCCTGTTCTCGCGTAATTCATAGACTGAGCACGACCCAGCCCGTCACGCGCCTTCGAGCCCGCCCGAAAGCGGCGACTCGACTCACCCGAACTTCCCAGAAATTGCCGCTGAGACGTCTTCCGGACGCTCTCCACAACCAGTTGGCTGCAAAATACGTATCCGTAAGGAATCCGCCTGCAGCGCGACTTATCCAAAGCGGCTAAAGAGGCCGAAGCGCGCAGGATCTGGCGAGGCCTCTCAGATCGCCTTGGTGGGACCTGAAACGAAGAATTCGGAGGAAAGCATGCAATACACACGTCGAATGATTCTCGGAGCCGGAGCGGCGGCCGGGCTTTTGGGCGGGTTTGGACTCCTGCGTCGATCCCTGTCGGTTCCCCCGGTCGAGGCGGCCGAGGCCGAACACTTCGCCGTGGTCCACACCGACGCCGAGTGGCACAGCCTTTTGAACGACACCCAATACGCGGTGTTGCGCAAGGAGGCCACCGAGAGGCCTTTTACGAGCCCTTTGAATTCCGAGCATCGCGCGGGGACGTTCGCGTGCGCCGGGTGCGCATTGGCGCTTTTTTCCTCGAAGACCAAATTCGACAGCCACACCGGCTGGCCCAGCTTCTGGAAGCCACTCGATAACGCGGTTGCGACGCACGAGGACACCTCGTTTGGGATGACGCGCACCGAAGTCCATTGCAGTCGCTGTGGAGGACACCTCGGTCACTTATTCAATGACGGCCCCCAGCCGACGGGCCTGCGCTACTGCATGAATGGCGTGGCGATGACCTTTGCAGCTGACTCGTAGCGCGTCGCGTAGAGGCCTTTTCTGCCGGAAGCTTGCGCCCCGCATTCCGGCAGACCCAGGACAATGACGGGCGCACGTCGGCGCGCGGAACTTTTGAGCCTTTCAAATTGCGGCCCCCTCCCGCAGGGTATCCGGCGCACCACTTCACCCAAGCGACTTCACTGAAGCCACTCCACCGAAGCCACTCCACTGAAGCCACTTCCCTCACCGCATTTCCTCGAGGGGGCTTCTTTTTTCTTGCCACGTTCCACAGGCTCGGTTAAAGATCACCTGCCGTGTCAAACGCGCTCTAAGAGTCTTCGCCATCCGCGAAGGTCCCACCGCTGACTGACGAGGGGCTGCACGGCT
>JBEKVI010000068.1:0-23424 GCA_049514215.1 Burkholderiaceae bacterium
AATCGCCTCAGGGCGCCGATCCCATCGCCGACGCCGTCGAGCGTATCGCTGCCTCGACGGTGGCCTTGCGCGCGAGCCGTCGTGGTACAGCCTCGGGCACGCTCTGGCGCAACGGGGTCGTCGTCACGGCGGCCCACGCGGTGCATCCCGAGCGCCCCGTGGAGCTTTTGGGCCCCAATCAGACCGAGATGCAAGCCACCGTCGTGGGTGTCGACCACGCCACCGACGTGGCCGTCTTGCGCTGCGAGAACGAGCTGGTCGCGTCCGTGGAACCTGCGGGCTCGGGATCGATTCGCACGGGAAGCTTTGTATTTGCGGTCGCGCGCGACGGCTCGGGACTCCACTCGGCGAGCTTTGGCTATGTGGGGATGTCAGGCGGTGCCTGGCAGACCTGGCGTGGAGGACTCATCGACCGCCTCATCCGTCTCGATGGCGGCCTTTATCCGGGCGCCTCCGGAGGCCCGATGGGTACGCCTGCCGGCCAGCTCTTCGGTATCGCAAGCTCGGCACTTTCGCGCGGATTCGGCGTTGTCATTCCAAGCGAAACGGTGCACCGCGTCGTCGACGAGCTTTTGGCCCACGGTCGCGTGGTACGTGGCTATCTGGGTATCGTGACCCAGCCTGCCCGGCTCGTCGAAAGCGTGACTGCGTCGCTGCACATCACGGGCTCAACGGGATTACTCGTGACCTCCATCGGAACCGGCAGTCCCGCCCAAAAAAGCGCCTTGCTCGTGGGCGACACCCTCGTCGAAGTCGCGGGAATCCGCGTCGAACAAAACGAGGACTTGCAACGCGCGCTTTTGGGCCGCCGCGCCGGTACAAAAGCGCACGCTCGGCTCATTCGCGGTGGACAGCTCCTGGAATTGGAACTCGAATTCGGTGAACGGCCCGCACGCAGGTGCTGCTAAGGCCATGTTAGGCGTCGGAGTCGTGGCCCCATCCCCCTTGATTCGAGCCGGACTCGAGGCAGCAGTACGTTCGGCCAGCGGATTTGAACTGCGGGGCAGTGTCGCCGACGAGGGTGAAATGGGAGAGTTGGGCGAGGACGTTCAGATTCTCGTTGTCGATCTACCCGAACCCGGAACCCTGGAGCCCTGGCAGAGGGTGCGCGCCAGCGGTATGCCGCTGGTCTTGCTCTGCCACAGTGCGCCTCTGGAATGGCTCGACAGCCTGCGTCTGGGCGGGATCGCACTGCTGTCGCGCCACGCCGAAGCCCGCGAGATCCGGGCGGCTCTGTTGGCCGTCAGTGCCGGGCTGACAGTGCTCACCGGGCCGCTGACGGCTGAACTCGTGCAGAGCGCTGCCTCGCCTCCCAACCTGCCCTTGCCTGGCGAGGCGGAACGTCTCACCGTACGCGAACTTGAAGTGCTGGAACTGCTCGCCCAGGGCCTCTCGAATAAGGGCGTGGCTCTGCGGCTGGCCGTATCAGAGCACACGGCCAAGTTTCATGTGGGCCAGATTCTCGGCAAGCTTGGCGCGAACACCCGAACCGAGGCTGTCGCGGTCGCGTTAAGACGCGGCCTGGTCGGGCTGTAGCGCCTCACGCCACTAGCGGCGTTGACGAAGCAGCGCCGTCGGCAAGAGGAAGATCGAGCGCAGCAGCTCGAAGACGCCATCGACGACAATTCCCAGCAAGCGAAACGGCAGCAGCAACAGCCAGACCACCGGATAGAGCACGAGGGCCAAGAGCGCCAGCGGCCAGCAAAGGACGAAGAGAACGAGCCACAGCAAGAACTTAAGCATGATCTGATTCCTCCTGGCAATGCCCTATTGTTGCCCGCTTTGGGATGGGCCGATTTCGATTCCGGCGGTGCGATCCTAACATGGGGTCAGGAGTGCCCGCGTCAAGAGCGAGGCGCTCGCGCGCGCGCCACATGGTCCGGATGATTCACCTTCAAACTCGGCTATGATGACGCCTGGCCACGATCGACCGCGCCCGAACCGGAATCAGATTCGCGCTGCGGACTCGGTGCTAGGGCCGTTCGCAGCAGCGACGGCATTAGCGTGGCCTGTCGTTCGCAGCCAACTGCGCCTTCACCGCTGGAATCGAGGCACGGTGGGGCTGCGATTCCCTCTTTCGCGGTCTGGAATGCGCCCTCGAAACCTGCTGATTCGCATTTTTCTCGCGCTCGCTCTGGTTGCAGGCCAGCAGGCGGCGCAGCTGCATGAGCTCGCCCACGGGCTTGCCGATATCGCGCGGCATCACGACGCATCGGACTCCTCTGACCAGTTCTGCAGCAAGTGCCTGGCTTTCGCAGGACTCGGCCACACCATGGCGAGCGCCCTGCCACCTCGCTTCGCACCCGAGCGACACGATGTCGAGCCCGCCAGGTGGGTTCCGGGCGCGACGCCCTTCTCCTATCACCAGGGCTATTTAAGCCGCGCCCCGCCGAGCTTCTCGTAGATCCGCGTCCTTGCGCCCGCGACCATCCGGGCGTGACTTGACTGCAACAATCACGAGAGGTTTGAATGCCAAGACTTGCACTTGGCGCGATGGCAGTGGCCATCTCGTCCATATTTCCTTCCATTGGCTATGGTGAATCCCCGGACCCCGAGTTGGCCCAGGCCGCGCCGGCCGGCGCGCCCAGTCCGCCGGCTTCGGGAGTAGCGGATTCGCCTGGCCCAACGGCTGCGCCCTCGCAGGCGAGCCAGACGCTGCCTACCATCGATGTCACCACCAAAAAGCTCGATGACGCGCGCAACCAGATCCTGCCTGAGACGGGGAGTTCGGCCTACCACTTCAACCTCAGCGATATCGACGCGCTGCCCCTGGGTGACAGCACGCCCTTAAACCAGCTCCTGCTCCAGGCTCCCGGCGTTGTGCAGGACTCCTACGGGCAGCTGCACGTGCGCGGAGACCATGCCAATCTTCAATACCGCATCGACGGGGTCATCATCCCCGAGCCGATCACGGGATTTGGCCAGAGCTTTGATCCGCGCTTTGCCAGTCAGGTCAATCTGCTGACGGGGGCACTGCCGGCGGAATACGGCTACCGTACTGCCGGGATCATCGACATCCAGACGAAGGGTTCGGCCTTTCAAAACAGTGGAAGCGTCAGCGTGACCGCGGGCACCAACGGCTACGCCGAAGGGGCACTCGAGTATGCGGGCTCTTCAGGCGACTGGAACTACTTCGTGAGCTCGTCGTACCTGCGCAGCGACCTCGGTATCGAGAATCCCACCAGTAGCCGCAACGCGTTGCACGACACCACCGAGCAGACACACGACTTCGTCTTCCTCTCCAAAACCCTCGACAGCAACAGCCGGATCAATCTCGTTGTCGGCACGGCCTTGAATCATTTCGAGATTCCGGATGTTCCCGGCCAGACCCCCGCTTACTCTCTGGCCGGAGCCGGCGAGGTCAATTCGGCGGACCTGAACGCGCGTCAGGATGAAACCATCAGCTACGAGGTTTTGTCCTATCAGGCGAGCCCCAACGATCGCCTCGACTACCAGGTGGCCCTCTTTCACCGCTATACCGATGTCCACTACGAACCGGATCCGATCGGAGACCTGGTATTCCTCGGCAATGCCGCGACCATATTGCGCAAGACCGAATCGACCGGACTGCAGGGCGACTTCAGCTATCGCCTCAATGACGCCAACACCGTGCGGGCGGGCTATTTTCTGGAACATGAGCGTTTTGGCGCCAACGACTCGTCGCAGGTCTTCCCGACCGACGCGGCCGGTAATCAGACCAGCAACGAGCCGATTACCATCGCCGACAGCACCCACCTAGAGGGAGGAACCTATGGCCTCTACGTGCAGGACGAATGGCAGCCCACGCCTGCGCTGACGGTCAACTACGGCGCGCGCTTTGACAAGACCGACACCGTCACCGACGCGCAGCAATTAAGCCCCCGTCTCGGTCTCGTCTACGACCTCTCGAACACCACCCGCCTGCATGCCGGCTATGCTCGCTACTTCACGCCTCCGCCCACCGAAATTATCGGCACGCCCTCCATCGAAAAGTTTGTCGATACCACCGGAGCGGTGCCGACCAACGTGAACACGGCCGTGAAGGCGGAACGCTCGAACTACTTCGATCTGGGAGTCTCGCAAGAGCTCTCTCCCCAACTCACCGTCGGCCTCGATGCCTACTATCGGACGGTGCGCGATCTGCAGGACGAGGGACAGTTCGGCAACGCCCTCATCTACTCGGCGTTCAATTACGCCAGGGGCAAAGTCGACGGTTTGGAGGCCACGGGCACCTACAAGAATGGCAACTGGACCGCCTACACCAATTTCGCCGTGTCCCATGCGGTGGGTGAAGACATCGAGACCGGTCAGTACAACTTTAGCGCCGCGGAACTGGCTTATATCGCCAACAACTATGTCCATCTGGACCATGATCAGAAGTACACTGCCTCGGCTGGCCTTTCTTATCGATGGGGCTCGACGACCTTAGGAGGGGACGCGCTGTTTGGCAGCGGGCTTCGCTCGGGATTTGCCAACACCGATCACCTTCCCGCTTACACGACGGTGAACCTCGATGCGCTCGAGCACTGCAATTCGCAGACCCTGGGCAAATTCGAGGTCCGACTGGCACTCATCAATCTCTTCGACAAGGTCTACGAGATTCGCGATGGTACGGGTATTGGCGTGGGAGCACCGCAATGGGGTGCGCGCCGGGGCGTGTTCATCGGACTGACCAAACCACTGTGATGCCAAGCGCCCAACGCCCCGCAACAATAAGAGGAGTCGACCAAGATGACTGATGCACTGAAGTGCAAGATTGCGGCCTTTGCGGCTGTTTGGCTTTTCTGGCCTGCCCTTGGGGCCGGAGCCACAGCTCCCGAGACCGAAGTGCTGCGATCGACGCTCGCGAACGGCTTGCGCGTCGTGATCGTGCGCAACACGCTTGCGCCCGTGGTTGCGACGGCCCTGAACTATCTCGTTGGTGCTGACGAGACGCCCGCGGGCTTTCCCGGAACGGCTCATGCGCAGGAGCACATGATGTTCCGCGGCAGCCCCGGCCTGACCGCGGATCAACTGGCCGATCTTGGCAGCATCATGGGGGGCAGCTTCAATGCCAATACGCGCCAGACGGTGACGCAATACCTCTACACGGTACCTTCGGCGGATCTAGATGTGGCGCTGCATATCGAGGCCCTGCGCATGCGTGGCGTACTCGATAACCAGAAGGACTGGCAGCAGGAACGTGGGGCCATCGAGCAGGAGGTGGCCCAGGATCTGTCCAATCCGCAATACGTGCTCTACACGCGTTTGCGCGAGGCCCTATTCCAGGGCACTCCCTATGCTCACGATGCGTTGGGAACGCGTCCTTCGTTTGACCGCACGAGCGCGGCCATGCTCAAGAAATTTCACGACCGCTGGTATGCGCCGAACAATGCCATTCTCATCGTCGCAGGCGATGTCGAACTGCAACCCACTCTGAACGAAATCAAGGAACTGTTTGGCTCCATCCCCAAAAAGACGCTCCCAAGCCGCCCGTCGATCGATCTGAAGCCCTTTACGTCCCAGTCCATGACGCTCGCCACTGACCTGCCCTTCGCCATGGAAGTGATGGCGTTGCGCATGCCCGGTCTGCAGAGCCCCGACTTTCCGGCGCTCGAGGTCCTATCCGATGTGCTCAGCAGTCAACGGGGCGCGCTCTACCAACTGGTCCCGCAGGGCAAGGCGATCTCCGCCGGCTTTAGCTTCGACCCCTTGCCCAAGGCCGCTATCGGAACGGTCACCATCGGGATTCCCGCCAGTGCTGACCCCGCTCCGGTCCAAGCCGAGATTCGCCGCATCCTCACCCAGATCGCCCAGGAGGGCGTACCGGCGGAGCTGGTTGACGCAGCCAAGCTGCAGGAACGGCGCGCGGCTGAACTACAGAAAAATTCGATCGAGGGCCTCGCCTCCGAGTGGGCCGATGCCTTGGCGGTTGACGGGCTGGACTCCCCCGACGAAGACCTCGAGCGGATCGAGAAGGTGACGGTGGAGGATGTGAATCGGGTGGCGCGCAAGTACCTTGATCCCAACCAGAGTATCGTCGCCCGCCTGACCCCCCAAGGGTCGGGACGGCCGGTCGCAAGCACGGGCTTTGGCGGTCAGGAGAGCATCAATCTTGGAGAGGCGAAGGACATCGCCCTACCGTCCTGGGCCGACGCGGCCGTTGCTCGCTTAACCGTTCCGCCCTCGGTGCTGCATCCCACCGTGACCCGGCTCGCCAACGGACTTACGCTGATCGTCCAGCCTGAGCAGGTCAGCCACACCGTGTCGGTCTACGGCCACATCCGCAATCGGCCCGAACTGGAGGTTCCAGTCGGCAAAGAGGGCCTCACCCAGGTACTGGATCAACTGCTGACGTACGGCACCGAGCACCTCGATCGTCTTGCCTATCAGAGCGCCCTCGACGAAATCGGCGCCGATGAGCAGGCCGGGACCGATTTTCAGGTGAGCGTTCTCAGGGATCATTTCGAGCGGGCCGTCGAACTTCTCGCCGCCAATGAACTCACCCCCGCGCTGCCCGAAGACGCGTTCCAAATCGTTCGACAGCAGGTGTCCGATACGCTGGCCGGCCGTATCAAGAGCCCCGGTTTTCTGACGGGGCGAGCGATTCGAACGGCCTTGTTTCCGAAGGACGATCCGACGCTGCGCGATGCCCTGCCCCAGACGGTCGCCAGCGTTGCCCTCGATGACGTGAAGACCTATCGCGAGCACACTTTTCGGCCTGATCTGACGGTCATCGTCGTCATCGGCGATGTCACGCCCGAGGCGGCCCAAGCCGTCATCGAGAAATACTTCGGCCAATGGAGCACGAGCGGCCCAAAGCCTAACACCACCCTTCCGCCGGTACCCCCCAATGTGGCCAGCGTCGTCGGAGTGCCCGATTCGAGTCGGGTGCAAGACGAAGTCACACTGGCTGAGACCCTGGGCCTGACGCGCTCGTCTGCCGATGTGTATGCCCTGCGCCTGGGCAACAATGTCCTAGGCGGAGGCTTTTACTCCACCCGGCTCAGTCGCGACCTGCGCAAGGATGCCGGGCTGGTGTATTCCGTGGGCTCCGAACTGGAATTTGGCAAGAGTCGCAGTGTGTACTTTGTTCAATATGCCTGCGATCCGAAAAACGTTGAAAAGGTTCACGCAAGCGTTGTGCACGAAATCGAGACCATGCAAAAGACCCCGGTTACCCCCACGGAACTTCAGCGCTCCAAGGCCATGTTGCTGCGTCAGATCCCGCTGGAGGAGGCGAGCCTGGAAAGCATCGCCCAGGGCATCATCCGACTGTGGGATCTTGAGCTGCCGTTGGACGAACCCACCATCGCCGCACGTCACTACGTCGAGCTGACCGGAGCAGAAATCCAAGACGCATTCGCAAAGTGGCTGCGCCCCCACGACCTGGCGCGGGTGACCCAGGGTCCGGCGACCTAGCCGGGCGCGGTTGGGGCCGAGGCCGTTACGGCGCCCAAGTCTTCCGTGGGTGCCAAATCCTTTGCCATGGGGATGAACTCGATCGTGCAAACCGGATTGAGCGCATGCTCCAGGGGAGGGGATGCCCGGTAGCCTTCGCTCGCATAGAGACCTTGGCCGGTGCGCGTTGCCATCAGTTCCATCCGCCGGAATCCCGCTGCGCGGGCCTCGGACTCGCAGCGCCAAAGCAGCGAGCGGCCGATGCCGCGCCGAGCAAATTCCGGGTCCACGAAAAACGCCCGGATCCGGGCGGCATCGTGCCTGGGATCCAGCCTCTTCGAATCCCGCCCTGCGACTCGATCGCCGCCAAAAAGCGTGCCACGAAAACTCCAGCCGCCGCACCCCAAAAGCCTGGGTCCGCGCTCGGCAAGCCAGAGCGTCCCATCCTCGATGAGCCGGGAATCCACGCCGAAGGTCCCCTCCAAGGCGGCCTCGATCTGCTCACTCCGGTAGTCCGCTGCGCCCAGCACGCGCGCCGAAGACCGGATCAGCTGCTCAAGTCCTACAACATCGCCTGCGACGGCAGGCCGCAATACGTAGGAGGGAGGCTCCGCCATCAGCGGGTCGCAAACGCGTCCCCAGCGTGACCCCGCGCAGCTAGGCGAGCGCCGTGCATTCGATTTCCACACGCGCTCCCAGGGCCAAGCCACTCGTGCCAAAGGCGCTACGAGCCGGCAAGTGTGCCGGGAAAAACGTGACGTAGACCGCATTCATCGCTGCCCACTCGCTCATGTCGGCCAGCATCACGGTGGCCCGGATCACGCGGTCGAGCGACGATCCGTGGCGCTCGAGCGTCTGGCGAATGTTCTCGAGGGTCTGGCGCGTCTCGGCCGCAATGCCTCCTGGCGCGAGCTGTCCGCTGGCCTCCCGACCAATCTGACCCGACAGATAGAGCAGATCTCCGACGCGCACGGCCTCAGAGAAAGGCAGGCCCTTCTGGTCATCGGAGTTCAAGTATTGCGCTTGCTGACGTGGTTCCATTTCGCCTCCCGTTGGACTCCCCATTTACGAAACCTTCTCAGGCGCGCCCGCGAGCTTGGTTTCGTGGCCCTGCGACATCACCGTCCAGTGCTCGCCATCTGTGGAAAATTCACTTCGAAACTCAATATCCCAGGGACCCTGCAGCACCTTCACGAGCCGAAAGTGGACCTTTCTACCGTCGTCGATCTTGATCCAGGTGCAAACCCAGGTACCGCCTTCAATGACGGGCCGACCCGGCGTTCCGTTGCTGCTGCGAAAAACCGTCGGATCACACCAGTGCGCGCTTGGTTCCTCATCGGCGATGATCGCCCAGGATGATCCCTTGGGGTCCTCATCGATGCTTTGACGGCAGACCCGGGAATTGGCGCGGATACGGCAGTCGGTACGCACCGTCGTCAGCTCCCTGTCGGGCTTGCTATACGGCGTGAGAAAACTTTCGATCCGCACGCGCCAGGTCGCCTCGCAGGCCTTCTGCTTTTCAGGCACGCTCTCGGCTCCAAGCGCCGGATGGCTCACGATCGCCGCACCCAGCAACGCCGCCCATCCGGCCAGTTCATTGACTTCCATTCCGATCCCCGCTCGGTCCAGTCAAAAGCGCACGGGCCGTGCGCGCCGCCCGATTGTCGCAGAATCCTTCCGACCCGACCCGGACACTCGCCAACACCCGCAATCGACCCTGGCGCAACCCCACCAAAGTTGGTGGTGCACGATTCCAACGGCTGCGGTTCGTTTCAGGCAGCGAATGTTGCCAACGAGCAAGTGCGCCGGTTAATCTTCAGAACTTACCGCAATTTCCGGCCGCAAGCGGGTATTTATAAAGGCCCCCCGCTTGCCTGAATCCGGCAAGACGGCAAGACAGTACCCCAAAATAAGGATAGCCCAGGGAGGGCTCGATGCCAGGTTCGGGGTGGACGCTTGGGACTTTCGTGCAGATCGCTCGGGTCGGCTCCGAAGCGAAGCGTGCCGTGCCGGGCGTAGGGACGCGTCGGGGTCGGCTAAGACTGGCTTGCGAGATCGCCCTGTTGGCCGTCGTGTTCCTGGCCGTCTTGCAGCCGGCGCACGCGCAAACGCCCAGCCGCGCCAACGGGAGCGCGCTCTACAACACCAATCCCGACTGTTCGGGATGCCACGGCTCCCCGCCGGATGCGACCAACCCGACCGGAATATTCAACGCCGCGAACAATCCCACGCTCGTTGCCGACGCAGCCAACTGCGGACCCGGCGTGAATCCGGGACTTCCTGCACCCTATAACGTGAACAGCTGTACCGGGATGAATGACGGGCCGACCGGGCCGATTCAGCTGGCCATCGGCCCGGGCGCCGCCAATGGACCGCAGAACCAGAAAGATGTGGCCTACTACATCGCCGATTACGTCGCGCCCATCGTCCACAACGGAGCCGTCACCACGGGCTTTAATACGCCGATCACGATCGATCTGACGCCCTACATTTCGGGCTACAACAGCGCAGGCAATTTCACCTTCACGGGAGGTAACGCGCAGTCGGTGGCGATCGTCGGTGCCGCGCCCACGCACGGAGCGGTAGGTGCCCCGGCCGGCCTGTCGGTCACCTACACGCCTTCGGCTGCGGCGAGCAATGTTAACGACACGTTTTCGTTTACCGCGACGAGCCCCAACGGAAACGTGTCCGGGACGGCCACGATCACGGTGCACATCAATGCAGCCCCGGTACCGGTGGCCAGCAACACGACCGTGGGACCGTTCGTCTATCAGTCCACCGGCAACGTCATCAACCTCGCAGGTGTGATTGCCGCAGACAACCCGGGCCCGCCCGCCGGCATCGCGACCGGACTGGGTTCCCCCGGGGCGCCTTCGGCGACGGCCAATGGGGGAACCATCACCGCGGTCACGCCCCCTTTCGCACTGACCTATTCGGCCCCGATCGACAAAGTCACCGACAGTTTCACTTATACGGTCTCCGGCCCAGGTGGCGTCTCGACAGCAAAAACCGTTACGGTCCTGATCACGACCCCCAATCCACCGGGCCTGAGTCCCCCCATCACGCTCCCGGCGGCATTCAATCCGGGGACCCCCACTGTGACGACGAGCGTCCTGACGATCACAAGCGCCTTTACGGGACCCGTGAATTCCTACGGGACCCCGGTTGAAGTGGTGGGCCCGAACAACGGAACCGTCGTCTCGGGGCCCGGCCTCGGTCAGGTCACCTATACGCCCAAGCCCCTCTACACGGGGACCGACCAGTTCACGATTTCGGCGACCAATCCGGGCGGCACGACCACGGCCACAGTCACGGTCAACGTACAGGCTCCAACGGCACCGACGCGACTGACCACGCCGGTGAACACGAACGCGACCTACAACAACGGGCCGCCGGCGGCGCAGACCACGATCGATTTGTCCACGGGGGTCTTCGGAGGTTACGTGGTGGGCTTGCAAGTGGGTGGCGTGGCGCTGCCCACGACGACCCCGCACGGCACGATCGCGCAAGGGCCGGGCGCGGAGTCGCTCCTCTATACGCCCGCACTCGGATTCCACGGCGTGGATACCTTCCAGGTGACCGCGTACAACCAGACAGGATCATCGCCTGCCGTGACGGTGAACGTGACCACCAACCTGCCCGCGGTTCCGGTCGCGCACAATTTGACCGTCACTCCGGCCATCGCGTACAACACCGCAACCCCGATCGATTTGACCGCTTCGATTACGGGCGTGCTCAATACCTCGAATCCGGTCGCAGTCACGCAGCCCGCGCACGGCACGACGACCGTGAGTGGCAAGGTCGTGACCTACACCCCGGCTGCAACCTATTACGGGGGTCCAGACGCGTTTACCTACACCGCAAGCGGGCCCGGCGGCACATCGACGCCTGCGACAGTGAGCCTCACCGTCGCCCTTCCCGCAGTCCCCACGGCCGCCTCCAGGCCGGTCACGGTGATCTTCAACACGCCAACGCCGATCAACTTGCAACCGTCCGTCACTGGCGTTGTCACCTCACTGGCCTTAGGGGCCAGCCCAAGTCACGGCACGGCAAGCGTCAGCGGCTTTGTTCTGACCTATACCCCGAATGCAGGCTATCTGGGTCCGGATAGTCTCACCTACACGGCCACGGGACCCGGCGGCACATCCGCGCCGGCGACTCTTGCCATCACCGTCTCGGCACTGCCCACGGTGGCGCCCACGATCACGTTGAATGTGCCGCTCAATAGCCCCACCACCGCTAATCTTGCGAGGTTCATCACCGGATCGGGCATCACCGGCGTAGAGATCCTGACCCAGCCGGCACACGGTAGCGTGTCGGTCAATGGAACCGACATCACCTATTCGCCGGTTTACAACTTCTTCGGGACCGACAGCTTCACCTACCGGGCGTTCGGCGCCGGTGGCAATGCAACCGGCACCGTGACCATCCGCATCCAGGGGCGGCCCAATCCTGCACAGGATCCCGACGTGTCCGGTTTGATCGATGCGCAGATCGCAGAGGCGCGCGTGTTCACCCGAACGCAGATCAGCAATTTCGATCAGCGCATGGAAAGCCTGCATCGTGCCGCACCCGCGGAGAGCCCCGATGACGCGGCGAGCCCGACGGCTCGATCGGATAGAACCCGAACCCCTCTGGCGCAATCGCTTCAGGCAGGGGCGAGCGCCGCGACTGCTCCGGGAGCGCCCACCTTGGCCAATGCCAATTCGGCCGACGCCGCCATCGCCGCGCCTCTGGCTGCGAGCACCAGCAATCTGCCCGTCCTCATTGCGGCAGCCAACCCTCGCCAGACGCTGCCGCCACCGGTTGATCCCTTCGCCGATCCTCCGCCCGGCTCGTTGGCCCCTGCTGCGAGTTCCACGTCGGCGCTGGATACCCCCAATGGCCAATATCGGCTGAACCAGCGCGTCGGCGGAGCGCCCGTGTCCTCGCTCGGCGCGGTCGTCGGGCCGACCGACCCCGGCTCACAGCTTTCAAGAACTCCGTTCCCTCTCAGCCTAAGCTCGCTTGATCTTGCGAGTGTGGCCGGTGCCATCGGGGCGGCTTCGGATCCAGCGACAGGCGTGGGAACCTGGATCGCGGGCGCGGTCGACTTCGGAAATCGCGAACAGCCCAGCGGGCTGCCCAACGGACTGAAGTTCCACACGGACGGAGTCAGCCTTGGGGCGGACCGGCGACTGGCGGACAACCTCGTCGTGGGTCTGGGCCTGGGCTATGCGTACGATCGCACCGACGTTGGAAGCGACGGCACCCAGAGCCGGGCCAGCGGTACCGTCGTTGCCGCCTACGCCAGTTACCAGCCCACCCCCAAGACCTACGTCGATGCCGTGGTCGGCTTTGGGACTCTGGACTTCGACACGGCACGCTTTGTCGCACCGGTCGATGAGGTCGCAACCGGCCACCGCACCGGGGAGCAGGCGTTTGCGTCCATCACCGCGGGCTATGACATTCGCGCCAACGAGCTGCACGTCTCGCCGTACGCGCGCCTGGATTTCGCCACCGACCGTCTGCACCAGTACACGGAAAGCGGCGCGGGCTTAAATGCGCTGACCTATTCGGCGCAGAACGTGCCGACCACCGACTTGGCGCTGGGCGTAAGGCTGGACGCGCAGCACGACACCAGCTTCGGGTCCGTGGTCCCGCACGCACGCCTTGAGTATCAGCACGATTTTGAAGGGCAGTCCGAGGCTTCGGTGTCCTACGCTGACCTCTTTAACGGACCGAGCTACGGGGTGCCGACCAATACGATTGACCGCAATGCCCTCATCGGCGGCATCGGAGTGGACTTCTATCTGCGACGCGGCTTGATGTTTGGCATCGACTACCAGGCCTTGCGCTCGACCGGTAACGAAAGCAGTCAGATGATCCGCTTTCGGCTCTCGCAGGAGCTCGACGCTGACCTGCTTCCCACCACGAATCTGAATCTTCTCCCTCCGGGTGCCTTCACGAGCCCAGTCGGACTGCGGGCCGATGCCTCCTATACGTATGATGACAACGTCACTCGCAACGATGGCGATGACAAGCTCTCGGATCAGTCCTACGCGCTCAACGTGTCGCGACCCTTCCTCATTCCCATCGTCGAGACCGCCCAGGCGATCGTGACCCCGTTCGTCGGCGGTGAGAAGTTTGACGAATACGGAGGCCTGAATCATGTTCTTTATGGTGTCAACGGGGAGGTGCAATATCGATCGGGAAGCGAGTTTGCCTCCCCGATCTATGCGATCTTCATCAATACCGATGGCGAGAACTACAGTTCCTACGAGCGCACCGGTTATCGCTATACGGTGGGCCTGTCGGTCACCAAGCCTCTGACCGATCGCATTTCGCTGTTTGGCGCGCTCGCCTACGACAATCGCCACGGGCGCAGCGAAGTGTTCGATGATCAGGATGGTTCAGCGCGCCTGAACCTGGATTACGCGCTCAACGCGCACGGAACCTTCTACATGTCCGGCGAATACCGGCGAGGCGACGTGGTCTCGACCGGTCAATCGGATCTGGGCAGTCTCGATATCGCAAGCGCCTACGTCAAAGACGATGTGTTTAGCACCGATGTCACGCGCTTTTCCTACCGCTTCAGAGCCAACACCTATCTACTCGGGGTGGGCTACAACTACGCCCTGGGCGCGACGGATTCACTCGACTTCTCGTGGCGGTGGGCGCAATCGACGCCATTGCATCAGCCCGGATTCGCGGGAGCTGACTTCATCCGTTATTTCGACAATCAATTCACCGTCGTCTACCTGGTCCGCTTCTAGAGGGAAAAACTGTGAACTGCCCGCAATCGCCCCGCTTGGCTCTCGCGTCGGTCCTCGTCGGGATAGTCTTTTTACTTTCCGGCTGCGGCGGGGGCGGGGGCGGTTCGACCACCACGACCCCGGCACCTTCGACGGTGGGCAGCACGCCGCCTGCGCCGCCGCCCGGACCGAACAGCTTCCTGCTTTTTCCCAACCCCCAGCTTCAGGCGGACGGGTCCAAGCAAATCAATACCACGACTTATACCGACGCCTATTATCGTGCCATCGATCCTAGCAACCAGCGCGCGAGTTTGGCCCAGTTCAAAGCCCTCAACGGCTTTGGCAGCGGTACCGGGACCGAATTTACGGTCATCTTCAGCGACACGGTCGACCTGGGCTACGGTCGCAGACTGACAGCACGGCGCAACACCGATGGCACCATTGCCGTCGTGGTGGACAACTTCCTGGTGGGCGGTTACGGCAACTATGGCTCAAGTGCAACCCAGGCGGCGCTCAATCTCCAGGCCGCAATCGCTCAGGATGATCGCTGGCGCGTCGAAACCAACGCGATCGAATTTAGTCCGGCGCCCGGGGGCACCGTCAGCTTTGCCAAGTTTTTTGCCTTCGACACCACCACCGGAGCGCGGCTTGAGACCGGCACGCTCGACAATCGCGGGCCCAAGGCGATGCCCGGGGTATGCATCTCCTGCCATGGCGGACGCGGCGATGCACTGACCCCTCCTGACGCGTCGGGTGTGCCCTTGTTCCCTTTGGTGTACAACTCCGTGTCCTTCGCGCGCGGCGATGTCCAGGCGCACTTTCAACCACTCCCCGTCAATCTCGAAACGTATGCCACCGATGGCGGCGCCTATACGCGTGCCAGTCAGGAAGCCAATCTGAAGCTGCTCAATGAATGGATCCTGTGCAGCTACCCTCTCTCGTCGCCTTCGAGCGAGCCGGAGGACGCGTGTCGCCGGCCGGCCTCGGGCAACGAGTGGCAGGGAGATACTGCGGCCAACTTCATCAAGGACGCCTATGGAGGCCCGGGGCTGCCGAGCGCGACATTTAACGATACCTATCAGCCTGCCGACTGGCTGAGCAACGGACAGACCACGCTCTATACGAGCGACATGGCCACATCGTGCCGCGTCTGCCATCAACTCCGCGGCACTGGCAACCAGTCGGACCTGGACTTAGATACCTACGCCAAGTTCTCGGGTTACACCGATCGCGTCTACGCGCACGTGTTCAACCGCGGCAACATGCCTCTAGCCGAAATCATCTATGCGGCCTTCTGGGCGGTAGGAGGGGAAAACCGTTCAGCCACCATGGCCACGTTCCTCAATGGCCAGGGTTATCCGACCTATGGGGCGCAAGGCGCCGTGCTCCAGCCCGGCCGGCCAGTCGCAGACCCAGGGCCCGACCGCGTGGTCACGCAAGGCGCCACGACCCTGACGGCAGCGATGAGTCTGTACGCCCAAAGCTACGTCTGGTCGCTCGTGTCCGGGCCTTCGGGCGGTGCCACGCTCTCCAATCCGACCTCGGTTAATCCGACGTTTACGGCGACGATCGATGGGACCTACGTGGTTCAGCTGGTCGCAGCCGCAGGCACGGTCCAAAGCGCACCGGTTCAGCAGACGATCGTCGTCAACAGTGCGCTCTCGCCTGCCCCCACGGCGATTCGCTGGACGGACGTGAAAGCGATCCTGCAAGGCAGCACCGGAGACTGCGTGAGCTGCCACAATCCCACGCCCGCACCGACGGCCAAGCCGCCCATTTGGTACACCGATTTCGACCGCAACGGCGATGGCGTCATCGATCAGACGGATGATCTCTGGTTCTACACCGAGGTGCGCGGTCGCATCAATTTCACGGACTACATTGCGAGCCCCTTGCTGCGCAAACCCTCCGGCCATCATCACAATGGCCTGCTAAGACCGGGCTTTGACACCACTGCAACGCCAGGGGACCCAGCGCGCCAGAGCTACGATTTGATCGTAAACTGGATTCTCAACGGTGCGCCCTATCAATAGCCCGCATGCGAGATAGCGCGGGATGAATCAGTACTGTCGCCTGGGGGAGTTATAGAGCGATCCTGGGAAGGTCCAAGGTGGGGTGCGTCCGACGAGCGTCTCGATGAGCGCGAGTTCTTGATCGGTGTGGTTGATGAAAGGCGCACGCCGGATGCTCGCCCCTGCGGGCGCATTGGCGAGGATATAGAGCGGGTGATCGTGGTGGGTCGCAACGACCGTCTCCTTGCTTTCCGGATCCGCAATGGCGGTGGTATCGGAGATGCCGTAGCAGGTACAGAAGTAGGTCCGCTCCGGATCCGTCTCCATGTAGACGCCCGTGCCGCGAATCCCGATCGTGGCCGTGGGCGTGCGAAGCGCGAGCCCATTGCTGCGCGACACCGACAGGATCGCACCCTGGATCAGACGCAACCCACCGATGAGAAAGGAGTCCTTCGACTCCTTCGCGGTGGACAGCTCGAGATGGCTGTTCGAGCGAAGAATCATCGAATTTCCACCGACGACGAAGATGATCTCGCTATCCGGACCGGTGGCCACCGTGTCGTTGGCCTTGATCGGAGTCTGGAGCGTCGCGGCCACGTTATTGACGGTCGCCGTCCCCGAGATTCGGTAGATCGATTGCCCCTCGGGCAGTTTTGCCGGCGTGCGGCCGAACAGTTCATCACCCAGCGCCTGGCGCGCCGGTAGTGCCGCCGAGAGCAAACCCAGGGTCAATGCTTCGATGAGGACACGACGACGCGGGTCCTCGGCTTCGCCAAAGCGGATCATCCACCCCCCTTTTTACCTGTACACCACGATTCCGGCGGTTCCCGACGAATCCCTCGTCATATGGTCAATAAAGCTCCCCGCTCGGTGTGGCGATGCTAGCATAGCCAATCCGAGCACGGAATCGGTCGAAGGGATAACCGAGGCCGAGCACGAGGGCCACCGGAGAATGCGACGCGCCTGTCTTGCAAAAGGCGGAACCAAAGGAGTACCGGCACAATCCATTACAGAGGCCTTGCACGAAGATGCAATAAGTCAGTGCAAGCCAGAGCACACCACTCGGACCGCTTCTTGCGCGAGCGCAGTGGCCAGCAAGCCACGCCGCCCCGAGCCGTCCCTTCTTCTCTTTCAGAAAGCGACCATGGGCCCGGACCAGCTCCCTCCCGGCGAAACGCCGGAACCTTCAGCCACAGACAAGGAATCGATCAAGCTCGCCTTCCTTAACAAACTCCTGAACATGCAGGCGAAGCTGCCTGGACTTGCAACACCCAACGACTTTTACCAGGCGCTCGCCTTCACGGTTCGCGACCTTCTGCTCGAGCGCTGGCTGAGCACGGCCGCGCACTATAGCGCGCAAAGCGTGCGCACCGTCGCCTATCTTTCCGCCGAATTTCTCCTCGGACCCCATCTGGGCAACCATCTCATCAATCTCGGTCTCTACTCCGTCGTCGAGGAAGCGGTGAGCGAACTGGGCCTGGATTTCGACGCCGTACTCAAGGAGGAAGAAGAACCCGGGCTGGGCAATGGCGGGCTGGGCCGGCTTGCCGCGTGCTTTCTCGATTCGCTCGCGACGCTCGAGCGTCCCGCCCTGGGCTATGGAATCCGCTACGAATACGGGATCTTCTACCAGAGCATCGTCGACGGCTGGCAGGTCGAGAACACCGACAAGTGGCTGCGCTACGGCAATCCATGGGAAATACAGCGCGCCGAATGGGCGGTCGACGTCAAGCTGGGCGGCCATACGGAACACTACACCGACGACATAGGGCGCCTGCGCGTGCGCTGGGCGCCCGATAAGATCGTCGTGGGCGTGCCCTTTGATACACCCATCTCGGGCTTTGCCGTCAATACCGTGAACACGTTGCGCCTGTGGCGCGCCGAGGCGACCGAGTCGTTTGATTTCTCGGTCTTTAACCGCGGCGACTATCTGGGCGCGGTGAGCAAGAAAGTCACCTCCGAGAACCTCACGAAAGTGATGTATCCGAACGACGAAACGCTGCAAGGCAAGGAACTGCGCCTTGAGCAGCAGTATTTTTTCGTGTCGTGTTCTCTTCAGGACATGATCAGGATTCTGAAAACGCAAGGTCTGGCGTTGGATGCCTTTCCCGATAAATTTGCCGTGCAGCTCAACGATACGCATCCTGCGATCGGGATTGCCGAGCTCATGCGGCTCCTGGTGGACGACCATCTGGTGGCCTGGGAGCAGGCCTGGTCGATCACCACGCGCGCGTTCTCCTATACCAACCATACCCTCTTGCCCGAGGCCCTTGAATGCTGGCCGCTCGGGCTCTTCGAGCGCACCTTGCCGCGCCATCTCGAGATCATCTACGAGATCAACGCGCGCTTTTTGAACGAGGTCCGCATCCGCTTTCTCGGGGACGAATCACGCATCGCACGCCTGTCGCTCATCTCAGAAAATGACGGGCGTACCGTACGCATGGCACACCTGGCTTGCGTTGGAAGCCATCACATCAACGGCGTGGCCGAACTCCACTCAGACCTCCTGCGCCGCGACGTCCTGGGTGACTTCTATGCCATGTCGCCCGAGAAATTCACCAACATCACCAATGGCGTCACGCCCAGGCGCTGGCTGGTCCTGAGCAACCCTCGACTGACCCGGCTCATCAGCGAGTGCATCGGTACGGACTGGATGAGTGATCTTTCCCGCATTGCCGATATCGAGCCTTTCGCGAACGACTCCGGCTTTCGCGAACGCTGGCGGGATGTGCGTAGGGCCAACAAGGCCGAACTCGCCCAGACCCTCACGGACTTGACCCATGTACCGATCAATCCGGATTCGTTGTTTGATGTCATGGTCAAGCGCATCCACGAGTACAAGCGTCAACATTTGGCTGCACTGCATCTGATCTCGCTGTATCGACGCCTCAAGTCCGACCCCCTTGCTCAGATCGAACCGCGCACCTTCATCTTTTCCGGAAAGGCTGCGCCGGGCTACACGATGGCCAAACTCATCATCAAGCTCATCACCGCCGTGGGCGGCGTCATCAATCGCGATCCGGCGGTGCGCTCGCGCCTGAAGGTCGTCTTTTTGCCGAACTTCAGCGTGCGCTACGGACAACAGATCTATCCGGCAGCCGATCTTTCCGAGCAGATCTCCACCGCCGGCAAGGAGGCTTCGGGTACGGGCAACATGAAATTCACGATGAATGGCGCAGTCACCATCGGCACCCTGGATGGAGCCAACATCGAAATCCGCGAGCGCGTGGGTGAGGAGAATTTTTTTCTGTTCGGCCTGACCGCGCAAGAGGTCACCGAGCGCCGGGCGCGGGGTTACCGACCGCGCGAGGTCTACCAACGTGATTCAGAGTTGAAGGCGGTGATCGATCTCATCGCCCGCGGTTTTTTCTCACGAGGCGATCCGTCGGTTTTCGAGCCTTTGGTGCGCAATTTGCTCGATGCGGATCCCTACCTGGTCCTGGCGGACTACGCATCCTACGTGAGCTGTCAGACGAAGGTGGGAACCGCCTTCGCCGACACGGAGGCCTGGACGCGAAGCTCGATTGCCAATTGCGCGCGTTCCGCGCACTTCTCCTCGGACCGCAGCATCTCGGAATATTGCAGAAACATCTGGCAGGTCGAGCGCGTCCCCGTCCCCCTGCTCTCGGAGACCACCGCAAGACTGGAATTCATCCAGTAGGGTATTGTCGGGAACCCTTGGCCCAGGCGGGTGCCCAAGCTTGCGTGTTTAGAACAATACTCGCCTGGCCTACGCGGGACCGGAGGAAAGCGCATTTGGGGCACGCCTGGAGCAAGGGCGCGCTGCCTCCGGTCGCTATCGGTCTCGCTTTAGCGATCGGCTCCCTTGCGCACGCGCAGCTTCCGCCCTCGTTGTCGGCCGCTGTGGCACCCGCTGCAGCACCCGCCGCTGCACCGGCGAGCGGCACCGCACCAGCAGCACCCAGCGCCGCGCCCCCGTCGCCCATTTCGGTCTCGGAAGTGGCGGTGGATGCCCAGCAGGTGCAAGGGCGGCTCGGTGACATCCAAGACACGCTCCAAAACGATCACAGCGACGAGTTCGCCGCCGACGATCTCGATGCCGCCCTGCAGGTCAACAGCGTTCGCATCCGCGAGGCCCGTCGGCTGCTGAACGCAAGACCCTCTTTGGAGACCCTGCGTGGGCTCGAATCCGGCTGGCAGGGTGATCTGAAAAATATCACATCGATGACGCATGAGCTCACCCGCCGCGCCACGACCTACGACAGTCGGCTCGACGAACTAAGTAAGCTTTCGGCCATATGGCAGGCGACCGGCAAGGCTGCCAGTGCCGCCGGCGCGCCACAGGAGGTCAACGATCGAATCGACGAAACGATAAAGGCGATCGCGAAGACCCGTGCCTTGATCGAGTCGCGCAGAACGCGCGTGCTGGCTTTGCAATCCAAGGCAGCGGACCTCGCGATGCGCATCGATCAGACGCGCGACAGCATCGCCGACGAGAGTCGGCGGGCCGTCGGACGCCTCGTGCTACGCGACAGCCAGCCCATGTGGCGCGCGGCCTTCTGGCAGGCGCTTAGCCAATCAAGCCTGATCGCAGGTCAAGATAGCGCAACGTCGCCGCTGGCTGCCATGAAGGATTTCTTTGGCCCCAAGTCGGAACGGGTCGCGTTTCACCTGGCGATCACCTTGGCAATCGTCGTCGGGCTTTTCGTGGCCCGCCGCAAGGTCCGTGGATGGGCCGATGAGGCTGATCTAAAGCGCGCAGCGCAGGTGTTCGAGACGCCCATCGCAACGGGCTTGGTCATCGGCCTTGTCCTGGCCGACTTCATCTATCCGGGAGCTCCTCTCGTGTTTCGCGAGGGGCTGGGTCTCGTGGGACTGATTCCCATCGTCGTCATCCTGCGGCGATTGATCGAACCCAGTCTGTATCCCATCCTTTATGCGCTCGCCGGCTTTTATCTCGTCGACCGTCTGCGGGGTCTTGCCGCAACCGCGCACGCTCTGTCCCGACTGATCCTGCTCATCGAGTTGGGCGCGGGCCTTGCGCTTTTGCTGCCCGCGCTGCGCCGCAGCCGGCGCGCCGCTGCGGGCGCGACGCAGCGCCCAAGCCGCCGCCGTCGCTTGCTCCATCTGGCGGCCTGGATCGGGCTCGTCATCGCTGCGCTCGCGCTGGTTGCGGAGCTTCTCGGCTTCGCCGAACTGGGCGGTCTCGTGGGCAGCGTTCTTCTGCGCGCGGCCTACCTCGCCCTCGTGCTGTACGCTCTGGTGCGCGTCATCGACGGTCTCGTCACGGGCCTCTCCCAGCTCCCACCCCTGTCTTATTTGTCGATGTTTCGAGATCACCGCCCATTGATCTGTTCACGCATCGCCCTGACCCTGGCTTGGGGCGCAGGCCTTCTCTGGGTCCTCGCGATCGTCAACGCCTTGGGTTTGTGGGACGCGGCCAGCGACGCTTTGGACGCGGTCCTGGCTGCGGCCATCCATATCGGCACGATCGCGATCTCCGTCCAGAAGCTCGTAGGCTTTGTCGTAGCCATGTTCGGAGCGCTCTACATCGCCCGCTTCGTATCGTTCCTGCTCGATGAAGAAGTGTTTCCCAAGATGCGCATGGAGCGGGGTCTGCCCTACCTCATCTCCACCATGATGCGCTACACGATCCTGTTTTGCGGATTCGTGTTCGGCCTGGCCGCCTTGGGCATCGATATGACGAAGTTCACGATCTTGGCCGGCGCCTTTAGCGTGGGGCTCGGATTCGGGCTGCAAAATATCGTCAATAACTTTGTTTCCGGATTGATCGTTCTCTTCGAGCGTCCCATGAAAATCGGCGACGTCGTGCAGTTTGGTGATGTCTTGGGGCAAGTCGAGCGCATCGGAATCCGGGCAAGCGTGATCCGCTCGGCCAACGGGGCCGAGGTCATCATTCCCAATGGCACTTTGATCTCCAGCAACCTCACCAACTGGACCTTCTCGAATAAGTCCCGGCGCCTCGACGTCCAGATTCAAGTCGCGCTCGACGCCGATCCGGATCGGGTCAAGTCGCTCCTCGTGGAGGCCGCGCGCAGCCATTCGGACGTAAGCCAGAATCCGCCGCCGCTCGCGCTTTTGACCAAGCTTGGACCAGATACCCTAGAATTCGAACTCCGGGTCTGGTCGGACGCCGCCACCGACTGGGCCCGCATTCGAAGTGATCTCGTCTCCACGATCGAGGCGGCCCTAAAGCGCGATGCCATTTCCCTCAAGTAGAAGAATCGGGCCAACTGAAGGCTCTCGTGCGCGAGACGCGCAATCCGCGCCAAGCCGGCGAGCGCCGGCGTGCTCCCATGGCTGATCCTGAGATCACCACGGACCTGGCCACTGCGCCCGGGAGTCCGGGAATTGAGGCGCGCTGGACTTCCAGCGCCAAGGAGGGGGTCGGGACTGCGCTCTCGCCTGCAAGCCGGGTCTGGTTCACGGTGAGCCATGGCATTCTGAACGAAGTCTACTATCCGCGCGTCGACCAGGCCTGCATCCGGGACTTGGGGCTCATTGTGACGGCCGACGATGGATTCTTCTCTGAGGAAAAGCGCGATACGCTTCAGAGCATCTGCGCGATGGAAGATGGTGTACCCGCGTTTCGCACCACCAGTCGCTGCATTCGCGGGCGCTATGTCATCGAAAAGGACATCGTCTGCGATCCGCGCCGCGACGTTGTTCTGCAGCGCGTGCGTTTTCGCCCGAGTCAGGCCGACGGGATCCGATATCGCGTCTATGCGCTGCTCGCCCCCCATCTCGTGAATTCGGGCAGTCGCAACAACGCTTGGCTTGGGGAGTACAAGGGGCAGCCCATGCTCTTTGCCGAAGGCGCGGGGACCGCCCTTGCGCTCGCCTCGTCCCTGCCCTGGGCCGCCCGCTCCGTTGGATACGTCGGGGCGAGCGACGGCTGGCAGGACCTTGCCCAGAACCTGCGCCTCACCCAGCATTACCAAAGGGCGCCGAACGGCAACGTGGCGCTCACGGGCGAGATCGATCTGTCAGGCCAGGGCGAGTCAGACCAAAGCTGGGTACTTGCATTGGGCTTCGGGCGCAACTGGTCCGAAGCAGCTGTGCTCGCTCGAGGCAGCCTCAAAGCGGGGTTCGAAGCGGCGCTTGGCGAATACTCGGCCGGCTGGCTCGAGTGGCAGTCGAGCCTGCGGCCGCTCGATCGACCGGTGCGCAAGTATTGGGGCCGCAGCGGCAAGGAAGAGATCCACAACACGTATCGGGTCAGTTGCGTCGTGCTGCGTTCTCACGAGTCAGCCACCTTTCCCGGCGGCTTCATCGCGTCCTTGTCAATCCCCTGGGGCTCGGAGAAAAGCGATGCAGACTTGGGCGGATATCATCTG
>JBEKVI010000069.1:0-22839 GCA_049514215.1 Burkholderiaceae bacterium
CTGCAATCCCCGCCACCAGCCCGAAGGATTCGGACCGATGATATGTCCCTCTCCCCCCAAGACGATGCGCCGCTGTCGGTCTGGCGCGCGTGGCTTCACTATCTTAGTAACCTACCTGGTTGGAGCACCGCCCTAGAGCGGGACATTCAGTATGCAATGAAGCTGATCCAGGAGGAGGACGACGTCAAGCCAGCGCGAGGGCTTAAGTGCGATTCCGGTACGAATCAAGATTTGGCAATGATCAGGAGCCACTGATGCACATATTGCGAGTAGACTGAAACCGAAGTTCATCTCTCGCGTCCCTCGCGTCCGTACTAACGCCTGCGAAATCCCACCGCAGCGACAACTAGGCTCCATTCGGAGCATTCAAGCCGAACGCTGGTATCCGGTAGCAAAGCTGGATTCGGTTCGGGCCGATAATATGCTCGTGACTTTCCGTTCCCGCGATCGTTAAACAGCGGGTTGTAGCTTTTCCATTTTGAAGTCTTTGGTATTCGACCTCCGGTCGGACCAAAGCTACTAAAAAGCTAATCCTCAACCAATGGCATCAACTGAAACCAAACTGGAAGCGAAGGTGCTGGAGCGCACCGTCGAGTTGGCACAACGTACGGCAGAGCTGGAAGAGCGCTCCCGGCAACTTGAGTCGTTCAGCTACTCGGTTTCACACGACTTGCGCGCGCCGCTGCGCGCAATCAGTGGTTTTGCGCAGATTCTCTCCCAACGCCATCGCACAGGGCTCGACGCGGAGGGGAAGCACTTCCTCGACAATATTGTCGAGGCAAGCTCTCATATGGGGCGCCTCATCGAGGACTTGCTTTCGTACTCACGACTGGGGCGGACTGCATTCACTCTAAAGCCGATCGACCTATCGGAGGTGCTCGGTATCGTTCTTCTAAATCTCGAGTCCCGCGCATTGGAGCAGGGAGTGAGGTTGGAAGTGGCCGAGGATTTGCCGCGCGTTATGGGAGACTCCACCCTGCTCTTTCAAATATTTGCGAACCTGCTCGATAACGCGATTACCTATCGTCGGCCTCATGTACCTAGCGTTGTTACACTGAGCTGGAAAAGGGAAGGAGATAACGTGGTGCTTAGTGTCTCCGACAATGGTATCGGTATCGACGCCGCACAGTTTGAGAAGATCTTTGAGGTATTCCAACGACTCCACACGCAGGAACGGTATCCCGGGACGGGCATCGGACTGGCAGTCGTCACGAGAGCAGCTCAACTCCAACACGGGGCGGTGCGCGTCGAGTCCACCTTGGGCACGGGGAGTACATTCCATGTCACCTTGCAGCGGGCAGCAGCTCCCGCGAGCACTTCCAGCGTTCGGGTCCCTGGCACGAGTGTGGGAGAGGTTATTTAATGAAATCTTCGCGAGCTGCCCACATTCTTCTGATCGAAGACAATCGAATGGATGTCGAACTTACCCTCGACGCATTTCGCACTAGAAAGCTGGAAAATAAAATCCATGTCGCGTTAGGCGGCCAAGAAGGGATCGACTATCTATTTGGTAGAGGCGTCTATTCGGACCGCGAGATCCATCCTCTGCCCGATTTGATCCTGCTCGATTTGAAGATGCCGGTCATGGATGGTCAGGAGGTACTGCGTCAGCTCAAGGGGGTCGAAATTCTGAAGCGGATACCAGTAGTCGTTCTCTCTTCATCTAAAGAGGAAGGGGATCGCGCGTTAAGTTACGACAATGGGGCGAACAGCTACCTGGTGAAGCCTATCTCGTTCGATGGATTCCTGGACGTGGTTCAGCAAGTTGATAGCTACTGGCTGACTCTCAATGCACCGCCGCCGCTCTAAAAGCCCGATGCCATGAAGCCCGTTGCGATATCGTTACGTGTACTTAACGTAGAGGATCAGCCGCTGGATGCGGAATTGTTGGAGCAAGAACTCGTCAAGTCAGGTTACTTGTTGGATTGGCGTCGCGTCGAAACTGCCTCTGACTATCTCTCCGCGCTCAACGACAATCCGGATATCATCATTTCTGATTACTCACTACCGGAATTTTCTGGGTTTCATGCGCTCGATCTCCTGGTGAAAAGCAAACTCGACATCCCCTTCATCCTGGTGTCGGGAGATATCGGCGAGGATCAGGCGGTGGATGCCATGCGCAAAGGCGCTGCCGACTATCTGCTGAAAGATCGGCTTGGTCGCCTGGGCAGTGCGGTTGCTTCGGCGATAGAACAAAGATCCTTGCGTGCTGAAAACCGCCGGGCCGATGGCGCGCGCAAGCGCGAGGGGGATCTCTATCGCGCGACCTTCAATCAGGCTGCAAGTGGCATCGCGAACAGCACACTAGATGGACGATTCCTCGCCGTCAACAACACCATGTGTGATTTGCTCGGATATTCCCAGGAGGAGCTGCTAAATATGAGCTTCCGCGATGTGACCCATCCGGAAGATCTCGCGCTGTCTAGTAACTTGCGTGAGGAAGCGCTCATGAACCGGGGCGCGCGAATTCCCCGTCTGGAGAAGCGCTACATTCGTAAAGACGGAGCTCTAGTCTTTGTGGAGGTGTCGCTGTCGATCGTACGCGATCCTCTGTCGGAAGAGCCGGACTTCTTTGTGGCCACTGTCCATGACATCACCGCTCGAAAGATTGCTGAGAGAGAAGTAAAGATAAGTGAGAGCCGCTTTCGCAGTCTCTCGGGTCTTTCAGCTGACTGGTATTGGGAACAAGACGCGAATTACCGCTATACGGAACTATCGCGACGGTCTGTCGATAGTGCGCCCGTCGATTGGAATGGCGCAAGTGGGGTCGGAAAACTCCGCTGGGAGTTACCGTTTTTCGACGTCAGCGAGCAACAGTGGCAACGCCATCGCGAGGACCTCGCTGCGCGTCGGGTATACCGCGACCTTGAATTGAAATACGTTCTCCGGACTGGTCAGGTCGGTTACGTCAGTTTTGCCGGCGAACCTGTGTTCGACGATGGTGGGCAGTTTTGCGGTTACCGTGGAATCGCCCGGGATATCTCCGCGCATAAACAGGCCGAAGCCCGCATTGTTTATCTCAACCGGATCTATGCGATGCTGAGCGGGATTAACGCGCTGATCGTACATCCTACCGAACGAGACGCGCTCTTTAGCAAAACATGCACGATCGCTGTCGAAGTCGGTGGGTTTCGTGTTGCGTTCATTGGTCTCCTTGATCGAAATACCCAGAAAATCTCTCCAGCAGGATTGGCCGGAAAGGATGACCAGATCCTTGCTGCCTTCAAACGTGCGGCGGAAAGAAATAACGGCGCGACACCAAATATGGCGGCGCTGGCGATCGCGGGAAAGAGAATTATCGTTTCCAACGACTCCCAAAGCGACGAGAGGGTAGAACTTCGCGAACACCACGCCGAATGGGGCGTCCGCTCGATGGCGGTCTTGCCAATGATAGTCTCGGAAGATGTGGTGGGCATCCTTGCGCTATTCTCGGATGAACTTGAATTCTTCCATGACGAGGAGATGAAGCTCCTATCCCGTTTGAGTGGCGACATTGCTTTTGCGATGGATCACTTCGGTAAGGAGGAGCAGCTCAGCGAACAGAAGAACCTACTTCGGATCGCGGGGCGAACCGCCCGCTTCGGGGGTTGGAGCGTTTCGCTTCCCAGCCTCGAGCTTCGCTGGTCTGACGAGGTCTTCGCCATCCACGAGCTTAAACCGGGCGACCCGCCGAGCGTGGAGGAGGCGCTAAATTTCTACGCACCTGAGTGGCGGGAAATCGTCACGGAGGCAGTCAATTCTTGTATAAATGACGGCACACCGTTCGATATCGAATCGGAAATTGTTACCGCAAAAGGCCGCCGAATCTGGGTGCGTTCCGTCGGTGAACGAAGTACCGCCCGACCACAGATTCACGGGGCGTTCCAGGACATCACGGAGCAGCGACTAGGCGAGGAGGAATCTCGAGCAAGAGAGCGCGCCGAGGAGGCCAGTGAAGCAAAATCGACGTTTCTGGCCCATATGAGTCACGAGATCCGTACCCCGATGAATGGCGTGATCGGCATGGTGGACGTCCTCTATCAAACCAAGTTGGAACTCCGTCAGATCGAAATGCTCGATCTCATCCGGGACTCAGCGTTTTCCCTTCTGAGGATCGTTAACGATATCCTCGATTTTTCCAAAATCGAGGCAGGAAAGTTGGAGATCGATCTGGCACCCCTTTCGCCTGCGAGCGTCGTGGAGAAAATCTGCGAGATCGAAGATCAGATGGCGGTAAAAACCGGGGTTGAGCTCACGTTGTTCACCGATCCCACCATTCCCACTGCCGTGTTAGGCGACGCCGTGAGGATGCGCCAAGTCTTGGTCAATCTGGTTAACAACGCGATCAAATTCGCCCGAGATGACCGGCACCCCGGCGAGGTCTCCGTGCGAGCACAGGTGGTTGAACGAAAGGCCGATTGCGTGGCGGTCGAATTCCGAGTAGCTGACAATGGCGTGGGGATGGACGAGGATACATTATCGCGGCTCTTCACGTCCTTCACCCAGGCTGACGCCTCGACGACACGGCGGTACGGCGGTACGGGCCTTGGCTTGGCTATTTCTTCTCGACTCGTTCGCTTGATGGGAGGGGAGATTTCAGTACAGAGTGCTCCGGGTATTGGCTCCGTTTTCACGGTTCGCCTGCCGTTTACGACTCTCCCGGGAACGAACACGCCGGTGGGGCCGGATTCCCTCCTTGGCGGCCTACAATGCCGGGTGGTAGGGGAAGGCTACGGGATCGTCGATGACCTGGTGACCTATCTCACCCATGCGGGTGCAAGCGTCGAACGATCCTCTAATCTCTTGAGCGGGACGGGTGACGATGAAAGTCTCAGTGCTGGGCCTCAACTGTGGGTCATTGTCGTCCGAGGAGAGGGGCCATCACCCGAGATCTTGCGGGCCCTCCGGGATGCGAGCCCGGGTCAACAGTCGCGCTTCGTGCTTGTGGGGCGTGGGTTGCGCAGAGTGGGTCCACGTGACGATGTAACTCACATTGATAGCCATCTTCTGACACGGCCGATGTTTCTGGCGGCCGTGGCCATCGCGGCTGGACGCGCGGAGGCGATTGAGTCCTGGGCGCTGTCATCCAGACCAGAAGCCCCAGAGGAACGGCCAACTCAAATCGAACAGCGGGGAGAGGGCCGCCGCATTCTGGTTGCGGAAGACAATCTCAACAACCAGCGGGTCATTTTAAGGCAGCTTGGCCTACTCGGATATTCTGTGGATGTGGCGAATACGGGGCGCAACGCGCTGGAGCTCTGGCGGGGCGGCATCTATGAACTGTTACTCACTGATCTGCAAATGCCGGAAATGGATGGCTACGAACTGGTTCGGGCGATCCGGTCTGAGGAAGTCGGAAAAGCACGATTGCCCGTCATCGCATTGACGGCTACTGCGCGGGCAGGCGAACAGGAACGCTGCCATGACGCCGGAATGGACGACTACCTCACCAAACCGACGCGCCTTCTTACCCTGCAGGATGTCCTGGAAAAGTGGCTCCCGCCCAAGGTCAAGATAAATGCATCGCCAACCGCTCCCGCTCTTAGCTGGAGGGACAATGACGAGCCCATCAAGCTAGGGGTTCTTGCCTCCCTGGTGGGAGACGACCCTTCTGTGCTGCAACAGTTTGTCGAGGATTTCCGAGTGTCGGCTTCCAAAACGGCGATGGATCTACTATCGGCTTGTCGGGCTGGGGACGAGCGTACTGCGACCAATGCTGCCCACCAGTTAAAGTCATCTGCTCGCACAGTCGGTGCAATGGATCTTGCCGAAATGTGTCAGGCCATCGAGATCGCTGGAGACGCGGCGGATATCGAGAAACTCAGAAGGCACTCCTGTGCATTTGAGTTGGAGATAGCGAAGGTGCTCGACTACATTGCGCTTCTGCAGAGTTCCTCGTGATTGGCGACGAATCAGCGCTGGATAAGTCCGCTGTCCGGATACTGGTCGTGGATGACGACCTCTTTATGCTTAAGCTATTGAATCGCATGCTCCATCGGCAAGGCTTCACGAACGTGACGCTCTGCGAGGGAGCGGGGGTCGCGCTCGACCTAATCGGTGGTAGAAGCGAACCTGTCAACATCATCCTGTGCGATCTGAACATGCCTGGGGTCGATGGGCTTGAATTCGTGCGAGGACTTGTTGCGCGCCAGTACGCCGGTAGCCTGATACTCGTCAGCGGGGCGGAGGAGCGTGTGTTGCATTCGGCAGAGAAACTCATTCGGGCGCATTCGATACCGCTGCTGGGAACACTCGTCAAACCAGTCTCGATGGCGACTCTTGCTGAGCAATTGGAGAAATGGTCATTCCCCGTTGCAGCGGTACCTCGGGACAAAACCGTCCGCGACGCACTTGAAGTCTCTGCTGCAATTGCCAACGGCGAGCTGGTGAACTACTACCAACCTAAAGTGGCAGTCTCGTCGGGTCAGATCGTCGGAGTAGAAACATTAGTTCGCTGGAATCATCCCCGTGATGGTCTGATCATGCCCGACCAGTTTATCGGTGTTGCCGAGGAGCACGGCTTGATCGACGCTCTGACGCATGCCGTAAGTATGGCGGCGTTGACGCAGTCCCGCATCTGGTTGAATAAGGGACTGAAGCTCCAGGTAGCTATCAATGTCTCGATGGACAATCTCACGGCCCTGAACTTTCCTGACGACCTCGCGCGACAGGCCAATCTTTTTCGGATCATGCATGAAGCGATCATTATAGAAGTGACTGAAAGTCGGCTGATGCATGATCTTCGCGCCCCCCTCGAGGTTCTTACCCGGTTGCGGCTTAAGGGCTTTCGGTTATCTATCGACGACTTTGGCACAGGACACTCTTCGCTTGCGCAACTACGCGACCTTCCATTTGATGAGCTGAAGGTAGACCGCGGCTTCGTGCATCGAGCTTGGCAAGACAAAGCGGCAAACGCGATCTACGGGGCGAGCCTCAATTTAGCCAAGCAACTCGAGATGGACATTGTCGCAGAGGGTGTAGAGGATCGGGAGGACTGGGACTTTCTGCTCCGAACCGGCTGCGAGCTTGCTCAAGGATATTTCATCGGCAGGCCCATGCCTGGCGCGGATTTGCCCATATGGATGTCGGATTGGCACGAGCGCCACAAGGTCGAGCTACACTCATCGGCGGGCGTCGGGTCGTGAAGAATCTACTGGCGCCAGCGGCCATCCTTGTCGCCTCCGACAACCCCAGCCATGCTGCGCTGGCGCGTGAGGCGATCGCATCCGAGTACGAGAATGTTCAAGTGTCACTTGATCGCGGTGTGGGCGTCGTTGATTTTGAACGCTATTCACCCACAGTCTTAATACTCGCGTTCGACACTTTAGCGAAATCGGAGCGACACTACTTGTCGATCTGGCGGCACTCTGTCGGGATTCGAGCTCGGCCGCATCGCGCAATCGTCCTTTGCAAGAACACAGAAGTCCGACGCGCCTACGAACTTTGCAAGGAGGAGCTGTTCGACAGTTATGTTCCATTCTGGCCGATGACAATGGATCCCAAGGGATTGGCGATGGCAGTGCACACAGCCCTGCGAGAAATGGCGCTCATAGATCGCGAGGGTCCTAGCCTTGCCGAGTGGGCCGCCCAGGCGCGAAAGCTCGATGGGCTTGACGCACTGTTTGAGCAGCGAATGCGACAAGGACGCGAGGAGATCGACCAATTAGGTCAGTCCGTGGAACAAGCTGAAGAGCGCGTCGGGGTAGCGCTTGATGGCCTTGCAAAGCAAATCTCGAGGCCTCAGGAATCGAACGTCCCCGACTCTCAAGTGGTCGAAGGGCTCCAGCGAGAGCTGGCGAGAATAAGGAGGGAGGCGATCGTCGCACCATTCGACGCCGCGACTCGTGCGGTCGCCCCGCTCCGCCAGTGGGTAAAGGAGTTTCGAGAGGACTCTCAGCGCGGTCTGGAATCGAGCCGTAGCTTGCAAGTTATGGCCAAACAGGTTCGCCCAACGATCCTGGTCGTTGATGACGATGAGTTTCAACACAAGGCGATCGCGAATATCTTAAGCGAGAAAGAGTTCCGGCTCATTTTTGCGACCAATGGGATTGAATCTCTCAGCGTCTTGCGAGAACTACGACCAGACATGATCCTGATGGATATGATGATGCCGGGTATCGACGGCGCGGAGACGACTCGCCGCATAAAGGCGTCAGGCCGGTTCGCTCACATTCCGGTCGTGATGATGACGGGGACAAGTAAGGAAGCCGTGATCTCTGAGGGGATCAAGGCAGGTGCAATTGACTTTGTAGTCAAGCCGTTTGATCGAACTACCCTGATCGATAGGGTAATGCGTGCGCTTCAGTCTTTGGAATGATGTCCAAGCAACCCTCTTGGGCATACGGCCTGTGGAGGCTGGTCAGCGATTCGGGTAATCCCGGCCAGTTCAGACCCCACTCCAACCAATGCCACGCTTCGGCAGTCGGCGGCTCCACGATCGGGCGCTTGTCAGGATTCAGGTCGTGCAGTATGTGCCTAACCGCCTGACCAGCGAAGGCGGCTCGAACGGTATGAAGAGGTGGTCGCTCATCCCAGCAGCCGAAGCGCGCTGGGGCTGGGCAGAGCGCTCCAGCGGTTAGCGCAATAAATACGCACGCCGCTAGGACCTTCATAACCCAACGATGGCGGCGACTCCGCGCGGCTCTCGCACGCTTCCGTGGACGCAGGCCCGATATCGAGCATTACTTTGGATTCGCTGCCCATCCCGGAGGGCTCTCGCGTGCAAGCATGCAGCCCGGGGTATAAATCAAGCCCCGTAAGCGCGTAACGATCGACAAGCCTCGCCCGCCTAGGTCAGTTGCAACTAGGGGTAAGAAGCACGAGAAATGGGGAAATGAGGGGGTAATGAAAGTTTCGTCCGAGGTAGGATTCGTCTCCCACCACGTAAAGGACAGGGCACGCTCGGCCACAGGATGTGCAACGTCACGATTGCCACTGGCTGACGGTTCCGTGGCTGGCGAGCGACCCGCGGGCCAGCGGCTCACCTCGCGAGGCGCGAGGGATTCGCTTTCGGCCCCGCCTCGAATTTATGCCCACGCGCGCGACCAAGACTTCTGGGTCGGGGAGAAAATGTCGCGTCCGAGATGGGGTGCGCCCACGTCCGCAATGTCGAGGAACTTTGCTTGTGCGCGACCCGACTGTTTGGCCAGATAAAGTGCCTTGTCGGCGGCCTCGATTAGATCGATCGAGGCGCAGCTGGGGCGCGAAGCGGACGCGAATCGCGCGGCAGGTGATCCGGATACCCAACACCTGCTTTTTTCATCATAACAGCTTACCCCGACACTCACCGTGACGTGCCTGGACGTCGCGGATTTTTCGTGGGGTATACCGAGAGCCTCGACAGCCTCGAGAATGCCATGCGCGACGTGCTCTGCGCCCGCCCGCGGGGTATGAGGCAGCAGCATGACAAATTCTTCTCCGCCATAGCGCGCTACCAAGTCTGCGGGTCGCAGACTCGCGCCGACGAGGGCCTGTGCCACCGAGCGGAGGCAAACATCCCCTCCCGGATGACCATACCGATCGTTGTAGCGCTTAAAGTGATCGACATCGATCATGAGGATTGAAAGCGGAGCCTCCCAGCGTCGAGTACCGCGCCACTCTACCTCGAGAAACCGCTCGAACTGGCGTCGATTGGCAACACCGGTAAGGACGTCGACAGTGGCGATGCGGCGTAACTCGTCGGCCATGTGCTTGTTGTGTAACTGGCTTTTCACCCGGGCCAGGACCAGGGAAGGGTTGACCGGCTTGGCGATAAAGTCGGCCGCACCCGCACTGAATCCAGCTACCTCGAAGGCAGCTTCGTTGTGACTGGTAACGAAAATCACCGGGACATCGGCTAGGGAGGGATCGGCCTTGAGCGCCTCGCAAACCTGAAAGCCGCTCATACCCGGCATCTCCGCGTCCAAGACAACGATGTCGGGTGGCGAGTCACGCGCCAGTCGGAGGGCTACTTCGCCGCTTGTCGCAAACCGTACCTGGCCGACTCCGGCCAGGATGCGGCTCATGATCTGGATCGAACTCGCGTCATCGTCGACGAGCAGAATACTAGGATTCATCGCTCTGCTTTCCGCGGTATGAGTGTGCTGTTGGTAATCTGGTAGTCGCCTACTCCTGTCGTTGAATTCACCTCAGACCCGAGGAAGGCACTTACTCCTAACTCAGTCGACGTAAATGACGCCCGACGGCCCACCGCGCGCTCAGCATCCTTTTCGTGAAGTACCGTGATCGCATGTTTAATGTCGCACTCCAGGGCGGCGCTCCAGGCGGGCAACCTTCTCAGATAATGAAGCCAGGCTTTCCAGATGGCGGCGGGCGCATCATCTATAGGTTTGGATGGAAATGACATTTCGCAACTCCTTTAAGTTAGCGGTGGACCACAGCTCAATGACGCGAGGCGCCCTTAGCGAGCGACGTTAATGATCTGCCAACTCAGCGGAACAGTGGGACTGTTCTGCGGAACGGTCGTGTTGGCCGATTCGGTGACGCTGCCGCTGCGGACTGTGACCTGATCACCGATCGGCGCTCCGTGGACCAGCGCCACCAGACATAGTGAATTCGCCAGAGCCGTAAAACTGAACATAGCGTAGGGCGCGATATTGAAGCACAATCGCGCCGCGCCGCCGGTGATGTTGCGCACATTTTCGGTGACGGCGATCCATTGGGCCAGTGTACGTTTCCAGACGAGATGGTAGATGCGATTCATGGGGGTCGCTTAATCCTTGTCCAGTCTACAGGTCCCTCATGTTGCGAGCGACGCGAAGGGCGCTTGACTGGGCCGGGCAAGGGCAGACTACTTCGGTTCAGATACGGATCCCGAGTTGCGCGAGAGTGACAAGTCAGAATCTACCGACGAGAGCGAGTCGGCGGAGCGACCCCAACGGCCGCCTTCGGCTATGGAGTTGCTTGTATAACGAATGCGTGCGTTTGGGTTTTGTCCTGATCGAAGCCGCACGTTTTGAGACTACCCGAATTCGTGCTTACGCTCCGTAAGCAACTGTCAAGTGCCGTTGGAATCGCTCACGAATCATGAAGATTGGATAAACTCAACAAGGACCAGCAAGCGAATATCAAATGAGCCGTCTGATTAGGCGAGCCACACGCTATTCTGTCACTGAGAGATACCGTGGTGACAACGGGGTGTCACCGTAATAGAGCCGAGCTAGATGTGAAGTCACAAGAGGTTGGGGCATCACTAGTTCACGAACTGGGCAGATATAGCGCAGCTTCTCAGCGCCCCTCGGCGTGACCTGTTCGCCGGGCACCCCGTCGTGAATGATTGGCATCATTCACCGCGCAGCGGCGGGAGCGTGTAATGGTGTTACGCCGTGCCCCGGCTGCATCCCCCAATCGCGCTCCGCGTCAAAGGTCCATCACGGGCTAACCTGCTTGAATGGCGTTCCCGATGTGAACCGTATCAAGATGCACGCACGGCACGACTGGGCCGGTATGTGCGCTACCCCATAGACGCGTGCGCCGCAGCCCCGTAAAAGTACTTATCTACCTGATTCCAGATCGCTACTCAATGAACAAAAATCCTGTCTTTACGGCCTCGTGATCAATGTCGACCGCGGTTATGCTGTCGGCCCTGCTTCGGACGCGGACCGCTTCCCTGCATGGGCAACTCGAGCTTTTGCTCGGGCTGCCGGGCGCGATCCACAACCAGGACGAATACGTTCTTTGGCTCGGCCGCTTTCTAGGCATCTATGAACCTCTCGAACGCTCCTTGGTCGCCCCCCGAGGGTGGGATGCGTTGGGGTTGACCCTGCCCGTGAGCCATACGGACTGCCTAGTGGACGACCTCAAGGCTCTCGGCGTCGGTCCGCAAGGAATGTCGCGCATACCGCGCGCGCTGCTGCCGGATTTGACGGCCTTCGCTCATGCGTTCGGCGCTTTCTATGTAATGGTAGGCGCGACGCTCGGTGGCAGGTTGCTTCTGCGCGACCTTAAGGCGCGCATCGGCACTCCGATCTCCGGGGCCACATACTTTTTCGGCGCGCAGGACGACCCAACCGGACCGAAATGGCAAGACGTCAAGGCCGCGCTCGACGCTTTCGGCCGCGAGCAGCCGCAGCGTCGTGCCGAGGTGGTGGCAGGTGCTGAGGGCACGTTCCACGCCATGCTCGCATGGTTTGCCCCGTTCTGCGTGATCGCGGCGAGCCGCTAATGACCGTCGACCTGGAATCGTTCCCCGTAGGTGCATCGCCGGTGCTCGATCGGTCGCTCTGCGAGCACGAACCGGTCCACATTCCTGGCGCGATCCAGCCACATGGCGCAGTGCTCGCGGCGCTCACGGACGGGCTGCTCGTGACCCATGCCAGCGCCAACCTCGAGGCGATTCTGGGCCTTGCCGTCGAGGCGGTCCTGGGGCGGCCGCTCTCGGATGCGATTGGCGAGGCGGCGTTCCGCGCGCTTGTGAGTGATGGCCCGAGCGATGAATTAAGGGCGGCACCCGTCCATTCCCTGTCCCGGCCAGACGGCGGCGTTCTGTTCCTGCGCGCTCACCGGACGGGCCGGCACCTATGCGTGGACATCGAGGCGATAGAATTCGAGCCCCTGCAGAGACGGCCTATCTTCCTGGCGAGTTCGGTGGTGGCGACGTTCACGCATGCGGCCAGCGTGGTCGAACTCTGCGGACTCGCGGTTCACGGTTTAAAAGCAATCAGCGGCTATGACCGAGTCATGGCCTACCGCTTCGGCGAGGACGGGCACGGAGAAGTCATCGCCGAGGCGCGCGAGGCACAGCTCGATCCCTACTTAGGGCAGCGCTATCCGGCGTCGGACATCCCGCCGCAGGCCCGGCGACTGTATCTGCGCCAGCGTGTCGGCACGATCGCTGATTCCAGCTACACAGCAGTGCCACTGCGTGTCGATCCAGCGTTGGATGACGGCGCGCCGCTCGACCTTACGCACAGCGCACTGCGTAGCGCCTCGCCCGTCCACCGCAAATACATGCGCAACATGAATACTGCAGCGAGCCTGACGATCGGGCTCGCACACGGTCCCGACCTCTGGGGAATGCTGGTGTGCCATCACGCCACGGCGCGAATCGCGGGACCCGAACTGCGGGCCGCCGCTGACATGATCGGGCAGGTCGTATCCCTACTACTTGTCAGCCTGAACGAGGCGGAGATCTACGCCCAACGAATCGAGCGCACCGCTATCCTGCGCGCGCTGGGCGATCGGCTTGCTACTCCGATACCTCTGCAAGAAACGCTTACCCTGGCGCAGCAGGAATTGCTTCAACTCGTGGATGCGGCCGGGGTCGTGGTGCGTGTCTCCGGCACCGTTGTTTGTCTCGGACAGACGCCGCCGGCTGCCGCCGTTGAACTCGCTCTAGCAGTACTCCAGCCCCTCACAGGCGGTGACCTGCTTGCGGTCGACGATCTTGGTGCGCGCTATCCCGGTCTCGCCGGCTGCACCAGCGCGGCAAGCGGCGCGCTGGTGCTACCGCTCGCGTCGGGCAACGACGACGTGATCCTCTGGTTTCGGCCGGAACTGTTGCGCACCATCACCTGGGGCGGCAATCCCACCCTGCCAGCGACCTTGGATCCAGTAACTGCGCGGATCTCTCCGCGCACTTCTTTCGCCGCGTGGAAGGAATCGTTGAGAGGGTTTTCCGCACCGTGGACAAAGGCCGACCTAGCGCTGGCACGCGAGGGGCGCAGTGCGCTCGAAGCTGAGATAGCGCGGCGTACTAAAATGCAAGCGGAACTGGCGCTCCGGTCGAGCGAATCGCGATTTCGAAGCGTTTTCAATCAGCAATTCCAATTCATGGCGATTGTCTCGCCTCATGGTGTGATACTCGAAGTGAACGAGGCGTTACGAAACGCCACCGCCGAGACTAGTGCCGAAGTCATCGGAGTTCTCATTTGGGAGACGCCCTGGGCAAGCAAATTGCCTGGTGTACGCGAGCGCTGGCTTCAGATGCTTCACGCGGCGGGAATGGCCCAGCATGCCATCCTGACCGAGGCTCAATACCTCGATCCGCATGGTCAGACGAGGCAGTTGGATCTCTCCGTTACGGCTGTTGCGGCCGACGACGGTGCGGTCGGCTACTTCATCGTGCAAGCGATCGACACAACTGAGAGAACGGTCGCCCAAAATAAGATCGTGGAACGCGCTGCGCTACTGCGGATTGCAGGGCAGACGGCACGCGTTGGCGGCTGGTGCGTGGATCTGCCAGCCGTGACAGTGCGTTGGTCGGAGGAGGTTGCGGCTATTCACGAAGCACCCGTGGATTTTGAGCCCAGTGTCGACGAAGCGATTTCCTTCTACGCGCCCGAGTACCGCGATCAGATTACTACCGCGTTTAGGGCCTGCGTGCAACATGGGATTCCGTTCGATCTGGAGTGCGAAATCCTAACCAGGACGAAGCGCCGGATCTGGGTACGCGTGGTCGGCGAGCGGAATGAAGCCCGAACCGAAGTCTATGGAGCACTTCAGGACATTACAGACAAGAAAAACGCCGAGGCAGAATCACGTGCCCGCGAGCGTGCCGAGGAAGCGAATCGGGCCAAATCCACTTTTTTGGCGCACATGAGCCACGAAATCCGCACACCGATGAATGGCATCATCGGGATGACCGAAGTGTTTTATCAAACACATTTGGAACCCAGTCAACTGGAGATGCTTGATCTCATCCGGGACTCTGCGTTTTCGCTTCTGAAAATCATCAACGACATTCTTGACTTCTCAAAGATCGAAGCTGGGAAACTCGACATAGATCCTGCGCCGATGTCGATCGCGAATATTGTCGAGCAGGTTTGCGCGATTGAAGAGCATACCGCGACCAGAACGGGCGTTGAGCTGACACTGTTCACGGATCCCGCGATTCCCGCCACTGTGACGGGCGACGTGGTGAGGGTGCGCCAGGTACTCCTAAACTTACTAAATAACGCCATAAAGTTCTCCAAGAATGAGAAGCGCACGGGAAAGGTGTCGATAAGCGCGGTCGTGGTCGCGTCGCCCTCCGATGGTGGCGTGATTGTTGAATTTCGCGTTAAAGACCATGGTCTGGGCATGGACCAAGACACGGTGGCTCGACTTTTCTCTGCCTTTACCCAAGCGGATGCGTCCACCACCCGGCGGTTTGGCGGAACGGGACTCGGGCTGTCCATCTCATTTCATTTGGTCCGTTTGCTTGGTGGAGCAATCAGTGTCGAGAGTTCTTTGGGTATCGGATCGACATTTATTGTCCGCCTTCCCTTTGCGACTTCGTTAAGCCTTGCTGACGTCAGCAGTGTCGAATCCCCGGTCAATGGGCTCGGTTGCGTCGTTTTGGCAGACGATCCCGAAATTCGCGATCATCTTTCAGCCCATTTGACTGCTGGCGGCGCCACTGTGAAAAAGGCTTCGTACCTTGCCCGTCTAGCTGTGGCTGCCGAGCCCGACGATTCAGACCCATGGATCTGCGTGATTGTTGCGGCGTCGGAGGAGGGATTCCTTCAGCTTCGCACGACCGCGTGCGGCGAAGATCCACCCAGTAACGTTCGATTCGTATTTGTTGGGATCGGGGAGCCCAAAAAGAGCGTGCGTAGCGCACTGGGTGCAACCTATGTTGATAATCACCTGCTTACTCGGCGAAGATTCCTTTCCGCCGTTGCCGCAACCGCTGGCCGCGAAGCGGCCATTGAGCCTTCGTTTCAAATCGGCGACCTGGGCCTTCCAAGTTTTCGACCCGAGCCAATCGAACGACGAGGGCTCGGACGGGCCATCCTCGTTGCGGAAGATAATCCGAACAACCAACGCGTGATCATGCGGCAACTTCATTTGTTGGGTTACGCCGCGCAGGTGCAAAGCACGGGCAAGAAAGCTTTGGAGGAATGGCGAACGGGCCGATACGACCTACTGCTGACTGACCTTCAAATGCCCGAAATGGACGGTTATGGGTTGGCTCGCGCAATCCGATCGGAGGAGGACGAGGGCCAACGCATTCCAATTATCGCACTCACGGCCACGGCACTGGCAGGGGAACAGGATCGTTGTCTGGCCGCTGGGATGGACGGGTACTTAACGAAGCCCGCTCGGTTGATTACGCTGCAGTCAACGCTAGAGCAATGGATGTCAACGAGCAACGATTCAGCACTAGCGTCCGTCGGAAGCGCGGGCCCTAAAAATGGCGCCGAAGGGGCGGTAGATCTTCAGATTCTCGCTAGCCTGGTGGGAGACGACCCTGTCATTTTGGGAGAATTCATCGAAGATTTTCGCGTCGCTGCCAGCCACGCGGTGATCGACTTAAGGAATGGATTGTCCGTCGGGGACGCCAGTCAGGTAAACGTGGTGGCCCACCAACTTAAGTCGTCTGCCCGTACGGTTGGCGCGCTACGGCTCGGCGACATTTGCGAAGCAATTGAGGCGGCAGCTCGCGCGGGAGCCATCGACGAAATGCGAAGGCTGGGTTCGAGTTTTGAAGCAGAAATGAGCCGAGTGTCAGAATTTCTGAATTCGCCGCGGACATGGAACTAGTGGCCGTAACAGGCTGATTCAGATGTAATCCGACAAGTGGGGATCAAAGGACTTCCAGTTCACGAAGGCTTTCGACTGTTAATCATCGGAAGAATGCACTCTCCGAGCCATCCAAGGCCGATCGTCTGAAGAAGAGCCAACAACGGGCGACGCCCACGACACGCTGCCCAGATGACATCAATTTGAAGAGCGAATCGGAGCACGTCCAAACGCGAGCCGATGTCTACTTAGAATCACGATTCAACGCTCGGATCTCGTAGAGCGAAAAGTTCGCCAGTACGCTACTGGGCCGTATAGAGTAATTCAGATTTCCCCGTGAGAACGGATAATGAGGAAAGCGATGGAACGCCCGCAGTAGTAATCTTGTAGGACGTTTGTGCGACTTCGACAAGTGTGTTCGTCGTATCGAAATACAGTTCTATCTGTTCCACAATCAGGTCGGACGAGCTAAGTGGATCAGGCACGACGAGATAACTTACTTGAATCGTTCCCAGCGACACGGTTTGCGTTGGGTCGGTGAATCTATTGAACGAGCCAAGAACTCCCCCATCTCCGACGGAGACGGTTGCGGGAGATACTATGGGGCTAGGGGCAACGTCGTATTCCTGGAAATTCGTAACGCCGAGGGCGTCATAGGATGCGTCTGAATAAGCCACCGCCGTCGAGTTAAGACTTAACAGAGTTCCCGCAGAATTTACTGTGCCGTCATTGGTCACAGTCTCGGCTAGCGCGGGCGAGCCATTAAACGTTGATGCTACGGCGGATGTCTCGGTGAGCGCGCCGCTTCCGAGGACATTTACTCCGTTGAGACCGCCGCTTATGTTCATAATCGCAGAAAGACCATTCGCTGCTCGGTATGCCAAAGCCGCACCCAAGGGGACCGAAGGCGGGGGTGTAAATGTGGTCCTCGAGACTAGTGTGGCGTCGCCAACAACAATCTCTACTTCGCCGCTCGGAAGCGTTAGAGAGGTCCCCCCCACTATGATATTCGGCGTTACATGATCATTTACCGTGAAAATGCCAGTCGCAGTTAGTCCGTTAAGGACAGACGCGCTGCCGAGGCAATTTGAGTACTTCGCACTCATCGCGTAGGCGTTGAAATTTGAATTGATTATCGATATCTGGCCGCTTTGGGTGCACCCCGCAATTGTATCTTGCGCGAAGGTTGCTCCAGTCGAGCTAATAGTTGTTTGGACGCCCGCCGATGAAGTCCAGGTCCCGGTCAGCTTACTTAGGTCGGATGGTTCGCTGTAGAGGTCGTCGTAGCTAAGCGTGAATGCTCCCTCGGAAACGGTTGTACCGTTGGCGGTCTTAAACTTATCCGACACGGTGAGGGCCGAGCGCTGAACTATAGTTCCGGAAAGCGTACCAGTCCCCGAGTTGGAGCCATCCGCATATGTACAATTGGTTGGCACGTTCGGAACTGTCGTGAATGTCACGATCGCGGTATCCTCGGTACCCGAGACTGTAGTTCCGTCTGCCGCCAGATTCCCTTGGCCGACATCCGCGCAACCGGTATTTTCGTTTTGGGCTTCGAAGAAGAACCTACCATCTTCGGTCACGAGCGCCACGCCGTCGACGGTGACGCCTGACGTGGTGGTGACTGGGCCTCTCCAAATGCCTCCTACAGATTGGTTCGCCGTGGGCGTATGGTTGCTTCCGCCGCCACAACTGCTAAGCAGCATCGAGAATAATCCGAGGTGCAAAAGCCATAGAACGAGTGGGATCTTCCTCATCACAGCTTCCCCTTACGTGTCTCGGAACGATTAGCGAAGGCAGAGCTTCGCCTCGCCAAACTAATTTGAACGCAAGCTATGAGTCTGTGCGTTACCGCACGCCGAGCTGAAGTGGGATTCTTTGTCGAGCGCACTCAGGCATGTCAGGCGCGTGCTCGGCGGTTGGCGAAATTATGGGACGGCCCTCTAAGACATTCCCAAGGAGCGCGACGAAATACGAAGGGATTGGTACTTAAGGAGGCACGCGATGGTCTCGCTTGCCCTTCATGCGCGATGCGGGGATCAGCGACAGCCGTTTTTTCAAATCGATCTCGTCCCAAACGGCGCCGCGCACTTCGCCAGATCTCGACGCGCACAACGCGCAGAACTCGAGTATAAAGGACGGCATCTGATCGTATGCCAGGGCCTGATGATGTACGACAGGCGTAACCGACCGAGGTTTGGGTAAGGCCGTGTCGAGGTGACCCTCAAGCGCGCGGGATTCTCGCCTTGCCGCAGGTTCTTCGCCTTCGCTTAGTTGAGGACGGCCTCAATCCGCGAGCACACATGCGTCGCTGTCTCGGTCTTGGTAGGCCAGATTGGAGTTAGCGCTGCAAGTACCATCGTCGTGCTAATGGACCCAATCGCCTTTTCGCCAAAGTGTGGGTAGACGTGGGTCTTCAGTGTGCTCGTCCGCTGCATCGCATGCTTGGCGTTGCTCCCTCCAGCGCGCTGACTCTTGATGTACTCGGTTGAGACATCTTTAAATGCACGCCCCGAGCCTGCCTCGATGCGTCTTTAGGCGAGGGGGTCGCCGGCGGCACGCGCGATCTCCCGCAGTCTGCTCGCTTCCTCCCGTGCCTCTGCCAGCCTGACGAGTGACACCCCGCCGAGCCCGATATCGCTGCGCTTTCCCAGAATAACAGTTCGCAATATCCGACGCTCGCGCCCGTATCACTGACCACGAGGTACAGGCCGTTGCCATCAGCATATACGACCGGGTTTGTTCTTGTCGGATGAGACGAACCTAGTGGAGAGATTGTCGTGCGGGTGTTGCCCAATTTTCTTGGCCATCGGCATCCCTCATTCGAGCCCACATAATGTGTGGGATTCGCTGACTGGTCAAGCTATGAGGTGAGTTGGCCTGATAGGCAAATGTTCTTATATATCAGGTGTTTATGGGCTGTCTTGGGGGCGGGGTGACATGGACGCCTGGCGGAAGGCGTGGGATTCGAACCCACGGTGAGCTTGCACCCACGCCGGTTTTCAAGACCGGTGCCTTAAACCACTCGGCCAGCCTTCCGCAATCCGCCATTTTAGCAAAACGCGATGCCCGACCCACGACGCAGCGTTTCCCATAGACGCACGCCGGGGAGCGCTGCGCATCGCCCCACTCCGCCATGCAGCGCAATTACGCGAGTCGATCGACTCGGTTAGGGCCGGTCGGAATCGGATCCAGGGGCGCTCGACGGCACTGGAGGCTCGCCGGCCGGCGGCGCCGATGCCGTTGCGTCTTCGAATCGAACGGAAAACACCCGCGCTTTGCGCGCGTCCACTTCCACGTGAACCCAGCGTCGTACATTGGGTGAGCCGAACGATTCCACGCGAACCAGGTTGCGAATCGGCTTACCCTGCGCATCGCTTAAGGGCTCATCCCCCTTGCTCGCGTTCACGCCTCCATGCAGCAGAAGAACCTCACCGTGGTAATGCTGCACGAGTTCCCGTATCAACTGCTTGAACTCGTAGTAGCCATCGCGCCGGTTCAGCCGTCGGTCCGGTGGCCTGATCGGCTTTTGAAACTCGGGATCTCCCTGAATTGCGACGACGACGCCCGGAAGCTTGTGCATCTCGGCGATCTTGAATGCCCGTTCGAGCCAAGCGCGGTTGGCAATGACACGGTCCTCGAATTCACCATTACGGCCAGCGGCCAGCCGAAAATCGTTGTTGACTCCGGCAACGTTAAGTCCAACAAACAGGATACGTCCATACTGCCAGCGCACGTTCTCCGAGTAGTCGCGAAAGCGCCGCATTCCACTTTGCCGTGCCACCGTCATCGGCTCCTGACCGAGCGAGACTTCGGATCCATCGAATAGTTCGCGCAATCGTCCCAACCATTCGAGCGCATCAAAACCCGTGTCGGTCTGCTGCGAGCAGGCAATCCAGTCATTGAAGCCAGGTAGCACCACCACGGGTTTGCGTGCGGCATCGAAAAGAGCTTTGCGGGTTTCGAAGAGCGCATCGCTGCAGGGCTCATCCAGTCCCTTGATGTCTCCGAGGTCGATCGTAAAGGCTGCATTGCTCGAGTCGATCGCGCGTAGCACATCCGAGAAGGCCGGCTCTACAGCAGCCCCGAAAGGCGCTTCCGCCACGACCGCAAAGCTAAACGTGACCACGGACTCATCCGAAGCCGACCCATTTTCCGCCTGGACATTTTGACCCTCGCTGGCAATCAGAGCAAGAAGAGCCGTCAGCCAGACGCGATGCTTACCGGTCACGCCAGATCGTCCCCGGTGGCGGCGCGCTTGAGCCGGTAAAGGAGATCCAGCGCGTCACGCGGGGTAAGAAGATCCGGATCCAGCGCCTCGAGCTCGGATCGCACCTCTTCGAGCCGGGCTCGATTGCGCTCGGCAGACGCTGCCAAATCCGCGTCGACGACAGGCGCGTTCGCAGGCTCGGGGCGTCCAAGCTGGAACAAATCGCCCTGCTGCGTCGCAGGGGCGGCCACCGCTTCGAGGGCGGCCAGGCGCCTTCTCGCTGCGCGGATGACCGATGGGGGAACGCCGGCCAGGCGTGCGACCTCCAATCCGTAGCTCTGGCTCGCGGGACCCGGCTCGACCGCGTGCAGGAACACGATCTGATCGCGGTGCTGGACTGCGCGCAGGTGGACGTTGGCCACTTCGGGGAACTCGAGAGCCAGTTGCGTCAATTCGAAATAATGCGTCGCAAAGAGCGTATAGCATCGATTGCGTTCGATCAGGGCGCGCGCAATCGCCCATGCCAACGCGAGGCCGTCGAAGGTAGAGGTGCCTCGGCCGATCTCATCCATGAGCACGAGACTCATGGGGCTCCCCTGATTGAGAATCGTGGCGGCCTCGGTCATCTCGACCATGAACGTCGAGCGTCCCCCGGCGAGATCGTCCGAGGCACCGATGCGAGTGAAGATGCGGTCCAATGGCCCGATCTTCGCCGACGCCGCGGGCACGAAGCTTCCAACGTAGGCGAGCAGAGCGATCAGGGCCGTCTGCCGCATGAAGGTCGACTTGCCACCCATGTTGGGGCCCGTGACGAGCAACATCTTGCGCTGCGTGTCGAGGTGGCAATCGTTGGGCGTGAACGACTGACTCTTCAGCCTGAGCTGCTCCTCGACGACCGGATGGCGGCCCCCTTCGATGTGAATCAGCGCCTCTTGGGTGAGTTCGGCCCGTTGCCAGCGCAAAACCCGCGCGCGCTCAGCGAGCGCACAGACGACATCGAGCTTGGCCAAGCCTCGCGCGATCGCCTGAAGCCGCCCTACTTCCTTCAACAACTCGTCGAGCACGCCATCATAGAGCGATTTCTCGCGCGCCAAGGCTCGGTCTTGTGCCGAGAGGGCCTTGTCCTCGAAGGCCTTGAGCTCCGGGGTGATATACCTTTCGGCATTCTTGAGCGTCTGGCGACGCCGATAGTCGTCTGGCACCTTGTCGATCTGACTCTGCGACACTTCGATGTAGAAGCCATGCACCCGATTGAATTCCACGCGAAGATTGGCGATGCCGGTTCGGCTGCGTTCGCGCGCCTCCAATTCGACCAGATAGGCGCCGGCATTGGCCGATAGCCCCCGCAGTTCATCGAGCTCGACGTCGTACCCTTCCGCGATGACGTTTCCTTCCCGCAGTTGGGCAGCTGGCTCGTCTGCAATCGCCCGCGTCAAAAGATCGTGTGCGCTGCAGGGTTGTTCCAGAGCGGCGCCGATCTCGTCCAGAAAGGGGATGTCCTGAAGGGAGCCGCGAAGGGCCGCGCAAATGCCCGGCAGGCCCGTGAGCGTGGATCTCAGTGCCGCCAGATCGCGCGGTCGAGCGGACTTCAATGCGATACGGGCAGTGATTCGTTCGACGTCGGCCACCAGCTTTAGCTCGGCGCGCAACTTCTCCGCATGCGAGGCGGTCCCTTCCACCTCGAGCAATGCAGCGATGGCGGCGCTCCGCGCACGCGGTTCCGCCGGATCGCGCAGCGGATGATGCAGCCAGTGCCGAAGCAGTCTTGCGCCCATCAACGTTGCACAGACGTCGAGCAGGGAGTACAGAGTGGGCCCCGTGCCCGGTGGGTCACCCATGCGAAGCGCCTCGGTGATCTCAAGATTGCGGCGGCTTGCCGGATCGAGCTGCACGTACAGGCTTTGCTCCTCGACCTTGACCGACTGGACATGGGTGAGCGCGTTTTGCCCTTGCGTCTGCGAGGCATAGCGCAAGAGAGCACCGCAAGCTCCAAGGGCGGCCGTCAGATGCGTACAACCGAATCCGGCAAGATCAGTGACGCCCAGCTGGCGGCGCAGGAGATCGCCACCTTGCGAAGTATCGAAATGCCAGGTGGGGAGTAGGACGCGCGGCACCGCAATTTCCAGTGCGGATAAGTTTGCGCCCTCGGGGATCAGCAGCTCCGCAGGCCGCAGGCGTTCCAACTCTTGCGCGACACTATCTTTCGG
>JBEKVI010000070.1:0-22792 GCA_049514215.1 Burkholderiaceae bacterium
TTGATCCAGTTGTGCAGCGTCTGTTCGGCAATCCCCAGCACCTTCGCCGTGACCGTCAGGCTCTGCCCTGATTTCACCAGCCGAACCGCCTCAAGCTTAAATTCCAGCGTGTACCGCGACCTTGATCCCTTCGTCATTTCCGACCTCCTTGACCGTATTAAACCACTCGTCAAGGGATCCGGTTTTCGGGGGCAGGCTCACTGCTCGAGTTACTTGACGGCCCATGTAATGCGTCAGCAAGCCAACTAGAGACAGTCTCTGACTACGCCGATGGCGCATTCCCGGTTTGGTACCAAGGATCGCGGTCAGGTGTCGGGCCGTCGAACGCTCTTTATAGGAGCGGCGTTGGAACTTCGCGTCTTCATCATTTTTTCCCGTCCCACATTCAGCACTAATAGCACGATCGAAGGACAACACGGTTAGGGGCCATGGCGCCCAGACGAGCACGTTTTCACTCCCAAGTCGATGAGCCTGCGCGTACGGCGTTCCCACCATGCTCGAAGGCAATAGCTCGAGCGTAGTGTGCGCTATCGCACCGAGCGTATTCTAGATTCGCGTACAGTAAAGTGTTGACTCATTGCGTCGCCAAAGGTGGCCGTCTAGCGCGGCCGTGTGTGGCGACCATGTGGTCCGCTTTTCATCGAATGCAGATTGGAGAATCTGATCGCACTGTTCATTGAGCTAAGTTTTGAAATAGATCCTTCTATTGCTCAGGTCGTTGTTTGCGCATGCTTGGCTCATCGAGAACGCCCGAGTCGCGATTTTGGTTCGGGTTGGCTAGAAGTGCGAGGATGAGCGCGGAAGTCTCATTGGGCATGCGAGTTCCTGCGCCGCTCCCTGATGCAAATGAAATTCCAGTCGGTCTGACCGGCGTAGAGGCCCGGACACGCTTGGATCGGATCGGCCCCAATGCCATGCCCGCGGTAACCGTCAGCACTCTGCGACGGATCTTGAATGAGTTCTGGGCGCCAGTTCCATGGATGCTCGAGGCCGTAATCGGGATCCAGGCCGCTCTCGGCGAGTATGGCGAGGCCTCGATTATCGGCGGCCTGTTGGTCTTCAACGCGACCTTGGGCTTTGTCCAGGAGGGGCGTGCACAAGCTACACTTGCTGCGCTCAAGTCCCGACTCGCTTCGACCACATCGGTACGACGTGATGGCAAGTGGTTGATTGTCTCTGCAACAACGCTCGTGCCAGGCGACATAGTAAAACTCTCGCTGGGCGGAGTCATTCCTGCTGACGTGCGCCTAGTCAGTGGCGATGTGCTTATCGACCAGTCAATGCTGACCGGGGAGTCTGTGCCGGTCGAGGTGGGAACCGGAGTGCAGAGCTATGCCGGAGCGCTCGTTAGACGCGGTGAGGCCGTAGCGGAGGTCACCGCCACAGGACCTCGGACCCGATTCGGTGGCACCGCGGCGCTGACCCTGCAGGCTCACGTTGAGAGTTCACAGCAGAAGGCGGTGTTTCGCGTCGTCCGCAATCTTGCCGCATTTAACGGCATCGTAATTGTCTTGTTATCGCTCTACGCCCGTTCCCTTAGGATGCCGATCTCAGAAATCATCCCGCTGATCCTCACAGGCATCTTAGCTTCGATACCGGTCGCGCTACCTGCAACTTTCTCGCTGGCCGCGGCTCTGGGCGCCAGAGCCCTTACAAAGCGCGGCGTGCTTCCGACCCGTCTCTCCGCGGTAGACGAAGCGGGAATGATGGACGTTCTTTGCGCCGACAAAACCGGGACGCTCACGCAAAACCAGCTTAGCGTGACGCACGTGCAAACGCTTTCCGGGATCGACGCAGCACATCTCCTGGCCCTGGCTTCCCTTGCCAGTTCAGACGGAGGTTCGGATCCAGTTGATGCAGCCATTCGGTCCGCCGCAGAATCGCAGCAGGTAGACAAGGTCCTAAAATTACTGCGTTTCGTTCCGTTTGACCCGGCCACCAAAATGTCCGAGGCAACCTATTCGGATCAGGGAACCGAAAGACAGATCACAAAAGGTGCCTATTCGACCATCGCTGCGCAGTGCATCCTCTCTTCAGACGCAGCGAGCGCGGCCATCGATCTCGAGAGAAAGGGCTTTCGCGTACTGGCTGTGGCATCGGGTCCGCGCGGGGGCATGCAACTCCTTGGACTGATCGCACTGAGTGATCCACCACGAAGCGATTCGGCCAGCCTGATCGCGGAGTTGCACAGGCTGGGGGTCCAGACGGTGATGGTAACGGGAGATGCGCCCGCCACCGCAACCATTGTCGCAACTGAAGTTGGTCTTATTGGAAAGATTCATCCTCCCGGCCCGATCACTGGAGATATCCGACCTGAATCATTCTCGGTGTTTGCGGCAGCACTTCCGGGTGACAAATTCGTGCTAGTCAAGGCATTTCAAGCGAGCGGGCACATCGTGGGGATGTGCGGAGATGGGGTCAACGACGCACCGGCGCTTCGGCAAGCCCAGATCGGCATCGCCGTCTCAACTGCGACCGACGTCGCCCGATCTGCGGCTGGGATGGTTCTGACTGAGCCAGGGCTCGAAGGTATCGTTACCGCCGTCAAGGAGGGACGAACAATCTTCCAGAGAATTTTGACCTACACGTTGAATTCAATCACAAAGAAAGTGGTCCAAGTATTTTTCCTCGCCGTCGGATTGATCATGACGGGCCACGCGGTCCTCACTCCTCTGCTCATGGTTCTAATCATGATCACAGGGGATTTTCTTGGAATGTCTCTCACCACGGACAACGTCCGGCGTTCCGCGCGGCCAAATGCGTGGCAGATCACTCACTTGACAGTTGCGGGCGTGGTCATGGGACTGGGCGAACTCGCCCTATGTACCGCTGTATTGGCCTTTGGTCTGTACAGATTGGGGCTATCACTCGAGATGCTGAGAACCCTGGCCTTTGTTGTGATCGTGTTCGGCAATCAGGCAACGACGTACGCCAACCGCGAGCGACGTTGGATCTGGTCATCGCTCCCCAGTAGCTGGCTGGTCGCGTCATCTATCGCCGATATCGCGATCGCCTCAATATTGGCCGTGTTCGGAATCGCGATGGCCCCGCTCCCCGTCCCCCTCGTATTTGGTACGTTTGCAGCCGCTCTCGCTTTCGCGTTTGCACTAGATCTCGTCAAAGTACCGCTCTTCGCACGTCTTCAAATCACATGAAGCTCTTCTTGTTCAAGTTCTTCGTGAGTGTAAGAGTAGCTGCGTTTAGGAGCGGATTTCAGACAGTTCGCGCCCTCCCTCTTTGAATGTGCCGCTTGGACCTAATCAGACGCGCCGCTGTGCATAGGCATCGAATCCAACGACCAGCCCAGTTCGGCGAGTACCCGCATCCGCCGTAGCTTCGTGCGCTAGCGTACCGACTCATTTCTGAGTCGCGAGCAAAGTTCGCGTACTTCTCAGTCGTCTTTCAACATTCGTCTTCCGGAAGACATCGAGGAACCATCTCCAGGTATGGGAAACCGAATTCATATGAGCTCGCGAAACACCAGCCGAGCTACCAACATTCCAAAGCAACCGGAGTATCGATCGTGCTACGCCGTCTCAATATTCTCAGTGGGTCCGCCATTCACGCAACCGATGGAACTATTGGCCATGTCAAGGATTTTTATTTCGACGACCAAGCCTGGGTAGTTCGCTACTTGGTCGTCAATCCTGGATCCTGGCTCGCGGATCGCAAGGTCCTGATATCGCCCTATGGCGTAACGCGACCGCTTGGCGACAATCACATCATCAACGTCTCGATGAACCGCGAACAGGTCAAAAAGAGCCCCAACATCGACACGCACAAGCCTGTCTCGCGGCAGCGGGAACTCGACTATCTTGACTATTATGGTTACCCAACGTATTGGGATGGCGCTGGGATTTGGGGCGCAGACGCCGTTCCCATCTTGCCACCCTTAACTCTCTCCGGCTACGCCGAACGGCGCGAGCGGCGTGAGACCTCAGTAGAGTCGGGTGACGAACATCTTCGAAGCACGGGAGAAGTGAGCGGGTATCATCTGAAGGCAAGCGACGAGAGCATCGGTCACGTCGAGGACTTCCTTTTTGACGAAGAAACCTGGGGAATCCGCTACCTGATCATTAATACGCGCGATTGGTGGCCCGGAGGGAAAAAAGTACTCGTTTCAACACGATGGATCAATAGTATCGAGTGGACCGAGCGACGCATTGTTACATCATTGACCAGCGAGGTGGTCAAGTCCAGTGCCGAAGAGTTGACTACGTTTGACCGCGAATTCGAACAGCGTCTTCACACCGCACACGGAAAGACTGGTTACTGGGTATAAGACGCGGGCCTGAGGATCCGTCCGTCCATTTTGACGAAATGTTCACACCACCTACTTGCTTGGTACGGGAGAGACTTACCGTGCTTTTCTGTACGCCTTAAATTGGCCACAAGCACACGCGCACCGGATCCAACGGCTCACCGTCTCAAACTGCAAAATTCCTAGGGGGGTCGGGCTGCCATTCGGCTTCTTTGCTTTGGGGCTTTATGGCTTGGCGTGAACTGTTGCTTTCGGCACAAGCAACAATCGGTTCCGAATCGCCCATCATCTCGTCGATGTGTCTCTGGTGAGACTCCCATTGCAACACATGCTCATCCGCTAGAAAAAGAACAGTTTCCATAGTAGTAATTCCCACATGTCAAACAACGCTTTAGCGTATTGAACCCAACCACTTGGGCAGATTCGCGGCCCTTGACTTCGATAATAACCTTCAATGCTCCGATACTCGCCGCGTCAGAGGAAGTGGAGTACCCCGCGATAATCTGGTGTAGGCGATAGTGGAGCGTTACGCGAAGAGTCGAGTCGAGATTTGTTCGCCACGACAATTCCAGACTGAGCTAAACGAAATCGGGCGTCGGTTCGCTGTCGCACGTAGGTGCTATATCGGTGCGGAGATTGGGCCTGCTGTCACTGACAGCCGTGATGGATCTAGAACCTTTGGAGCAATCGGGTGGGCGAGCCAGAGGTCTCACGACCATAGACGAGGACAAGGGATAAATATATTGATCCGAACTCGGTGCGTTGGCAGACAGACTCCGCATTTCCTGCGGTGCAAGATCCCAAATTGAACGTCACAGCGGAGATTCACAATCCGCCAAGGGCTGAGGCTACGCCCTCCTCATCAATCCCTACCTAGGAAGATAATGACCTATCAAAGTGTCAACCCGAATGACGGAAAAATTCTGAAGAAATTTGAAACCCTCTCTAGCGCACGGCTTGAGGCCGCGCTGGCAGCCGCCGATTCGTGCTTTCAGACGTGGAAGGAAACGAGCTTTGCGAGCCGGGCGGCTGTCATCGCGAAGGCTGCCACGCTCATGCGCGGACACGTGGATGATTTTGCGAAGCTAGCAACCTTGGAGATGGGCAAGCGAATCAACGAGGCTCGCGGCGAAGTAAAGTTTAGCGCCGACATCCTTACGTACTATGCAGAACGCGCCGAGAGGTTTCTGGCACCGGTAAAGTTGGATCCCAAATTCGGCGAAGCCCACATGGAAAGCAGCCCTATCGGGGTGATTTTCTGTGTTGAGCCCTGGAACTTTCCCTACTACCAGCTTGCTCGCGTGGCTGGCCCGCAACTGATGGCCGGCAACGTGTTGGTCGTAAAGCACGCCGGCTGTGTACCTCAGTGCGCGATCGCTTTCGAGAAGCTACTGCTCGACGCAGGCGCACCTGTCGGTGCCTATACGAACCTCCTCATCTCACATGAACAATCAGACCACGTCGTCGACGATCCCCGCATTAAGGGCGTAGCGCTGACGGGTAGCGTGGCTGCAGGCAGAAGCATCGCCGCGCGGGCAGGCAAGAATTTGAAGAAGTCATCCATGGAGCTAGGAGGCAGTGACGCATTTATCGTTCTTGAGGATGCCGATCTCGAAAAGACGATCCCTTGGGCAGTTTGGGGCCGGATGTACAACGGTGGTCAGACTTGCTGTGCGGCGAAGCGATTTATCGTACTTGAGTCGATTGCGGACAAGTTCTTGGAAAAATTCAAAACAGCACTCTCGGCCCTAAAACCGGGCGATCCGATGCTGGAGGGCACCACTCATGGACCGCTCTCGACCGAGGCCGCATTACTGCAGTTACTGGGGCAAGTGGATTCCGCTGTGAGTCACGGTGCAAAGGTCGTCATGGGGGGTAAGCGCATAGACCGCCCGGGCTCCTTCATGGAGACGACAATTCTGACGGAGATCAAACCCGACAATCCCGCATTCCGAGATGAGTTCTTTGGCCCAGTCGTATCTTTTTTTCGAGTCAAGAATGAGGATGAAGCTATAGCGCTTGCCAATGACTCCAATTTCGGTCTCGGAGGTTCAGTTTTCACCAAGGATGTCGCACGCGGAAAGCGCATAGCCAGCCGCGTAAATACTGGAATGATGTTCATCAACAACATCGATTGGTCAGACGCTGAATTGCCGTTTGGGGGAATCAAGGATTCTGGTTATGGACGCGAGTTGGGCAATATGGGGATTCAAGAGTTCGTTAACAAGAAGTTGGTCCGCACGGCCCAGCTTGACGCTCCCGCCTAGGACGACCAGGTCCATCCACCCAGCATCGCCACCGGAGACCCAAGCATCACAATCTTGACCCAAGCTTCAGGCTCTCAAACTCACAGAGGAAGATTTAATGGCGCAAGATGACGTAGTCATCGCAGTATTTGAAGACCATCCGACAGTTGATACTGCGGTCCGCAAACTCATGGAGGATGGCTTTGAAATGAAACACTTCAGCGTGGTTGGGAAGGGCTACCACACCGAAGAGAAAGTTGTTGGGTTCTACAGCGCGGGCGATCGCATGAAAGTCTGGGGTCGCTACGGAGCCTTTTGGGGGGGGATCTGGGGGCTGCTGTTCGGTGGCGTATTTCTTACTCTTCCGGTTATTGGACCCATTGTCGTATTGGGACATCTTGCCCTGATTGTGGTCTCTGCAGTGGAGGGAGCCATTGCTGTTGGTGGCCTCTCTGCCCTGGGGGCAGCGCTGTTCAGCATTGGAATTCCCAAAGACAAGGTTATCAGTTACGAGACGGCCTTAAAGGCAAATGGATTTATCGTAATGGGACACGGAACGGCCGACGAAATGAGTCGCGCAAAGAAGCTTCTCGAGTCGCTACGCCCGAAGACGCTCGATCTACATACGGAATTAGAGCGCCCCGGGATTGTCGACGCCGCAACTGTCGCCGCAAGCTAAATCCTACCGTACAAACAGCGGCCGGAAGGGCCGTTGTTTGTACCAGATCATTCCAGGCAAGCAAGGCTGCGGCAACCTCAATGGCTAAAGTCAGCCAAGGTTTCCCTCTTCGACAACTGGTGTTTCATCCCTCGAGTACCTGACCATGGTCGGCACGTAGCTACTTGCGACGGCCTAGTGGATCGGTAGTTGCCGGCACGTCGCATCCGGGGTCCCAACCCGTAGACACTGTCTAGCGCCTGGCAACGGACTAAAGAGAGGGCGTCAGAATAGTAGTTTGGAACTTGCAAACCCACTCTTTCGACCGCTCCCGCCATCAAGTCAGCCGCTGGTGTCTTTGATTATCAATTCGATGGACTCTTGTCGACCCTTAGCTAGCCAGCTGGCGCAGCCGTGCCAGACTAAAAATCTCCATTTCTCGATTCCGGACGAAGAGGAGTCCATTCTCTCGAAACTTGGTTAGGGTTCGCGATACCGTTTCAGTGGTCATACCAAGGTAGCTGGCAATTTCGCGGCGGCTCATGCTTAAGCTGAACCTCGTAGCGGAAAGTCCGCGCGCTGCAAATTGACTCGAAAGATCTGCCAAGAATCCTGCTACGCGCATTTCAGCAGGGCCTACGCGAAGGGCCATGATTACGTGAGCGTGGTCGATCTCATCACTCATAATGCGATTAAAGTCCCGCAACAGCCCCGGGGATCGCAACGCGACCCGCTCGAACTCGTGAAACGGTATAACGTAAATCTGGCTACTCTCTAGAGCCACTAGCCGGGATCGATGCACGCCGGTGGTTATCCCTTCCATGGCGAGGAGATCGCCAGACATATAGAATCTGTTGACCGTCTCCGTCCCTGACCTGGAGTGGGTGAGGCCCTTAAATGAGCCTGAAAACACCAAAAAAATGGAATTGAAGGGACCTCCTTCAAAAAACAGGATCTCTCCCTCCTTGACGTCTCTTCTAGCGCAGATCAAATCTCCCAAATGAATAGGGAAGTTCGACAGCATCCGATCTTCGTGGCCTATGCTTACCGGATCGATGCGAGAGATAGCTCTTGCGGGCGCGTCGGCAACGTCCGATCGCGGACGCGCTGGTAAGACCACATTTCTTGTCGGGCTGAGTGGGGTATTCATGCTCAAATCCGCTCTCTCGGTAATTTAATTCCCTCGATAGGCTGAGAGGAAATTAATTTGAGATTGCATCGGCGGCCGTCACATCGGCAGAAAGGAGTTACTCTCAATTCAAGTGTTTGGTTCGCAAGCGAACACACGCAGTCCCGAGCATACGCTCATTATCTCTTGCACGTGGAAGGAAATCGAATACCGGTTTCGAAAGGTGCTATCGCCCCTTCCATATCGCTCGATCTCAATGCCTTGCGCGCTCACCGAAGGCTCTGGGATCTCTCAGCTCTTGGTGCGGTGACGCACCGACCAATCGAATGGGATTGTGTAAGCTCTTTGAATCAGGAGAACGACTATGCCCCCAAAACCGGACGGCTGAGCCAGGTCTGGTTGATGTAACCCGTTTCCTCCTCTCGTGATCCAAGCTCATCACCCAAACGCTTTCGCGGCGCGCGGCGCCTGATGTTATTCACGAATACAACCTCAGTTAGGAACTAACATGAAATACTCAAAATCGGTTCTCGCAGCCTTAGTTTCGGTGGTGCTAACGGCCTGCGTCACCGCGCCTCAAGGGCCGCCGGTGGCAGTACCGTTGTCGTAGTCCCAGCCCAATAGACGTATTCGTATCGCGCCCGGGACGTAGACGCTCGTGAATCAAGTCGAAGGCTGGGTGTCCGGAAAGCTGCGGACGCAAAGCAATCAATTACTGGCTGCGCTCTCGGCTCCAGCCTTGCGACTACTGAGGGGCGATCTACAAGCCGTGGATCTGGCCTATGGTCAGGTGCTATACGAACCAAGAGACATAATCCGGAAAGTCTATTTTCCGATCGACTGCCTGGTCTCTCTGCTTACCGCCGTTGACAAGGGAAGGACTCTCGAAGTCGGCATGGTTGGAAGCGAGGGCATGATCGGAATGCCTAGCGCATTTGGTATTCCTAGCTCTTCGGTTCGAGCGCTTGTCCAGGGCGGCGGTACAGCGATCTGTATGACCGCAGCAAGCTTCCGATCTGCAGTCCAAGCCAATACACGCTTACAAAAAGCCCTTTTCCGCTATAGCCATAATCTTATGAGTCAGGTCTCCCAGACGGCCGCGTGCAATCGCTTCCATGAGGTTGAACCCCGGTTGGGACGGTGGTTGCTGATGACCGCCGACCGTTTGCAGAGCAGCGAGTTTCGTCTCACACACGAATTTCTGTCACACATGCTCGGCGTGCGTCGCGTGGGAGTCACTCAGGCCGCGCGGAGTTTTGAGCATAAAGGGCTCATCGAATATAGCCGAGGAAACATCAAAATCTTGAGCCGGTCGCAGCTCGAGTTTGCGGCATGTTCTTGCTACCAAGTCGTAAGGGACTTGCACCTACCGTGATAGTTCATTTTCAATAGCCCGCCAGACTAACCTCTGGCAAGCATTCCATACAGCCTGGCCAAGCTCGCCACGCCAGATTCCGCGTGGTTTGGAATTGCTAATAAATTGGTAATGGAAAGGAAAGGATTCGGATGCCGGCACTTCGTTAAATTGCGTCTGAACTCGTTTTCAGTCCATGCACATGTGCGAACGCAGCATCCATGCGAGACCTGCCCCTACCCTTCTTGAACATGACCCATGAGCCCTCGGTTCGTCGCTCGTCGCCGGCCTCGCGGATTGAAACACGTTGCAATTTCAGCAATTACAAGGTCGCGGTGCGGTAAATGTGTTTTACCGAAGGAGATTTCGGAAGGATTCTGGGACAAATCCTTCCTCTGGCGAAGTCAATGCTTCAATTGAATCGGGGATTTCATCCGTATGCGTGCGTCGTACTTCCCAACGGCCAACTCGATACGACTTACGCCAACGGTACGCGCAGCCACCAACGACCCATCATATATAAGTTGCAATGGCGGCTTGACTGCGGGCTGAATAAAGGTAGGTATCGTGCCGGAGGCATCGTCTATCAGGGGACGCTGTCGGGGCGATCTTCAGACTCGCAGCCAAACGCCGTAGCGGTCCGTCTGACGCATTTAGTCGAGCCCAGCACTACGGCGGTGTTTCCGTATCGAGTTGACGGAACGACCGTGTGGTTTACTCAGCCGTTCGAGTGCTCGGACAGCATCCATCCCGCAGGCAGCACCTGACTGAAGTTCTTCGTGCACTATTGCGCCGATGAACTCCACGAAAATTCGTCTCACATTGGGGTGTTCCATCGCTGACTCCACACGATGCACGCGAATCCTTTACTTTCGTGCTTTTGCAGCGCGTGCCAGCCTTGTACGTAGGTGATCATTCCAAATTTTGATTGCCCCATCTGGCGGCTGAGGACGTCACATTCTCGATGGTAGAGAGGGAGTGAGCGGGAGAATTAAAGAACTGGTTGAGGGGTCTTCCAGAGCCGCTTGATACAGTTCATCAAGCCTCAAATAGTAGTCGGGGGGCGGACATTGAATGACATTGAAGTAGCGTTTCTGCGCATTATTAGCAGCCGCGAAAAATCGGTCGGCGAAGCTCATCCGGGCCTTCAACACGAGGCCCGCAGGGTGCTCATCCAGCCAAGGCCCTAAGCTGCGAGTGAGTCGTTTGGCTACAAGGGACTCTCCCTCCTCCAGACTCAGCCATGCGGCGTCAATTGAGGCGAGCGAATGCCATTCGCCCGATTGAGACACTTCTACGCATCGTAAAAGCCATTCCAATGCCTGAGCCCTGTGACCGGCCATGAGCAGTTGCAATGCCTCGGAGTGCAATATGGATGACTCTTGCAAGATTGTGATGGCGGATCCGAGCCGTTCGCGGGCCTCCTCTAGCACGAGCCTCGCCTCCTCTTTACGTCCGGCCAGGGTAAGCGCGTCGGCAAGCCACGGTACGAAACGATGCTCGATCAGCGGCGCGCCCAGTTGCTCGCAAAGGGAAATGACCAGTCTCCATTCGCTTGCGGCGATCGAATGGTCTCTTAAACACGCTGCGAGGAACGCGCGCACAATCGGACTTGCTGGCAGCGTCGTCAACGAGTGCTCGTCCGGAACTTCATCAAGTTGGGCTAACACATCCATGATGCCCCTCGATTTCCTCACCTCAAAATTTAGCCATGCGAGCAATGTCGCGGCGTTGACGATGTCGAAATGGACTCCTTGCCTCATTGCGATGTCGAGGGCCTCTTCCGCGATCTCCAGTGCTTCACCGAACAAGCCTTGTTCAGCGCTTACATCTCCCAGTCGTATTGTGCTATTTACCAACTCACCCATCAGTCCGCACTTAATACTGAGGTTTCTTGCTGTGCGTGCGTACTGTGCGGCTCGTACGAGGTCTCCAGTTTCCGTACTGAGCCAAGCTGATACAGACATCCACCCTAGAAGATCAATCTGGTTACCACTTTCATCGCAGATATCACGCAGTCGCTGCAAATACTCAGAAGCCTTCGCGACATCATTCCGGAACAGAGCGACCGTCGACCGAAATTGATACGCAGCAGGCAACCACTCGGGCGCCCCAAGCAAAACTCCCAATTTTAGAGCCTCGTCTAGGTGATACTCCGCGGCTTGGATCGCGCGGCGACTGTAATAAGCTTGGCCTAGAGCGAGGTTCGCAGCAGCCTCGCGGGCGATGTCGTCCTCGTCCTTTGCCGCTTTAAGGAGACGTTGGCCAAGCGGGATGGCCGTCTCCATCCCCGCATTTGCCAACGCGGTTAGGTACTGAAGTTGTACCGTGTCGTTATCCGGCTCGATGTCGAGTACGGTCTGCAGGAGGTTGACCGCTAGCGTCCACTTTTGCTCTGCTACGGACTGCATCGCTCGAGCGAACGCAAGGCTTGCCAGCGGATCTTTAGATCTGAATTCATTCACGCAGGCTGAAGTGCTCGGGAACAACTGTTCTTCGACAGCAACTGCCAAGCGGTGCCCAAGTTGCACGAGATCGTCACCAACCAGCCGACGACGCGGCATCATTGGGGGTACTCCCAAACCATAGTCGAGACAGTAGCGCGTCCCTTGCCGGATCACTTGTGTGTCTACAACACATTTCGCACCCAATAGTTGCACCACGCGATCAGCACGCGTCGTCGCGATATCAGGAACTCCAGCCAACGCTTTTATCAATGGCTGCATCGCAACCATCGCAAGACGTCCATCGGTCGCCAATTCGTTGACCACCAAGGACATGAGTCCGAGCTTGACCCAGTCAAGAGTTGGGTCATCGGTGAGATTCTCGAAGGGTAGAAATGCGAGCTTGAGCTTGGAACTAGACGGCGTACCGGCGTCCGGGATGAGCGGCCGCGAGTCGGCGGCGTAGGTTTTCTCTCGTGGGCTTACCGATGGCGCATTGGACCTGGCTGGATCGTCGCCCGCGATTTTCACCACCTCGCCAACGAACCGAAATCCGATGCGATGAATGGTCTTGATGTATTGGTGATTCCCAGGCTCTTCGTCAATTGCTCGCCGAAGCCGAGCTACCGACTGCGCGAGTACACCGTCAGTCAAAGTACGCCCACCCCATATGCGGGTCAAAAGCTCGTCTTTCGTGACAACCCTGTGTCTTTCTTCTATGAGCAGCACAAGCAGATCGAACACCTTTGGCGCCATTGGGCGAACTTTTGCACCAACAGTCACCTCCCGAGTGGCGCTATCCACAGCGACGTTCCCGAAGCGATAGTAGGCGTCTCCCATCTCCTTAGCCCAATGTGTGGCTCCGCGTGCCGCCAGTATATGGCTGAGCGTGACCCAATTGAAGCGGATCCGCGATCGAGAGCGGGTTCATTCGGGAGAAATCAGGAAGCCGCTTGGAAACCGCAGATCAAGGTCTCCTAGACTCGTCACTCCGGACTGCCCCACGGGTGGCTGACCGCAGGCAAGCGGACAGGCCATTCTGCTTTTTTTTCGATTTTTCAATGGCTTGGCGCTACCCGCCAATATTGCAGCGTACTCGGCTGACAGCTGCGAGATTGTCTCGCACGTTCAGGTGTCAGGTTTGCGTTTACGTTTTCGCGCGCTCACTATGCCGGCGCTCGACCACTGTTCCTAGTCATGGATGCCGGGACAGACCGACTTTAGAATGAACTGAGGCGTCGGTTCGCATTCTCCTTGGCCCGCGCACCCGCGGCCCGAAATTCGTCGCTCATGAGAGCGCCAGGATAGACATCGAGACCCGGCTCGGTCATTTCCTCCCGATCTTGGCTAGCCTTTTCGGATCTAAGCTTCGACCGAGGCCACCTCGACGGTCGTAAATTGGTAGGCACTCCAGTCTAATGTGGGCTTTCGACGGCCGATTGACCCGTGCGGGCGGCTGACGCGAGCCTGCGCTCGCGTTTACCAAACATCGCACCCATCAGCGTAAAGTAGACCCCAATGATGATGTAAAAGTATCCGGCGATTCCCACCAGTCGTTGCGGCAGGATTAGTGCCAATCCTGCGGAGACCAAACCTACGACCATCATTGCGACTTGGTCGATGAGTCCGCGGCGCGTTCTCAGCAGCTCCAGCTCATCTAAAGCCAATGCTTGGCGCTTTCCCCAGGCATGCAGGTAGAGGAGAGCAAGCACCGCAAAGACTGCGGCATAGCCGGCTCCATAGATGACAAACAGTGAGCGAGCCTCCTCGGCTTCAATTTCCCCACCCCCAAACACGGTCACGAAGAGGAACTTCAAGGGGTAAACGTAGAACAGTACGAAAAATAGCAGCACACAGTTGAGAAATACAACCCACGGATCTTGCAGTCCGTAGCGACGGAAGTAGCGATAGTGGGTGAACCAGATTTCAGCGAGGAGAGCGAAGCAGACCCCAAACGCGAGGAAGCCCCGCATTACTGCGATCAGGTCACGGAAGTTTTTGGGGACTTCCAACGAAACCACGAGCAGCGTGACCGCAAAGGCGAAAACCGCATCGGAGAAGCCCTCCAGGCGCGTTATCTCACCGCCCCGCCATTGGAAGCCAATTTCCCCACTCAAGTGCTGTCGGACCATTCCTTCCCCCGGTATTCGCGCAAATCTTTCCGGATAATTCTAGTCCGAAAGCAAACATCTGGTCGGTACGGGATGGGCGCGGTTCGAAGAGTCCCGTTAAGCGCAGCCTATGCTAGCGCTTCTTGAGGTAGAGCCCGCAGTCACTCTACCGCCCCCGCACAGATCCGAGCGGCCGAAATCAGCGCAATTGGCTCGTGCTCAACGTCTTGAGGCAGAGGCGCTTTCGGGGCGACGCCAGAGCACGCGGCCGTAAGGAACATGCGGCTGATCGACGGGCCGGACCCGCGCGGTTGAGGCAATGGCGATGGCTAGGCGCGAAGGGGTGGGTCACCACACCCGAGAGATTTCCGCCCGCCAATCGTCGAGGCGGTTCTTATCGCCAGGGGTCGAGTGATCGCGTTAGAGATGCTTGCACAGGCGCACAAAGCATGCGGCGAGTCACGTGTTAGACACACAAAGCGATCGCATCGGCGCATCCGAACGCTCATACGCTGCCCGGAAGTGAACTGGCCGGGAAGTAACTAAGGAACCCGATTGATGGATGGTCGAAAAGACCCCGAGCCACAGACTCCGGAGTCGCATGCAGCTCGACCAGGTTAAGCGAGGTGATGCCAAGCAGGTTGTAACGCGGCACAACGCTCGTAGGTGGTACCACCGGGGGGATGCCCCACTAACTGGTCTTTTTCTCGGCTAGGGGTCCATATACATCAGCATAGCGTTTGCTCGACTCTTCGCCGTGACGAAGAGCATGCAAAGTGAAGCCATGGGCAATATGCGCGTGGTGAGCAGCCATCTGGTAGTCGCCCGAATTGAGATAGCGCTCCGCTTCCACGTGATGCGCGGCAGCAAGTCTGTGATTTTCTGCCGCGAACTGATGATGAACGTGATTGGGATCGAGATTGCGCGGACTATGTCCATCGTACTTTTCCATCACTTACTCCTAGACCAAGATGCCAAGCGTTCGGACCAGATCGTGCCCCCAGCGTTCATTCGACGAGTTGCTATAGAGGCCCTGGTGCGAAGGTATTGTCGTCTCTTGAGAAAGGACCTTCCTTCGTTGAGTAGGACTGCCACGCATATTCGTGCACGCTCAAAAGATCCATGCTGCGCCTCGCGAGCGATCCAGACGGTACGCTATCGTACGAATGAGCGCGACCAGCCCTCGTATAAAACCTCGTCCGGACAAACCGCTGTCCGAAGCAGCTGAAAAGTTCGACAGCATGATCTACGGGGCTGGCGCGGCGAGGACAAGACATCCGAAAATTCCTTCGAACGCACCGATACGAACATCCAGCCCAGATCGTCCGATCGAACAGGCTCCAGGGAATATTTCCCCTAACTCTGACTAAACGGTCCCCAGTTGGCCCGCCAAAAGACGGCTACCTCCGAGTATCCACGGTCTCGACGATTCTATCCTGGCAACAACGACACCGGGAGCAACCGGTCATACTCCTTCTTGACTACCGAATAACATTCGCAAGTTCGTTTTTCCAAGCCGACCCGATCGACGATCGTGATGTGGCCGCGCGAATAACGAATGAGCCCCGCCTTCTGAAGCTTTAAAGCCCCTTCCGTGACCCCTTCGCGACGCACGCCCAGCATGTTTGCGATCAGCTCTTGAGTCATGACCAACTCATTTCCCGAGAGTCGATCCAGGCTCAAAAGCAACCATCGGCAAAGCTGCTGATCTAACGAATGATGACGATTGCAGACGGCGGTCTGCGCCATTTGTGTAATAAGAGCCTGTGTGTAGCGGAGCAGCAGATGCAACACCGTGGAGGACGCCAAAAATTCGCCCTTGATGACTGAGCCTCGGAGACGCACGCCCTGCCCGGCGCTCTGAACGACCGCGCGACTGGGCGTCGACTCGCCGCCCATGAAAAGAGATATGCCCACGATCCCTTCGTTTCCCACCACGGCAATTTCTGCAGACGCGCCGCTCTCCATGACATAGAGGAGAGACACGATGGCGGTTAGCGGGAAATACACGTGCGACTGGGCACCGCCTGATTCGTAGAGCGCTTGTCCGAGAGGAAGATCAACGGCCTCGAGCTGCGGACGCCAGCGCTGCCAGTCAGCTTCGGGAAGCGCAGCCAACAGATGATTCGTTCGGGGATCCAGAGGAGTGAGCATGAGAATTCATTCGATGTTCCATTGATCAAATACGCGCAGAAACCAGACTTGGCTTTGAGAATTCCTGCAATTCGATCCCACGGGTAGCTATGTACGGTACAGGACAGATGGCATAGTGTGTTCCGAATACCAAGAAATAGCATCAAGAAAATGCAAAGCATGCATTGCTCGAGTGGGACTCGCATGTATACCGACCCGAGCTCGCAGCGTCCAATGAGCTTCTCACCTCGGCCTATCAAGGGTCACACTCAGATCATCCTCCGGTCTGAAAGCCGGAGAAAATCGCTCCTCACGGGACCATCAGTCGCGGCGCTCGTTTAGCGCATCCAGCACGTGTCCGGGGCTCATCGATTTCTGAAGCAGCGCCGCTTGCGAATCGTGCCGATCGGGTACATTTGGCAAGTCGCGCCTCAGTTCTTCAAGCAGATCGATCAACTTGGCCGTTTTTTGCTCGGTCAGGAGGATTACCTTCAGATCAAGATGGGCCCGCTGCTCCGCCAATTTGGCCAGACGGTTCTGCCTGGCCAATACCGCGGTGGCAATCAGCAGTGCACTAAGACCCAGAATGCCTTGGAGCCAGGAGAAGGGAGGCGGATCGAACGGATGCAGGTGAGCGTAACCGAGCGCGACATTCGCGAGTATCCAAATGATAACGAACGTGATAATAAGGCCGATGAAGATGGGTTGCCCGATGAACATGCTGAGGCGTTCAAGGAGTCGCTGGGAGCGACCAACCTTTTGATCCTCCAGTGCGTAAAAGGCGAGGACTGCATCTATGTTCTCATGCACCTGATGAAAGTCAGTTCCAGTCGCGGAACCGGCGCGCGGAACATCCTGCGTATGAGGGGGATCTGAACACGACATGGAATGATCCTTCGCGATACAAATAGACTCAAAGGCTCAGAAAGGCAGCTCGATTCAAATATCTGGTCCGCCAGAAGCTTCGTTAAGTGAAGAAATGCGCATTCTTGACCTCTGATCGTCGACAGATCCTCGGTTAGTTAGCCATCTTGCACATTGGAAACGAGTGCGTGCTGCCGCACGGACCAACCTCTGGAAAAAAGACTAGAGTCAGACCAGAGTCGCGTCTTCCGCGGACCTTCTTGAAATCGTGAAGGGGTCCATTCAGAGTTGCATTCGAGAATAAAATGAAACGTACTTCGCCGGACCATGCACGCCACAACTTCCCTAAGCCAGTCCTCGATCTCGGGAAAAAGAGCGATACCCCGCTTGTTACAGATAACGTGGTGACCGTCGTGGCAAGGGTTGCAAGCTCACCCTTTAAGCCTCGCGATCCCAAACGCTGGGAGAAAAACCAGGCGAGATCGAACCTTAAGATGTCGAAGGGTCGCTCAGCCTGACTTGTGAGCAGTCTGGCTTTGCTCACCCATCATCTCCACGACAGGTGGGTCGCGATACGGCTTAGAGTTTCAGCCAGCTTGACGCGAAGCGGTAAGCACTACGCAGGATTACCTCTAATTCATGAAATTCGAAGACTTGGCATCCTTGGTCTGGGCAAGGCAACTTCCGACGATATCTCATTCCCCTTATTCGATCGGTACGCTATCGCACAGAACCGATCAAAAAGCCAGGCGTATCCTGGCGGTTGCCGGCTCCCTCTGCACACCGGGCATGGGGGCGCTATCGTCAGTTATGCCGTCTCGAAGAAGGCATCATCATGAACCTGAATTTGAGTCTCGCACCGATCGTGTCACTCATTGCCGGCGTCCTCATTCTTGCAATGCCACGATTGCTCAACTACATCGTCGCCATATACTTGATTCTTATCGGGATCATCGGCCTATTCGGCGCGGGAAGCTTTCACATTAGATAATTGCAAGACACAGTCCACCTCGCCTTAGAAAGGCATTTACGCGGTCTCTGGTAAGGCTAAGCGAAGATCCAAGTGGGCAAGACAGATTCACATTTCGACCGAAATGATCCTTTGTCATCACCAGAAAAGTACCTTTCGGAGGACTTTACGGCGCGAGTGTCCGGCAAAGCTAAAGAGAGGCACTGATTTCCCGTCGCCCGGAAAGATCGACCTGGACAGTCGGATTTGGCATCGCTCCCGAGATGGGTTTGATTCTTCTCCCGGTGTGCGGTAGCGCACAGAATTGCACCCGTCCTCTGAGATAGCCTTGCAAATCGCCCGCCCGCTACCTTACGGAAGATTGACCATGAAACTCGCCGCCATCGGACCGTTTGTAGTTTCCGCCCGCGCGACTCCTCAGGGCCGCTTTTGGGAAGGTCGCTTCTCCGTGCGTCGATTCGACGAGATGATCACGCGGCCGGCTCATATAGTAGGCGAGGCCCGCACCGTACGCGCGTACCTGACGAAGGAAGAGGCGACTCGAGCGGCCTTGTCAGACGCCAGGGGCTTCGCGACGCGCCATATCCAAAGCGGCCGCTGCTTCGCGCAGTGCGTATCAATTTGCGACATGTCCGGCCGGTCATCCAAGGCAGCCGCGCATTCGGAAAATGGCTAGTTCAAGGCAATTATGACGATCGCTTTTCCGCCAGATGAACTTCCCCTACTGTCCCACGGCGGCAATCTGATTTTCACTGCGGTCGAGGATAGTGGAAAAATTATTCCTTGTGGAATCAGTTTCGAAGCGCTTAGGGAGCACTTCGGCGCGAAGGCGATCAACAGCCACGATATGTACCGAGCGTTCAATGGAAATCGCGCGGCGATTCACAAGAAAGCGTCCGAGGCGCTCGCCCTTAACGGCGGGAACTCTATCCTTTTGATGCGCGACCACTTCTGATTACGATAATCGAAACGTAAAGTTTCGACGCCGCGATAATCGGTGTTGGTTCATGGCCAATTCCCCTGATCCGAGCATTGTTCCCCGGCGGAGCATGCGATTCTGCCGTTACTGTTGGAATTGCTATTGGCTGGGAAGCACACTTTCGGGATCAGCCCCGAGAGCTTTCCACCCGCGCTGCTGATCGTTCGACACCGCACAGACTCTGTCTGGGGAGCGGAGTACTCTGAGTAGAGTGTGTAACGGGAGCTACCAACTATGCTCCATGAATTCCTCGCCTCGAATCAGAATGAGCTGATGCGGCGCTGTAGGTCAAAAGTCGCCGAACGGGCCGGACGCAACGCTTCCCCAAATCAGCTCGAAAATGGCGTGCCCATTTTTTTGGGGCAACTCGTCCGTACTCTCCGGGTTGAACAAGGTGTCACGCCGGAAACCAGTCGTAAGATCTCCGGTCCCGATGGCGGCCGTGCTGCCACCTCCGAGATCAGCGTGAGCGCGGCGGAACATGGTCGCGATTTGCTAAGCCTCGGATTCACCATCGATCAAGTTGTGCACGACTATGGGGATCTCTGTCAGGCCATCACCGATCTTGCGTATGAAACTCGTGCGGACGTCTCAGTAGACGAGTTCCGCACCCTCAATCGCTGCCTGGACAACGCCATTGCCGAAGCGGTCACGGAGTTTAGCTATCAGCGGGATTTCGTTCTCGCCAGAAAAATTGCGTCCGCGACCAACCAACGCCTAGGTTTCATGGTCCACGAGTTCCGTAATGAACTGTCGACGGCCACGCTTGCCTTTCAGGCAGCCAAGCTCGGAAATCTCAGCCTTTCCAGCGCGACTGGCACCGTTCTCGAGCGAAGTCTAGCGCGGCTCGCTACTGATCTCAGTCAGTTCCTCGATGAAGTGAAAATGGTCGCTGGGATCTCATCCCGCTCAACGCACTTTCTGCTTGCTCCGATGGTGTCAGAGATTGAAGCCTCGGCGAGCCTGGTCGCCGCGTCGAAGAGATGCATTCTCAAAGTCTCAAAGCCTGACGCGAGGCTTGCTTTAACTGGAGACCGGGAAGTCATTATTGCTGCGATTGGTAATCTGCTTCACAACGCATTCAAGTATTCGCACCCGAATTCGGAAGTAGCCTTGAACGCCTATGCGGTCGGCGACCGTATATTGATCGACGTCGAAGATCATTGCGGTGGGCTTCCAGCCGAACTGGCGGACCATCTGTTTGAGCCCTTTATTCAAGGCTCCGAAGACCGCTCTGGACTTGGGCTTGGTCTGGCAATTGCGAAGCGAGGAGTCGAGTTAAATGGTGGGACCATCGCCGTTCGAGATGTCCCCGGCACGGGATGCATATTTACCATCAGTCTTCCGCGCGAGGCAGCCAAAAGCGCAATTCTCTGAGAATGCGCCGCAAACTTCGACGCTCGTGTTGCATGCTCCTGTTCCATTCGGGGGCACCGGTCAGAGACATTTCCCAGCCAGTCCTCACGGGGCGTCTCGCGCTAGGACCCGCTACGACCTGCTCCCATCCCGCAGAGGGCCCCTAAAGGCCCCGGTCGCCAGTTCACACCACGGACGGACTTTTCCGCCAGGCATCGCGCGTTCGACTTGCCTAAATTTGCTCAAGCCCGAACCCGAGGATGAAATGTCGACGCGTCTCGTAGACATCCATGAAGCACTTTCCCCGAGCCGACGTCTTGGATTCTTCGATTCTTCGGACAATATCGATTTATGGCTGGTCTGCTGTCTGTGCGCGGAGAGTAACCCGTAGTAAAAGAGCGATAAACTCCACCTCCATGCAGCGAGGAGTGGAAAAATACTTCATCTTCCTCGGTAAAAAGAGCGACTCAGCTAAAAAATGTGCGGCGCCAGCCTACCTGCGGTGAAGCCGCTCAACATGGAGCTACTTGCGAATCGCGCTCAACCGCGCACGGCCACATGGCCACTGCTACTCGGAGCGATCGGGTATCGCTTTAATGGCCAACTGAGCGCGTTTGTCGATGCAGAGTGAACTGGCTCCTCGACGGGGATGGCTGCCCTCTCCCGTGAGCGCCGGTCAAGAATTCGGATGGAGGACGCAATGGCAAGTTGGTTCGAGGACAATTCCCGCTCGATTGGGCACACTCCCCTAGTGAGACTCAATCGGGTCACCGGCGGCGCAAAGGCCACTGTGCTAGCGAAAATCGAAGGGCGCAATCCGGCCTACTCGGTGAAATGCCGGATCGGCGCGGCGATGATATGGGACGCTGAGCGACGCGGCCTTCTGGGACCCGGAAAGGAACTCGTCGAGCCGACGAGTGGCAATACGGGCATTGCCCTCGCATTCGTCGCGGCGGCGCGGGGAATTCCTTTGACGCTGACGATGCCTGAAACAATGAGCGTCGAGCGTCGCAAGCTGCTCGTCGCTTTCGGGGCGAAACTGGTCCTGACCGAGGGCCCCCGCGGGATGAGCGGCGCAATCGCGAAAGCCGAGGAAATCGTCGCATCCGATCCCGACCGTTACGTTTTGCTTCAGCAATTCAAGAATCCGGCGAACCCCGCCATCCACGAGCAAACGACCGGCCCGGAGATCTGGGACGACACCGATGGGGCCGTCGACATATTCGTGGCCGGCGTCGGCACGGGCGGCACGATCACGGGTGTTTCGCGCTACTTGAAACGAACCAAGGGAAAACCCATTGTCTCGGTCGCGGTTGAGCCTGCAGCCAGTCCCGTCCTAACGCAGTCTCGGGCCGGCGAGCCCCTCAAGCCTTCGCCCCACAAGATACAGGGGATCGGCGCCGGATTCGTACCGGATATCCTGGATCTCTCACTCGTCGATGCCATCGAACAGGTTTCCAACGAGGAGTCGATCGAGTACGCGCGCCGACTGGCACAAGAAGAAGGCATCATCTCCGGTATTTCGTGCGGGGCGGCGGTCGCTGTCGCGGTTAGAATCGCACAACGTCCGGCCAATGCCGGGAAGACTATCGTGGTGGTGCTTCCGGATTCGGGCGAGCGCTATCTTTCGAGCGTGTTGTTCGAGGGCGTATTTGACGCGAAGGGCCTGGTACCCTGATGGCGTCGTAGCTTGCCCTTTCACCTGTGGCCGGTCGCACGGTGTTGCCGCAGTTGCTGGCTCAAAAGAGCGGGACGTTCCATTGGCTAGGACCACCACTTTCGGCCACGGACGCCCGAGCCGCCGCGCCTTCTGGTACCACCTTAACCATAAATTCCGGGAGCTCGGCGATTACTTCGGCTCAACCGGCAAGCGCTGGTCTTGCAAAAACAACCTGTCGGGGCACCCTGACCGACGACTTGTCCAAGGAATTTCCCCCACGATTGCCGGTCGGGAAAGGACCTCTGACATCCCCAAGAACACGGTCGGCCACGAGAAGTCTGGGAGGCGATTTCAGACGGCACGCCCCTAAAGCACGCCGTGCCAATGACGGAGTCTACGCCGAGCGAGCCGCCGCTTTGCACGCCATTTGAATGAAAGCACACCTGGATGAAGAGAGGCGAATGGTCGATCCCCTCTTTCGGCAATAAATAAGATGGCGTCCATTCTGGTAATTTATAATCCCGTCGCCGGGCGGATGCGCGTTCAAGCACTCTGGCCGGAGATCGAGTCCGCCTTGCGCAACGCTGGCGTCAGTTTCGATGCGGTGGCCACGCAAGCACCCTTAGA
>JBEKVI010000071.1:0-37739 GCA_049514215.1 Burkholderiaceae bacterium
CGATCATGAGCAACAAGTTAAACAAAATCGCCGCAGCGATCATCGTACTGGGCTGCAGTTCAGCCACACAAGCGCAAAGCGCCGACCCCAACGCCCCTGATCCTTACAGTTCGGCCGGGGCCTGGTGGATGAGTTCCCCCTATTCCACGACGCCCTGGGACAACCGCTCGCCGTATGTCTTGGGCAGCATCAACGGTATGGACCCGGACGACAAATTCAATTCCGGACATGGCGAGGGTGTCGGTCTGCGCGTCGGCAAGGCCGTCTCTGATCATTGGGATGTTCAGCTTGGCGCGACCTACGACCGTGACAACGACAATCATGTCAATTACATGCAGAACACCCTGGGCGCCGACGCGCTCTACATGTTCTCGCGCGACCGTTTCAAGCCGTTCCTCGAGGCCGGTCTGGGCGCAGAGTTCGACCGCGTGTCCACACCCGCCGTGGGTACCGAGTCGCGCGCCTCGCCGTATGTGGACGTGGGCCTAGGCTTTCAATATCAGATCTCGGATCAGTGGGCCGCCCAGGTCGACTACCGACGCTCGCATGCGTGGCTGCGCTCGAGCGCCTTTGACTTCGACAAGGTCAACGACGGCATTCTGAGCGTGGGCGTCGCTTACTACTTTGGCAAGCCGCGCATGGCGCCGCCACCGCTCGCTGCGGTCACACCGCCGCCGCCTCCTCCGCCACCACCCCCGCCCCCGCCGCCCCCACCTCCGAAATTCCAGCGCTATACGCTCTCGGCAACGGAACTGTTCGCCTTTGACAGCGCCGAGTTGCGTCTGCCCGCGAGCAAGCTCGACGAGGTCGCCGATGCGCTGCGTCAGGACCCCAGCGTCACAAGCGTCCAGATCACCGGCTATACCGATCGCATCGGTCCAGACGGCTATAACCTGAAGCTTTCGCAGCGGCGCGCCGAGGCCGTGAAGACCTATCTGGCGGGCAAGGGAATCGACTCGGGCCGACTGAGCGCCGTGGGCAAGGGCAAGGCCGATCCGGTCGTACAGTGCAATGACCGCAACCGGGCCGAACTGATCAAGTGTCTGGAGCCCAATCGGCGCGTCGTCATCGAGCAGATCACCATAGAGCGCAAAGTCCAGTAACGCTGTTTGTTCTTCTCGCGCGGCGCCAGCAGTGGCGTCGCGCTTTTTTTGGGTGAGGCGCGAATGGCTTGATCCCTTCGGACCCGAGGGACCTGCCCCAGCTAATCCTTGAATTCGCTCGATGCGCGCTTCACGAGAGTCCGCTCCACCAATGCGTGTTCGCAGACCTTAAAGACCAGATAGGCTGCAAGCCCGAGGTACCCGTTGACGATGAGTTCGGCGAGCTGTTGACCCGCACCGTCACCGATGACCATCGTCCCGTAGTCGAGGAAAAGCATGAGGTTGGCCTTGAAGAGGTAAATCAGATTAAACGAGGCGAGTCCAAACACTCCAGATGCCAGCCCCATGAGCAAAAACGTGCAAATCACGTGGTGATGAAGAAAGTCTGCGATGCGGGTCATGGGGGCTCCGGGTGTGCCAAACGCAAGAATTCACTCCTTGGTCGGCTTGGCTGGACGGGAATTACACGGGCTGTAAAAAAGGCTCCCATCTGGGTCCAGGGCCCCGGGCGAGGATTCGATCGGGTCGGGCCTCTGGCTTGCTTGTCATAAGAGTGCCTCACAAGGAGGCACCTATAGCAATTTTATGGAGACCGCTATGAGTAGCAATCAAAATCAGAATGACCGCAACCAGCAGCAGCCTGACCAGCAGAACCAGAAAGACCAGCAACAGCGCCAGCAAGGCTCGAACGTGGGCGGCGGCTCGTCCGGACAGCAACAGCGTTCCCCCGGACAAGGCCAGACATCCAATCAGGATCAGAACCGTTCGAACCCGGGCCAGCAAGACAAGCGCTAGCCACTGGTGAGCCTTAGGGCTCCCGCAGCGATCTGGCTTCTCGCGTAGTTAGGGGAAGCACGAAGGCGGGCCACTTGCTGGCCCGCTTTCTTTTTTTTCTAAGCGAACCTGCGCGCCTAAAACGCGACGTCAAAATCCAGTCAGTGCTTCGCCGCCTGGCGCAGACGATCCAGCCTGGCCTTCAGAAAGGCGCTGGAGTCCTGCACGTGACCGCTGGCGTCTCGGACCTGATACGCCTGTCCACTCATTTCCGAACGCGTCGCACAAAGGCGGATGAAATCCTCGGCGGTGTGAATATCATCCTTGAAGTAGTCAAGCTTGTCGCGCAGGTGCGACTGGGCATCCTGCGCCGAGTACTCGGTCCCATTGCGGATGAAGACCACATCGTGCATCTGGCCGACCTCGTGGATCAATTCTTCGATAAGTTTTTGTTCCGCGGGCGGTGCCGCCGGTGCGCTGGTTTCGGCGTGGATAGCGAAGGCGGCAAAGCTCAAGAGGGCGGCCGCGAACGCGCGTCGCGCCACGTAGGATAGGCAGGTCACGATCGTGTCTCGCTCCTCACATCAGGTCGACGCCCTCTCCTCGAGCATCGCGGTTTTGTGTTTGGCGACAGGGTAACGCATCACCAGTCTCGCCACAAACCTTACCGCATTTTTTGTGCTTGGGCGACGCCAAGCGCCGCAGCAGCCAAGCACTTTGACCCGCGCGCTCGCACGACCGATGCGACTGATTCAGGACGTGTAAACTGTGCCTGCGCTGCGCTTGGTGCCAACACGACTGGGGCCTCGGGCCCCGGCAGTTCATCGGCGCTGGCCAGCGAACGCGCACCCCGACGGCCGTCTTGCCGATCACTTTCCGGTGGGCGCGACGAAGACCATCAAGTTGACCAAAAGGACGTGAACAATCATGACGACAGCCTCATTTTCAGGCGAAGACTGGCGCCGGCTTATCCGTAGTCTGGGAGAGGACCCGGACCGTCCGGGCCTTCTGGAGACGCCCGATCGCGTGGCGCGGGCGTGGCAGCATTGGTCGTCGGGCTATGACCAGGATCCGGCCGAGATTCTGACGGTATTCGAGGACGGCGCGGAGGAATACAACGAACTCATCGTGGTACGCGGAATTCCGGTCTACAGCCATTGCGAGCACCACCTTGCACCGTTTTTTGGTCGAGCCACCGTCGGCTACACGCCGCGAGGGCGCATCGTCGGACTGTCCAAACTCACACGGCTGGTGGATTGCTTCTCCAAGCGTCTGCAAGTCCAAGAGAGGCTCACGATGCAAATCGCCGAGTCCCTTATGACGCACTTGCAACCCCGCTCGGTAGGCGTGGTCATCCGCTGTCGACATCTGTGCATGGAGAGCCGCGGCATTCGCACTCCGGGCGAGGAGACCGTGACCTCGGCCCTAGAGGGCGAATTGCAGACCAACCTTGCGCTCAGGACAGAATTCCTGGCGCTCGCACGCGAACCCACCTGATGCAATCGAACTAGATCCCACGTCCCGATATGAGTCGGACCAGGATAACGACGATGGCGATCACAAGCAGGATATGGATGAAACCGCCCAAGGTGTACGACGTGACCAAGCCCAAAAGCCACAGGATGATCAGTATGACCGCGATGGTGTAGAGCATGAGTCTTCCTTTCAAGATTGTTATGGCGCGTTGGCACTTAGCCCCGCGTTTTTGCTTTCGATGCTGGCGCAGGATCCCGTCCCAGGCGCGCGGCTTCTCTTTATTGACTCGCGCTCCGCTCATTGTGTGCAGGGAGCCGATCTGGCGTGCCGGTGATCCGCAATAAATGTACCTGATCGGCTACGGACGCTCTCACTTTGGCACCGAAAATAAGAGGGCTCGTGCATGACCGGTCTTATCGCATTGCTCATCGCGATGCTCGTGGCAATCGTCGTGGCCTCAGAGCTCTTCACCAATGCACTGGAGCACCTGGGTGCGCGCATCGGCCTGTCGGAAGGCGTCACGGGATCGATCTTCGCCGCCGTGGGCACGGCCATGCCCGAGACGTTCGTGCCGCTTCTGGCTCTGGTTTCGGGCACCCCCAAGCGCGAGATCAACGAGGAGATCGGGGTTGGCGCGATCTTGGGCGCCCCGCTTATGCTCTCAACGCTATCGATGTGCCTGTTAGCCGCAGGGGTGGTGGGCCGGCGCGGCCTTGGGGGCAGACTCCTGCCCGAGGCAGGCGGACTCACCCGCGATCTCAACTTCTTTCTGGTGGCCTTTGCCATCGCGGCAATGGCGATGTGGGCACCGCATGGGCCCCTTTGGATTCGGGCTGCGCTCGCAGCACTGCTGTGTGCCTGCTATTTCGTCTACCTCGCAACCACTGTGCGCGCCTCCCGGGCCCTCGTGCTTGCCGGCCACGGCACCCGCGCCGAGAGGCCCCTATTGATCTCGCGGATCGGGATTGCGACCCGGGACTGGAGCATCGCCTTGCAGCTGATCCTGGCCGTCGCCTTGCTTATCGCAGGCGCCAAGGGTTTCATCGGCGGCGTCGAGGGGGTCTCCGCGCTGCTGGGCATATCGCCTTTGCTGCTGTCCCTGCTAATCATCCCGGTTGCGACCGAGCTGCCGGAGAAAATCAACAGCATCCTTTGGGCGCGGCGCGGCAAGGACACGCTCGCGCTGGGCAACATCACGGGCGCACTGGTCTTCCAAGGCACCCTCCTGCCGGCACTGGGCATTCTTTTGACTCCCTGGCGTCCTCGCACGGAGGTCCTAGCGGGGGTTTTGGTCACTCTTATCGGGGCCGGCTGGCTACGCTGGTTTGCGCGCCCGGAGGGGCTTCCGCTGTGGGCCCTGTTGTGCAACGGGGCGCTCTACCTCGCCTATCTCGGCTATACGCTCTAGGTCTGGCGCATCAGAGAATGACGGGGACCTCGTGCGCCGGAGGCGTATTGCGACTTCTCTGACACTTCACCACGCCATCGATCATCACCATCCCCACGCCGGGGATGTCGCCCAGCTCGACACTTTTGAGGAGCGTCGCGCCAGCTGAATGTTGGGCGCGATCCATGAAGACCAAATCGGCGGGGCGTCCGGTCGCAATGAGGCCCTGCGGAAGATCTCGCTGCCGCGAAGTGTTGCCGGTGGCAAACCCGAAGGCGATTTCGGCGGGGATCTCGGCCATGCTCGACAACAAGGCGATCATGCGCAGGATTCCCAGCGGCTGAACACCGGAGCCGGCCGGGCCGTCCGTGCCGAGAATGATGCGGTGCGGACATTTCAGTTCAATGGCATGGCGCGCGGTCAGGATAGCAATGCGCTCATTGCCGTTGTGGACCAGTTCGAGGGCACGCGAACTGCGCTCGCACAGCTCGCAGACCTGACCATACGGCAGGGAGGTATGTCCGCCATTGACGTGCCCGATGATGTCGGCGTCCGCTTCCAGAACGACATCCTTGTCGATCAGACCGGAACCGGGAATCGAGGGGCCGCCGGTGTGAATTGTGCTTTGGATCCCATGTTTTCGGGCCCAAGCGACCATCGTCGCGGCCTCGCTGCCGCCTTTCACGCTGCCAAGCCCGATCTCGCCTAGGAGCTTGACCCCGGCGTTCGCCAGTTCCGCAAAGTCAGATTCGACCATCCCCTGCTCAATGACGGGGGCACCGGCTCGAACCTTCACGCCCCCGCCCACGCCGGCCGCACGCATGTTCTCGAAGGCTCGTTGTGCCGTAATGGCCAGCGCCTTAAGACCAACAACGTCACGCGGGCGTCCGGGCAAGTGCACCTCACCTGCGGAGATCATGGTGGTTACTCCGCCATGCAGACTCGATTCGATCCATCCCAGCTGACCCTGGCGTGGCGTCCAGTCTCCGAAAACGGGATGCACGTGCGAGTCGATCAGTCCCGGGGCGACGGCTGTGCCACGACAATCGATCGTCATACGGGCCCCGTCCAGATCGCAATCGGCACCGCGGCCCAAGGCGGTAATCAGTCCATCGTCGATAACGATGGTATCGGCCGCGAGAATCGGATCGTCGATATCGCCCGAAAGCAGGAGACCGATATTCTTGATGACGACCTTTCCCGACCGGGTTGCCGCAGTTTCGAGCGCCATGCCAACTCCTCAAATGAGGGGCGGCTGGCGCTCGGCGCCCGACACCCCAGGTGCTTGTCTATCCCAGATCGATGTCGCTGGACTGGATCCGCTTGACGCCTTTTTTCTCCATGTCTTTCCACGCTGCGGCCACCGACCCGTTCAAGTCGATTCCGCGACAGGCGTCCTCAATCACGTAGGTCTCAAATCCTGCCTTGCGGGCATCTAGCGCCGTCCAAGCGACGCAGAAATCGGTGGCCAGTCCGGTCACGAAGAGCTTCTTGATGCCGCGCTGCTTGAGATACCCCTCGAGCCCCGTTGGTGTCTTCCGGTCGGCCTCTTCGAAGGCGGAGTAACTATCGACATCCTTGTGGTAGCCCTTGCGGATCACCAGTTCGGCCTGGGGAATGTTGAGGTCCTTGTCGAGCGCGGCGTCCGCCGTGCCCTGGACGCAGTGGTCGGGCCAGAGTACCTGGTTTCCGTAGGAAAGTTTGATCGTCTCGAAGGGCTTTTTGCCCGGATAAGTGGATGCGAAGGAGGCATGACCCGGCGTGTGCCAGTCCTGCGTCATCACGACGTTTTGAAACGCCGGCGCGATCTTGTTGATCACCGGCACGACGTCTTCGCCGTTCTTGACGGCAAGCGTGCCGCCGGTGATGAAACAGTTCTGAACATCCACGACGATCAAGGCGCTGGTCGTATCCGGCTTGATCTTGGCCGTGGCGGCTAGGACCGCATGAAATCCTCCAGCGAAAACGATCGTTCCCGATAAGGTCCGCAAAAAAACCCTGCGCTTCATCATGGTCATCTTGAACTCCCCGGTTGGAACAATAAACGGCGCGCATACGCACCGGCTGCCTCAAATTCCCAGAAACGCGCGGCGGACCTCCTCGCTGGCAACGAGATCGGACATCGCACCGCAATAGCGAATTTGTCCCTTTTCCAGAACATAGGCACGCTCGCACACGAGTTGGGCAAAATGCACGTTCTGCTCGGACAAGAGAATGCTCACCCCGCGCGCCTTGAGCGCTTCGATCATGTGGACCATCTGCTCGACAATCACCGGCGCGACGCCCTCGGAGGGTTCGTCCAGAAGCACGAGGTACGGATTGCCCATGAGAGTGCGCGAGACGGTCAGCATCTGCTGCTCCCCGCCGCTCATGCGTTCGGCCTGCCGGTCGACCATCTCGCCCAGATTCGGAAACAACCGGTACAGATCGGTGGGCGTCCAACTGGGCGAGGCGCTGCCATCGGGCCAGCAGCGCGTGGCTTGGCGCCCCACTTCGAGATTCTCGGCAACGGTGAGATCGGTAAAGATGCGCCGCTCCTCGGGGACATATCCCAAACCCCGCCGCGCGATCGCGTATGGCGGAGCCCCGCTGATCGAATGCCCCATGAATTCGATCTGACCGAGCGTCCCGTCGAGTAGGCCCATGATCGACTTGAAGATGGTCGACTTGCCCGCACCATTGCGACCCATGAGGGCAACCACCTCGCCTTTTCCGACCTCAAGCGCCACGTCGAAGAGGACCTGGGCTGCACCGTAGAAGGCGCACAGTCCCTCGATTTGCAAAAGCGGACTCATGGCACGCCGAGCCTTCCTTCGTGCGTATCGACATCGAATGTCTTGCCGCTGCCAAAATATACTTCCTGAACTTTGGGATCGTTGCGGATGGTCTGCCCATCGCCCTGGGCGATGAGCTGACCGCGCGCGAGGACCAGCATCCGATCCGCGAAGGAGAACACGGCGTCCATGTTGTGCTCGGTGAACAGGACCGCGATGCGTTGCTCGACGACCAGGCGTCGCGCGAGTTCCATTAATGCCACGCGCTCGCCGGGTCCCATGCCCGCGGTGGGTTCGTCCATGAGCAACAGTCGGGGGCGATTCGATAACGCCAGGGCGAGTTCGACGCGCTTGACATCGCCATAGGCTAAGACCCCGCATGGACGATCCGATTGACTGTGCATCCCGACGAGCTTGAGCAATTCAGAAGCCTCGTCGCGATGGAAGTCTCGAAGCTCCCGCGGCCAGCCAAACACGGCGCGCTCGCGCGAGACGAGCGCGATCTGGACGTTCTCGAGAACCGTGAGCGAGGCAAACGTTGCGCCGATCTGGAAGGTACGCCCGATCCCGAGGCGCCAAATCTGGCGCGGATGCATTCCGATCAGTTCTCGACCCTCAAAGCGAATCGAACCCGCATCCGGGCGCAACTGTCCGTTGAGTAGGTTAAAGCAAGTCGACTTGCCAGCGCCATTCGGGCCCAGAAGAGCGAGCGCCTCGCCGGGCTCCAGGTCGAACGAAACCTGGTCGACCGCACGGACCCCGCCGAAGGACTTGCTCAAATGGCGGACCGACAATAGGCTCACGGACCGACCCGCTCAGTGACCGCGGCGGGCAACACGGAATCCGGCGCCGTCGTGTCTTGGGATCGGCTCGCTCCTTCGATGTGGCCACCATCGATGGCTTTGGCTCTGCCCCGCTTCGTTTGAAGCTCGAAAAGACGGCGTCCGAATCCGGCGATTCCCATCGGAAAGACGAGCACCAGAATGAGGATCGTGATGCCAAGCCAGAAGCGCCAGTAGTCGGTCACGCGCGCAGCAGTGTCAGAAAGCCAGGTGAACAGCGCCGCGCCAATCCAGGGGCCCGCGAGCGTCTCTACGCCCCCCAAAAGAACCATGACGAGGCCGTCGATGGACCGATTCACGTAGAGGACTTCGGGAGAGATGCTGCCTTTGGAAAAGGCGTAAAGCGCACCTGCCAGGCCGGCTGCGAGACTTGCGAGAACGAATGCCGCCCACTGCACACCACGCACGTTAATGCCGATGGCCTCGGCTCGCAAAGGAGAGTCTCTGCCGGCGCGCAAGGCGTATCCGAACGGTGAAAATAGTACGCGGCGCAGGAAGGCCACGCCCAAGGCAACCAGAATCAGAGTGAGGTAGTAGTAGCGCACGCTCGAGGCGAGCCATGCGGCCGGCCAGATCCCGACCAACCCATTGCTGCCTCCGGTCACGCCGTCCCACTGGTAGACGATCGACCAGGAAATCTGCGCGAAGGCCAAGGTGAGCATTGCAAGATAAATGCCCGAGAGCCTCACTGAGAACCAGCCAAACACGAGCGCTCCAAGCCCCGCGAGCACTGGCCCAAGCAGCAGGGCAACTTCCATCGGCAGCGATAGGAGCTTCAAGAAAAGCGCGGCTCCATATGCCCCCAAGCCGAAGTAGGCGGCGTGTCCAAACGAGTGCATCCCGCCGGGACCGACGAGGAAATGAAGACTCGCTGCAAACAGGACCGCAATCAGGATTTCGATGCTCAGTACGGTGATGTAGGGATACCACCGGGCCAAAAGCGGCACGCACAACAGACCGAGAATCAGCACCGAGCCCGCGATCCAGCCGCGCCTGCCGGACATGGGCAGTACCGTCACGCCCCGTGAGGAGGCTCGAATGGGGGCAAGGGCACGACCCAGGAGGCCGTAGGGACGCGCGACGAGAATGACGGCCATGACGAGAAACTCGGCCACGAGTGTCAGTTTCGAAAGCGCGAAGTCCTGACCGGCGAACGTCACGGTCCCCAATCCGACACACAAGGCCTTGATCTCCCCGATCAGCAGTGCAGCCAGGAAAGCCCCGGGCAGAGAACCCATGCCACCGACGACTACGACCACGAAAGCCGTACTGATGGTCTCGAGGTCAAGGCCAAGACTTGCGGGCATGCGCGGACCCTGCAGCGCCCCGCCGAGGCCCGCCAGGAACGAACCGAGTGCGAACACCCCCGTAAACAACCATGCCTGATTGACCCCCAAGGCGGCGACCATCTCTCGATCCTGGGTGGCAGCCCGGATCAAGATCCCAAGGCGCGTGCGATGCAAAATGAGCCACAGCGCGCCCAGAATCAGCGGCCCACAGGCGATGAGAACCAGGTCGTATTCCGGAAAGCGGCGGCCGAGAAGTTCGATGGCTCCCCCGAGATGGGGTGCGCGGGCCGCAAAGAGATCGTCCGGCCCCCACAGGTAGAGCGTGACATCCTTGATGATGAGAACCAGGGCGAAGGTCGCAAGGAGCTGAAAAAGCTCTGGCGCGTGATAGATCCGCCGCAATAACGTCATCTCGATCACAGCACCGATGAGTCCGACGAAGAGCGCCGCGGCCAAAACGCCGCCCCAGAAGGCGAAATCGCCCGTTCCGAGCGCGCGGCACAAAGAATAGGCGAGGTACACACCCAGCATGAAAAGCGAACCGTGGGCGAAGTTCACTACGCGTGTGACGCCAAAGATGATGGACAGCCCCGCAGCGACGAGGAACATCGAGGAGGCATCCACGAGCCCGTTCAGAAGCTGGAGCGCCAAAGCGGCAAGGCTCATCGCCTGGCGCTCCTTAACCCACACCTCGGCAATGCCAGAAGGCCGATTCGCGACACGGGTCCTCTCGTCTCCACGACGCCCGGTCTACTCGGGCGCGCGCAACTTCTTGACCTCGGCGTCGCTGGGCTGCACCGAGGCCCCGTCAACGTAGGTGAAATTGGTCATGATACCCTTGCCGTCCTTGACCGCGGTGCGACCGACATACGTGCCCATCGTCGATTGATTGTCCTGGGGTCGGTAGACGATGTGACCCAATGGCGTGTCGATCTCAAGGCCCCGAAATGCCGCCACCAGCTTGTCGGTGTCTACTGCGCCCGCCTTCTTTAAGGCAGCGGCGATAGACAGGATCGAGGAGTAACCCACCACGGAACCCAGCCTCGGATAATCGTTGTATTTCTTTCGGTAGGCTTCGATAAAGCGCGTGTTGGCGGCCGTCGTGATCGCATACCAGGGATAGCCTGTGACGATCCAGCCGCTCGGGGCCTCAGCGCCGAGCGGATCGAGATATTCCGGCTCGCCGGTAAGCAGCGACACCACATCGCGCCCTTCAAACAGACCGCGCGTGTTGCCCTCGCGGACAAACTTGCCAAGGTCGGCACCGAAGAGGACGTTGAAGATCGCGTCGGGCTTGGCATCCGAGAGGGCCTGAACCACGGGTCCAGCGTCGAGCTTGCCCAAGGGGGTCGCTTGCTCACCCACGAATTCCACATCCGGCTGAGCCTCGGTCAGGAGCCTCTTGAATGTCGCCACTGCCGACTGCCCGTACTCGTAGTTCGGATAGACGAGTGCCCAGCGCTTTTTCTTGAGCTTTGCCGCCTCCGGCACCAGCATGGCCACCTGCATATAGGTCGACGGCCGTAGTCGATAGGTATAGCGGTTTCCGTTTTGCCAGACGATCTTGTCGGTCAACGGTTCGGCAGCGAGGTACAGAACGTGACGCTGCTTGGCGAAGTCCGTCAGCGCGAGGCCCGTATTGGAAAGAAATCCGCCGAAAAGAAGACCGACCTGCTCGCCCGCGACGAGCTCTTCGGCCACCCTGACCGAGTCGCCCGGAGTGGCGTTGTCGTCCCGCGAGACAACCTCGAGTTTGCGCCCCAAGACGCCACCTGCCGCATTGATCTCGTCGACGCCCATCTCCCAGCCGCGTTTGTAGGGTTCAAGAAAGGCCGGCTGAGCCTTGTAGCTGTTGATCTCGCCGATCTTGATGACGTCCTCGGCGTAAGCCGAAACCACTGTGCCCAGTGCAAGAAGGGCGATCGCAGCCTTGCATCGTGCTCGAATAGATCCCATTTTCATCCCTTAAAAAACACGTGGAGTCCTGCGTGAACCATCGTTGTCCCCAATCCCTAGCGCAGTCCGTCTTCCCCTTTGATTTCGTGCCTCTGCAATCCGCCAATGCGCGCGAGCGGTCGGCCACTGTCGGTTACGGCCACAGCCACGACGATCTCATTGGCGCGCGGCGCATCGGCAACGCGCGCCTCAATCGCATCGAAGTGGCTTCGGACATAAGCCGCATCCTTATGACCCAGGGGAACGTCGATGGCCGTACCCAAGCCGCCGATCTTCTTGGCCGAGGGCACGAGGGCCGCGCCTTTCTCGACAGCCTGGCGTAGAGGTTGCCCGAGCTTCGGATGCAGAATCGCCGCCGCGTGCTCGAGCTCTCCTGCTTCTCCCACGATCGCGGCTTTACCGTAGCTTTCCGCTTTCCCTGGGGCAATGTTGAGCGCCGCGACACATCGATCACCCAGCAATTTGCCCAGTTCCGCGCCGATTTCGCTCAGCAGTCCGAGATCCGGCTCAAAGCGGCCCGCAAACGGATTTTCGATCACGGCAATGGCCACAGCGCGTCGCGTCGGCGTGTCGATCGATCGACCCATTTCGATTCTGGTCTCGTCGATCTGGACTACGAGCTTTCGAATCTTGGCGTGCATCATCCCTCCTTGCGCAATGCGCTAGCGCAGTCCATCAACGCCCTTGATCTCGGATTGGGCAAGGCCCCCGACCCGGGCATGGATCCGCGCCCCACTGGACATGACGAGTATATAGACGACCTCGTCGGGCAGCGGCGCGCCCGGAATCGAGACCTCCATGGCGTCGAAATGGCTGCGAACATAACTTGCGTTGACGTGCGTCAGAGGAACATCCAGACGCGTACCAGGACCGCCCACCTTCTTGGTCGAGGGCACGATCGCCTTGGTCGAAATACCCTCGGACTCGAGCAGTTCGCGCATCGCATAGCCCCCTGGTACATGCCAGAGCGCACCGTGCTCGAGTTCACCACGCGCGCCGATGATCGCGCCTTTGCCGTAGCCTTCGATGGCCTGCTCGCCCACCGCCATCGTCAAGAGCAGGTCGCGTGCCAATTCCAGTCCGAGGGGCTTTAGGGCCTCCATCATGGGAAAAATGTCGGCTTCGTAGCGGCCTGCAAAGGGGTTGGTGAGCACCGCCGCAATGGCTCCGCGCACGAGCGGGCGTTCAGGTGCCGGTCCGAATTCGTGAAAGATCGTCTCGATGGAAGACCAGCGTCTGCGAATCTCGATCATGTCACACCGTCCAAAATGGGATCGCCATGGGGCGCAACTCGCCTGTCGGCGCCGTCCGCGAGGTGAAGCCGCATCGCACCGAGCCCGCGTCGTTCACCCTGAAGAAAGAGCGCCGCTCCGGCAATGGTGCCGCAATTCTGCAGCCGAGAGGCGCACTCCAGTCCGCGATTGAGCGCCTCTGCCACTTCGGCCTGCGTCAAGGGTTTGACCTCCACGGTCACCAAGAGCTCTCCCAGATCGCTGTCATCCTTCAGGCTCGCGGCCGGCTGCCGCACGACTTGCGGGCTGGCCACATCGACGGCGTTGGCCACCATGGTTGCAGCCGCATCCGCCACCCCCGCGTCGGCCGCAAGGACGGTCACCGCATCGGCAATGCCCAGACTAAAGCTGCGACCGCGCCAACCGCTCGTGGCAACCCCGCGAATCGCGCCCTCGGCCTTTAGGTCCAGCCAAGCGTCCCAGGATTTTCGGCCGGCCAGCGTCGCTTCGGGCTCGGCACACACCGCAACGCGATAGGACTCACCCGGTGTGAGATGGAAGGCGATATCCCCGCCGTTATTGATGAGCGCGCGCCGGATCCCCGGGTGCCGATAGCAGGAGATCAGCTCCGCAGCGACACTGCCTGCGACCGCCACCATGGGGGTGACATACTGACATCGATACGGCCAGGCGGCCTCCCACATCCGTTGCGCGATCCGACCACGGCAGGGGCAGTCCTTCTGGGCGACGTCGCGTCGAAGGGGTTCGCGAAGCAGCGACAATTCCTGCACCAGTTCCGGTAGAACCCCTCCAAAACGCGCCCAACATCGGCTATGCGCCGCACTCACACTTTCAGGTTCTCCGTCAGCCGCGATGATGAGATCGATCGGCCCATGCTGGAAGTGCCAGCGTCCGTCGCCAAGCTCGCGGCGTTGGGCTTGCATCGTCTAGCCTAGCACCGTGAATTGACTCAAGGGCCACGGGTTGCCCGGCTCTGATGCCATCAGGCGCATCGCACGTGGCGAGCCGTCCTGATGATACGAACCCCGCTCGAGGACCTGCTGCAGGGTTCTGACATGGTCCATATGCCCCCCTAGCCCACGGTAGTCCTCTAAGCTCATACTAAATTCGATCGGCGCAACCAACGCTGGGGTCGGCACGAGCCCGAACGAGCCAAGCGGCATGCGAGCCACATCGACCATGAAGGTGATTCCCCCACCCGGCCAGACGTAGGTCGGTGCTCCGCCCGAGGTGACCACCACCCTTCCGTCCTTGATGGCGCGCGTAAGCAAGACCGGATTTTGCGTGGCCCCGGCGCGCAGACTGCCCCCCGCTCCCCCGATGAAGAGCACCGTCGTTAACGCTGGCTCGCAGTTCTCACCGATGCGCTCGACAATAAGGCGCACCGGAACGGGCATGAGGGCGGCCTTCGGGCGAAGGTCCGCGTCGAGCTCGTACCATGCCGAGTGCTCCCCGGTCGTCGAGACCAGTAGCAAACGCATACCCGGTCGGGCCAGTTGGGGGTCGATCGACTCAATCACGGCCAGCGGGTCCGACAGGTCGGTACCGCCCCATCCGGCCCCGGGATTGGCCACCTGAAAATAACGTCCCGGTGTCGATTTGCGCCCGCGCACGCGGATCCCGCTACGCGGCATGGCGAGGTGCCGTCCGGCCTGATGCTCCGAGAGGACCCCGGTGATGTGGTCGTCCACGACGATGACCTCATCGACCAGGCCCAGCCACTGCTGAGCAAAAATGCCGATCGTGGCCGATCCGCAACCCACGCGCATGCGCTCCTCGGCGACGCCGTCCACGATGGGTGGCTGGGCAGCTTGCAAGACCAGCCGACTGCCGCCGTCGATGCTGACTTCCACTGCTTGCCGGTTGCCCAGGGCTTGCATGAGTTCGGCCGTGACGCGACCTTCCTTCTTGCTGCCCCCCGTGAGGTGATGCACTCCGCCCAGACTGAGCATCTGCGAGCCGTACTCGGCGGTGGTCACGTGTCCGACGATTTCCCCGTAGCTGCGCACATTGGCCTGCTCTGGGCCCAGATAGCGGTCGGTGTCGATTTTGACCTTGAGGCTGCAGTAACTGAAGATACCTTCGGTCACCACCGTCACCGAATCGACCCCTCCGTGACGAGAGGACACGATAAAAGGAGCCGGTTTGTAGTCCGGATAGGTGGTCGACGACCCGACTCCTGTCACGAAGACCGCGCCCGAGTCGGACACCAGCGCCGGCACCGACGGGTCTTCCAGCCGGGACGCATCCGATGCGGCCCGATGGATTCCAAAGGGGAGCACGTGGTCGGGATAACCGGATGAGCCCTGAGCACGTGAGATCATGACTACCGGGTCGATCCGGACCAGCGCGCCTGCAACATTGGCATAGCGGTCACAGGCGCCCGTGCGGCCTTCGGAGATCTGACACAGCACAGGACAGGCATTGCACTCGATCTTCTCGGATCCCGCGCGCTTGGTCTGTGCACCCGGATGGCCGGCATCCAGGACCGTAGGGCCAGGCGTATTGGCCATGTCGCGGTCGACATTATCGGCTCCGTAGTCGACCTTGGTGTGTTCAGTCACGATGGGCTTCCTTGATCGCGGCCAGAAGACGGGCGGGCGTAGCCGGAATCTGGCGTACCCAGACCCCTGTGGCGTCGTGCACGGCGTTCAGAATCGCCGGAGCCGTGGCCACCAACGCCGGCTCACCCACGCCTTTTGCACCATACGGCCCAAGCGGCTCCCGATCCTCGATGAGATACGTCGTGATGGGCGGAATGTCGCCCACCGTGGGGATGAGATAGTCATGCAGATTGTCGGTGACTCCGCTGCGGTACTCCTCCATCAAAGCCATGCCCAGTCCCTGCGCGATGCCGCCGTGAATCTGGCCTTCCACCTGGGTCGGATTGACGGCTCGGCCGACGTCGTGTGCAGCATGGATGGCGAGGACCTTGACCGTCCCCAGTTCCATGTCGACTTCGACGGTGGCCATCTGCGCGGCAAAGCCGTACGTCGCATAGGGAATGCCCTGCCCGTTCGCGTCCAGAGGGACGGTAGGCGGATTGAAGTGGCCCCGACCTAGCGCGATGTCGTGTACCGCTGGCGCATCCGTGACGCCCAACCAAAGCCGCCAGTGCGCATCATTCTCTTCCGCCACCAGAACCACGTCCTTGCCTTCGGTTTGTACCGCCAGTGTGGCGCTGGGCGGCGCCTGGAGCCGTTCGAGCAACTGGGCGCGCAAGTCCTCGCCCGCAAGCCGCGCCGCGTTACCCGATACGAAGGTCTGCCGCGAAGCCGAGCTCTTGCCCGCATCGAGCGTGGCATCCGTGTCGCCCATGACTTGATCCACCAGCGCGACGGGCAGTCCGACCGCGTCGGCGAAAATCTGGGGAAGAATCGTGGATGTGCCCTGGCCGATCTCCTGCGCACCGTTGTAGAGAAAAAGCCGGCCATTGCTGCGTAACGCGCCTTGCATGGAGGACGGATTGGCCATTACGGTATTGCCAATCCCGTACCACATCGACGCCACGCCCGTGCCGCGCCTTCGGGGAGAGCCTTCCATCTGTGCCTGGGCGTTCCACAGGGCGACCTCGGCTAGCGCTGCGCGCCACGGCGCCCTGAGGGAAATCAGACACGAATGCATCCCGACGCTCGAGTGCAATACCTGACCCGTGGCGGTCGGGTCTCCCGCAAGGATGGCGTTTTGAAGGCGAAATTCGAGACGGTCCAGCCCGACCTTTAAAGCGAGTTCCTCCAGCAGGGCCTCGGTGGCGATATGAGCCTGGGGGACTCCGAATCCACGAAACGCACCGGCAATGGCGTTGTGGGTGTAGACCGCCCGCGTCAGCGCTCTGACCGAGCCGACGCGGTAGGGTCCGGTCGCGTGCACCGGTACCCGATTGGCGACGGTGCTGCCCCAACTCGCGTAGGCGCCTGTATTGAAGTCGGCCTGGAAATCCAGACCCGTCAGGAGGCCCTGTGCGTCACAGCCGTAGGCGGCTTGGATGCGCGCCGGATGGCGCTTGGTGGTCGAGAGCATCGATTCCTCGCGCGTATAGACGATACGCACCGTGCGCCGAAGCTTCCAGGCCGCGACCGCCAGAAGCGGTTGGATTGCGAGATCAAGCTTGCCTCCAAAACCGCCCCCCACGGCCGAGGGGACGATATGAACACGCTCGGCGGCCCAGCCCATGACGCGCGCAATCTCATCGCGATCCATGTAGGGTGTCTGCGTGGACGCGAAGATCCGAAGCCGATCGACACTGCGACCCTCGCCATCTTTTCCCGTGACGATTTCCGCATAACCTGCCTCGGGCTCGATGTAGGCGTGCTCGACGTAGCCCGTCTCATAGCTGGCCCGAGCCACGAAGGCCGAATTCTCGAGCGCCTTCTCGATGTCGCCTTTGACGACGCGACCCCGGCACAGAATGTTGTCCGCGAAAGCGGCATGGACGCACGGGAGTTGACCGGCAAGCGCGGCACCCGGATCTTCGAGCGCGGGCTTGATGTCCCACGTAATGGGCAGCTCGTCTAAGGCGATACGTTCTAGGGCGCTTTTGTCCCCCACCAGTGCCAGGACCGCCTCACCCCGCATGCGCACCTCGCCTTCGGCGAACACCGGCTGATCCTTTGGGGTATCGAAGATGGCAAACCGATTGTACGGAACATCGGCTGCGGTGATGATATCGGCGAGGCCGGGATGGTTCCGTAGCAGGGGCCGGAAGTCGCCCAGTTCAAAGCGCGCATGGGGATAGGGCGAACGGATGACGCGCATCCACAGGCAGTCGGAGGGAATAACGTCAGCGCCAAACCGCTCCCGTCCGGTGACTTTCGCTTGCGCATCCAGTCGTGGCAGACGTGCTCCCACGGCGTGACCCGCGGCGGGTCGGCTCTCCACTGGCACCCCCACCGGCTGCGCCTGCAGCTCCACCTGCGCCTTCTGCCCCGAGGCGACCAACACGGCTTCGATGATCTTTCGGTAGCCGGTACAGCGGCACAGCACGCCGCCCAGGGCGTCGGATACTTCCTCCTCGGTGGGATGGGGACACCGCGCCAGCAGATCGGATGCAGCCATCAGCATCCCGGGGGTACAGATGCCGCACTGGGCCGCGCCCAGTTCCACGAAAGCCTTCTGCAGGGCGTTGAGCTCTCCCTGGTCCGCCAATCCCTCCACGGTGGTGATCGAGCGCCCCGCGCAGCTGCCAAGGGCCGTGATGCACGAGCAGACCTGCTGTCCATCCAAGAGCACGGTACACGCACCGCAATCGCCCGCGCTGCACCCGATCTTGGTTCCGGTCAAGCCCAGTTCTTCTCGCAACACATCGGCCAGAGGGACAGAGGGATGACTGACACAACGGACGGCAAGGCCGTTGACGCGCACGTCCAGCGCGTGCTCCTCGAGATGTGCGCGGGCCTCCATGACGGTCATGCGCTGAGCTCCTTCAAGGACCGGCGCAAGAGCGTCATCACGGCGGCGTGCCGATAGACGCGGGTTCCCCTCAGATCGTCGATGGGCGTGAGAACGTCCAGATCCGACTCGTCGAGTAGGGCAGCCAGATCTTCACCTGCCGGTTTCCCCGCAAGGCGAGCCTCCAACTTGCGCATCCGTCGCGCCGAGGCCGAGCAAGAACCGACCGCCACAGCGGCCCCCGTGATACGGCCCGACGCATCCCGATCGATGAGGCACGCGGCCATGGCGATCGAAATCACGAGATAGCGACGATTGCCCAGCTTCTGGAAGGTCGAACGCGCTCTCGGACTGTAGAGCGGCACGTCGAACGCCGTCACGATTTCGTTTGCGCGCAGCGCGGTCTTCCGGCTGCCCAAGAGAAAGTCGGCGAGCGCGAGTTCGCGCTCGCCGCTGACCGAGCGCAGGATGACGCGCGTATCGAGGGCAAGCAAGGGCACCACGCCATCGGCGGCGGGCGAGGCGTTGCAGACGTTTCCGCCGATCGATCCCGTGTTTTGGATCTGGACGCCGCCGATTTCCCGCGCCGCGGCTTGCAGAGCCGAGAACGCCGGAGGCAGCGGCGCCCTTAGGATCTCGCTCCACGTCGCCGCTGCGCCGATGCGCCAGCCATCGGCGATCGCCTCAATGCGATGCAAGGCGGCAATGCCCGAGATGTCGAGGATGGGCTCATCGACCGGACGCCCGGCACGCGACGGATAAAAGTCGGTTCCTCCGCACAGGAGCACATAAGGGCCGGAGGCAAGACAGCCCAAGGCCTCGTCGAGCGTGACTGCGCGTACAAATTCGGGAATGGCCGTTTTTGACAATTCTGTCCCGCGCAAAGAGCTTCGCTGCACACCACGCATCCACCGAAAGCTAGGACTGCTCTCACAGCCGGTGAATTTTCTGGCCTGTCCGAAACGAATGTAGTAACCTCTACATGGTCATGTAGTGTTCACTACATTTCATGCGTTTCAATCTAGCTGAAGGATGGTCCTCTTGTAAAGAGCCTATCTGAAAAAATTTGCGAGCCCTCGAAACCGAAACACCATGTCCCCCGTCGCATCGACAGCCCCGCGAGCGCGCCGCACTCTTTTAGAGCGTGGGCCGGCACGCAAAACGCGCGCTCGCCAAGCACAGGATACGCGCGCGGCCCTGTTGCGAGCGGCGATCCAGGTCTTTGCCCGTGACGGTTTTGCCGGCGGGCGGATCGAGAAGATCTCCAAACTCGCCCGCTCGCACGATCGCATGATTTATTACTATTTTGGCAGCAAGGAAAAGCTCTTCGTGGCGGTCTTGGAGACGATCTATGCGCAGCTCTACGAAGCCGAGACCGCGCTTTCCCTGGATCCGAGCCGGCCGCGCGAAGCCCTGGCCGCATTGGTGCGCTTTACATGGCGCTACTACATTGAACACCCCGAATTCGTCACCATCCTCATCAGCGAGAATCTGCACCGCGGACGCCATGCTCGCCTGTCACCGAATCTCGCCTCGATTTCGGCCAATGCCCTACAGGTCTTGGAGCAGATCCTCTCCGAGGGGAAACGTCAGGAATTGTTCAAGACGGACCTGACGGCGCGCGACGTCTACCTCATGATCGCGTCTTTGGGCTACTTCTATAACTCGAATCGGTACACGTTGAGCGCGTTTTTGGGGGAAGACCTCATGCGGGCGGCATCGCTCGAACGCTGGGAGGAATTCATTACCGATGTCGCATTGCGCGCAACGGCTCGATCGCAGTCCTCCTGATTCATCACTATGTACTGTATAATCATGACCTTAGACAGATTCCTTGCGCGATGGCGCAGCGCAGCAACAAGGCTCGGGCGGCCCGGCGCGGCATCTTGGGCAAGGGATTTTCAGTCGGCCAGCGAGACCTGGCTTCGGCTTGCGCCTTCCTGCCCAAATTGGAAAACTCCGAAGGCAGAACCGAGTCGATGTCGGTCGCCGTGGGCGGCTCCCCTCTCGCCTGCCGGCCGCCACCCCCGCGGCTTGCCGCGCCCTTTCGCAATTTCGACACGGAAAAGTAATGTCGGCATTTAACTCCGAGACCGTCTTAAGTGTTCATCACTGGAATGACACGCTCTTTAGCTTTAAGACCACACGCAGCCCGGCGCTGCGCTTTCACAACGGTCACTTTGTCATGTTGGGGCTCGAGGTCGAGGGCAAGCCGCTCATGCGCGCCTACAGCATCGCCAGCGCCAACTATGAGGAAGAACTGGAGTTCCTGAGCATCAAGGTTCCGAATGGTCCTCTCACCTCCCGCCTGCAGCATCTGAAGGTCGGCGATTCAGTCCTCGTCAGCCGCAAACCCGTTGGTACTCTTGTAATCGATGATCTGCTGCCCGGTCAGCATCTTTATCTCTTTGGGACCGGAACGGGACTGGCTCCTTTCATGAGTATCATCAAGGATCCCGAGACCTACGAGCGCTTCGAGAAAGTGGTATTGGTCCACGGCGTGCGCTTCGTCAGTGAACTGGCCTATGCGGATTTCATTGAGAAGACCCTCCCCGAAAACGAATTCTTCGGTGAGGTCGTGCGCGAGAAACTGATCTACTATCCGACGGTCACGCGCGAGGCATTTCGCCACGAAGGTCGGCTCACCGAGCTAATCGAAACAGGCAAGCTTTTCAACGACGTCGGACTGCCCCCCCTGGATTGCGCCGTGGACCGTGCGATGCTGTGCGGCAGCCCCAGCATGCTCGCCGATGTGTGCAGGATCCTCGAGGAGCGCGGCTTTAAGGTCTCGCCCCACACGGGCGAGCCAGGCCACTACGTGATCGAGCGCGCCTTCGTCGAGAAATAAGGGCGCGGCCCCGGCCCCGCCTAGGGTTGCCCCGCCTTCTTACTGCTTGGGCGCGATCCCGTCGGCGAGACTCTTGGGTACCTCGGAGTAGTGCTTGAATTCCATCGTGTAGGTGGCCCGCCCCTGGGTCAGCGAACGCAGCGCCGTGGAATAGCCGAACATCTCGGCCAGCGGGACCTCGGCGCGGATAATCTTGCCTCCACCGCCGGCGATGTCGTCCATGCCCTGGATCATGCCGCGCCGCGACGAGAGGTCACCCATCACATCGCCCATCTTTTCTTCGGGTGTCTCGACTTCGACGGCCATCATGGGCTCAAGCAGGATGGGATCCGCACGACGGCAACCGTCCTTAAACGCCATCGAGGCGGCCATCTTGAACGCGTTTTCGTTGGAGTCCACGTCGTGGTACGAGCCAAAGGTGAGCGTCGCCTTGACGTCGACCACCGGATAGCCAGCCCGGACTCCACTGGGTAAAGTGTCGATGATGCCTTTCTCGACTGCGGGGATGTATTCGCGCGGCACCACCCCGCCTTTGATCGCATCGACGAACTCGAACCCCTTGCCGGCCGGCTGCGGCTCGATCTTTAAGACCACGTGGCCGTACTGCCCCCGTCCCTACCTGGGGCTTGCCCACCGTCGCCTCGACGCCGAACTCGCGCTTCATGCGGTCGACCAGAATCTCGAGGTGGAGCTCGCCCATCCCCGAAATAATGGTCTGCCCCGACTCCTCGTCGGTCTTGACCCGAAACGAAGGATCCTCCTGTGCCAGGCGGTTTAACGCCAGTCCCATCTTCTCCTGGTCGGCCTTGGTCTTGGGCTCGACCGCCTGCGAGATCACGGGCTCGGGAAAAATCATGCGCTCGAGCGTGATCACCGCATCCGGATCGCACAGCGTGTCGCCCGTCGTGGCTTCCTTCAGACCGACGGCGGCCGCGATGTCGCCGGCCCGCACTTCCTTGATCTCGTCGCGCTGGTTGGCGTGCATCTGCAACAGACGACCGACCCGCTCCTTCTTGCTCTTGATGGCGTTATAGACCGTATCCCCGGAATTCACGACACCCGAATAGACGCGAAAGAAAATGAGTTGCCCAACGAACGGGTCAGTCATGATCTTAAAGGCCAGGGCCGAGAATTTCTCGCTGTCGTCGGCGCGGCGCGTGACCGGCTGATCGTGCGAATCCATTCCCTTGACTGGCGGGATATCCGTGGGTGCCGGAAGGTAGTCGATGACGCCGTCGAGCATCGCCTGCACGCCCTTGTTCTTGAAGGCCGAACCGCACAGCATCGGCACGATCTCGCCTGCAATGGTCCGCTGCCGTAGCGCTCCTTTGATCTCTTCTTCGGTCAGCGCTTCGCCCTCGAGATATTTGTTCATCAGTTCTTCGGTGGCCTCGGCGGCCGCCTCGACCATCTTCTCGCGCCACTCCGCCGCAAGCTCAACCAGACCCGAGGGAATTTCGCGGTAGTCAAACTTCATGCCTTGCGAGGCCTCGTCCCAGAAGATCGCCTTCATCTTCACGAGATCGATGACGCCCTGGAAGGTCTCTTCGGCGCCGATAGGCACTTGCAGCGGAACCGGGTTGGCCTTCAGGCGTGCACGCATCTGCTCGTAGACCTTGAAAAAGTTCGCACCGGTGCGGTCCATCTTGTTGACGAAGGCAAGCCTCGGCACCTTGTACTTGTTCGCTTGGCGCCACACGGTCTCGGATTGCGGCTGCACTCCGCCCACGGCGCAATACACCATGCAGGCGCCATCAAGCACGCGCATCGAGCGTTCGACTTCGATGGTGAAATCGACGGGTCCGGGGGTGTCGATGATGTTGATCCGATGCTCAGGATAGTTGTTACCCATGCCCTTCCAAAAGCACGTGGTCGCAGCGGACGTGATGGTGATACCGCGCTCTTGCTCCTGCTCCATCCAATCCATGGTGGCAGCGCCGTCATGCACTTCACCGATTTTATGATTCACCCCGGTATAGAACAGGATGCGTTCGGTCGTCGTTGTCTTGCCGGCGTCGATGTGCGCGCTAATACCGATGTTGCGGTAGCGCTCGATGGGAGTCTTGCGGGCCACTTTGGTCTGCCTTAAAAAGCTCAAGGGAGCCTATATCGAGGCTCCCCGAGTCCTGCCTGTTCATCATCTCCAGACCAGTGCCACTGGCTGGATCCCACAGCGCACTAGAATCGGAAGTGCGCGAATGCCTTGTTGGCCTCGGCCATGCGATGGACTTCATCGCGTCGCTTCATTGCGCCGCCCCGGCCTTCGGAGGCGTCCAGCAGTTCGCCGGCGAGGCGCAGCGCCATGGATTTCTCGCTGCGCTTGACGGCAGCCTCGCGTATCCAGCGCATCGACAAAGCCATGCGGCGAACGGGCCGCACTTCGACGGGAACCTGGTAGTTGGCCCCCCCCACACGACGGCTCTTGACCTCGACCATGGGCTTGACGTTGCTGAGTGCCTGCGAAAAGACTTCCAGAGGATCCTTGCCGGTCTTCGTGGAAATGGTCAAAAAGGCGCCATAGATGATTCTCTCGGCGACCGCCTTTTTGCCCGCCTTCATAATGACATTGCCAAATTTGGCAACGTCGACATTGCCGTACTTTGGATCCGGCAAGATCTCGCGTTTCGGGATTTCGCGACGACGTGGCATGAATGACTTCCTTTCTCTATTCAGTTGAATCCCGACTGCGGGGATTCTCGGCCGCCTCAGAAGGCGGCCACTTACTTGAGGGCGGGATCAGGTTCCCGACCCCCACAGGGGAAAACGGCGTGGCCTACTTCTTCGTGGCCTTGGCGCGCTTGGCGCCGTACTTGGAGCGCGCCTGCTTGCGATCTTTAACGCCCTGGGTATCGAGCGATCCGCGCACCATGTGATAACGCACACCGGGCAGATCCTTGACACGCCCGCCACGAATCAGAACCACCGAGTGTTCCTGGAGATTGTGGCCTTCGCCGCCGATGTAGGAGATCACCTCAAAGCCGTTGGTCAAACGGACCTTGGCGACCTTGCGCAGCGCCGAGTTCGGCTTTTTGGGCGTCGTCGTATAGACGCGCGTGCACACGCCACGGCGCTGCGGACAGTCCTGCAGAGCCGGGCTCTTGCTCTTGACCTTGGCCATGACGCGCGGCTTGCGCACGAGCTGATTGATGGTGGGCATTCCAATTCCAGTCCGAAAACGGACCCCGCCACACCAGTGGCGCGATCGCAGTGAATCGATTAATCCAAGGGGAAACTTCGCAGCCTTGGCTCACCCGAAGCGCTCCGGGGACTCGGGCACATGTTCATCGTGCTCCGGACTGCAAAGAACGCTAGGCTTGACAGAGCCAGGTAAGACCCGAGATTTTGAAGGAAAGACCCCTTAATGTCAAATCAACTTAACGGCTGAGCGCCTCTAACGCGCGTTCATGGGGCTTTGCTGTCGCACCGCGGTGACAGGTATGGCGCTCGCTCACCGATGGGACGCGGCGAAAGCCGACTTCGCGCGATGGCAAGGACGAAGTGTTGCGACTTAAGGCTTCGCAGGCCGCGCGCCCGGCGGAACGAATGCCGCCACCCGCATGAGGCTTTGGGCTGCAATCACCGCTTCGTCGTAGCGCCCAAAGTCGGCCGGCTCGAGTCGATCGCTGGCAATGGCGAGATCGAGCGTCGTGGTCTGTGTCTGGCCCAAAGTACGGATTGCGCTCGAGAGCGTGAACCCGGGAGCACGCACGCTTTTGATCTCGGGCGCGACTTCGACGGCGATCCCTGGCGGATATTCCACCTCGAACATGTAGCGAAAGTGGGTTGGAACGGATCCCAGCGCGACGGGCTCCTTCCTGTTGGGCGCCACAGGGAATGGCAACGTGCCTGCGAAATTGGGAGGCAGAACAACCAGCGACCAGCCGCTTGGGTTTTCGTGGAGGAGCTCGGGGACCGTAAAGGCCGCCACCAGGGTGAGGCGATTTTCCGGGCCGGCCTCCTGAAGCGACACAGACCCGTTGAGACGGGCCTTGGGAAAGCGCCTTTGCATGGCCGTAAGCACCAGTGCGTCAAGCGCTTGGGGCCCCATGTTCTGAAGAAGAGCCCGCATGTTCTCGGCGCGATAGCCTCGATAGCTCTGGCGGCTCACCCACTGTGCTTCGCCAAGCGGCGAGACGAGCCTCGCTCTTTCGGCCAGTTCGTCTTGGGCTACGGCGCGATCGAATGCCTCGGGAAGCGTACTTGGGCCATGGCTCTCAGGACCCAGGCGCAGAACCTGGACGCCCTGGTGTACCTGACCCATGGTCTCGAGCGGTGCGCGTTGTCCGGTGCGCGTTGCGTCCAGGTCATAGGCGCGTCCTTTGAGTTCGACGTGCAAGAGGACATGGTTAAAGGACAGCGGGCTTGGCAGACTGCGCTCCAATCCGTGACGCTCGCCGAGTTGAAGCAACTCAGGTTGGCTCGGGATACCAAGACGCGCGAGAAGCGTCATGAGCAGAAGCGTCTTGTCCTTGCAATCGCCAAACCGGCGCGCCATCACCACGTCTGGCGATGCGGGGCGGTACGCATCGATCAGGAGCTCGGTCGGAAGTGAACGGATCTCATTCTGGACGAATTCGAGCGCGGCGGCGACTTGCCCCTCTGCATCGGGCACCCTTTGAATTTCGTCTGCGACTGCGTTGAGCTCGCGGCTGCCTGGGATGTCGGGCGGAAAGAGTGCGTTCGCCCAGCGCACGACGGCATCCCAGTCTTTGAATTCGGAGAACTGCAGCGCGCGATACAGCCGATAGTCGGTCGGAACGTTGGACGCTGGCGCGATGCCATCAAGGTCATGACCCTCGAAGACGAGTTCGCGCACGCCGGCCTCATCCGATGACCGGGGTGAAGAGAGGGCCGCACCGCCGTCTGTAAGAAGCGTCCAGGCGATATCGCGTCCTTCGGGATAACTCAGGATGACGCGCCTTTTCACCGTCGGCCAGGCCTGATCCCAGTCCAGCTCGTGCACGAAGTGACCACCAAAGGCCGGGTTCTCGCCCATGATCGTGTATTCGATTTCGAGCTCATCACCCACGTGCAGATCATCCACCCGAAGCGTTGCTGTCACCGCGTGGCCCTGAGCCTCACCTTCGTTTCGGGACGCGAGAACCCGTAGCGGCGCCGTTTGCGTGAAGTCGTGCCACTGTCCATCCCGGTGCACGCGCAGGGTGTGAAGCAGCACGCGCTGGTAGGCAGGCACATAGAGCAGCGAGATGCTGCCTGCCTGCCCCAGTGCCGCCGGGTCATGAATGACTTCAATCTGGTGAACCGTCACGGCGACCGATTCGTCGACGTGCAACTGCGTATCCGCTAGAAGCACAACGATGGGATCACTCCGCGTTGTCTCGGCAGGAACCAGGATCGGCTCGATCCAGGCGGGACGTGCGGCACCCCTCAGAAAATGAGCCTCTTCAATGCGCACTTCGACCAGGCTTCGAGACTGGGACAAAACCGGCGCAGGGGCCAACCCGATGACGGCCTCTTGCGGAGTTGCTACCGAATCGAAGGCCAGCCCCGGGCCGGTGTACCCGCCGAGCACTATCGACCCCAAGGCCCAGGCGATTTGAGCCCAACGCATCTTTTTTCGCCCCCGATCTGCTCGCTTTGAGCGGCAGTCTACAGGAGCTCTGCGTTACTGAGCCCATCGCACAGCGCCCGGCTTTTAATGAGGGCGGTCTGCTGCGTCAGTACGGGGGTGCTTGGCATCCCCCGCGCTATCGACCTAGAGGTTGCTCTCGACGAAGGCACTCAATTGCGACTTGGAAAGTGCGCCGACTTTGGTCCCAACGACCGCGCCGTTCTTAAACAGCATGAGGGTCGGAATTCCCCGCACGCCATAGCGCGCGGCAAGCGCCTGATTGTCGTCGACGTTGAGCTTGGCGATGGTCAATTTGCCGGCATAGTCGTTGGCCGTCTCGTCCAGAATCGGGGCGATCATCTTGCAGGGACCACACCACTCGGCCCAATAGTCGACAAGGACCGGCGAATCCGAATTCAAGACTTCGGCGTTGAAAGAATCTTCGTTCACGTGCTTGACGAGGGACATAGTGGCTTTCGTTGGTGGGGGAACCTGCCTCATGCTCCAGTGAGCGCAGTTCCCATTGCGCTAATATATTCATTCGCGGTGATGGTATAAAGATCAACAAATTGAAAAGACTGTTCGTTATTTCCGAACTAAATGGATAAACTGCATGCGATGGAGGTGTTTGTTCGGGTTGTGGACGCGGGAGCATTCACGCGTGCTGCCGCCCAGATGCGGATTCCGAAGGCGACGGCAACGACCCTCATTCAAGCCCTTGAGGCAAGCCTCGGGGTCAAGCTCCTGAACCGGACCACGCGCCGCTTGGCGCTTACGCCCGATGGCGCTGCCTATTACGAGCGCTGTGTCGAGCTTCTTTCGGACCTGCGCGAAATCGAGGAGGCCCTGACCCACACCCACGCGAGCGCACAGGGCCGGGTACGAGTCGAGGTCTCTTCGCTCATGGCGCGACTGGTGATCATTCCTGCACTGCCGCGATTCTTCTCGCTCTACCCGCAGATTCAGCTGGAGCTGGGTTGCAGCGACCGACCGGTCGATCTCATCGAAGAAGGCGTCGACTGCGCGGTCTGGAGTGGAGAGCTCGCCGACTCGAGCCTGGTGGCCCGTCGAGTCGGCATGGTCCACGTGGCGACCTGTGCGGCCCCCTCCTACCTTGCCCGGCACGGACGGCCCCAGCACCCCCGCGACCTCGCGTCGCATCAATGCATCAACTTCTTTTCGCCCAAGACCGGCAAGACAGTGGACTGGGATTTCTCGAAGGACGGCGTGCGCATTCAGGAGACCTTGCGCGGACCGCTTTCGATCAACGATGCCAACGGCTATCTCGCGGCAGCGCAGGCGGGGCTGGGCGTCGCGCAGATTCCGGCCTTCGTCCTGAAGGACTCGATGGACCAGGACCTTCTGGAACCGGTCCTCGGAGAGTGGTTTTCCGATCCCGTCCCGCTGCAGGTGGTCTACCCCCAACGCCAACATCTGTCGAACAAGGTGCGCGTCTTCGTCGACTGGATCGCGGAATTGTTTGCCGAGCACGATGCGATTCAGTTGCGCTCGCTCATTGGCGCGGCCAAAGGATGAGCAGCCGACTAGGCTTTCGTCGCGCGTCCATTTCCGACCAACCCAGGCCGCAGTGCTCAGTCCCCGACCTTGTCGGAGGGGAACTTGAAGCTGTCCCGCAGGAGATAGCTAATCGGCAGTTCGAGGTTGGTTCCCTTGGGCGGAATGGGTGAGAGGAACCATTTATCGTAGATACCATTGATCTGGTAGCTGTTGATGATGTCGGCCATGGTGGCATCGATAACCTTCTTGAACTCGGGATCGTCCTTGCGGAACATGATGGCGTAGGGTTCGATGGAAAGGTACTGCCCGACGATCTTGAATTTTTCGGGATGCGCCGATGTGCTGCGCAGGCTAAAGAGAAGAACGTCGTCCATCACGAACGCGTCGGCCTTTCCAGTGTCGACCATGGCAAAAGCGGCAGCGTGATCGGATGCCTCGATCACGTTCATGTGCAACAGCCGGCTCTCGTCGGCGGCCTTCAACAGGTTCACGCTCGTGGTCCCGCGTGTCGTCACTACGGTCCGTCCCTTCAGATCGTCGAGTCCGCGGATCCCCGAATCGCTTCGCACCAGGATGCGCGAGCCCGAAATGTAGTGGGGAATGGTGAAAGCCACTTGCTTGCGGCGTTCGGAATTGTTCGTCGTCGATCCACATTCGAGATCGATTTTTCCATCGATCAATGCGGGAATGCGCGTCTTGGGGTCCACCGGAACATAGAGGACGTCCAGTCGCGGAAGCCGTAAGCGGGACTTGATCGAATCGGCCAGGCGCAGGCACAGATCGACAGCGTACCCCAGAGGTTGACCATCACCGGTCACGTAGGAAAAGGGGATCGACGCGTCCCGATAGCCGATCACGATCGAGTGTGAATCACGGATTTTATCGAGCGTGGCCGCATGCGCGCTCGTCATGGCGAGGACAACCATGAATGACGCCAAAGCAAGTCGCGTTGAGCATCGTAGAACAGACCGCATGTAAGGCAGAACCATGGTCGAAAAGCCGTCCTCCATAGAGCAAACCCCGCGGTCCAATACTTTACTTGAGCCAGGGGCTGGGGAGCAAACCGCCTCGCCCTCTTATTATTCGCTTCGATTCAGAAATGAAAAACCCCCGAAGGACTGATCGTCCTTCGGGGGTTGTTCTTGGCCCAAGAATCTAGGCCACCACGAGCTCGATGGATATCGGCATTACACGTCGCTGGCAGGCTCGGTCGTCTCGGCGGGCGTTTCCACCGGAACCGATTCTGGCAGTGCCGCAAACTCGGCCTGTGCTGCCAGTTCGCGCTCTTTTGCGTCGGACAATTCCTTGGCCTTGCGTGCCGTGTGATAAGCCAGTCCCGTCCCTGCCGGGATGAGTCGTCCCACGATGACATTCTCCTTTAAGCCGCGCAATTCATCGCGTTTGCCCATGATTGCGGCCTCCGTGAGAACCCGCGTGGTCTCTTGGAACGACGCTGCCGAGATGAAGGAATCGGTCGAAAGCGAAGCCTTGGTGATACCCAAAAGGATGTTCTCGTAGTTTGCGGGCCGTTTTCCTTCGGCAACGACGCGGTCGTTTTCGTCCAGAAGTTCGGACCGCTCGACCTGCTCGCCCGGGATGAATCCAGCATCACCCGGATCAACGACCTGAACGCGCCGCAACATCTGCCGCACGATCACTTCGATATGTTTGTCGTTGATCTTCACGCCCTGCAATCGATAGACGTCCTGGACCTCATCGACGATGTAACGCGCCAGCGCCTCGATCCCAAGGAGCCGCAGAATGTCCTGCGGATCGGCCGGACCATCGACGATCAATTCGCCCTTGTTCACGACTTGCCCATCGTGAACCAGGACGTTCTTGTCCTTCGGAATCAGGAACTCGGACGCATTGCCGTCCAAGTCCGTGATCACGAGGCGCTGCTTGCCCTTGGTCTCCTTGCCGAACGTCACCGTTCCTGTGACCTCGGCCAGCATGCCGGCGTCCTTGGGCGAGCGCGCTTCGAACAGCTCCGCAACGCGCGGCAGGCCCCCGGTGATGTCCCGAGTCTTTGAGCTCTCCTGCGGAATCCGGGCAAGCACTTCACCGACCTGGACGTCCTGACCATCCTTCACGGTGATGAGGGCCCCAACCTGGAAGCTGATCGTGACCGGATGCTCGGTGCCTGCGATCATGACTTCGCCGCCAAACTCATTGATGAGCTTGACCACCGGTCGCACGCCCTTGGTGGTGGATCCGCGACGCTTGGCATCGATGACAACCAAGGTCGACAATCCCGTGACTTCGTCCAATTGCTTGGCCACCGTCACGCCCTCTTCGACGTTTTCGAACTTCACGCGACCCGCGTATTCCGTGATGATGGGGCGCGTCAAAGGATCCCAGTTCGCCAGAGGCGTACCGGCTTTGACTTGCTTGCCATCGAGCACGGCGAGCGTGGCGCCGTAGGGCACCTTGTGCCGTTCGCGCTCGCGTCCGTGATCGTCCGTGATCAGGACCTCGCCGGAACGCGAAATCACGATCTGTTCGGACTTGGCGTTGGTCACGTAACGCATCGTGGCGGTAAAGCGCACGGTCCCGTTCGACTTCGCCTCCACACCGCTGGCCACCGCAGTGCGCGAAGCCGCGCCACCGATGTGGAAGGTCCGCATCGTCAACTGCGTTCCAGGCTCGCCAATCGATTGCGCCGCGATCACGCCCACCGCTTCACCGGTATTGACCATCGAACCCCGGCCCAGATCGCGGCCGTAGCACTTGGCACACAAGCCGTAGCGGGTTTCACAGGTCAGAGGAGTCCGTACGCGAACTTCGTCGATTCCCAGGGACTCGATGCGCTCGACCGCGTCTTCATCCAACAGGAAGCCGGCCTCGTACAAGGTCTCCTGGGACTCGGGGTTGATGATATCGACCGCAGCCACGCGACCCAGAATGCGGTCCCGCAACGCTTCGATGACCTCGCCGCCCTCGACTAGGGCCTTCATTCCCACGCCATTGGAGGTTCCGCAATCGTCCTCGGTTACCACCAGATCCTGCGTCACATCGACCAGACGGCGCGTCAGATAGCCCGAATTGGCGGTCTTTAGCGCCGTATCGGCCAAACCCTTGCGGGCTCCGTGCGTCGAGATGAAGTACTGCAGAACGTTCAGCCCCTCGCGGAAGTTGGCCGTAATCGGGGTCTCGATGATCGAGCCGTCCGGTTTGGCCATCAGGCCGCGCATGCCGGCCAACTGCCGGATCTGGGCGGCCGAGCCGCGCGCACCGGAATCAGCCATCATATAGATGGAGTTAAACGATTCCTGGCGCGTCTGGGTGCCATGGCGGTCGGTCGTGGGTTCGGTGGCCAACTGCTCCATCATGGCCTTGCCCACACGGTCGCCCGCCTTGCCCCAGATGTCGACGACGTTGTTGTAGCGCTCCTGCTGGGTGACCAGACCGGAGGCATACTGCCGATCGATCTCCTTCACGTCATGCGCCGCACCGGAAATGATCTCTTCTTTCTGGGTAGGAACGAGCATGTCGTCTACGCAAATCGAGATCCCGGCACGCGTGGCCAGACGGAACCCGGACTGCATGAGCTGGTCGGCAAACACCACCGTCGCGCGTAAGCCGCAACGCCGGAAGGAGCTGTTGATGAGCCGCGAGATCTCCTTTTTCTTGAGCGCGCGATTGAGCACGGAAAACGGCAACCCCTTGGGCAGGATTTCCGAGAGGATCGCACGACCCACCGTGGTCTCGAAGCGGGAGATCTTCTCGACGAATTCGGGCGCGCCCTCGGACGTGTCCGTGTTGCGCAGGAATTCCCGGATGCGCACGGTGATGCGCGAGGCGAGCTCGACTTCCTTGTTCTCGTAGGCGCGATGCACTTCACTGACATCGGCGAAGTAACTGCCTTCGCCCTTGCCGTTGAGTTTTTCACGCGTGGCGTAGTACAAGCCCAAGACGATGTCCTGGGACGGCACGATCGAAGGATCGCCGTTGGCCGGGAACAGGATGTTGTTGGAAGCGAGCATGAGCGCGCGCGCTTCCATCTGCGCCTCGAGCGAGAGCGGAACGTGCACGGCCATCTGGTCGCCGTCGAAGTCGGCGTTAAAGGCGGCGCACACCAAGGGATGCAGCTGGATGGCCTTGCCCTCGATCAGCACGGGCTCGAACGCCTGGATCCCCAGGCGGTGCAAGGTCGGTGCCCGGTTGAGCATGACCGGGTGCTCCCGGATCACTTCTTCCAGGATGTCCCAGACGATGGGAGTCTCGTTTTCAACTTCCTTCTTGGCCGCCTTGATGGTCGTGGCCACACCCATCTGTTCGAGCTTGTTGAAAATGAAGGGCTTAAAGAGCTCGAGTGCCATCTTCTTGGGCAGACCGCACTGATGCAGCTTGAGTTGCGGGCCCACGACGATCACCGAGCGCCCGGAATAATCGACGCGCTTACCCAGAAGGTTCTGACGGAACCGGCCGCCTTTGCCCTTGATCATTTCGGCAAGCGACTTCAGGGGCCGCTTGTTGGCGCCCGTCATCGCCTTGCCACGACGGCCATTGTCCAGCAGCGAGTCGACGGCTTCTTGCAGCATCCGCTTTTCGTTGCGAACGATGATTTCCGGAGCTTTGAGCTCCAGCAGACGTTTGAGCCGGTTGTTCCGGTTGATAACGCGCCGATAGAGGTCGTTTAAGTCCGACGTCGCGAAACGGCCGCCATCGAGGGGAACGAGGGGGCGCAGCTCGGGCGGCAGGACCGGCAAGACTTCCATGATCATCCAGTCCGGCTTGATACCGGACTTCTGGAAGCCTTCCAAGACCTTCAGACGCTTGGCGATCTTCTTGATCTTGGCTTCTGAACCGGTGGCTTGCAGATCCGCACGCAGTTGTTCGACCTCGCGGTTGATGTCGATCGAGCGCAAGAGCTCGCGCACGCCTTCAGCACCCATCAGGGCGTGAAAGTCGTCGGCGAATTCTTCGACCTTGGCCAGGTAGTCGTCTTCGGTCATGATCTGGCAGCGCTTTAGCGGCGTCATTCCCGGATCCACGACGACATAGGCCTCGAAATACAGAACGCGCTCGATATCGCGCAGCGTCATGTCCAAGACCATGCCAAGACGGGAGGGCAGGCTCTTCAAAAACCAGATGTGCGCAACCGGCGAGGCCAGTTCGATGTGCCCCATGCGCTCACGGCGAACCTTGGCGAGCGTCACTTCCACGCCGCACTTCTCGCAGATCACCCCGCGATGCTTGAGGCGCTTGTACTTGCCGCACAGGCATTCGTAGTCCTTGATCGGACCGAAAATCTTGGCGCAAAACAGCCCGTCACGTTCGGGCTTGAACGTCCGGTAGTTGATCGTCTCGGGCTTTTTGACTTCACCGTACGACCAGGAACGAATTTTCTCCGGAGACGCCAGGCCGATCTTGATGGCCTCAAACGATTCCTCTTGCTGTACCTGCTTAAAGAGATCGAGCAATGCTTTCATGAATCACTCCAAATTGGATGTGAAAACTGCTTCCGTCGACCCGCTTCGGGTCGACGGACCAACCACTAGTTACGTTCCAGATCGATGTCGATACCCAAGGACCGGATTTCCTTCACCAGGACGTTAAACGACTCGGGCATGCCTGCATCGATGACGTGATCGCCCTTGACGATGTTCTCGTAGACCTTGGTGCGACCGGAGACATCATCGGATTTCACCGTCAGCATTTCCTGCAGGACATAGGATGCCCCGTAAGCCTCGAGCGCCCAGACTTCCATCTCGCCGAAGCGCTGGCCGCCGAACTGGGCCTTGCCGCCCAAGGGCTGCTGCGTGACGAGACTGTAAGGTCCAGTCGAGCGCGCATGCATCTTGTCGTCGACCAGATGGTGCAGTTTGAGCACGTGCATGTAACCGACGGTCACCGCCCGCTCGAACGCCTCACCGGTACGCCCGTCGTAAAGCGTGACCTGGCCTGAGCGGGGCAGCCCCGCCAATTCCAGCATGCGCTTGATCTCGGCTTCGGAGGCCCCATCGAACACGGGGGTCGCAAAAGGCACGCCGTGACGCAGATTGTCGGCGAGCTCTAAGACCTCCGCATCCGACAGCTGATCGAGGTTTTCCGATTTCCCGGTCTCGTTGTAGATCTGCGCGAGGAACTTACGCACGTCAAGAACCTTGTTTTGCGCCTTTAACATCTCGCCGATGCGCAATCCCAGCCCCTTGGCGGCCCATCCCAGATGCGTCTCCAAGATCTGCCCGACATTCATCCGCGAGGGCACACCCAGGGGATTTAACACGATGTCGGCGGGCGTGCCGTCGGCCATGTAGGGCATGTCTTCGACCGGGACGATGCGCGAGACGACACCCTTGTTACCGTGCCGGCCGGCCATCTTATCTCCCGGCTGCAGGCGCCGCTTGACGGCCAGATAGACCTTGACCATCTTCTGCACGCCCGGGGGCAACTCGTCGCCCTGCGTCAGTTTCTTGCGCTTCTCCTCGAAGGCCGCATCGAACTGCAGGCGCTTGGCTTCGATCGATTCCTTGGCTTGCTCTAGCGCGGTCGCGACGTCCTCGTCTGCCGGTCGGATATCGAACCAGTGATAGCGCTCGAGATCCAGTAGGTATTCGCTGGTGATTTTTGCACCCTTGACGAGTTTCTTGGGGCCGCCGTTGACGGTCTTGTTGACGAGCATGCGCTCGATCCGGGAGAAAGTATCCCCCTCGACGATGCGCAACTGGTCGTTCAGGTCCAGTCGGTAGCGCTTTAACTCGTCGTCGATGATCTGTTGCGCGCGCTTGTCGCGCTGGATTCCTTCGCGCGTGAAGACCTGGACATCGATGACGGTCCCCGAGATACCCGAGGGCACGCGCAGCGAGGTGTCTTTCACGTCCGAGGCCTTCTCACCGAAGATGGCGCGCAGGAGCTTTTCTTCCGGAGTCAGCTGGGTCTCGCCCTTGGGCGTGACCTTGCCAACCAGGACATCGCCTGCCTCGACTTCGGCGCCGATGTAGACGATGCCGGATTCATCCAGACGCGCCAACTGATTCTCGGCGAGATTGGAGATGTCGCGCGTGATTTCCTCGGCGCCCAGCTTGGTGTCGCGCGCCACGACCGAGAGCTCCTCGATATGAATCGAGGTGTACCGGTCGTCAGCCACAACGCGCTCGGAGATCAAAATCGAGTCCTCGAAGTTGTAGCCGTTCCAGGGCATGAACGCGACCAGCATGTTCTGGCCGAGCGCGAGCTCGCCCAGATCCGTCGATGCACCGTCGGCGATGACGTCGCCCTGCGCGAGCCGGTCGCCCACGCGCACGATCGGGCGCTGGTTGATGTTGGTGTTCTGGTTGGATCGCGTGTACTTGATGAGGTTGTAGATGTCCACGCCCACTTCGCCGGCGATGTTCTCGTCGTCATTCACGCGCACCACCACGCGGCTGGAGTCGACGTAGTCCACAACACCACCGCGCAACGCCTGCACCGTGGTACCCGAGTCGACGGCGACCGTGCGCTCGATGCCCGTGCCGACAAAGGCCTTTTCGGGCCTTAGGCAAGGCACTGCCTGGCGCTGCATGTTCGACCCCATGAGTGCGCGGTTGGCGTCATCGTGCTCCAGAAATGGGATGAGCGATGCCGCCACAGAGACGATCTGACCCGGTGCGACGTCCATGTACTGGACGCGATCCGGCGCGACCAGCACGAATTCGCCGGCCTCGCGCGAGGACACCAGTTCGTCAGTGAGGCGATTGCTCGGGTCCATGGCCGCGTTGGCCTGGGCGATGATGTACTTGCCCTCTTCGATGGCCGACAGATAGTCGATGTGATCCACCACCCGCCCGGCCTCGACCTTGCGATACGGCGTTTCGAGAAAGCCGTATTCGTTCAGTCGCGCATACAAGGCGAGCGAGTTGATCAGACCGATGTTCGGACCTTCAGGAGTCTCGATCGGGCAGACGCGTCCGTAGTGGGTGGGGTGCACATCGCGCACCTCAAAGCCGGCACGTTCGCGGGTCAGCCCGCCCGGTCCGAGCGCGGAAACCCGGCGCTTGTGGGTGATCTCCGAGAGCGGATTGGTCTGGTCCATGAACTGCGAGAGCTGGGACGACCCGAAAAACTCCCGAATCGCAGCCGAGATCGGCTTGCTGTTGATGAGGTCATGCGGCATGAGGTTATCCGCTTCGGCCTGACCCAGACGTTCCTTGACGGCGCGTTCGACGCGCACCAGACCCGAACGGAACTGGTTCTCGGCGAGTTCGCCCACGCAGCGCACGCGACGGTTGCCCAGATGGTCGATGTCATCGACTTCTCCGCGCCCGTTGCGCAGTTCGACGAGGATCTTGATGACGTCGAGCACGTCCTCGTTGGCCAGCGTCATGGGACCGATGACTTCGTCGCGTCCCACGCGGCGGTTGAACTTCATCCGACCCACCTTGGAGAGGTCATACGCGTCAGCGCTGTAGAAGAGCCGGTTAAATAGTGCCTGGACCGCATCCTCGGTGGGCGGCTCGCCCGGACGCATCATGCGATAGATCGCCACGCGCGCTGACATTTCGTCGGCGGTCTCGTCCATACGCAGCGTCTGGGAGATATAGGGCCCCTGATCCAGATCGTTGGTGTAGAGGGTCTGGATGTCTTTCACATTGCCCTGGCGCAGACGCTTGATACGGTCTTCGGTGAGCTCGTCGTTCGCGTTGGCGATAATCTCGCCGGTTTCGGCGTCCACGACATCGCGCGCCAACACCCGGCCCAGCAGATAGTCCTCGGGAACGGCGATGCGCTTGAGCCCCGCCGCTTCGAAATCGCGCAGGTGCTTGGCATTGATCCGCTTGTCTTTCGGTGCAATGACCTTGCCCGCTTTGTCGGTGATGTCAAAGCGCGCGATCTCGCCACGCATGCGTTCCGGCACGAATTCCATCTGTGCACCCTCGGTGAGCAGATGAAAGTTATCGAAGACAAAAAAGTGCGCCAGGATCTGCTCGGGCGTCATGCCGATGGCCTTGAGCAGAATGGTCACGGGCATCTTGCGCCGGCGGTCAACGCGGAAGAACAGGATGTCCTTGGGATCGAACTCAAAGTCCAGCCACGAGCCGCGGTAGGGAATGATCCGTGCGGAAAACAGCAGCTTTCCCGAGGAGTGCGTCTTGCCGCGGTCGTGCTCGAAGAACACGCCCGGGGAGCGGTGCAACTGGCTCACGATGACGCGCTCGGTGCCGTTGACAACGAACGATCCCGTCGTCGTCATGAGCGGCAACTCGCCCATGTAGACTTCTTGTTCCTTGACTTCCTTTACGGTGGGCTTGGACGCTTCCTTGTCCATGATGACGAGCCGCACCTTGGCGCGCAGCGGCGATGCATAGGTCAACCCCCGTTGCATGCATTCCTTGACGTCAAACGCCGGCTCGCCTAGCGCATAGCTGACGAACTCAAGGCGCGCAAACTGATTGTGCGAGACGATCGGAAAAATAGACGTGAACGCCGCCTGCAAGCCTTCATTGGCCCGCTTGGCCGGCGGTAATTCAGCCTGCAGGAAACTCAGATACGACTCGAGCTGGGTCGCCAGCAGGAAAGGCACTTTGTGAACATTCGCCCGTTTGGCGAAACTCTTGCGGATACGTTTCTTCTCGGT
>JBEKVI010000072.1:0-20910 GCA_049514215.1 Burkholderiaceae bacterium
CATTTGCTTCACCGTACCTTCTGCCTTCGCGGCAAATACCGTCAATACGACACCGCCCAATGGTGGCAACGCCATGAGCCTGTCTGCTTCGGGTGTGCCGATGTCCAGCAGCGACTACAGTGATCGTAAAAAGCAGATCGACGGCGACTATACGTCGGCGCGCAGCCAGTGCGACAACCTGGCCGATAACGCCAAGGATGTGTGTGTTGCCCAGGCCAAGGCCGAGCGCGACAAGGCGGTCGCGCAATTGGACGCGCAGCACAAACCTTCAGCCAAGGCCACCGAGAATATGCGCGTGACCGCAGCCGAAGCTGACTACGCGGTCGCCAAGGCGCGTTGTGGAAGCAAGGGCGGCAATGACAAGGATGTGTGCCTAAAGCAGGCCAAGGCGCAAGAAGTCAGTGCCAAGGCTGATGCGAAGGCGAACCGCTCGAGCACCGAGGCACAAGCCGATGCGCAAAGCGATAAGCGTGATGCGCAATACAAGGTCGCCCTCCAGAAATGCGATGGGTTGGCCGGTTCCGCCAAGGATCAGTGCGTAGCCAACGCGAAGAGCACGTACGGACAGTAGGAGCGCATCAAGGGGCTTTGCGGCCCCTTTAGTACCCGAGCAGGAAAGGCGGACGATTCGCGTCGTGCAGGGAGGGTTCCTGCTGGCTGGTCGTCCAACCATGATGCAGTACTCTTTTTCAGGAGCGAGTTCATGAACAAGGATCAAGTGGAAGGCAAGACCAAAGAAACCGTCGGCAAGGTGCAAGAAGCTTTCGGTAAAGCCGTAGGCAGCACCGAACAGCGCGCCAAAGGTCTGGGCAAACAAGTGACCGGCAATGTCCAAAAGACCGTCGGCGATGCGAAAGAAATCCTCAAGGACGACCTCGAGGATGACGAAGTCGATCGCACCTAGTCTTCACGTCGTACGGTAGTCCAGAGGGCCTCGTTTCCAGACTGGAATCGAGGCCCTTGTTGCGCTAGGCTGGGGCCTTCGAGAACAGTCGGCACACCGGTGCTGGCCGGTCGCTACGCGCGCGGCGCAAGCAGGCACACGGGCAGGACCTTTAACGCATCGCTCGCGGCCAATTCGCCACCGACGATCTCGATTTCTTCACCCGTGATGCGGTCCGTCCAGCGCGTGGGACGTCCCGGGCCGAGCAGCAGCCGTGTCGCGCCCCACAGCGCGGCAGGAACGTGCGGTCGGTCGACCAGCAGCGGGAAAGCCAGGCGTGTTGCAACACATACGATCACCTCATCGGGAAGAACGCGCTCGAACGCGAGAAGCGAGGACGCGCGTGGTCCCAAGGCCTCGATCGCCCGGTATTCTCCACGGGCGAATGCCGGCAATGCTTGCTGGCGAGCCGCGAGGGTCCGAGCGATTAGAATCTCCTTGACGTGGCCATTGCGCCACTGTCCCAAAAGGTTCGGCCAGTCGCTGGGCTCGCCGAGCGTGAGCACGCGATCGGGGTAATCGATCTCGGGTCGGTTGTCCGGGTCGACGAGACTGAAGTCCCAGCGCTCGCATCCCTGGTAGAGATCGGGTATGCCCGGTGCGGTCATGCGCAAAAACGACTGGGTCAATCCGTTTAAGGCGCCCGCGATCTCGATGCGTCGCGCAAGTCCTGCGATGTCGGCCAGTCCCGCCCGGCCGTTCTGGCCATCCTTCAAGCACTCGAGAAAGCGCAGACAGGCGGATTCATACGCCTCGTTGGGCGCAAGCCAGCTGGAATGGCGTTTGGCTTCGCGTAACGCCTTCTGCGTCCAACGCGCAATGCGGGCCATGAAGAGTTCGATGCCGGGTTCGTCGGCCAGGGTGAGGGTCGGAGGCCACGCGCCCACGAGCATCTGATAGAGCATGATCTCATCGCCTCCATCGGGCGCCTCCACGCCTTCGACGACCGTGCGGTACGGTCGGGCCCGCGAATGCCAGTCAGCCACGGCCTCCTGCCACAGGCCAGGCTCTTCGCTTAAGACCGCAAGACGGGCCCGCAGGTCTTCGCCGCGCTTGTGATCGTGCGTGGCCGTGGCGTTTAGGCCGTTGGGCCAGTGGCGCGCCCTTTTTTCCATACTCGCGTGAAAGCCCTGAGGGCTTAGGGCAAAGCGCGTGCCGCTTCCTCCGACCTCGTTACATGCGATCAGTCGGCCATAGCGATAAAACGCCGTGTCTTCGACGGCCTTGGCCGCCAGCGGGGCTGCCAGTTGCGCAAAGCGAGCCGTGGCCTCGCGAGCCAGGGCGTCGGGCACTTCGGGACCAAATTCCCCTTTGAGCCATCGCTCGATCGATTCGAGGGCGCCCAGATCGGCGGGCCCGACGGTGCGGCTCGCGGCGCGAAACGCCGCGAGCAGGTGCGGATGGGCGCCCGGGGCAGCCTCCCGGCCATAGCCGTAGGTCCGGTAGACACGCAGCTCGATTAAGAGCGCCCGACAAGCACGCAGCAGGACGGCCTCGGAGAGGTCGCGCGCGGCGATTTCATGCTGCGCGACGCTCAGAAAGCGCGCCGTCGCGCGCGCGAGTTCGCTATGCAGGTTCTGATCGAGAATCTGACGCCGGGCTTCGCTTTCGATGGTATCGAACGAAGCCCAGGAGCCGCTTGCGGTGTGCCAGATCGCCGTCAGCGGTTCTTCCCCTGCGCCATCGAGCAACACTCCCAGGACCTGATTGAGAAAGTCGTATCCGGTCGTGCCGTCGACAGGCCAGTCCGGCGGCAGGTCTTCGAACGGTGCCAGGATCTTTTCGACGACCAGGTAGGCCGGCTCGGCATCATAGGGCGAGGGGCGCTCAGGCAGGAGCGAATCCAGGCGCGCACGCAAGCGCCGGCAATAGCCAGCCGGGTCGGCCAGTCCGTCGACGTGATCGATGCGCAGCCCGTCGATAAGCCCGCGCGCGTAAAGATCCAGGACCATGGCGTGCGTCGCATCAAAGACTTCCGGGTCTTCGGCGCGCACGCCAACCAGATCGCTGATCTCGAAAAAACGCCGCCAGTTCAGGGCATCGCGCGCGAGCTTCCAGTCGCACAGCCGGTAATGCTGGGCCTCGAGCAGGGTGTGCAGTCGCGCGCGACCCTGCGGCGATGCGGCGTCGTACTCGTGCAAGATCGCCGAGACGACGTGATTCGGCCCTTCGCCGCGTGCGACGGGCACGACGAGCGCACAGAGCTGCTCTTCGGGCACGACACGCCTTTGTTCGTCGTTCTGGCGCGCCTCGTCCGAAGCCGGCGTGCGCCTCGGATCGCTGCCGGGGCTTATGGGCAGGCGATGCTGGTAATAGCGGATCTCGAAGCGCTGGGTTTGGGAATCGAAGGCGAGCGTGACTGCGCCGCTCTCTAGGGCTTCGGCATAGGAATGGCCGAGGATCGGCAAGAGGATCTTGCCGGACATTCCATTGCGGGCACTCTCCCAGTCGACATCGAACACGCGCGCGTGCACGCTTTGCTCACCGTTGGCCAGGACGTCCGACCACCAGGCGTTATCCGGGGTGGCGGTGGACATGTGGTTTGGCACGAAGTCGAGGATGATCCCGAGTCCCAGCTTGCGCACCTGCGCAACCAGGGCGAGAAAGCCTCCCTCGCCGCCGAGCTCGGGATTGATCTGCGCGTAGTCGGTCACGTCATAGCCGTGCACGGATCCCAAGACAGCCGTGGTAATGGGCGAGAGGTAGAGGTGACTGATACCCAGACGCTTCAGATAGGGGAGCACGGCGCGGGCACGATCAAAGCCGAAGCCCTTGTGAAGCTGCAAACGGTAGGTCGAGGCGGGACGGCTCATCGTTGCATCGGCTTTGGGTCGCCGGGGCGTTCCTGTTGGAGGGCAAGTAGTCGCTCTTGGACATCAGCGTGCGACCAGCAGTTCGCCACGGTCTCCGTGAGACGCTGTTGCCAGTTGGGGTGGCCCTCGATGGTTCCCGGCATGTTCGGCTGCTCGGCAAGTCCAAAAAGGTCCTCCACGGGAACCAGGGCCAAGCGCGCCGGCGTCCTGGCCACGAATGCGCACAGCCCCGCGATGGGTGGCTCGGGGGAATCGGCTCGGGTTCCGTGAGCGAGTCCCACCGCGCCAACGGCCTCCATGAGGAGGGAGCGTTCGGCGCCTCGATGCTGCAGCAGTTGATCGAGGTCGTCGGCTTCGGCCAGAAGGCCGAGTTCCGCGCGCCGTTGCAGATCCACTCCTTTCCACCATCCGCGACAGGTCGGCAAATCGTGGGTCGTCGTGGTCGCCACGGTTTCGGCGGGCCACTGGCTGGGTGCCCGAAACCGCGCCACCGGTTCGCCCCAGGATTGCTCGCGCTCGAACCAGAGCACGCTGGTCCCGAGGATACCCCGCTCGGAGAGCTTCTCGTTGAACCCGGGCGGCACGGTGCCCAGGTTTTCGCCGATGATGATGGCGCGGTTGCGCCAGGACTCGAGCGAAACCAGCCGCAACAGATCTTCGAAGGGATAACGCAGATACGCGCCGCGATGGGCTGGTTCTCCGGTGGGCACGAGCCACATGCGCGTCAGACCCAAGACATGGTCGATGCGTACTCCCCCACACTGGGCCAGACTGGCACGCAGCATCTCAATGAATGCGCGAAAGCCGGTGCGCTGCAAGGCTACCGGCGAAAACGCACTGAGCCCCCACGACTGACCAAGGGGGTTGTACACATCGGGGGGCGCGCCGCACACCAAACCATCGATGATCTCGTCCTTTCGCGACCAGGCGTGGCTGCCGCCGGGATCGGTTCCCACTGCCAGATCACCGATGAGGCCGATGCTCATGCCCGCGTTGCGTGCCGTTTTTTGGACTTGAGCCAGACCGCGCTGAGCAAGCCATTGCAAGAAAACGTGAAAGCTGACCTCGTAGGCTTCGGCCTGCGCAAATGCCTCGACCGCATCCGAGCGCGGGTCGCGCAGAGCATCGGGCCATTGTTGCCACGAGAAGCGGTGCAAGGCACGCTGCGCGCGATCGAGAGCCTCAAAACGCGCGTGATCTTCGAGCGCCTCGCCACCGGCTTCGCGAAAGGCGCGCAATTCAGCCAAGCGCTCCGAGTTCAAGAGTGAAGTGTGGCGCGCAAAAAGATAGGCAAACACCTGCATGCGCACGGCCGCCACGCGCGGCCATTGGATGTGGGGATGACGGTCCAGGGCAGACCACTCCTTCGCATCCACGGCAGCCTGCAGGGCCTGTCCCACCACGGCCGAGCCAAACACCGGGACCGGATCGATGTAGAGCGGATTCAGAAACAGACGGCTCGAGGGGGCGTAGGGGCTGTAGCGCGTCGGATCCGCGGAAAAATTCGCGTGTACGGGATTGATGCCCACGGCGTTGGCGCCCGCCGATCCCGCGCGAGCGCATAACTCGGCCAGTGCATTGAAGTCACCCATCCCTGTGGCCTGATTGCGTCTGAGTGAATAGATCTGGCACGTCAGACCCCACACGCGCGGATCGGACACATCCGGCCCGAGCGCCTCTTCGATCCCGAAGCAGCGCTTCGGGGCGATCGCCAGATCGACGGTCTCGTTGCCGAGTTCGAGCCGATGGTAGCCATAGCTGCGCACCCCGGGAACCTGAAGCGATCCGTCGGCATCGATGCGGGCGCGCGCATCGATCGTCTGTCCATGCTCTAAGACGATGCGAATGGGAACGCTGGACTCGGTGGTCCTTAGTTTCGGACCGAGGGGTAGGCGAATGGGCTCGTTCACCCAGGCTGCCGCAAAACGCGGCAGCCCGGCAGAAGCGCGCTCGGCGGCCAGCCGTCGGCTGCTATCGGCACATTTTTCCAGCGTATTCGCCGGATAGCCGAGTGCCCCTAAGAGGGTCACGAGAACCTCGTCTCGAACCTCCTGACGGCGCCCCGAGGCATCCTGCCAGACGGTGAGAAGCCCGACCTCGCGGGCCAGCTCGGCCAAGGGTGACTCCGGATGCACGCTCATTGCGCGCCGGACACGGGTCGAGAGGATGACTCGATCAAAAACGCGCACGCTTCGGGTTCGAGACGGCCCTCGTTCAAACCCGATCGCGTGCCTGGCGCGCTTTCGAATAAGAGAGGGTGCAAGAGGCCCTCCGGTCCCAGTGCCGGCCCGAGCTTTCTCGGTTGGAACGACACCGGTTGCGTGTCCAGGTTAACGAACACCGAGAGTGTTCGACCGTCGGCGAGGCGCCAGTGCGCGTAGACGGCCTTTTCTCCCAGCACTCCAGAGTCGAGCGGGCGTACGCTCTGCAGGCACGCCATGAGACTCTTGCGCAGCTCCAGTAAGGTGCTGATGAAATGGGGCAGGGTCTCGGGATCCGAAAGCGTGTCAAGCAGAAGGGCGGCCGGCCGGGATTGATGAAACGTCTCGGCGTTGTTGGGATCGGGAATGCGCACGCGGGCTTCGGCGCTCGTGAAGGCCGGAAAGCGCGCGAATTCGCGCCGGCGGCCCTCGCGTACGGCGTCGGCGAGCGCGCCCTCGTAGCTCGTGAAATAGCAAAATGGCCGGCTGTGCTCCTGTTCTTCGGCCATGAACAGGAGGGGGATCCAGGGAGACAGCAGGAGAAGCGACGTGGCCGCGCGCAGCGCCTTTCCCGAGGCCAGTTCGCTAAGGCGCTCGCCCATGGCGCGGTTGCCGATCTGGTCGTGATTTTGCAGGAAGGCGACAAACGATGTGGGTTCCAGATGGGCGCTTGGTGTACCGCGCGCCGTGCCATCGCGATGCCGGGAGGCTTCGCCCTGGTATGCGAAGCCCTCCTTCAGACAGCGCGCCAAAAGCGCGCTCGCCTCAGGCACATAGTCCCCGTAGTAGCCCTCGGTTTCATCCGTGAGCAACACGTGCAGGGCATGATGCACATCGTCGTTCCACTGGGCGCTAAATCCTGCATCCAGCAGCGCGGCGTCATTGTCGTCATTTTCGACGACCAGGTGGACATGGCGCTCGGCATCCAGGGAGGCGCGCACCAGATCGGGGAATTCCTTGAGCCAGCCACCGTCGTCGATGGCGTGGACCGCATCGAGCCTTAACCCGTCAAGCCGGAATTCCGTAAGCCAGTAGCGCGCGTTTTCCGTGAAAAAGGTGCGGACTTCTTCGCGGCGAAAGTCGAGAGCCTCTCCCCACGGGGTCTTGACGTCGGAGCGAAAAAAGTCCCGCGCGTAGCGTCCGAGGTAATTGCCTTCCGGGCCGAAATGGTTGTAGACCACGTCCAGAAAAACCATCAGATCGAGCTCGTGAGCCCGGTCGACGAGCGCGCGCAAGGCGTCTGGGGGGCCATAGGCGACGTCGGGGGCGTAAGGCAAAACGCCGTCATAGCCCCAATTGCGCGCCCCTGGAAAATCCGCAATGGGCATGAGCTCGATGGCGGTCACTCCGAGCGCCGCCAGGGCTGGCAAATGATGCGCGACGCCGGCAAATCCACCCAGGAGTCCCACGTGGAGTTCGTAGAGCACGGTCTCGTGCCAGGGTCGTCCGGTCCAGTTGGGCTTTTGCCAGACATAGGCATTGCTGTCGATGAGAACGCTCGCGTCATGAACGTCGCACGCCTGGGCGCGCGAGGCCGGATCGGGAACGCGCGTTCCGTCCGGCAGGACGTAGCGATAGCGCGTGCCCGCAGCACACGGGGTCACGAGCTCAAACCACCCCTTCGACTGGGGTGTGAGAGCGATCGGCGCCGCATCCTCGAGTTCGAGTCCGATCGATGCAACATCGGGCGCCCAGATCCGAAAACTCGCCATGCCGGGACCGAGAACCTCGGCCCCGAATTGATAGTGCCGTGCCCTCATGCGCTTGCCTCCTCGGACGGGGCGACGACCTCGCCCAGCGTTGCCAGCAGCACGACGCTGTGCCCTTGGACCTCGTAGCCGTCATCGCCTGCTGCGGCACTATCGATGCCGTCTAGGGCGGAATCGACCAAAATAACCCAGCTGCGCGCCGGCTGGGGAAAGGTGAAGCGCGTGGCCGTGTTGCCGGCATTGAGGAGCAGCAGCGACAGCTCGAGCGTGCCGGACTCGTCGATGGCGGCACGCCGCAAGGCAAGTGTGCGGACGTCCGGCCGCACCCAACTCTCCGGACTGACCGGGCCCCCGGAGGCCTCGAACCAGTCGATATCGCGCAGGCCCGGAGCCAGTTCCCGGTGCCCGTGGAGAAACTCGCCGGCACGCACCGAGGGATGTTCGCGCCGCAAGGTCAGAAGGTGGGTCACGAATTCAAACAGGCTTTGGCCTTCCGGGGAATCCAGAAGCGTCCAATCGATCCACGAGAGCGCATTGTCCTGACAGTAGGCATTGTTGTTTCCCGACTGGGTGCGCCACAGCTCGTCCCCCGAGAGAAGCATCGGAGTGCCTTGCGAAAGCAAGAGCGTGGCCAGCATGGCGCGAGCCACACGCAAACGCTGGGCCAGGACCGCGGCGTCCGCGGTGGGGCCTTCGGCACCCCAGTTGTGGCTGAGGTTGTCGTTTGAGCCGTCCCGGTTATGCTCGCCGTTGGCCTCGTTGTGCTTTTCCGCATAGCTTAGGAGGTCGCGCAGGGTGAAGCCATCGTGGGCTGCCACGAAATTGATCGACGCTGTGGGCTTTCGGTAGCGCCGATCAAACAGATCACTTGATCCCGTGATCCTTGCCGCGAGTTCCGCGCGCTGTCCGGGGTCGCCTCGCCAGAAGCGTCGCACGCTGTCGCGGTACTTGTCGTTCCATTCGCCAAACCCGGGCGGATGCTGCCCGAGCTGATAGCCCCCCGGACCCAGATCCCAGGGCTCGGAGATCAGTTTGAGTCGCGAGAGCACCGGGTCCTGGCGGACCGCATCGAAAAAGCCGGAGCCCGGATCAAAACCGTAATGTTCGCGTCCGAGCGTGACGCCCAGATCGAAGCGAAAACCATCGATATGGAAAGCATCGCTCCAGTAACGCAAGGAGTCCATCACCATTTGCAAGACGCGCGGATGGGAGATATTGAGGGTATTGCCACAGCCGGTGTCGTTGATGTAGTAGCGCTCCTCTCCGGGATGGAGCCGGTAGTAGCTCGCATTGTCGAGTCCGCGCCAGGACAGGGTCGGGCCCAGTTCGTTGCCCTCGCAGGTATGGTTATAGACGACATCGAGAAGCACTTCGAGCCCGGCTGCATGCAGTCTGCGCACGGCCACGCGCATCTCGTTGATCATGCCTACCGACAGATAGCTCGGTTCGGGCGCGAAGTAGGAGAGGGTGCTGTAGCCCCAGAAGTTGCGCAGACCGCGCTCGACCAGGAACCGGTCCTGCAGAAAGGCATGGATGGGAAGCAGTTCGATCGTCGTGACCCCCAGTTTGAGCAGGTGGTCGATGAAGCGCGGGTCGGCGAGCGCGCGAAATGTGCCCCGGTCCACCTGGCGCAAGTCGTCGCGCAGCATCGACAGTCCGCGCAGGTGGGCCTCGTAGATGACCGTGCGCGAAGCCGGCACCCGGGGCGGGCGATCGTCCCCCCAGTTAAAGCTCTCGTCGATGGCGATGGCCTTGGGCATGGCAGGAGCGCTATCCCGGCGATCGAGCGCGAGATCCGCGCGCGCGTTTTGCAGTCGATAGCCATAAAGCGCATCCGACCAGCGCAGCGGGCCGATCAGCTTCTTGGCGTAGGGATCCAGAAGCAGCTTGTAGGGATTGAAGCGGTGTCCCCGATGCGGTTCGTAAGGGCCATAGGCGCGATAGCCGTAGACCGTCCCGGCGGGAGCCTCGGGAAGATAGCCGTGCCAGACCTCATCGGTGCATTCGGGTAGCGCGTAGCGCCCGATCTCCTTGCGTCCGGCCGGATCGAACAGGCACAACTCGATCTTCGAGGCGTTGCCCGAGAAGACGGCGAAATTGATGCCCAGGCCGTCCCAGGTCGCACCAAGAGGATGGGGCAGGCCCGGAAGGAGGGCGCCCGGCATTGCATTATTCGCCATGGGGGACAGGGATCAGGAACAGGTCAGAAACAAGGTCGACAGAGGGGGAAGAGTCAGCACGAGCGAATCGGCGTGGCCGTGCGCGGGGTGGGCCTCGGCGATGACCTGACCCTGATTGCCCAGGTTGGAGCCACCGTAGAGAGCCGCATCGGTGTTCAGCCGCTCCTGCCACGCGCCGGGGTTTGGCACCCCCACGCGATAACCGTGGCGCGGCACCGGTGTGAAATTGGAAATGACGAGCATCGAGCGTGTCTTTTGTCCGGGACTTGAGGCATGGCGCAAAAATGCGAAGACGCTGTTGCGCGTGTCATCACCCACGACCCAGCTAAATCCGGAGGGGCGACTATCTTCGGCGTAGAGCGCCGCATCGCTCTTTAGCAGCGCGTTAAGATCGGTAACGAGCCTCTGTACGCCCTGGTGCGAGGGATCTGCAAGCAGGTCCCAGGGGATCTCGCCGTCGTGATTCCATTCGGTGGGCTGGGCGATCTCGGCACCCATGAAGAGCAGCTTCTTGCCGGGATGGCCCCACATGAACCCGTAGTACGCCCTCAGATTGGCAAAGCGCCGCCAGCGATCGCCTGGCATCTTCGAGAGCAGCGATTTCTTGCCGTACACGACCTCATCGTGCGACAGAGGCAGGATGAAACGTTCCGAGTAGGCGTACACCATGCCAAAGCTCAGGTCGTTGTGGTGCCAGGGCCGATAGATGGGATCGCATTCCATGTAGCGCAAGGTATCGTGCATCCAACCCATGTTCCATTTGAAGTTAAAGCCCAGACCCCCCTCCGCGGTGGGGGCGGTGACCCCGGGCCAGGCCGTGGACTCCTCGGCAATGAGAAGCGCCCCTGGAGAGCGCTCTGCGACCGTGCTCGTGAGCTCGCGCAGAAAGTCGATGGCTTCGAGATTCTCCCGTCCGCCATAGCGGTTGGCGACCCATTCGCCCGGGCCCCGGCTGTAGTCGCGATAGAGCATGGAAGCCACGGCGTCTACGCGCAACCCATCGATATGGAAGTGCTCGAGCCAGTAGAGTGCGCTCGCGATCAGAAAGCCGCGCACTTCGTTGCGCCCGAAGTTATAGATATAGGTGTTCCAGTCGCGATGAAACCCCTCGCGCGGATCGGCATACTCGTAGAGCGCGGTGCCGTCGAACTGCGCCAGTCCGTGCGCATCGCCCGGAAAGTGGGCGGGGACCCAATCGAGAATGACACCCAGGCCCTGTTCATGACAGCGCTCGACAAAGCGCGCGAACTGGCTTGGGCTGCCGAAGCGGGCTGTTGGGGCGAACTGCGAGAGCGGTTGGTAGCCCCACGATCCCCCGAAGGGATGCTCCATGATCGGCAAGAGTTCGATGTGCGTAAATCCGAGTTCGCGCACGTAAGGAATGAGGCGGTCGGCCAGCAGACCCCAGCCGTAGCGTGCATCGTTGACGAGCCGCAGCCAGGATCCGGCATGGACTTCGTAGACCGCCAGAGGTTCGCGCGCGAAGGCCTTTTGGGCACGCGCTTGCATCCAGGCGCCATCGGTCCATTCTGCTTTACCGTGCTCGGCAACGATCGACGCCGTCGCCGGCGGGAGCTCGGTCGCTCGCGCGATCGGGTCGGCCTTTTGCGGTAGGAGCCGACCCTGCGCATCGAGAATTTCGAACTTGTAGCGCTCGCCCGGACCGATGCGCGGCAGAAAGATCTCCCACACACCAGCCGCGTGGCGCAGCCGCATCGGATGGCGGCGTCCATCCCAGCTGTTGAAGTCGCCCACGACCGAGACGCGGCGCGCATTCGGTGCCCAAAGGGCGAATCGCGTCCCCGCGATCCCGTCGATGGTCATCGGAACGGCCCCAAGGCAATGCGCAAGTTCCCGATGCCGCCCTTGCGCTAGCAGGTGCAAGTCGAATTCCGAGAGCAAGGTACTAAAGCTGTAGGGATCCTCGCTCTCGGAGGTGATGCCGCCGTCCCACTGGACACGCAGTCGGTAAGGCAAGGGTTCGGGAAACGTGCCCTCAAAAACGCCGGACCCGCCCACGGTTGTGAGACGGCCGAGGATCGCGCCGTCGCGGCGCGCAACCAGTTGCACCGACTGGGCTCCTGGCAGGAAGGCCCTGACCTGATAACCTGCGCCAACCCGATGCGGTCCAAGGACGGCAAACGGGTCCTGGTGAACCCCGTGCGCTAGCGCATCGAGTTCGGTCGATGAGAGCCCGGGCGAAAGCTCCGTGAGGACGTCATCCATGATCGTCCCCGGCCGCGGGATCCTCAGGCACCGGCTGCTCGCTTTGCGCTGCAAAGGGATCCGGTTCGTCAGTCTCGTCGAGCAAGTGACGCGCGATCCCGCACAGCCCTCGAATCGGAAGTCCAATCCAGTCGGGACGATTGGCGGCCTCGTAGCGCACTTCGTAGGCGGCTTTCTCAATCAGGAACAGATCCAAGAGCGCCGCTTCGCTCTCGGGTGAAGTCCAGGGATGCGGAGTGTCGTGGGCGACCAGAGCGTACGACTTCAGAAATGCGCCCGCCGAACGCGCTCGAAAGCGCTGCAGGAGGTCCTCGCGCCGAGCCTGCACCGTGGGCAGCGCGGCCACGGCGCCCTCCCGTCCGGCCTCACCCACGGTGGCCGCGGCATAGTCGAACGAGCGCAGGAGCCCGGCCACATCCCGCAAGGGACTGGTCTTGCGGCGCCGGCGATCCAGAGAAACGGCGGGCTCGCCTTCGAAGTCGATGAGGTAGGCATCGCTTTGGGCCACAAGAACCTGACCGAGGTGAAAGTCGCCGTGGATGCGCGTCTTGAGCGTGCCTTCTCCGTGGGCTGCGAGCCGTTCGATCGTCTCCATGAGCCGCGCGCGATTCTGCAGCAGGTATTCGGCACCGCGTGCAAGCGCCGGCGTCTTCCAGTCGCGGGCCACGGCGATGACATCGAGCGCACCTTGGAGCATGTCCTTGATCTCGGTGGTCCACTGCTCCACGTCGGAGCGCTCGGCGCGCTCCGGCGCAAACGCTGCGTCATCGCTGGGCAAGGCGAGCAAGGCGTGCAGTTCGCCCAGACGTCGTCCGATGGCCGCGGCGAAGTTTTCGTAGGGTGTCATCTCCTCTTCATGCTCGACGCCAGTTTCGCCGGTCAACGCGGCGTCTTCGATGGTTCGGTCGAGGTAGTCCAGAGTCCATACCCACCCGTCGCCCTGGTTGGTGATGAAGCGCTGCAACAGGAGCAGGGTGTGGGGAACTCCCTTTGCATCGGTTCGCAGGGCTTCGCCCAGTAGCACCGCGGTGTTGGTGAAGCCCGCGCGCGTGAGGTGTCGCGTCATTTCGGCTTCCGGATGGATTCCAGGCGAGACGCGCCGAACGAGCTTCAGTACCGCGGTCTCGCCCAGGATCAGCGAGGAGTTGGACTGCTCGGCAGTGAGCCAGCGTACCGGAGGTTTATCTTCCTGCACCGCGCTTAACCCGTCTTCGGGGATGAAGCGGATCAGGCCTTCGGCGGTGGGCAGCTCAAGACCATGCCGCCAGGCAGAAAGCACCGAATAGGCGAAGTCCTCCAGCGCAAAGGCATCGGTTAAGGTTCCCATCTGCGCGCCGCGCCTGACGCGCGCCAGCGAGAGCTGTTGCGCGAGCGTGGTCAGCACGCTGTTCTCCCAGACCACGCTCGCCGGGAGCTGATAGCGTTCGGTGCGATTGGCGAATTCGACCTCGAGCTCGGTCAGAAACACGTTGTCGTGATCCGGCAGACCAACGGCGTAGGCGAAGCGAATCCCTTTGAGCGGCTCGCCCTTGGAGGCGAACCAGCGTCGCCGCGCAAGATAGGGCGGCAGGACTTCCGCCCGCAGAATTTCGCGCGATGAACTCGTGAGTTCGTAGGAGAGCCGGTTGTGCAGCACGAGCGTGATTTGGTCGAGCACCTGGGTCGGGGCCGCGGTGTGCCACGCGGGCGGCTGGGCCTCGGTGCTAAGGAGAAACCAAAAGAATCCGTACGGGGGCAACGTCAAGAGATAGGTTAGTTCACCGATGGCGGGAAACGAAGATCCACCCATGAGCTCGACCGGCACGCGGCCAGCATACTGGGACAGATCGAGTTCGACCGCCTGGGGGGCGCGTGACAGATTTGCCACGCACAGCACCAGTTCGTCGCGGGACTCTCGAAGGTAGGCCAGGATCTTGTTGTTGCCCGGGTATAGAAAGCGCAGCGAACCGCGTCCGAAAGCACGGTGCTGTCGGCGCAGTGCGAGCATGCGCCGCGTCCAGTTCAGGATGGAGTGCGGATCGCGCGCCTGGGTCTCGACGTTGACCGCCTGAAATCCGTAGAGGGGACTCATGATGGGAGGCAGCACGAGGCTTTCGGGATCGGAGCGCGAAAAACCCCCGTTGCGGTCGGGACTCCACTGCATGGGGGTACGTACGCCGTCTCGATCGCCCTGGTGGATGTTATCGCCCATGCCGATTTCATCGCCGTAGTAGATGATGGGGGTCCCCGGCATGGACAGCAGCAGGCTGTTCATGAGTTCGATGCGGCGCCGATCGCGTTCGAGCAGAGGTGCCAGCCGGCGCCGGATGCCCAGGTTCAGTCGGGCGCGCCGATCCACCGCATAGGTTTCCCAGAGATAGTCGCGCTCGGCGCTGGTCACCATCTCGAGGGTGAGTTCGTCGTGGTTGCGCAAGAAAATGGCCCACTGGCAATTCGAGGGAATCGCCGGGGTCTGGCGCAGGATGTCCGTAATAGGAAAGCGGTCCTCGCGGGCGATGGCCATGTACATGCGCGGCATGAGCGGAAAGTGAAAAGCCATATGGCACTCGTCACCCTTGCCGAAATACTCCTGCGCATCCTCGGGCCACTGGTTGGCTTCGGCCAGCAGCATGCGATCCGTGTAGGACGCGTCCAGATGGGCGCGAATGGCCTTTAGGATCGCATGCGTTTCGGGCAAATTTTCATTGGACGTCCCCTCCCGCTCGACCAGGTAGGGGACAGCATCCAGCCGGAGCCCATCGACCCCCAAGTCAAGCCAGAATCGCATGACGGCGAGCACTTCCTTGAGCACGTGCGGATTGTCGAAATTCAGATCGGGCTGGTGCGAATAGAACCGGTGCCAGAAATACGCCTGGGCTTCCTCGTCCCAGGTCCAGTTTGATTTCTCGGTGTCCAGGAAGATGATGCGCGTGCCCTTGTAGGCCTGGTCGGTGTCGGACCAGACGTAATAGTTGCGCGCCACCGAGCCGGGTTTGGCGCGTCGCGCCCTCTGGAACCAGGGATGCTTGTCGGACGTGTGATTGATGACCAGCTCCGTGATGACGCGTAAGCCGCGCGAGTGCGCGGTCGCAACGAAGCGCCGGAAGTCGGCCAGCGTCCCATAGTCGGGATGCACGCCCCGATAGTCGGCGATGTCGTAACCATCGTCGCGTCTGGGCGAAGGGTAGAAGGGCAAAAGCCATATCGTGTCCACACCCAGTTCGACCAGATAGTCGAGCTTGGCGATGAGGCCGGCGAAGTCGCCGATTCCATCGTCGTTGGAGTCGAAGAAGGACTTGACGTGCAACTGATAGATGACCGCATCCTGGTACCAAAGGGTGCGATCTTCCAGAGCGGGATTGGGAGGCTGGGCCGTCATTGTCTAGTTGGTCTTTTGGATGCGCCACACGGCGAACGGCCGTTGGTACGGGTCGAGCCGCAGGTGCTGGATTTTGCCGTGCCACTCGAAGCCCCGCGATTCGAACAAATCCTCGACGGCGAGGCTGCCGGAATCGGGCAGGCCGAACTCCCAAAGCGGGATCTCGATGTCGGCCTCCTGCGCGGCGAAGGGATCAAGGCAGATCGCAGCGAGGATCACGTTGTCGCGACTCGGGGTCGCCTTGCCGAAGTAGAGGATGCGATCATTAAACGCGTTATAAAAGCGCAATCCGAGATGACTTTGCAAGGCCGGGTTCTCGTGTCGGATGGCGTTGAGCCGAGCGATCTCTGCAATGATGTTGCCCGGTGTCGTGAAATCGCGTTTCCTGAATTGATATTTCTCGGAGTCGGCATACTCTTCCTTGCCTGGCAGAGGATCGGACTCGCACAATTCAAAGCCGCTGTACATTCCCCAAAGACCCGAAAGGAGCGTGGCCAGCGCAGCGCGGATCAGAAATCCGGGGCGGCCGGACGTCTGCAGAAAATAGGGGTTGATGTCGGGCGTGTTGACGAAGAAATGCGGTCGGAAATACTGGGCCAGTTCGGTTTGAGTCAATTCGGTCAGATAGTCGGTGAATTCCGCTTTGGTGTGACGCCAGGTGAAGTAGGTGTACGACTGCGAAAACCCCAGTTTGGCCAGACGCGCCATCATCTTGGGGCGCGTGAAGGCCTCGGCCAGGAAGATCACGTCCGGATACTGTGAGCGCACGTCCTGGATCATCCACTCCCAAAATGGCAAGGGCTTGGTGTGCGGATTATCGACGCGAAAGATGCGGATCCCCTGTTCCACCCAGAACAGCACGATGTCGCGCAGCGCGAGCCACAGATGGGCCGCCGGCGCCGAATCCTGGGTGCTGGCGCGCGTCGTGTAGAAGTCGACATTGACGATATCCTCGTACTTCTTGGGAGGATTCTCGGCATAGCGAACGCTCCCGTCGGGCCGAAACTGGAACCACTCGGGGTGTTCCCTCAACCAGGGATGGTCTGGAGAGCATTGAATGGCGTAGTCGAGGGCCAGCTCGATTCCCTCGCTGGCTGCGGCCGCGATGAGGGTGCGCAAATCCTCCAGCCCTCCGAGTTCGGGGTGGATTGCCGTATGACCTCCGAAATCCCCACCGATGGCGTAGGGACTTCCCGGATCCTCGGGGCCGGCCTGTAACGCGTTGTTTGGCCCCTTGCGATGCGTTTTTCCGACCGGATGAATGGGCGGGAAGTACAGGACATCAAAACCCATGGCCCTGATCGCCGGCAGGCGCGCGATCACGTCCGTCAGGCGCCCGTGCGTGGCGGCGTCTGGACCGAATGACCGCGGAAACAGTTCGTACCAACTGGCAAATCGGGCGGCGCGCCGTTCGGCTTCGACCGGGAATGCGTAAGCCGTCCGAACGAGAAAGGCCTTCTCGCCAGCGCTGATCATGGCCATGCGGGTTGTCGGATCCAGCAGGAGTTCGAGCACTGCGGGGCCCTTGGGCACTTGTCCTTTCGGACCGAACGCGAGAATCGCCTCGTTGATCTCCTTGAGCGCCGGATTCTGGCCCCGATCGAGCGCGCGCATGACGAGCTCGTGCCCCTCGGCGGTTTCAAGGTCGAGATTTTGTCCGGCGGCCTTCTTCTTCTCAAGCTCATCGACCCAATTGGCGTAGGCATCGACCCAGGCCTCGACGGAGAACTCGTAGCGTCCCAGCCGGTCGAGCGGAAATGAGGCGCCATAGCGATCATTACCCAGGGGTCGCATGCGCGCCTCGTGCCAGATCTTCGCGTCGACGGCGCGCCATCGCAGCGCCACGCTCGGCTGGATGTGACCATCGATCCATACGTCGGCTTCAACCTCGACCAACTCGCCCACCACGCGCCGGATCGCAAAGCGCCCCTGGTCGCATTGGGGGGCTACCGCCTCGATGGCAATACGCGGAGCAGAAAGGCCCGATTCGACCGTTTGCTTTGCGTTTCGCAGCCCGGCAGGACCGGGCACCACAGGAGGATTGGTCAGCGGTCTGAGCAAAGCGGTCTCATTGGCTTCGAGATGGAGTCGCGAGCCCGGGGAAAGGGCTCGCACGGAATCGGCATTGTCCCGAGTCTCCAGAACGACCAGGCGTCCGCAGGGCTCGCGCAGCGTCTCGATCATTTCTGAGGCGTCCATCTCGGCCGGACCATTGGTCGGATTGATGGCGACCACCAGAGCGTCCTTAAGTCCCTCGCGGCGAGCGACCACTGACAGTGCAGCAGCCGGCCCGCACAGGCGCGCGATCGTGACACGGCACTGGCCTGGATTGGTGCCGTGAGCGTCGAGCCAAGCGTGCAGACGCTGCATTTCACCGCCCAGTCGGTCGTCCTCGGCCAGGGGCCAGTGAAACTCCATCGGCACGAAGCTGCCTCCGCCCAGAGCGGCCGCAGTCCAAAGGGTACGTCTTGCACGAACGACGTCAATCGGCAGTGCAGGCTGCACGCCCGACGTCGAGGCCACCGGCTCGACGACCGGATGCAGAACGGTCCCTAGCCGACTCAAGCGCTCGGTTTCTTCGAAAAACCAGTCGGCGCGAAAGTCCCACCATGGAAACGAGGAGACGACCGCGTTCCATCCAATGCCAGCGAGGCGCTCGACCTCGACGGCGGACACGCCGATGGTCCAGGCCAAAAAGCGCGCGTCCGGGAAGCGCGCGCGTGTGGCGCGCACGATCTCGCGAGCCACATCGCTTGGGGTCTTGGCGGGTTCAAGCCAGCGAAAGCCGGCAACGCCTGCATCGCAGAGGTCGCCCAGCGCGCTGGCCCACGCACCGGCCAAGAGCTCAGCGAGCCCGGGCTCGCCAAAATCGAGTGGGGCGCCAGGCGCACAAAGATCGGATCCCCGGGGATCGATCGGACGGTGCTCAGCCTCGGCTGCGACCCCGAGTTCGGGCTGCTTTGCAAAAAGGGCACCGGAAAAGGCGCGGCGATCGGGCCGCACGTCGAGCCAAAGTCCCAGATCCTCGTTACGGGCGAGTCGGCAAAGGCCTTCAATCGTCCCGAAAGACGCGCCAGTTTCGCTTTCCGAGCCCTCCCGTGTGCGCAAAGACGCCCCCAACGTGAGGGGTTCCCGATTGGCCTCGGTCCCAAACAGGCCGCTGACGACGACGTGGTTAAAACCGAGCTCCCGACAGCGCTCGAAAAGCCGCCTCCAATCCTCGCCGGTCCCAAGCAGATGCGCGTGGACATGACAGAGCTTTAGCGGTTGCACCCCGACCGGTGTGTAAAGCGTCTGGCTTTGTGTTGCAAGCGGCATGTGCGACATCGTGGCGAGCCTACGCGTTCAGGGTCGTTGATGCAGCTATCGGCTCGCGCGCTGACGGCGCCCGCACGGCGTCTTGGACCTTCGATTCGGACCTCGTTCCCGACAGCATCCCTTCATAGAGCTCGCGGTACGCCAAAGCCGACTGTTCCCAGCCGAAGTCTGCGCGCATCCCCGCCATTTGGAGCGCTCGCCACGCACCCGGATGGGCGAACGTGTCCAAGGCACGCCGCACGGCGCGCGTCATCGCTGCGACATCGGCGCCTTCGAACAGAATTCCCGTTGCATTGGCCGCCGGATCGTCTTGCTCGCCGCGATCGATGATCGAATCCCCAAGACCGCCCACGCGGGACGCGATCGGAATGGTCCCATAGCGCATCGCATAAAGAGGCGTGAGGCCAAAAGGCTCGTAGCGGCTTCCATGCAAAAGCATGTCCGCTCCGGCGTGCAAGCTGTGCGCGAGCTTCTCGTCATAGCCGATATGCACCCCCACGCGCGACGGAAAATGCTCGGCCAGCTCGCGAAAACGCGTCTCGTACTCACGGTCTCCCGTGCCTAAAACGGCAACCTGCAGCCCCGTGTGCTCAAGGAGCAGTCCTTCGAGCGCGACCAAGGCGATATCGGCCATCTTCTGGCCCGTGAGCCGGCTGCCGATCGCCAGAAGCGGGCCGTTAGGATCCGAATCAAGTCCGAAAAGCGACTGGAGGGCCGTCTTGCAGACGGCCTTGCCCGACCGGTCGAGCGCATCGAAGCGCGCGGCGATCAAGGGGTCGCGTGCGGGATTCCAGACTTCGGTATTGACGCCGTTGGGGATTCCGACCAGGTCGTTGCGACGGTCCTCTAGTAGACCCTCAAACCCGCAGCCGAATTCAGGGGTCAGGATCTCCTTCGCGTAGGCGTGACTTACCGTGCTCAAGCGATCGGAGTAGCGGACTCCCGCCTTCAGAAAGCTCATCTGACCCCAGAACTCGATGCCGTCGGGAGTGAGCAATTCTGCGCCAATTCCAAGATTTGGGGCGAGTTCGATCGGAAAATTGCCCTGAAACGCAAGGTTGTGAATGGTGAGCAGCGTGGGGATAGCCGAATCGCCCGATGCGCGCAGCAGCAGGGGGACGAGGCCGGCATGCCAGTCATGCGCGTGCACCAGATCGGGCCGGCCGAAGTGCGTGTGACCGCGGGCCACGAGGCTTGCGGCATGGGCGAGGGCGCCAAAGCGCAGGGCGTTATCCGAGAAATCACGCCCCAGAGAGTCAATGTAGAGGTGACCCGGCCGCCGATAAAGGGCGTCGTTACGAAGCAGGAGCACCGATGCCTTCGAGTCGGGCATGCGTCCCAAGAGGAGTTCGGCGGGGCCTCCCGGAAGTCCCTCGATCGCATCGATGAGGTTCAGATCTTCAGCATCTTCGATCGCGCCCGGATAACCGGGCATAAGGATGGTGACTTTGACTGCGCGCCTCTCGAGCGCGCTCGCCAATCCTCCAACCACGTCGGCCAGGCCGCCCGTTTTGGCCAGGGGGTAAGCCTCGGCAGCGACAAACAGGACATGCAAAGTCACAGATGATTCTCCCAGGGACGACGCATGGACCATCACGAGGAGAAAGTCGTCGCTGCAAATCCTGCGCAATGCGGCGGCTTTCTCAGAGCACTTGCAGTAAGAATTACACAAAATGCGTCGTGCCGCGCGCGAAACCTCTACGCGCCCCGAAAAGAATGGGGCTCTTCTTGGACTCGGGGGGCGGGCAAGGCGTCGCTTTGACGCTTAGGTTGGCTTAAGCACGCGATGTTCCCGCCAAACTCGATGCCGCATCGGGCCCACGGTAAAAACTGCGTTGTCGCGTGGGTTGCTCGTGGAGCCCGTCGGCCACGTGCGAGCGCACGAGGCCACGGGCGCGATCAGGCGACTTCAAGCCTTTCTTCGCCTTGGGCTGCGCGAGCCTGCGCGATCGCCTCGTGAACGAAGCGCAGTTTCTCGATGACGACCGGATTTAGCACGAACGGATAAGGGTCGGGCAGTCCCAGTCCGCGATTAAGATTATTCAGGAGATAGGTCACGGGAAACCAGCTATTGACCAGCGTATCGAAGGAGGGTTCGATCAAATCCTCGCCGAGTTTAGCGGCCACAAGCCCAGGCTCGTCGGTGCGCCGTGGTCGCAGCG